>JBIOIY010000003.1:0-186645 GCA_044450345.1 Thermodesulfovibrionales bacterium | reverse complement strand
TCGTCTCCTTCCGGGTGTCCCCGGAACGATGACCGACTGGCTGAAAATATTTCAAGTCGGTAACAGGTCGAAATGTCATTATTATATTATTCTTTCAATGAGTTATATTGCTTTATGCAAAAAACAGTCGGACGCTGATGAATAGCCATATTAGTCGAACCATCAAACTTTCCCGGGGATTTTCCTCGTCATGCGGAACTCTCAAGGCAGCTGCGGGCGCACAGTAAAAAGGGAGGACCAAAAAAAAATCTGTCCGACCGGATCTTTTCTTGTGTTTTCCGAAATCGCTTTATGCTATAATGTCGCCATGCGTAAATTCATATATATTTTAGCTGCTCTGACATTGGCACTTTTTTCGCGGTATGAAAACGCTTACGCCTTTGCCAAAGGCGCCGATCAGGAGTGCGTCAAATGCCATACGCTCAGCTCCGATCAGGCAAAGGATGTCTTGAAGGAACTGATACCCGATATCAAGATACTGGAGATAAAAACGGGTCCTATGAAAGGTCTATGGGAAGTAGACTTGGAATCGGGCGGGAAGAAAAGCCTTTTGTATGTCGATTTCTCCAAGAAAAATATTTTCTCGGGCAACATCTTTGACATAAAGACAAAGACAAACTACACAAAAGAAAGCTTCGACCGGCTCAGTAAGGTCGATTTTTCACAGATACCTCTCGATAACGCACTCGTGATGGGCAGTAAGGATGCAAAGTATAAGATCGTCGTTTTCGACGACCCCGAGTGACCATACTGCGGAAAACTTCATCAGGAGATGAAGAAGGTCTTGGAGAAAAGAAAAGACGTCGCTTTTTATATAATGCTGTTTCCTCTTCCGATGCACCAGGACGCGGCGCGTAAATCAAAGGCGATACTCTGTGAGAAGTCTCTGGCGCTTCTTGACGATGCCTTTGAGAAAAAGCCGATCCCCGATCCCAAGTGTGAGACTACCGCAATCGACGACAATATAAAACTCGGCCAGAAGCTCGGCATTTCCGGCACACCGGCGGTCATCTTCCCTGACGGCTCAAATGTTCCTGGTGCGATGTCGGCTGAAGACATTATCAAGAAGATAGATAAGAATTAGAATCTCACTCGCCTGGGCTCCTCACCTTTATTGACAAGTTATTTTCACATAGATAATATAAGTGATTGCCGAAGTGGCGGAACTGGCAGACGCGCCAGATTCAGGTTCTGGTGGTGGAAACGCCGTGGGGGTTCGAGTCCCCCCTTCGGCACCATGTGTTTTTTACAACAGCATATCGTTTCAAGTACATGACCTTCGTGTTCTGTTTCGGGGGTTGTCTTATTTCTCGGCGGGCCGGAAAGTAGTGTAATCGAATATATGAAAAAGGGCTTATCCAAGATTATTGTCGCAGGCCTTATCTTCGCGGCCGGGTTTGGCCTTTTGGAAGAATTGGCATTTTCCCATGGCGATTTAAAACTCCCCAGGCTTTCACCCCCCGAGGAGTATGGTGATGTCCTGATGGAAGGGCCCTCCTCGAAAGCAGGTGCTGTTACCCCGGTGGTATTCTCTCACTGGGTCCACAGAGCAAAATATACATGCAGGGTATGCCACGGCGAACTGGAATTCTCCATGAAGGCCAATGAAACGGGAGTCATTTGCGAGAACGGGAAGGCGAAGAACAGATACTGCACCGTATGCCATAACGGTAAAATCGCCTTTGCACCGAAGGACGATGAAGGAGACAACTGCAAGAGATGCCACAATGCAGACCAGAGCCCGAACAGAGAAAAGTTCTTCGCACTCCAGAAAAGCCTTCCCCGGGCAAAGTTCGGCAATGGAATCGATTGGGTGAAGGCCCTTGACAACGGATCAATAAAACCAAAGCAGAGTCTTGCGGGAGATTCTCAACCCCTGGGCCTGGACAAGACCCTTACTCTGGCCGCGGAGATGTCCGGCATCCCTCCCGCTGTTTTTCCACATAAGGCGCATGTGCAGTGGCTGGACTGCGCCAATTGTCACCCGGACATTTTTAATATAAAGAAAAAGACCACGAAGCATTTTTCGATGTCACGTATCCTGAATGGCGAATTTTGCGGTGCTTGTCACCTCCGCATCGCTTTCCCCCTTGACGAATGCAAAAAATGCCACCCCTCAATGAAAAGTTAACCAGGGATAAAAACCCCGGCGGGTTATTTCTTCTCTTTTGATTCAAGTGCAAAGGCAAAGAGGTCCCTGCACATCTGCAGTCTCCTTAAATAGACCTTTCTCCGCGTCTCGTCCAGTTTTTCTATGAGAGGCCTGATCTTGTCGCACCTGTCAATAAAAGCCCTCAGTTCCTCCGGAGAATACACCATGGCATCCTGGGTCTTTCCGCAAATGTCCTCGAACTCTTTCTGCCAGTCTGCCTCTGCATTCGCCACACCGGAAACACTATAGCCGTTCTCTCTTGAATTCTGAATTGCAGGAAATAAAAATACGATACTAACAAGCAAAGCGGAGAGGATTCCAGACGTTTTCATTTATAGCCCCCTCATAGTCAAAAGCTGCAGATAGAAACATAGCCGCAGCGCGATTCTGACGGTCCTAATCTCCATTTTTACACCCTTTTGCACCTTTTCACTGTACCTGTTTTACGTGGCACCTCTGACAATCAGTCAACGGGAAAGCGACTGAGGTGTGACACACGCCGCAGTATTTGCCGTCGAATATCTCAATCATGGAATACTTCGTCGTTCCCTTTTTTACGCCGATAAAAATTTCCGGATGACATAGCTCACAGCCATTCCATAGGGTGTGCTTCTTGTGAGAAAATATGATGTCGGGCATTCCTTCCAATTTTGCATTGAGCGCAAAATCCTTCTGGGCGGCTATTGATCTTCTCTTTATTGAAACGCCCTCCAGATAATCCACCGGATTTATAAGTTTTTCAGCTTCGGCCTTTTCCCAGTCGATGCCGTTCCCAAAGCGCCCTCTCGGAAAACTTCCCGTAAATTCCATAAAATCATACTTCCGTGCCACATTCTTCCCCAGGGAGTGACACCTCATGCACCGCGTCTTTTCGCCCGGAGCAGTCGTCTTTGTACAGGCCTCAAAAATCTGAACGTCGGCCGCCCCCTTTTTTCCATTGTGACATGAACCGCAGTAGTAGCCGCTCATGTTGTCCGCCGCCTTTATGCCAGTGGCACCCGCCTTCATGGCAAACCCTATGTCCACATGACACAGCCTGCAGGTATACTTCGCCCGATGCAGCCAATGATCGAATACGACAGGGGCAAGCCCTGCCTTTTCTGAAGAGTTGTTGATCACCACTCTGCCGAACTCATACGGCAAAGGCCTCTTTTTCTTGACTCCGCCCTGAGCGGACGCCATGCCGGCGAAAAATAAAACCAAAACGATACCTACTAGCAGCCTGTTCATCGCACCCCTCCTTGTATTTCAGTTACGCCTTAAACATAATACCATTATAGTTTCCGCAGGAGTAAAGATCAATCCTGCCGTCAGCCGCGCAGCAATTCCGTAATACTAACCATAAAGCCAAAAAAGAAAAGAGGAAAGGGCCATTTTCTGATGAAGGCAGATTCGGGCTGTGCATTTTGAGGTAAATTCAGGTGCCGAGAGGGTGGATATGGGCGGAAAGGAGAAAGTTGGTTCGTTGTCGGATCGGCTCCAACGTAGTGTGATAGGGGTTGGATACATTGAGGCGGTTCAGGTGATGCGCCTAAGAATCACGGCGGGCGGCAGTTTTCATACAATTCCGCCGTGAGGGCGCGTGCCAGATGAAGCTTCGTATAACGCTGCCGGAGAGCCGGTTTAAGGTTCAGCGTAATAAAGGAGTGAAAGAGATTGTAAGCTAACATTGTCATAAGCCAGAACGCTTCAATAGCGCCGACGGTATGTTTGTAAACGTGATCGGCGTGCCAATACGTAGTCAATTCATTGAATGCCTTGTTTTCGATATCCCATCTTCCGTGGCCAATTCCGATGAATATTTCTGTCGAAACTCTCTGTTTGGGTAATGTGGTAACCCACATCCACTCTGTGACACAACATTCTTTTTCGCTGGTTCGTTGTCTGCAGATTGTGGTGGTCTCTACCGAACGCACCACACGGACTTTCTGTCCGAACGATGCCCATGAGGTGAATCCCTCTATGTCCCAGCATTGTTTGGTAAGCCCATCCTGTAGAAAAATGACAGGTTGCACCTGACTGAAAATACCCATGGCATCCTGCAGCAGATCCCTGCGGTCATCCTTCAACACCGCAATGACCTGCTTGCCGTGCGCGATAACGGTTTTAAAGAAGGGCGCCTGAGCATACAGACCATCGGCCACGACAATGTCAAAGGCCCGGGGATAGTTCAGAAAAATCCGGTGCAAGAGTCGTGTAGCTGCGGCAACTTCGTCCTCGCCGGGTATTTGCAGCTCAAGGTCCAGAAGAAACGGGAAATCTTTGCACAAAAGGATCGCCATCACATGACGGTGATAATACTGGATTCTACTTCCCTTGAGGGTCTTTTTCTCCCGTGTGAGGCACTGATCACAGCAACGCAGATAGCTGGCGCTGGACTCATGTCCATCTACAACCAGGGCAAACAAGTTATCGCTGAAAGAAGGACGTAATACCTTGTTTCGCTTTAACCGGCTATAGAGGTGTCGCAGCATCCTGCGAAGGGCGTGACAGTCTATCGAACTGAAAACCGTACCCATTACATCCGCACTGGGCAGATTCGCGCCGATCCATTTTCTCCAAAAACTATTCTCTCCTGTTTGTTCAAGGGCATTGAGACTCCCCATCTGTGCCAGCGCCATTACCAATGCGCTGCCCGCTATCACTGGCGTTTGAATCCGGGGACGAATGCGGCCGTCTCCAATGCCCTGTAATTGCGCATTCAAATCGTACAGTTTATCAGCGTATCTGAGGAGCCTTATAAGAATCCCTGTCCCTTTCTTCTTTACTGGACGTGGTGAATCGCTCAAGGCACTGCTGAGAGATAATGTCTATCTGCTTCGTGATTTCCTTATAGCTATTGACCCATTCGATCACGTCCTTTTCCCACGGCTGCGGAATGAAGATCATCTTTCGGACTCCTTTGTGCCGCGTGGCCAGATACCATGACACGTGCTTCTCGCCCCGGGCACATTTACAGTTTGCCTTACCGCAGGTTCTGGCCATCTTAACCAGCCCCCCCACAATGAAGGGCTTGTCATGCAGGAGCTTGGTGACCTTCGAGCGGGCATAACGCTCTTGGTCAGGGAGGTGCCGACGGTGTAGCATAGATACCTCCTTCTTTATCTGATATCTATTAACATATCAGATTATGAGGCAAATGTCAAGAAAAAATGAATGCGAATTTGCTCAGCTTCGGCTAACTACCGCAATTGTCAGGATTTGCAACCCTTTAGGCTGGCTGGATAGGTCTTATTGCGGAATAGCTGTCAGCCGCGCTGCCTATACTGTCAGCGGGAAGCATAGGGACCCGCTGAATAGACATGCATATCATTATCGAAAAAGGGAAATGTCGGCGGCGGTTAATCCGGTTGGAGATCGATCTCCAACCCGAATAAGGCGGCATGAGAACGGAATACAAAGGCCGTCTGCAAACCTCGACGCAGTGCAGCCCTGAAATAGCGGCCCTCAGGCCCCTACCGCGGCCTCCTCCTCTTTCTCCGGCGCTGACTTATAGTCGCATTCCTTGTTCAGGCAGTAAAGGGAGACCTCCCCGGCCTTGTTCCTTTTTTCTCCGAGGAATTCAGCGCCGCACTTCGGACATTTTTCCGGCACCGGCTTATACCACGTCGCGAATTTGCATTTCGGATAGTTGCCGCAGCTCCAGAAGGGTTTGCCTTTTTTCGACCTGCGCTCCACAATATCCCCGCCGTCTTCAGGGCATTTCACCCCGGTGGCGACAGGCTTTGTCGTCTTGCACTCCGGATACTTCGAACATGCGAAAAACTTTCCGAACCTGCCCGACTTGAGGACCATGGGTGCGCCGCACTTCGGGCATTTCTCGTCCGTCATAACGACTTCGGCACCCTGCTTGTCGTCTTCAAGAGGCTTTGCGTTCTTGCAATCCGGGAACCCAGAGCAGGCAAGGAACCGCCCGTGTCTGCCCCACCGTATTACCATAGGGAGCCCGCATTTCTCGCAAACCGTCTCCGTAGGAATGTCCTGGGGCTTGACCTTACCCGGAATGGCGAGGGCCTCAGTCAGTTTTTTATGGAATGGGGAGTAGAAGTCCTTTACGACCTTTACCCATTTCATTTTGCCTTCTTCTATGCGGTCGAGCTTTTCCTCCATGCTGGCCGTGAAACCTATCTCCATCAATTCGGTGAACCTCTCGACAAGGAGATCATTGACCACAGACCCAAGTTCTGTCGGGGCGAATCTTCCCTCTGCCTTATGCACATATTTTCTGTCCTGTATGGTGGAAAGTATTGCGGCATATGTACTCGGTCTCCCGATGCCCTTTTCTTCGAGGGCCTTCACGAGGGATGCCTCTGTAAAACGCGGCGGCGGCTGAGTAAAATGCTGCTTAGGCTGGATCTCCAAAAGTTTAAGCGTTTCCCCTTCCTTGAGGCTGGGCAGAAGGGCCTCATTATCTTCGATCAGTTCGTCCGTACTTTCAGTGTAAAGGGCCATAAATCCCTGGAACTTAATGACGCTGCCCGACGCCCTGAAGACCGTGTCACCCTTGCATCTCTCGGTGTCGCACGCGATCTCGAAGGTTGTTTGTTCCAGCTGTGCCGGGTTCATCTGGCTGGCCACAAAGCGGTTCCAGATGAGTTTGTAGAGCGAGAGCTGGTCCTTGGACAGATACTGCTTTATTCCCTCGGGGGTGTTGGCCATGTAAGTGGGCCTTATCGCTTCATGTGCTTCCTGGGCCGACTCCTTGCTCTTATAGAACGGCGGTTTTTCCGGTAGATACTCCTTCCCGTAAGTCGCCATGATGAAATCCCTCGCAGCCTGCTGCGCCTCGGCAGCCACCCGCAATGAATCGGTCCTCATGTACGTGATGAGGCCGGCCGCCCCTTCCTCGCCCAATTCGATACCCTCATAAAGCTGCTGGGCAACGGACATCGTCTTTTTCGCGGTAAACCGTAGTTTCCTGGAGGCCTCCTGCTGGAGCGTGCTGGTGATAAAAGGCGGGGAGGGCATCCTCTTCCTTGTTTTCCGCTCGATCTTGGCGAGGATGAACCTGCTGTCTTTAATATCTCCAAGCACCGCCTGAGCTGTTTCGGAGTTCTTGATATCTATTTTTTCGCCGTTGTACTTAAAAAGCTTCGCCCAGAACAGCGGCTTCATCGAACCCTCGAACTCGGCGTTGATCGACCAGTACTCTTCGGACTTGAATGCCTCGATCTCCCGTTCCCTCTCCACAACAAGCCTGACCGCAACTGATTGGACCCTTCCGGCGCTGAGCCCTCTTCTCACCTTTCTCCAAAGGAGGGGGCTCAGTTCGTATCCCACAAGCCTGTCGAGAACCCGACGGGCCTGCTGCGCGTCGACCTTCCGGAGGTCTATCTCGCCGGGATTTTTGATAGAATCCAGCACTGCCGTCTTTGTGATCTCGTTAAATTTTATCCTGTAGACTTTTTTGGATTTCCCCTTGACCTCATCGGCGATATGCCAGGCGATGGCCTCACCCTCCCTGTCGGGGTCCGGGGCAAGGTAGATGACTTCCGCCTCTTTTGAGGCCTTTTTCAGTTCCCTGATCACCTTCTCCTTGCCGGGGATGACGATATACTTGGGGGTGAAGTTGTTGTCTATGTCGATCCCCATCTCATTTACGGGGAGGTCCTTGACATGGCCGACCGATGCCTTGACCTCAAAGGATTTACCGAGGATCTTGCTGATCGTTTTCGCCTTCGCAGGAGACTCAACTATGACAAGCGACTTCATGATCGACCTCCGCGTATTAACCAATTCATTAATGCCATATAATCCTCTTTCCTCCGCCGAACACCAACGAATATATATCTTCCCTTTCGTACGAACTCTTTTTGAGCATGATATAGATGAGAAGAGACTTTAATATATCGAGTTCGTCGTCGTCAAGGCCCTCGGAAGACTCGAGCGCCGCAAGTTCCTCACCGATATCGATAAAATCCGGTTCATCGTACTGAATTGTATTGAGTATCTCTTCGGAATAAAATTCGGTTTCTTTAAGGTCTTGCGTGATCATCTTCAATATTTTAATAAGTTTCTTTGACACTATTCACCTCATAACAGATAAAATCTTTTCCCGTTGGACTGCCGGACAACGCCTTTCAGCTCAAGAGAAAGAAGCAGGTTCAGCACCGCGTGGACCGGCAGTGCGCTCTCCCGCGAAAGCAGATCTATATGTTTGGGCTCCCTCGTCAGAAGTCCGCATATCCTGCCCTCGTCTTCGGAGATCTCCACGGGGGACCGGCAGTCGCTCTTTCTGATAAAACCTCTCAATACGGGGGCAAGTTCTTCTATTATATCGTCCGCTCCGAGCACGACCTTCGCGCCCTGCCTTATGAGTCCGTTCGTCCCGTCGGAATTGCGCGAGGTTATCTGCCCCGGTACGGCAAAAATTTCTTTATTCTGTTCAAGGGCATAATTGGCGGTGATCAGGGACCCACTCTGTGAAGTCGCTTCAACCACCAGCACCCCGAGTGAAAGACCGCTGATCAGCCTGTTCCTCCTGGGAAAATTCTCCCTGCTCGGCATCGTGCCGGGGGGAAATTCGCTTACCGCACAACCTGATAAAGTTATCTTCTCCAAAAGCCCCTTGTTTTCCGCAGGGTAATATACATCGAGACCGGACCCGAGTACCGCAATAGTCCTGCCCCCGGCCGCCAATGCGCTCTCGTGGGAAAGCGTATCGATCCCCCTGGCCATCCCGCTTATAATAGTAAAGCCCGATGAGGCAAGTTCGCCGGATATCTTCCGGGTAACGACCTCGCCATAGTGGGTATGCTTGCGGGAGCCGACAACGGCGATACCGAATCTGTCCTCACGGCAATAATCGCCCTTCATATAAAGGACGAGAGGGGCGCCGGCCACCTTTTTAAGTACTTCAGGATAACACGGATCCTGATATCCGACAATCCTGATGCCCTTTTTCTCCGTGACCTTTACGATCTCTTCGACCCGGTCCCAGTTCCGGAACGCCCTTATGCTGTCTGCCTTTTCCTTGCCGAGCCCCCGTATCGCCAGCAGGTCGTCCGCACCGGCCCGGAAGATATTTTCAGGGCTTCCGATCTCCGAAATAAGCTTCCGCGACATGACCGGGCCCACCTCGGGGACGAGGGAGAGGCCGACCCAGTACCTTATATCGGTCATACTTTTTTCCTGAGAAACCTGTTGGCCTTGAGCCTGAGCGCGAGCAGTTTTATGAACCCCTCGGCGTCTTTTTGATCATACACGTCTTCTTCCTCGAATGTGGCGAGCCTGGCGTCATAGAGAGAGTCGGGCGACTTCCTGCCTGCAATCAGGCAGTTGCCTTTGTAAAGTTTCAGGCGGGCAGTGCCGTTCACCACCTTCTGCGTTTCGTCTATCATCTTCTGAAGGGCCAGCCGCTCCGGTGAAAACCAGTATCCATAATATATAAGTTCAGCATACTTCGGCATCAGCGAGTCAGCGAGATGTTTTACTTCCCTGTCGAGGGTTATCGACTCGACAGCCTTTCTGGCGAAGTGAAGTATCGTCCCACCGGGGGTCTCGTACACCCCGCGTGACTTTATGCCGACAAGCCTGTTTTCGACGATATCGACCCTGCCTATGCCGTGCCTTCCCCCTATTTCATTCAGCGACTGAAGGAGTCCGGCGGGAGACATCCTTTTGCCGTTGATTCCGACCGGGTCTCCTTTTTCAAAGGACACCTCGATATATTGCGCTCTGTCCGGAGTCTTTTCAAGGGGTACTGTCATCGTATACATGTCAGACGGCGGTTCTTTCCACGGGTCTTCGAGTATCCCACCTTCATAGCTTATATGAAAGATATTCCTGTCGGTGCTGAAGGGCTTCTTTTTTGTTGCGGTCACCGGGATACCGTGCTTTTTCGCGTAGTTCATCAGAGACTTTCGTGAATCAAAGGTCCATTCCCTCCATGGGGCGAGAATTTTTATATCAGGGTTAAGGGCGTAGCATGTCAGCTCAAACCGTATCTGGTCATTTCCCTTGCCTGTCGCGCCGTGGGCCACTGCGTCAGCTCCTTCCTTCTTCGCAATCTCGATCTGTCTCTTCGCAATCAGCGGCCTTGCAATGGACGTTCCCAGAAGGTAAAAGCCTTCGTAGACCGCGTTACCCCGCAGCATCGGAAATATGTATTCCTTAACGAACTCTTCCCTGAGGTCCTCGATATATACCTTCGAAGCCCCCGTCTTAAGGGCCTTTTGTTTCGGTTCCTTCAAGTCTTCGCCCTGCCCCAGGTCGGCGCAGAACGCGATAACATCCGCTTTATATGTCTCTTTCAGCCACTTTATCGCAACAGATGTGTCAAGACCACCTGAATATGCGAGAACTATTTTTTTGACCATATCGAGCCTCCAAAGGAAACCTGTTCAGTGCAGAGCTATTGTGCGTATGCAATAAAGCACCCTATCCGCAATTTTTAACCTTAGCATAAATGCAAATAAATGTAAAATAGGAGCCCCCTAGGTTAATGACCTCATGCCGGGGGTATTAAATTGTTTAGAAACAGCTTAATTGCAATTCAGTCTCAATTTCAGCTAAGCTAATCACATGGAAAATAAGATCTTCCGGAATTTTCTCGGAGAAAAGGGGCTAAAACTGACAAAAGAGCGCACCGCGGTCCTTGCCGAGGTCTATTCGTTCCACGGTCATTTCGATCCGGAATTCCTCTATTCCCGGATAAAAGACTCCGGGTCAAAGGCGTCCCGGGCATCGGTATACAGGACATTGAGCCTTCTTGTGGAGTGCGGCCTCGTCACACGGGTCACAAGGACTGATAAAGGTAATATTTACGAGCATACTTACGGTCATACGCATCACGATCATATGATCTGCGAAATCTGCGGAGAGTTCATAGAATTCTATTCCGAGAAACTCGAGAACCTCCAGGACGAGATCTGTGAAGAAAACAGTTTCGTTGGATCCAGCCATGCTCTAGAGATAAGGGGATGTTGCAAAAAATGCAGGACGTAAAGGCATTAAAAGAGGAAAAGAAAAAGCAAAAATACAGCAGGATAGTGTTGGTCGGCAACCCGAATGTGGGCAAAAGCGTCATCTTCGGGCTTCTGACAGGCAAATACGTAACCGTCTCAAACTATCCGGGAACGACCGTAGAGGTCTCACACGGCAACCTGAGCCTTGACGGCAAGAGGCTGCTTATCGTCGATTCACCCGGCGTAAACAGCTTTGTGCCTATGAGCGAGGATGAACGTGTGACTCGGGACATCCTCCTTGCCGAGCGACCGGAGAACATCGTCCTTGTTGCCGATTCGAAAAATCTGAAGAGGGCCCTCATGCTCTTGCTGCAACTCGCCGACATGGGCCTGCCTTGTATCTTCGCCCTGAACATGGAAGATGAGGCGACCGCGAGGGGTATCGAGATAGATTACAGTAAGCTTGAGGAAATGCTCGGCATTAAGGTCATAAGCACCGTCGCCCCGCAGAGAAAAGGCATCCCGAAACTGAAAGAGGCCCTTCTCACTCCTAAAAAGCCCAAGATCAGCACCCATTACGGAGAAGACATTGAAGGGTACATCAACAGGATCTCGGCCCTGCTGCCCGATGCGAGCATATCGAGGCGTTCTCTGGCCCTTATGATCCTCTCCGGCGACGACAGCATGAGAGGCTGGTTCATCGCCAATCTCGATTCCGATAAGATCAAAGAGATCGAGGACATACGAGACGAGTCCCAAACGAAGCACAAAGAGCAAATCGCGAACATCATCTCCAGAAAGAGGATAGAGATGTCGGAAAAGATAGTCGGGGCGGTCATGAAAAAAAGCAGCGCCCGCGCAGGACAGATTGCCCAGTGGATAGGCAAGTGGTCGATGCATCCTTTCTGGGGCATCTTTTTCCTTTTCTTCGTCCTCTTTTGCTTTTATGAGTTCGTCGGGAAATTCGGCGCCGGGACGCTGGTCAATTTTTTCGAAGAAGTGATATTCGGACGGTACATAAGCCCTGGCATGGTGAAAACGGTCAGATACGTCATACCCTTCACGCTGGCACAGGACTTTTTTGTCGGCCAGTATGGAATGTTCACTATGGCAATAACTTACGCCTTAGCGATAATCCTCCCGATAACCGCGACCTTCTTTGTCGCCTTCGGGTTCCTCGAAGACAGCGGGTACCTGCCGAGGATCGCGGTCCTTGCAAACAGCGCCTTTTCGAAGATAGGGCTGAACGGAAAGGCGGTGCTTCCGATGGTCCTGGGCCTCGGATGCGGTACGATGGCGACCATGACCACCAGGATACTTGAGACGAATAGAGAAAGGATTATCGCGACATTCCTTATAGCCCTTGCCATTCCCTGCTCTGCCCAGCTGGGGGTAATAATGGGGATGCTCGGACCCTATCCCGTCAAGGTAGCGTTTTGGTGGGCAGGAGCGGTGCTTTCGGTCCTCGTGCTTACCGGGTACATAGCCTCAAAAGTAGTACCCGGGGAAAAGGCGGACTTTTTTCTCGAGATACCCCCGATCAGGATGCCGCGAATGGGGAATATCCTTATGAAGACCCTCGGGAGGATCGAATGGTACCTTAAGGAGGCGGTGCCGTTATTTATCCTGGGTACTTTTGTGCTGTTCGTACTCGACAAAACAGGCATTCTGAAGTGGATCGAAAGCGCGGCATCGCCCGTTGTTGTAAGTTTTCTGGGCCTGCCTGAAAAGACGGCGAGCGTACTGATACTGGGCTTCCTCAGGAGAGACTATGGCGCTGCAGGTCTCTTCCAGCTCTCCAAGCAGGGCCTGCTCAGCACCGACCAGGTAATAGTGAGCATTATTACGCTGACACTCTTTGTCCCTTGTCTGGCCAGCTTTTTCATGATCATCAAGGAGCGGGGGACGAAGACAGCACTCCTGATGTTTTCCCTTATCACGACGTTCGCCCTTCTTATCGGTGGAGGAGTCAACTTTATCCTGAAATTGCTCGGCTGATTTACCTGTCATTTTTTGACAGCTTTTCGAGCGCGGGGGTATAATTAAACTTGCCATGAAATTCAGGTTTATCATCGTCTTTGCGGCTGTATCTCTTCTCATTGGAGGCATTGCAGGCGGCTACATCGCCATAGCGAAAGGGATACCGTCAATTGACGAACTCAAACAGTACAACCAGGCGGCAGGGACGAAGATTTACTCAGACGACGATGTGATCATCGGTGAGCTGAAGATAGAAAAGGGCATCTTTATTCCCCTGGACAGCATGCCGAAGAATATGATCAACGCCATTATCGCTGTTGAAGACTCCAGGTTCTGGAAACACAAGGGGATAGACTATATCGCGATTGCAAGAGCGGTCGTCAAAGACGTTATCCATGCCAGCCTCAAGGAGGGCGGCAGCACCCTCACCCAGCAGCTGGCCAAAGTGGTTTTCCTCAGCTCTGAAAAAACCTTAAAGAGAAAACTGATGGAGGCGTCGCTCGCGGTAAAGATAGAGAAGAACCTAAGCAAGAAGGAGATCCTCGAATTATATCTCAACAAGGTCTATTTCGGTCACGGCGCTTACGGGGTTGAGATGGCTTCGAAGGTATATTTCGGCAAATCCGTCAGGCAACTGACCCTTGCCGAAGCTTCTCTTATCGCCGGTATCGTCAAGGCGCCTACCCTCTATTCGCCATTTAACGACCTGTCAAAAGCAAAGGGCAGGCAGGCCACTGTTCTGGCCCGGATGGAGGAAGAAGGGTACATCAAGAAATCGGAAAAGGAAGCGGCCTCTGCCCAGCCCCTATATCTTTCGAGCCCTAAGAAAGGGATCGAGGTAAACAGCTACTTCGTCGATTATGTGAGGAAATACCTCGAAGAGAAATACGGCGTAGATGCCGTATATAAGGGCGGTCTGAAAGTATATACCACCCTCAACAGGGGGATGCAGACCGCTGCGGTAACCGCGGTTCAGGCAGGACTGAAAGAGGTGGACAAGAGGAGGGGATGGCGCGGCCCGTTGGACCATAAGAAAGATACGGATTTCGAAAAGGAATTGAAAACGAAGGAGCTTTCCGGGACAGTGGCGATCAATCCCGGCGATATTTATTCCGGACTTGTTTTGAAAGTATCCGACAAAGACGCCTCCATAAAAACCAGGGGGGTCATCGGGAAACTCTCGATAAAGGACGCGATGTGGGCATCAAAAACCTTGAACAGGGACGCTACGTCAAAGATGATACAGAACTTTTCCTTGTCCAAGATATTGAGGCCCGGCGACATCGTAAAGGTAAGCATCAAGAGCATCCAGAACAAAAACATCCGGCTTGCATTGGAGCAGGACCCCGAGGTGGAGGGGGCGCTGATCTCCGTCGAACCCTATTCCGGGTTCATCAGGGCGATGGTCGGGGGCTATGATTTCACCCGGAGCGATTTTAACAGGGCCATCCTCGCGAAGCGGCAACCCGGATCGGCATTTAAACCGGTCATCTACGCAGCAGCGATGGACAACGGCTTCACTCCGGCGAGCATCATCAATGACGAACCTGTATCTTACGTGGGAGGGGCTAAAGGAGAATGGAATCCTGAAAATTATGACCATAAGTTTTACGGACCAACCCGCCTGCGCGAGGCCCTGACATATTCCAGGAACGTTGTCACTGTAAAGCTTGTCGATGCGATGGGCATAGACAATCTTATAAACTTTGCCAGGACGATCGGGTTCGATGGAGACATGCCGCGCAACCTCAGCATAGCCTTAGGGTCTTTTAATATCACCCCTTTTCAAATCGCGATGGTCTATGACCTCTTTGCGAGCAACGGGATGAAGGTCAAACCTATTTCGATTAAATATGTGACCGACAGAAAGGGCAGGATATTGGAAAGCAGCGAGCCCGAACCGGAGCAGACGGTGAGCCCCCAGACATCTTTTCTGATTACCTCAATGATGGAGGATGTCGTAAGGTACGGTACAGGCTGGCGAGCCAAGGCTCTCGGGTTCCCTGTTGCAGGGAAGACCGGGACTACCAACGATTATAAGGACGCCTGGTTTGTCGGCTACGGCTCAAACCTTGTCTCCTGTGTTTGGGTAGGTTTCGACAACTATAAAACGTTGGGTCCTCTGGAGACAGGGGCCAGGGCGGCTTCTCCGATATGGGTTTCCTTTATGCAAAATGCGCTGCGGGGCGGCTCCGAAGCGTTTGCACAGCCCGAAGGCATCGTCTCGGCCGTGATAGATCCGAAAACAGGCCTCCTCTCACGTGATGAATCCGGCATCCGGGAATTCTTCAAGGAAGGTACCCAGCCTAAACAACTCTCGCCCTCCAAGTCTCTCTGGGAGGTAAAGGAGCCTGCACGGATCGACTTCGATTGATGCTGCGGAGTCTTATTTCTTTGCCTTCTTAGAGATATAGACTATGCAGTCTTCGCAGATCCGGCCGGATTGGGTATTGCAGATCATCCTGTTCAGTTCCCAACAGGGCTTTGTCCTGTCTATATAGGCCGAGCATTTGTTCTTTCTGTCGTCGGTGCAGGATGTTATTTCCCAGCATGGAGCATAATCAAGAAGTTTTTTTATCCCTTCGATGCTGATCTTCTTGTTGTGGATCAGCTCTCTCAAACACCTAAGCCACTTTATGTCATTTTCGGAGTAAAACCTGTTTTTGTTCCTTCTTGCAGGCTTGATAAGTCCGTGCTTTTCATAAAGTCTAAGGGTCTGGTCAGTGGTCCCGATCAACTCAGCAACGATGCCGATCGGATAAAGCGGCATCTCCTTTTTTTCTTCTTCGTTCAGGTCTCTTTTCATATTTCCTCTTGCCCCATATTATACTTATTTTCATTCAAACAGCATATTAATTATAATTATTAAGACATTACCAAATTAAAAAATGCAAGTTATTTTACCTTTGCTGTTGACATTTGTGCTTAGCCTTTTGTAACATTACCTCGATTTTTCACAAAGGAGGCCCTTATGCACGAAGAAAAACTTTTGATGGATATATTCTTCAATCCTGAAGTGGTCCCACATTATGTCTCTTACGCGTTCCTCGCTTCCCTCCTCTTGATAGTGCTCGCCTTGATCGTGAGGAGCTCGCTTAGGCTCGTACCGCAGGGCACACAGAATGTCGTGGAAACGATTATTGAGGCGCTCCTTACTCTTGCCGAAGATAACATAGGCCATCATTGGGCAAGGCCGTTATTCCCCCTTATCGCAACGCTGGCGCTCTTCATCGCCACGTGCAATTTTATGGGACTAATCCCCGGATTCTCATCTCCCACGAGCAACATCAACACGAACGCGGCGATGGCGATTCCGGTTTTTCTGGCGACCCACGTCTACGGAATCTGGGTGCATGGATTTGGGTATATCAAACACTTCCTCGGCCCTATACGTTCCATATTTGCCCTTCCTCTCATGCTCCTTATGTTTGTTATTGAGTTCATCGGCCACATCGCCAGACCCCTCACCCTTTCGGTCAGACTTTTCGGTAATATGAGTGCAAAGCATTACATAATCGGCGTGCTCGGGATCCTTGCTCCGGCGGTCGTGCCGGTGGCGATTCTGGTGCTCGGCGTACTCGTCAGCGTAATCCAGGCGTTTGTCTTTACATTATTGACAGCGCTTTATCTTGCCGGTGCCGTAGAAGAGGCACATTAATCCAAAGTCCTTGAGGAAGGAGGAATAAGACATGAAGAAGACAATTTCAGCAATTCTTCTTGTACTTTCACTGGTCGTTCTGCTCGCACCTGCGGTATTTGCCGAAGAGGCCGCAGCCGGAGCGGCGGCAGCACCCGGAGACGCAAAACTCAGATATTATGGAGTCGCAGCGCTTGCCTGCGGTCTCGCAATCGGGATTGCGGCCTTCGGAGCCAGTATAGGCCAGGGCATGGGCCTTAAGGGTGCCACAGAGGGTATCGCAAGAAACCCCGGCGCATCCGGGAAGATCACGACGACCCTGATCATCGGTCTCGCCATGATCGAGTCTCTCGCGATTTACGCCCTTGTTGTGGCGTTGATCCTGCTCTTCGTCAATCCGTTTAAGGTTTAGTTCACGCATCGGTTCTTAAAAAGGCCGTGGCAACACGGCCTTTTTAATTTCTCCGGGGAAATCATTTTTCCTTTTACCCCCGAATCCATCAACAAAAGGCTGATAATACGACCACGCTCAAAGTTGATGGTTGATTGCGGTTGCCCTTGATAACTCGCCTTCTTTCGAATACTATGGATATATGAAACGCATGCGGATCGAATCACTTGCTATCGGCCTTCCGAAAGAGGAACTATTCGGCGGCCGGGAGATAGTGACCGGGATATGCAAAAACCCTGTCTCCGGGCCTATTCGTCTCGGGAGACTCGGCTTCGCAGGTGACGGCGTGGGCGACACTAAACATCACGGCGGCCCGGACAAGGCGGTCTGTATCTATAGTTCGGACCACTATCCTTATTGGAAAGACGTTCTCGGCATCACGCTACCGGTCGCTGCATTCGGCGAAAATATCACCATAAGCGGTCTCACTGAAAGGGATGTCTGCATAGGTGATATTTTTCAGCTCGGATCGGCAGTCGTTCAGGTTTCTCAACCGCGGCAACCGTGCAAGACACTGGCAGCCAGATACGGGAGGACGGATATGGTCAAGCTTGTAGTGGATTCAGGGCGCACGGGATTTTACTGCAGAGTACTTGGAGAAGGCGTCGTGGAAAAAGATAGTCCCTTTGCACTAAAAGTGAGAGACCCCCATGAAATAACTATCGCGTTCGCCAACAATATCTATCATCGCAAAAAGAAGAATTGTGCGGGCATCAGGAAAGTCCTGGATGTCCCGGCCCTGTCTGAGTCCTGGCGCCGCTCCTTTCAGGAGCTGGCCGAAAAGTGTAAGTGACCCGATAATCCCGAGGGAGGTGCGTATGCCTTATGTCAATATCAAAATCACGAAAGACGGGACGCCGCCGGAAAAAAAGGCAGAGCTTATTAAGGGAGTTACCCGGCTGCTTGCGGACGTATTGGGCAAGAATCCCCAAACCACTGTGGTCGTAATCGAGGAGATCGGGACGGACAACTGGGGAATAGGAGGAGAAACCGTTACCGCAAGAAGAAAGCAGGGATGAGAGCCTCATGAGACATAAACGACTTCGAGATTTAAGAAAAATACCGCAAAAGGGCGGTGAAAAGTCAGTTGAAGACATCGTGAAGGAATTGAAACAGGTGAGCGGTTCTGCGAGTGATTACCGGGAACAGTCCCTTAAAATACACGGGCTTATCTGCGCCAAATGCGGTAGGGAGTTCGAATATAAGGACCGGCATCTCTTGACTGTTCATCATAAAGACGGCAACCACAGAAACAATCCGCCCGATGGCTCCAACTGGGAAAATCTCTGCATCTATTGCCACGAGGACGAGCACAGCAGGGGGATGCTCGGAGACTATTTGGGGACTAAAGATAAACGCTAGACAGCTCCGTCAACGCTCCGGAGTTGCGGGCATCCTTCAATCAGTCCGTAAACAGAACTCCCACCCGGTAGATACTGCGATTACATTGTTTGATCCATCTTACATTTCCCCTTTGATGCCGCATAGGGAGATTACTTTTGAATATTATATCCTGGCCTTCTTTGAGAGGTTTAAAGGTATAGATGCAGACACCAAAATCACTGATATTGGAGCCTGTACTCAGCAGCGTTTCATCCTTAAGATGCGAATGCACGCATATCTCCATATTCCCCTTGTAAGGAATCCGCTGGTATTTTCTTTGCCTCACACTATCAGCCGCCATTCACTTCCTCTTTTCACTCCAAATATAAGTCAAAGAAGAATTAATGTCAAGAATCTATGTTCATTATTCTTCGATAACATACAACTGCCCAATTGCGGCTTTTCCGTTTAAAAAAGTCCTTCCCGAAAATAGTTTACCCGACAGGTGATATAATACCCTTGATAAGGAATGGAATTTATTCTTGCCTAAGGACAGAGGTAATACTGTAGGGAGGAAAATATGGAGAATGAAACACTAAATAGTATCTATTCCAGAAGAAGTGTAAGGTCATTTACCGGAGAAGCAGTCTCACATGAAACCCTGACCGCTATTTTGAGGGCGGCGATGGCAGCTCCTTCCGCGGTTAACATTCAGCCGTGGGCATTTGTTGTTGTGACAAAGAGAGAGACCCTTGATGAACTCTGCGACAAGCTTCCTTACGCCAAAATGCTGGATAAAGCCGGGGCTGCTATTGTAGTCTGTGGTATTCCCGACAAGGATAAGGTTTTCAGCAAAGATTATTGGGTAATGGATTGCTCTGCTGCAAGTGAAAATATCCTTCTCGCGTGTCATGCCCTCGGTCTGGGCGCTGTCTGGACAGCGGTGCACGTGGATAAGGAGAGAATCGCGAACGTCAGAAAGATTTTAAATATCCCTGAAAATAGTATTCCCCTGAATGTCATACCTATTGGTGTCCCCAGGGAGAAAGGGAAGGCTTTAGACAAATTCAAGGAGGAAAATATTCACTGGGAAGAGTGGTAGTATACGAAGAAGAATTTCTTGCAGGGAGACTCCGGAACAGTCACCTCTTCATCTTCTCATACATCCTGGCGTTTTCGATGGCTATGCCCCCCTGTTCGGCCAGTGCAACGGCAAACTCTATCTCCTCCTGCCGGAACACGCGATATTCCCCGGTAAGGAGCCTCATTATGCCGATGACTCTTCCGAGGACGACGATAGGCACAACGAGTATGCTCTTAATGCCCTCTTCTCTTGCGGCGTCACGGTAAAAGATCCTGGGGTCTGACGTGGCGTCGTAAATGGCAAGCGGTCTTCCCTCAAGTGCCAATGAAATGCTTTCCTCGGCGTCCACAGGGCCGCGGTTGAGGTATCGTTCGCTGAGACCGTGGGAAGCAACGAGTTCGAGTTTTTTCCAGGATTCGTCGAGGAGCCTTATCGTCGCCGCCTTCGTGTTCATGATCCGGGGTATTCTTTGAACGATCATGTCGAGCACCCCCCTGACGTTCAGGGTCGAGCTGATCGCCCTGGATACTTCCTGTATCGTCTTGAGGTATTGGATCTCCCTGTACTGCCCCTCGTACAGCCGCGCGTTTTCGATCGCAGTGCCGCATTGCTTGGCAAGGGAGGCCGCAAAATCGATCTCCTCATTCGAAAAATGCCGCGGATATCCGGTCAGCAGCCTCAGGACTCCGATCACCCTGCCGCGGGCAATGATCGGGAGGGTAAGCATGCTCTTGATCCCCTCCTCTTCGGCCTCTTTCTTGTATCTTATCCTCGGGTCGGTGGCTGCGTCACTGATCGCCACGGGGCTCTCATTCAGGGCAGCCTTGATATTTTCCTCTGTATCGACCGGTCCCTTATTGAGGTATTTCTCGCTCAGGCCATGCGCTGCAACGAGTTTCAGTTCGGTGCCGGTATCGTCCAGGAGACGGATCGTCGCCCCCTTGAGGTGAAGGACCTCGGGGATCTTCTTGACGATCAGGCCGAGGACCTCGCCGACGTTGAGCGTCCCGCTCACCGCATCGGTCACAGTCTGAAAAACGTTCAGATATTCCCTCTCCCTTGAAACGGACTTTTCGAACATGCGGGCGTTCATGATCGCGATAGCGGCCTGTTCGGCGATAGCGGCGACAAACTTGAGGTCTTCGTCGGAATACTCGACAGGTTCGGAGGTATACATCCTGAGCACACCGATCACTTCGTCCTTGAACCGCAGAGGGATAGAGAGGATACTCCTTATGCCTTCTCTTTCAGCTTCCTTTCTGTATCTGGCGTTCTTGTCGGCCGTGATATCGTAGATCGACACAGGCTTCCCTGCCAGCGCGTCATCGATACTTGCGTCATATTCGACGGGCCCCTTGTTCGCATAACTCGCGCTCAGGCCGTGGTATGCCGCGATCTCAAGCTGGTTCTTCTCCTTGTTCAACAGCCTGAGGAGACTCGCCTTGACGTTCATTACCTTGACCACATTTGTCACGATGAGCTTCAGGACCTCCTCCAGAGAAAGGCTGGTGCTTATCGCCTTGCAGATGTTCTGGTAGTTCTCCATATATATTTTCTTCGTGAATATCTTTTCCGCGCATACCGGGCACATCGAGTGGGTGAATTCTCCGAAGCCCTCGTCGGTCAGAAAAGTCTCAAGCTGCTCCCATCTGCCGGCCCCGTCCCTGATCTTCTTGCACCACCCGCAGATCGGAATAAGGCGCTCGATCTTTTGCGTCCGGAGTTGAAACAGCCTGAGGCCCATGAAGGCCGAGACCTCTCTGAAAGCGATGATCACCCCGGCCAGTTTCCCCCTCTCATACACAGAGGAGATGTGCTCCTCTACAAGAAGCTTTCTGCCGTCTTTCGCCCTGAGGAAGAGGTTTCTCCGAAGGGGGCCGCTTCCCATGCCGGCTGTCAACGGACAACCCAGGTCACATAGCGTATTGCCTTTTTCGTCTTCGTGACCGAGAAGTTCGGTATAACAGTTCTCGCCGACCATCTCTTCCGCGGAGAAACCGGTGATCGAGGCCGCACCTTCATTCCAGTAAAGGATCTTTCTGTTGCCGCCGACGAAATAGATACCGTCCGCGACATGGTCGAGGATCCGGGAGTACAGTTTCAGTTTCTTGTCGAACATTGCTTAAAAAGTGCCTCTCCCGCGCTATGTTGAAAATAATAGGGAAAACATCACCCGAAAATTATTATAATTATATATTATATTCAAGGATTGTGGATCATTTGTTAAGAGAACCTATCTATCCAGTATTAAAAGAGAAGGCATCGAGCGTGGCCCGGCGGATCGGTCCCCCCTCTTTTTACCGTACCCACAAGAAGGAACTCGAAAAATCGCTCTTGTCCTTTTCTGAAAGCGAGGTGCTCGCCAAATGCAGGTCCTACCTCGACGAGTCGAAGATGCATCCTGCCCACGGCATACAGCATGGAGAGATGGTGGCGATAGAAGCTGGCGCGGTCCTTCAGATCGAGAGTTTTGCGGGGGACAGAGGCCGGGAAAGGACGGATGAACTTATGCTCTGTGCGCAGATAGCGGGACTTTTTCACGATATCAAACGCAACGAGAAAGACCATACCGCCAAAGGAGGCATAGAGGCTGGAAAGATCCTCGAAGATTTCGATTTGGATGAGAGATATAAGCGTTACATAACGTCGGCAATCAGGAACCACGAGGCATTCAAGGAAGTCCTTACTTCTGAGGACGAAGATGCGAAGCTGGTCAGCGACTCGCTCTATGATGCTGACAAGTTCAGGTGGGGGCCGGACAATTTTACTACCACGCTCTGGCTGATCATGGAATCTTCGGGAACACCCGCCCGGGCGCTTTACCTCACTTTCATCGAAAAGATGAAGGGGGTCAGAAAGATAAAAGAGACATTCAGGACAGAGACCGGAAAGAGGTTCGGGCCTGAATTCATCGACCTCGGGATAGAGATCGGAAACGAGATCTACCGGGAGATGGGGAATCTGCTGAGGAGCTGAAGGAATGATATTAATCACCGACCTGAAAAATATACAGAAGAAATTCGACAACAGCATTCTCACCCTCGGGAACTTCGACGGCCTCCATCTCGGACATCAGGAGCTGGTGAGGATGATCATCCGCCGTGCGCGGGAAACAGGGGCGCTGAGCATGGTGGTGACCTTCAGGCCCCATCCGCTGAAGATACTCGCTCCGGAGAAATGCCCTCCCCTCATCAGCATCTACGAGGAGAAGATCAAGCTCTTTGAAAGACTCGGCATCGATGTCCTTGTCAAGATACCCTTCACCCTCGAATTCTCAGCCATGCCTCCCGAGGACTTTGTGAGGGATGTCTTATGCGGTACCCTCGGCGCAAAGGAGATATTCGTGGGCTATAATTACCGCTTCGGAAAAGGAAGGAAGGGGGACATCCGCACCCTGAGAAGCCTGGGTGAAAAATATGGATTCGCCGTGAGGGAGATCGAGCAGATAGCCTTCGGCGGCGAGGTGATAAGCAGCACGAAGATCCGCACCCTGCTTCGGGAGGGCGATGTCGAACATGCCGCGAAACTCCTTGGAAGGACCTATGCGATCACCGGCATAGTCGTCAAAGGGGACGGAAGGGGAAAAGGCCTCGGCTTCCCCACCGCAAACATAGCGCCGAAGCATTCGATCATCCCGGCCGACGGGGTGTATGCGGTCAGACTCATCGTTCGCGAGAAAGTGTATGACGGCATAGCTAATATAGGCATGCGTCCCACCTTCAACAAAAAGGTACTTGCGATCGAGGTGCACGTCTTTGATTTCAATGAGGACATCTACGGCGAGGACATCTCGCTCTACTTCATCAGGAAGATAAGGGAGGAGAAGAAGTTCAAGGGCGCCGAGGCCCTTGTGACCCAGATAAAATCGGATATAGAGACTGCAAAGGAGATACTTTCCTCACACCTTGCAGAGAACGGCTTTCCTGTCTGAGTAACTGCTCTGGGTGCAGGCTAAATTCACCGCAGAGGCGCAAAGGACACAGAGGGTATTCTTTCTGTCGGCACTCCACCTGAAAACAAAATTAACTTTACCTCAGCGAGCTTTGCGTCTCTGCGGTGAACTACTATTAATTTTTTCGGCGGTGTGCCGCCTTGATATTCCCGGCGGTGCGGGCTAAGCTTTCACTATGGGCGGGATTGCGGTATGGATAACGGGTCTTCCCGGAAGCGGCAAAAGCAGCATCGCTGATTCCTTGAAAGAAAGGCATCCTGATTTCATTACCCTCCGCATGGACGATATCAGGAAGGTCGTCACCCCCGAGCCTTCTTATTCCGATGAAGAACGCGATATCGTCTACCGTTGTCTTGTCTTCCTCGCAAAAGAGCTGACGGACCTGGGCCATAGCGTGATAATCGATGCTACCGGCAACCTGAAGAAATGGCGCGAGCTTGCACGCTCTCTGGTCCCCGGGTATGTCGAGGTCTATCTGGAATGTTCGGTCGATGAATGCAGGAGAAGGGAACTGCAGAGGCGGGAAACCCGCGGTGCGCCGCGGGACATCTATAAAAAAGGGGAAAAAGGCTGGCCGGTGCCGGGCGTAAATGCGCCTTACGAAAAACCGGTGAGTCCGGAGATCGTTATTGATGCGGAAAGGACGCCGGTTGAAGATGGGGTGGACAAAATCAGCGACTATATAAAGGGCATACTCCGGTGAGTGAAACCGTTCCTACTCGTCAAACACAAGCCCCATCTTGTAGAGGCCGTCTACATCGTTCTTGACCCACTTTACATTTGCCATCGTGGATGGTACGGGGAGGGAACTTCTGAATTCTATGCTTTCACCTTCTTCGGGCCGGACGTCGGAATAGATGCACATCCCTGAATCGCTAATGTTGGAGGTGACTCCGAAAAAGATTTCAGCAGAACGGGAAGGCAACCGGTAGGCAAAGGCGCTGACATATATTTTCCGCTGATGCCTTCTTTCCCTTCCTTCATATGCCCCCATACTTTAAATTTAACCAAGTGGAAGAAGATTGTCAAATTAACTATTTTTTAGGGAACTCGGCGGCGTTAATTAAGGGAACTTTTCTTTGACAGAGCGGAACCTTATACGTGTCAGCCCTCTTCGTCTTTATTCAAAATGATATCGACCATTGTTTTCCGTGGCTGGCGGAATAGTTTCTTAACGCGCCGGCGGAATTCCTCCGGGGTGATATGTTCTTCATGTGTTCCGATGATAATTCTAATCTTTGGGAACGATTGTTCAAGTGCACCATTGTATTTCTCTTTGAAAGGGCAGAGGGCTTTCACGCAATAAGAGAAATGTATAGTATCGACCCCAAAATCAGTTAAGGCTCTGATTCTTTCGATTAACTTGTCCGGGCCGGTAAGCGTCGGACAGCCTGGGCAATTTATGATTCCGGTCAAAGTGAGCTTTTCATCCTCAGGATATCCGGCGAACGTTCCTTTTCGCTTCCGAAAATCCGCCAGGCAGCTCACCGAAGAACAGCCAAGGTCCTGCGTCGCATTCGAGCATGTCAGAATTCCGATTTTTGCCATATGCCATTCTCCTTATTATATTACATCTGGAGGGTCAGACTTTTATAATTTGGAATTGACCTGTCTGGTATCAAGGCGCCCCCTGACCCTATCTTTTTTCCATGACAATTTGATCTGCGCATTATCTTGTCAGCTGCAAGTCATTAGAATCGACATCGTTCTGACTCATCAAACCCACAAATACGGCTGTCGCCAAGATATGGAGAGCTACTACAGTCGTGACCAGCTTCGGCGTGGTTTATCGCGAACATACACCAGACTCCATCCGTGGCACCGTGCGTCTGAGCCGATTCATCCAACACATGATAAGCTGTCTCCCTAGCATCTTATCAAAACAGAATGACACTCTTCCAGCCTTTTTAGGACATTTCTACAGCTTCAACTAAAAGCTAAGGCGGAGCGGCCCACGGGGCCGCGATCGGCTTGAGCGACTGGTTATACGATCTACTTGTCACGCTTGATACCCAATCCAATTAGTAGGAGCCTTTGGCTAATCATCAGACCCGCATTTCTTATAAGGCAAGCGTGAAAGAGGGTAGAAGATCCCCCGATCCGCTCAAATCATTGTAAGGTAGTGAGTAGGAAGAAGTAAATACCTAAGCTATAAGCTGTCAGCGATCAGCACTCAGCTTAAGAATCAGGAAGACGTGAATCGTAAGTCGTGAATCATCGGAAAATACACTTCGGATCCGCCAACATCACAAAACATTATAGAATCGGGGCGTCGCCCCGTGCCCCAGCAACCTTTCTTGCCGCCCAAGCAAGGTAGCCCAAAGAATGCGCCCCAACGAAAATTTCAAACGGCTGCGCTGGTCGTCCTCGCTAAATTTTAGAACTCGCCCCTAACATCGGTGCTCAGACATGCTAAAATTTTAAACGCTCCGGTGACCATGCTCACCTAAATTTTCGAAGGGGAATTCCCAACTGTCACACTTCCTGCTACCGAACTTTAAACTTCTGCTCCCGCGTTGCTGGGGTTCTGGGCGAAGCCCGGAAAATGAGTAAGACTTAAGACAAAACCGGATTCTCTATGGGTCGTAGACAGGACCCTATACAAAGATGGCGGGCAATCGAGCCGTTATTATTCACGGGCGGGCGCTTTTTTTATCAGGCATGCCTCTTTTTGCTAAAGGTAATTTTCCCCTCGTTGAACTTGTGGACAAGCATAGAAATAAGAGATTGATATGGTATTCCCTCTTCGATTGCCTTAGCCCGAATCTTCTTCAGGTCCCTCTCAGTCATCCGGATGTTGATCCGCTTTTGTTTGTTCAGGCTGTAGCGGGCATATGCCTCATATTGCTTTTTCCCTTTCTTATCAAGGTCAGAAACCCATTCGCCTTTGTCCAGCGATTCCGCCAGTTCTCTTTCCTCTTTATCCAAATATGCCGTTTTTTTCATTACCCGCCTCCCAAATATTTCTTTGTCGCTTTGCTGTTTGGTATTATTGTTTTAAGAAATATGCTTTCGCCATCCTCGACATACGGAAAATTTTCGTTGGAGTGCCCTTCTTTCGGTTACCTTGCTTGGAGCAAGCAAGAAAGGTAACTGGGGTGCGGGGCGACGCCCCGAGGGAAAGAGAATTTTACCAGGTCAGTGAAAGAAGACAGCCTATATCTGACTGCATGCGGTTGAATTTGCACTTGATGACCATGCAATCCTCCGAACGGTAGCAGTAGCCGTCTTTTATCACCACATGCACATCGACACACGTACTTTGCCTGTAAGGGCAGGGGATATGAAGTTTGCCGGTAGTTTCGGAAAAATGTTTCTCCAGATATTTACACTTCATATACTATTATACAATTTTCGGCATGCCGAGATAAGAGGGGAAGCAAGATTCTTCCGGGTCAGAGCGTGGGAGAATACTCCCTGATCTTCATCTGAGACCTCGATGTTATTCCCGTAATGTCGAAGAGGACCTTCATCGTGAAATCACCCGGGCTTTTCACCGCTTCAAACCGCACTCCCCAGCACTGTCTTTGGTATTTTACATCCATGACGAGGTCCCTGAGTCCCGGCCCCTTTGCGTCGTACCACATCTGTCCGGATATCTGCAGGGACTTAAGCGGGCTGAAGCCGGCATAGGCGGTAAACATCAGAATATCGTCCTTCCTGTTATACCTTTCACCGAGGGTAAAGTTCGCCTTAAATGCCTGGAAAGTGATGAGAGAGGTAACGGTATCGAGACTGCCTGAGTACATGTCATAGGTTGCCTCCATCGTCAGAGGGACAGGGGATTTGACAGAGACTTCGAGACTCAGGGGCTGGAAGGGTTTTCCACTATAAGTGTCGACCGGCTCGGTAAGCCGCACCGCAAACAGTTCCGTGCCTTTCGCCACGACCCTGTTTAAAACGGCCAGTTCTATGTTCGAGGTCTTCCCGAAGAGTTCGGTGGAATCGAAAAGAGGAAGATCATCGCTTGAACTGTAGATAAAGTGATACCGCACCGAAGGCTCGATAATATGGGTGAATGCAGAATATGTCTTATAAAGCCTTGTATGCAAAATCGCATCGTATTCGAACGCCTCTCTCTGTCTGAAGTTGTCCGCATCCTGGTCTTTGTAAAAGGAATATGCGGTCTCCCTCAGCGCAACCGCCTGGGTCAGGACCACATCCTTCCCCACGGAATGCAGTATTCGCGGATACACATCGATCCTCTCTGCCGATGTCCCGCTCTCCCTCCAAAGGTTGGCTGCGTTAACGGCCGCAGAGATCATGAAGTCGCCTAAGGGAGTGTAATTCAGGACGTATCCGGCCTCCGGGAGTTTCTGGGGGACGGAAGAGGTATCGTTCAGCATGTCCTGCCAGTATTGAGAAAGAAGATAAAGCCTCGAATCATTCAGGGGCAGGTTCAACTCGCCGGTGGATTCGAGATAACGGAGATTACGAATGTCCCGGCGTGTGCTGAATTGCTGATAAAACGTCTTATCGTTGACGTAATTGATGTTGAGATAACCGCCTAGCCCGTCGGCATGACGGTTTTCGTAAAGGCCTCTGACCTCAAAGAAATCCTTCTCAAGTAAGGTATCTTTTATGTTATAGGCCCACCAGTTGCCGGTCGCCCCGCCCGGTTCAGCGAAGCGGTATTCGATCCCTGTGCCCAAACCGCGCTTGCTGTAAGCGTCGATGATGACCGTGGCGTCTCTGTTTTCCGCAATCGCCCAATAAAACGGAAGGGTCAGCGACACCCCGCGAGCCGTGCTGTTTGAAACAAGGGGGATCAAAAGACCGGTCTGCCGTTCTTTCATGAGGGGGGCATACAGATATGGCGTATAGAAGACAGGAAGGTCCAGGATCCGGAAGGTCGCGCTTCTTGCGATCACCTTTTTTTCGACCACGGCATTGACGTCCTTTCCTTTGAAGCACCAGTCAGGTACAGGCGCGTCGCAGGTGGTAAACGTGGCATCGGGACTGTAATAGTAATCTTCTGCCCTCTTCTCTATCTCCTTTCCCCGGATGTGATAATTGTATTTCTTATATAACACCTCGGCATCGAAGAGCGTCCCGGTCTTGGCATCGAGATTCATCTCGGCCCTGGCCGCTTTTATAGAGGAGTCGGGGTCCTCGTACCTCATCCCGCCGACGGCGAACGCATCGGAAGTGTCCTCGTGGAACGTTATTTCGTCGGATTTCAGTACAGCGCCGCCTTTTTCAACCGTTGCCGACCCTGTGGCGACATATTTCTTTGTCTCGCCGAAATATTCGAGCTTATCCGAAGTGATGACGGTATTGTTGGCATCCCCGGCAAAACAGACAGCAGCAGATAGTAAATAGTGAACAGCGAATAGTGAAACAAAAAACAACAGACGATTGCGTGTTATTTTGCCTTTCACCTCTGACTTTCACCTTTCACATATAGATTAACTTCTCACTACTTACTGCTTACCTTACAGTTGCATAGAATAATCAATTCGCAGCAGACAGGAACGCCGAAAAAGCGCTGCCTGCAACACTTTACAGCCCTTAAGCGGGGCTGCCAATCGTCTTTCTGAATTACAACCCATAGTTATGTCTGCGTTTACGTGATGTTTAATTAAATCATGTTGTCATTGCAGAGCTTCTGAGGTGTTTTTGTCTGCTGCAATGCAACAATAAGGTTTATTGTCTTTATTCCCTGAGCCTCGTTAGCACTCCTTTATTTCCGAAGGACTCCTTGGCCTCGCCGATTGTGTAGAAAGATCCGGTAACCACGACAAGGTCTCCGGGAAGGCATATTTCCACCGCCTTTTTCACGGCATCCGCTACGCTCGGCGCAACCAGCGACGAATATCCCTTCGCGGCCGCAAGCGCTGCAAGCCTCTCAGGCCGGGCCGACCTGCCGTACGCAGGCGCTGCAAAAATCATCTCTGAAGCAACCGGCAGAAGGGGGCCCAGTATACCCTCGATATCCTTGTCCCCCATCACACCGATTACCAGGACGATCCTCTTATATCTCGAAAGCGCAACCTCTTTCAGGTATCCCGAGAGGGCTAATGCTGCCTGGGGATTATGGGCGCCGTCAATAAGGACCGGGGGGGCGTCATTCACCATCTCCATCCTCCCCGGCCACCTTACATTGGAGAGTCCCTTCCCTATATCGCACTTCATCCCCGGATATTTCCCCATAAGTATCTCAGCCGTCTTTACGGCCATCGACGCGTTGATCATCTGGTGTCTGCCGGCCAATGGCAAGGCAAAGTCTCTGTTATGCCTTTCTCCGGAATAACGAAACGATGTCCCTTCGAATGTTTCAGACGTCAGCTCCGACGCGAATGAGTCTCCATACGTGAAGAGCGGCGAGTCCTTCTCCTTTGCCTTCTTCTCGATGACCTGCATCGCCGGGGCCTCCTGGGCGGCCGACACGACAGGGACGCCGTCCTTTATGATGCCCGCCTTTTCCGAAGCGATCTCCCCCAGGGTCTTGCCGAGAAATTCACAGTGATCAAGACCGATCCTCGTAATGACGGCCGCCTCGGGCATGATGATGTTCGTTGCGTCTAGCCTTCCTCCCAAGCCCGTTTCGATCACCGCCCACTCGACCCCCGCCTTTCTGAAATGAAGAAAGGCCATGGTGGTGACCACCTCAAAAAAAGTAGGAGAAAAATCCCCGATCTTTTCCGCAGCCGCCCTCACCTCCCCGGCAAGCGCCACTACGTCCTTTTCGGTTATCTCCTCCCCGTCTATCCTGATCCTTTCCGTAAAGCTGATGAGGTGGGGAGACGAAAAAAGGCCGGTCCTTATGCCTGCGGTCCGGAGGATGGATTCTATCATCGCCGAGGTGGAACCCTTTCCATTGGTCCCGGCTACGTGGACTGACCGGAAAGAGTCCTGGGGATTATGAAAGACGGACATGAGTTTCCGGATATTATCCAGGCCGAACTTCATCCCGAACTTTTGAAGGCCGTAAAGATAATCGATCGTGGTCGGGTAGCTCATACAAGCAATTCTATGATCTTTGCAACGGTCTTCTTGATATCTTTCCTATCGACGATCTTGTCTATAAAGCCATGTTCGAGGAGAAACTCGGCCCGCTGGAAGTCTTCCGGGAGTTGCTGCTTGATAGTCTGCTCGATAACGCCCCTTCCCGCAAACCCTATGAGGCTCTTCGGCTCAGCGAGGATCACGTCCCCGAGCATCGCGAAACTGGCGGTCACCCCTCCGAACGTCGGATCGGCCAGGACAGAAATATAAAGCTGTCCGCTGTCCCTTAATCTGCCCACGGCCGCCGATACCCGCGCCATCTGCATGAGGGAAAAGATACCTTCCTGCATCCTCGCGCCGCCGGAGGAAGCAACTGTCACAAGGGGCCTGTCCGACTCGACGGCGGCCTCCGCGGCCCTTACGATCTTCTCTCCGACAACGGACCCCATGCTCCCTCCGATAAAGGCAAAATCCATAATTACGAGGATAATCGGATGTCCCTCGACCATCGCCTCCCCTGAAATGGCGGCGTCTTCAAGACCGGTCTTCCTCTTGTTTTCTTCGAGCTTCTCCTTATATAAGACCTTGTCCCTGAACTTCAGGGGGTCATTGGAAAACAGGCCTGCGTCCATCTCGGCGAAGCTGCCTTCGTCCACAAGGAGCTTGAGACGCTCTCTGGCGCTGATCCTGAAATGATAATTGCACTTGGGGCATATCTTGAGGTTCTTGTCTATTTCCTTCTTATAGACGATCTCGCGGCAGCTCTCGCACTTTACCCAGAGCCCCTCGGGGATCTTCACTTTTTTATCGGTCTTTATCTCTTTGCTCTTTTTAAACCAGGCCATTCATTTACCTTCTTATCACTCACAAATTCTCATTCACAGTAATACCGCAAAAAATTACCTCATGTATGTGCGGCCGGGAGACCCGGGCTGCAGCACCGCCTTTATTTTCAGATCTCATATACCTTCCCGTCTTTCAGCATCTCAATCCGCCGTCTTCCGATCCTGTGTATCTCTTTTCTGATGCGATCGATGTACTGGGGTTTGGGGTGGGTCACAAAGATCCGTCCCTGAAAATTTGTCATCTTTTCAAGTTCTCCGGCAAGGAGCCCTGCGGTCAGGTGCCCCGTCTTTATCGCGAGCGCCTCCAGATTGTTCGGGAAAGAGACCTCGCCGATGACTACATCGACCCTGGGAGCTGCACGCCAGATGTCATTTGTCGGCCCCGTATCACCGGTGTAAAGCAGCACCCTGCCGCTAAGATCTTTTATTATATAGCCCACTGCAGGGACGGTATGGTCCACCCGGCATGCCTTGATCGTATAGCCGTCGATTTTAAAGGCCTTGCACTCGGAAATGCTCTTCAGCCTTATCACCGGATCGATCGCGGCCGATGTCCTGGTAAAATCAGGCCAGAGTTTGTCGTTCAATAAATTCTCCCGCAGGGCCGTGAGCGTCTCGCCGATGCCGAGGAGCGTGATGCTGTGCCTCCTGTTCTTGATTACGATGTTGTCGGCAAGAAAGGGTATCCCCTTTATATGGTCAAGATGGGAGTGGGTTATCAGGATATTTTTTATCTTCCACTGTTCAGACTCGCTCAGTCGGGAGCCTATCGTGCCGCCGTCAAGAAGGAGCCTGCTGTCGATGAGAAAGGCGGGAGCATTGTATCCGGGGAATTCAGCGCCGGAGCTCCCCAGGACCCTAAGCTTCATGATATCGCCTTTCTCAATGAGATGAGATACTGCTTCAGATTTTCATCTGTATCCTCCACCCGTTTCACGATCGCGCTTCCGACTATCACGCCATCAGCGATTTTGGCGATCTCTGAAGCCTCCTCGGGCGTCGCAATGCCGAACCCGACCGCAACAGGTTTCCTGCTTATCTGTCTTATCTTTTCGATGTGTGATCCGATGGATGCATCTACTGAAAGTTTCGAGCCGGTTATCCCTGTGATAGAGACGTAATAGATAAAGCCCCGCGACGCCCTCGCCACTTTTTTTATCCTTTCGCCGGTGGACGTGGGGGCAACAAGGAAGATGACGTCGAAGCCTGTATTCTTCGAAAAAGACAGCAGTGGTCCGGCTTCGTCCGGAGGCAGATCAGGTACTATTATCCCGTCTACGCCGGCGGTATACGCTTCCCGCACAAACCTCTCCTCCCCGTACCGAAATATCAGGTTATAGTAAGTCATCAGCACAATAGGGATCTGAGTTGTCCTTCTGAGAGAGCCGACAAACTCGATCGCCTTTCCCAGGGTGACCCCTTCACTGAGCGCACGCTGGGCCGCCTTCTGTATCGTAGGGCCGTCTGCAAGGGGGTCTGAAAAAGGCACCCCGAGTTCGATGACGTCGGCCCCGCATTCCTCGAGTATCCCGACCAGTTCCCTCGTCCGTTCGAGATTGGGATCACCGGCCATAATATAAGGGATAAATGCCTTTCCCTTGCGTCGGAGGACTTCCTTGAATTTTTTCTCTATACGGGACATCACAGCTCTATCCCTTTTATCCGGGCGACATGCTGCACATCCTTGTCGCCGCGGCCGGAGAGATTGACGATGATCACCTTGTCTTTGGAAAGTCCGGGGGCCAGCTTGACCGCTTCGGCAAGGGCATGGGAAGACTCCAGGGCGGGAATGATGCCCTCTGTCCTTGAGAGACGTTCAAACGCGCTGAGCGCCTCTTCGTCGGTGGCATAGGTATAAGCGACCCTTCCTGAGTCTCTGAGAAAAGAATGTTCCGGTCCTACCGCCGCATAGTCAAGACCTGCCGAAACAGAATGGGTGCCGAGGATGTTGCCGTCATCGTCCTGGAGAAGAAAACTCTTGGTCCCCTGGAGTATGCCGACCGATCCCCCCGCGAACCGCGCTGCATGCTCACCGGGGACTATTCCCCTCCCCCCGGCCTCCACTCCGATCATATTCACGTCTTTATCTTTAATGAACTGATGGAACAGCCCCATCGCATTGCTCCCTCCGCCGATGCAGGCTATCAGATAATCCGGCAGCCTTCCCTCTTCATCGAGGATCTGTTTTTTTGCCTCTTTCCCGATTACAGACTGCAGGTCCCTCACGATCGTCGGGAAGGGATGAGGGCCGAACACAGTTCCCAGGACATAATGTGTAGTTGCGACATTCGCTGTCCAGTCCCGCATCGCTTCATTGATCGCGTCCTTCAGCGTCCGAGACCCGACCGAGACCTCGGCCACTTCAGCGCCGAGCAGTTTCATCCTGAAGACGTTCAGGGACTGCCTCGCGATATCGTCAGACCCCATATAAATCTCGCATTCAAGACCGCAGAGGGCGGCCCCTGTCGCGGTCGCCACGCCGTGCTGGCCGGCGCCCGTCTCGGCAATCAGCCTCTTTTTACCCATCTTCTTAGCCAGGAGGGCCTGACCGAGGGCGTTATTGATCTTATGGGCCCCGGTATGCGCAAGGTCTTCGCGCTTGAGATAGACCTTTGCCCCTCCGAGGGACTCTGTCAGCCTCTTCGCAAAATAGAGCGGCGTCGGTCTTCCTACATAATTCTTCATGAGATAGGCAAGCTCCCGCTGAAACTCCCTGTCCTTTTTCAAGTCATTATAGGCCGTCTCGAGTTCCTCGAGCGCCGGGATGAGGGTCTCGGGCGCAAAACGTCCGCCGTACTCTCCGAAATAGCCTTTTCTGCCGCGCAATTTTTTAATTTCAAGCACCTCTTTCTGCTAAGCCCGTGTCTTTATATGGCTTTATATAAAGCCCCGGAAAGAATGTATTATATCCCAAAATCGGTAAATATGGACAGGGTCAGGGGAATACGGACAGCCGGCGAGCGGCACTTTCCAGGCAAACGCCTCGGGACAGCGGAAGCTCGCTACATATTTTCTGGGGGCAACGTCATATGCCTGATTATTTTCCCTTCAATCAGATATATGACCATCTCTGCGACGTTGGTAGCATGGTCCGCGATCCTTTCAAGATATTGAGCAACAAAGCTTATCTTCATCGCCCGGGTTACCGTAGTAGGGTCCTGGACCATAAAAAAGGCCAGCTCCTGTAAGACTGCGTGTTTGAGATCGTCGACCTCATCATCCCGCATGATCACATCCATAGCGAGCTTCTTGTCTTTTCTCACGAAGGCGTCGAGTGCGTCCCTTGTCATCCCCTGGGCAATCTCCCTCATTTTAGGGATGTCGATATAGGGCTTCAATATAGGCTCCTGGTTGAGTTCGAGTGCCCTTTCCGCTATATTTACCCCGAGGTCTCCCATCCTCTCGAGATCGGTGGTAATCTTCATGGCTGTTGTGATAAACCTGAGATCGCCTGCCATCGGCTGTCTCAGTGCAATGAGCCGGATCGATTCCTCGTCGATCTCGACGTCTAGGGTGTTTACGAGGCGGTCATTATCGATGACCCTCCGCGCAAGGTCGTTGTCCCTCTCCACGAGGGACAGGACCGAATTCTTGATAGCGTCCTCGACAAGGGACCCCATCTTGAGCAGCTTCTCTTTCAGGTGCTGTAATTCCTCATCAAAAACAGTCATCAACCGAACCTCCCCGTTACATAGTCTTCTGTGAGTTTTTCAGATGGTGCGGTAAAAATCTTATCGGTCCTGCCGAACTCGATCAATTCCCCCAGCATTAAGAAGCCGGTCCAGTCTGATATCCTCGCAGCCTGCTGCATGTTGTGCGTAACTATAACTATAGTAATCTCCTTTTTCAAGGCCGTAGCAAGTTCCTCTATCTTTGCAGTCGAAATAGGGTCCAGTGCGGAAGTCGGTTCATCAAAGAGCAGCACTTCAGGGTTCACCGCAAGTGCCCTCGCGATAACGAGCCTCTGCTGTTGTCCCCCCGACAGTTCATAGGCGCTCGCGCCGAGTTTGTCTTTCACCTCGTCCCACAGGGCAGCATGCACAAGGGCTTTCTCCACCTTTTCCGCCAAATCCGATCTTCTGCCCACCCCGTTCAGTTTAAGACCGTACGCGATATTATCAAAGATACTCATCGGAAACGGGGTCGGCTTCTGAAAGACCATCCCTATGCGGCTCCTGAGGTGTATGAGATCGGTCTCTTTCGATAGGATGTTGCTCCCCTGAAAATGTATCTCCCCCTCATACCTGTTCTTCGGATAGAGGTCATGCATCCGGTTGAAACATCTGAGCAAGGTAGTCTTGCCGCAGCCGGACGGACCTATCAGCGCGGTAACCGCGTTTTTATAGACCGCCAGATTTACTTCTTTAAGGGCGTGAATATCCCCGGCGTAATGGAAGTTCAAGTCTTTTACTTCTATTTCAACAGTCTCGGACACTATTTGTACCTCCACTTGATGATCAGTCTTCCCGTGATTGTCAGGATGAGTATGAATATCGTAATCACGAATGCTGCGGCCCATGCCTGCGTATGCCAGCTATCATACGGTCCCATGGCATACTGAAAGATCGTTACAGTAAGAGAAGCAATAGGCTGCTGCATGTTTAGAGAGAAAAAAGAGTTATTGAATGAAGTGAACAGAAGAGGCGCAGTCTCTCCTGCCACCCTTGCGATCGAGAGGAGGATACCGGTAAGAATCCCTGTTGCCGCCCCCCGGTAAACCACCTGGGTGATCACTTTGTAATAGGGCGCACCCAGGGCAAAAGCGGCTTCTCTCAAAGTCCACGGCACGAGGGAAAGCATGTCCTCGGTCGTCCTGAGCACTACAGGAACCATGATGATCGCCAGTGCAACTGCGCCTGCCCATCCATTGAAGTGTCCCACAGGTTTCACAAGAATCGCGTAGATGAATGTACCTATAACGATAGAGGGAACGCTCACCATGATGTCGGCGAGTATACTGATCATTCTTGCGATCTTTCTGCCCCGTGCATACTCGGCAAGAAACGTCCCCCCGAGCACGCCGATTGGAACCCCGATAAATGTTGCAAGTATGGTTATCATAAGCTGCCCCACAAAAGCGTTTCTCAGCCCCCCTCCCTCAACGCCCGGCGGCACAGGGTCATTCATGAAAAGGCCTGGATTCAAAGCCTTTATTCCATGGACAAGTACATCTCCCAGTATAAAGACAAGCCAGAACAGGCCGAAAAAGGCGGCCATGGTGCTCAGGAATAGTGCGATAGTCCCTTCCACTTTTCTTTTTTGTTCCCTAGTCATCTCGAATATTTCCTTTCTGCCTTAAGGAGAAAATATTTTGCGATGGCCAGGGTAATAAAGCTCATCACGAAGAGTACTAATGCCAGATAAAACAGCGAGGAAAGGTAAACGTCCTTGTCCGCCTCGGTAAACTCATTTGCAAGTGTTACCGTAATGGTCGCGGCGGCATCAAAAAGGGATGTCGTGATCCTGTGGTTATTGCCGAGCACAAAGGCGACTGCCATTGTTTCTCCGAGCGCCCGCCCGAGAGAAAGAACCACCCCTCCGAAAACGCCGAGCTTTGAATACGGCAGAATGACATTCTTTACCACCTCCCACTTTGTGGCGCCGATCGCATATGCCGACTCCTTCACCACCGCCGGCGTGAGATTGAATGAATCCCGCGATATGCTTGCGGTAAAAGGGATGATCATGATACTCAAAATAATACTCGCCGTGAGGATATCGATCCCCATCGGCGTACCCTGGAAAAGTATCCCCACAAGGGGGATGGACCCGAAGATCTTCTTGAGGAAAGGCTCTATGTGATTGCTCATTATCGGCGAAAGGGTGAAAAGTCCCCACATGCCGTAAATAATGCTCGGTATTGCCGCCAGGAGCTCTATCGCTATCCCGATTGGTCCCTTCAGAAAATTCGGGGATATTTCGGTGACGAATATCGCAATTCCTATGGCAACGGGGATCGCGATAATAAGGGATAGGATCGTCGTTACAGCAGTCCCGTAAATATTCGTCAGAGCTCCGAAAGACTCTTTCACCGGGTCCCAGTCTGTCGAAGTAAGAAACTTAATGACCCCGAATTTCCCTATTGCGAGGGAAGACTCCGATATAAGCACATAAAGAATTCCGATAATAAAAATGACAACTGAAAAAGAAGCGATACCGGTGATAACGGAAAAGGACATGTCCACCGGATTCTTCCTCGCCGTTCTTGCCATTTATATTGCCACCTTTTCAGCCAATCCTTTATAAAAAAATTGGGGCAGGCTTTGTGCCCTGCCCCAATTCTCCCGAATGATTATTGCAGACCGTTTGCCTTCCAGTAACCCCTTATCTTGTCCTTTAAAGATTTCGGTAAAGGGACGTAAACCAGTTCTTTTGCCTTGCTGTCTCCGTTTTTAAAGGCCCAGTCAAAAAATGTTACCACTTTTTTGTTTGAGTCGGTCTTCTCTTTCGCCAGTAAAATGAATGTCGCTCCTGCGATAGGCCATGAGCCTTTGCCCGGCGCGTTGACCAGCCAGAGATGAAAGTCTTTCTTTGCATCAAAGTCACCTGTGTCTGCCGCATCTTCGAAACTCTCGAAACTAGGCTGTATAAAATTTCCCGCCTTGTTCTTAAGCTGGACATGCTCAAGCTTGTTTTGCTTTGCATACGCAAACTCGACATATCCTATGGAGTTTGCGGTCCTCTTTGTATAGTTCGCCACGCCCTCGTTTCCCTTGCCGCCTATGCCGACGGGCCACTTCACCGAAGTCCCCGCGCCAACCTTGCTTTTCCAGTCGGGGCATACCGAGTTGAGATATTCTGTAAATATCGCAGTAGTTCCTGAACCGTCCGACCTGTGGACTACCGTAATTTCGTCATGCGAGAGATTCAGTTTGGGATTCAAAGACTTAATCGTTTTGTCGTCCCAGTATTTAATGTCTCCCAGGTATATCTTGCAGAGGGCGTCAGGATCGAGTTTAAGCTCACCGGCTTTCACTCCTGAAACATTGATCACGGGGACCACGCCGCCGATAACTGCCGGGAACTGCAGCAGCTTATCTTTGGTAAGTTGCTCAGGCTTTAGGGGCGCATCGGATGCGCCGAAATCAACGGTCCTCTCTGTAATCTGCCTGATGCCGCCGCCGGAACCTATGGACTGGTAGTTCAGTTGCATTCCTGCAACCTTGCTGTAGTCGAAGGCCCATGCAGAATAAACAGGATAAGGGAAAGTCGCTCCTGCTCCGTTAAGTGTTTCTGCCGCATACACATTGGTAAACATCAAGATCACCGCTATTGCCAAGGTTAATTTGAAGAACGCTCTCATTTTTTCTCCTTTTTAAATGTTATTCTTAAGGATACAGCCCAATTATTACAAGAATGTTACAAGGAAGTTAAATTCATATTACATCCCCTGACAATCTCACCTCCTCCTTCATTTTATCGCCTCAGACTCACGATAGCAAGACTCACGCAGATCGGCCACGTGATCTAAAATAGCATTGCATTGTTACAACAATATTAAGGAAATATTAAGTTTGCGTTATAAAAAGTGGATGAAAATGTCAAAAGAGAGGTGGTATCAAAAATATTCGCATGTGAAAAATTATTCCTGCACAATGGTACCGACTTTTTCCATATCGAATTGGGCACCACATAGCCAAAAATTTAACCGAAATGTAACATTGCCTTCACTTGAATGTAACACCTATCGATATATAATGTAACCATGATTAGTGTGCTTGAGAAGGTAAACGCGGACACGTCCTGTCCCTCCTGTAACTCGGAGGCAGTATACCGGTATGGCAAGGCAGGGACCGGGAAACAGAGGTTTCTCTGCATAATTTGCGGGAAGCAGTTCACAAATGGATCAAAGGTTTCTGAAGTCAAGGGGAAACCTATATGTAAGGAATGCGGCAAGCCCATGCACGTCTACAAATTAGAAGGTGACGTGATCAGATTCCGGTGTTCAGGATATCCTGATTGCAAGCATTTCAGGAAGTTCAGAATGAAGGAGGAGGATAAATAGCATGAACTATTACATTCACACCACGCCGGGGAGATTACGCCTGAAGAACCCTCTGTTCAAGAACAAAAATACCCACGATCATATAAAAATGTTGCTTTCCGGCCTCATAGGAATAGCCACAATCGATATCAACAACACCACCGGAAGCCTGACGATACACTACAATGCATCCCAAATCAATGACAAAGACATAATCAATACCCTTCAGAGGGCGGGCTATTTCGATGAGACTAAGGCTATATCAAACGACCAGTATATCCAGACAGCGGCATCCAAGGCAGGGAAGGTCCTGGGTAGGGCCGCTTTCGGGGTTTTTGTGGACAGGGCATTTGAGGGCACTGCGTTGTCATTACTGGGAATCCTTTTGTAACCGATTTCCTTTTGTTCTCTGCGCTTACCGGGCCTCCTTTAGTTTGTCTGGAAAATAAGAAGACAGTTCTTCTCAAAAACTCACTCTTTATCCCTTCGCTAATAATGTCAATCAATGCCACGCACGTCCAGTCCACGACCTCGTTCGCGAATGGTGCATAAACAGCAACGTCGCCGAGTGGGTCAAGACACTACACTATACAAACCTGTGTTTGAGATTCATGATGTCTCGATAAGGGACAACACCGAGGATGATATCGTTGTCGTCGGTAATTGGAATAGCCCGGAAGCTATAACGCGAAAACATTTCGGAGGCCTCAAGGAGGGTATTCTCCGGATTCAGATGGATGATACCAGTTGTCATGATGTCCTTAAGTTTATCGTCGACTTTTGCCTGCAATACCTCTTTCAGATCCACGATACCCAGCAGAGTGTCTTTTTCATCGACAACATAGAGATACATGATCTCATCCTTGTCCTTTGCGATCTCGCGGTACTGAAGAAGGACCTGACTGACCTGGGTGCGAGGAGGGAGTTTGATAAAATGTGACGTCGAGAAGTTGACGATCTTCTCATCGTGTTTGTCGAGCAAGTACTGAATCTTCTGTGCATTCTCCCTGTCGATCAATTTCAGTATATCGTCGGCATCAGCCGCAGGAAGGACAGCAAGGATATCGGCAGCCTGGGCAGGCGTCATATCATTGATCAATTCCGCAGCCCTCTCTTTCTTGATGGAGGAGATCAGTTCTCTCTGGACACGAGGCTCTATCTCTTCCAGAGTGTCCGACGCATGCTCCGTCTCCAATTCGTTAAAGATGGCAAGTCGCTGTTCTTCGTTCAGTTCCTCCAGGATGTCGGCGAGATCAACCGGATGAATCTCCGGGAGTTTCTCTTTCAGGACATTCAGTTTTACATTGCCTTTAAAGATGCCAATGTTCTCCGGAAGCGGCTGGACGTAGGACCAGGAGAGGGTCTCTTTCTTCAGGAGGTCGGAGTTGCCCAGCAGTTTCGCGAGCGGTTTGAGCCCGAGCCTTTTCAGTAGGGCGTATCTGCTGAAATCCACATCAGTAACGTAAAGTATCCTGTTACGTAATACCAGTTTGACGTCGTAGACAATATCGATCTCATTGTCGTCCATGTCGAGGACTTTCTTGTCCAAAACGTGGTCATTCAGCAGCACTTGGAATTCAGCAGGTTCTCCTTCATACTGTTCGACAGAATCGAGATTGACTATGATTTCCCTGAGATTGACCAAACTCACCCGTTCCCAGGGGACCATCAACGGCTTGTGGCCAAACGGCCGATGGACGATAAAATGGGTCACCGTGGGGAGTTTCTCATGTTCGCGGATGGCGATATCCCGCAGTTTCCCGATCTTCCTGTCATGATTAAAGACCTTTATACCGATGATATCGCTCAGGAAATACACTACTTCGATCTGCTCCTGTTTCTTATCAACTGTATTGTTCACAATATGCCTCCCTTATCTCAATAAGGTGATAAATTTATAAATCAATAAGCCTACAAGAAAAATAAGATAAAACCGCAATGATAACAATGAAATCTTCACCCACTTGGACATCTCAACGTTTGGGGTCGCGTACTTTTCATTGATCTCGCGGATCTTAGCGTAATTGTGGCTGAAAAAATTCTTTATCATTGTCGTCCTCCTTCACTATTTAAATATGTCCGGAAACAGGGTGCTGATGCCGTATAAACTCGACAAAATCACAATCGCCACGACTATAACAGAGTTTACGACATTCTGCCAAAGAGTGTTAGTGTGGTCACCCATGGTTTTTTTGTTGTTGAGGAGCAGGATCAAAAAAACCAGTGCTGCAGGCAGAAGCGTTACCGCGATCACCTGCACAAAAAGAGTGATGAGCACCAGGGGCGCCTTCGGGATCAACACTACGCAGCCGGCGCTGATAAGAGTCAGAAAATAATTGGCGTAGAACCAGGGAGCCTCCTTTATCTTGTTATTCAGGGAGTGCGCCCAGCCAAAGACTTCGCCGAAGGCCCAGGAACTGGCCAGTGAAATGCAAATGGCTCCGAGAAGTCCTGCGTCGAAGAGACCGATGGCCATAAAGGTGCCCACCTTCCTGTTAATGCCAAGCAAGACCTTTGAGGCCTGTGCCGCATCATCAATATTCATTCCCTTCAAGACAGTTCCTGTAACGATAGTGATAAATACCGCCACCACCACGGTCATGACTGCGCCGATAAACGTATCCAACTGGCCCCAGGGAATATCTTTCTCCTTCATTGCCTTGTCTACGACCGCGCTCTGCTGGAAAAAGAGCATCCATGGAGCGATTGTGGTGCCGATATTGGCCATAAGGTAAAAGAACATTTCGTTGTTGAATCCTCCTGGGAAGTGAGGAATTAAGCCATCGCCGACGATTTGGGATACAGATGGATTAACCATGAAGGCGGCAGGGATGTAAATCAGATTGACTGCGCAGAAGAGCAAGGCAAGCTTCTCCCATGTCCAATAGCGGCCACTAACCACCATAATACCCATGAAAATGCATACAGCCATCACCGTCAAATATGCGGGAATGCCGAAGATTTTGAGGGCCGCAGTCATGCCGATGAATTCGGTCACCAGGGTCAACCAATTAACCAGCATAAGATCTAGCAGAGAAAACCAACCCCAGAATGCCCCGAAACCCGCAAAGATCGCCTCGGCGTGGCCACGTTTAGTAACTGCCCCGAGCCTCACGGTCATTTCCTGAACATAATAGGCGACGGGGATAAGAATAATCAGAAACCACGTAAGATGATAGCCGTATTTTGCTCCGGTAGCGGCATAGGTGGTAATCCCGCCGGCGTCATTATCAGCCACCATCACCACGATGCCAGGACCTGCAATCATGAAATAAAGCATGATCGCCTTCCAGATTTTACGGTACCCGTAATAAAGCCGAGTGAAAATATTCATTGTACAGTCTCCTTAATAAGCAAGCTGCAGCCGCATTTAAAAAAAGCGGGTAAAATACTGCGCTATACGTCTTAAGGGGTTAGGATAGTACGCGTGTCAGGACAGGGGGCAGGAGAGATTCAAGGTAGAGGTGAGTAATGAACACGCAAGTATCCGACCCATCAGTTTTTCGCCGTAACTACTATGACTACCTGGGCCAGCGTCCATTAACATCACCTCCCTCAAGTTCTTTCTATGCGGCTAAAATATTTAAGCACGATCCTAACTTCAAGTCAATATTTATTCTCATTTTTACTCATTACTTCCCTAATCCAAATAAGGACCAACATGAAAAAAGAATCTCACTATTCACAAAATAATTACCGAGTCCTCACATCCATAGGGATTTGGTTTGAATGCATCGGCATGCCGATCATTCTCCCAGCGACAATCATCAATGAGATACCGGAACCTATATTCCGCGTTGGACGGTAACTCAAGCGTTATTTCAAAATGACCGCTTTTGAGCCTCTTCATCGGCTGCGCGCCTTTTTCCCAGTGGGTGAAGTCTCCGACGAGTGAAGCCTTTTTGGCAGCGCCGGCTACTTCCCTGGGCAGTCGAAAGGTTACCTTGCAGGAAGAGGCCGGGGATGAATACTCTCTCTCGATGCCTCCATTTCCTTTTTCCGACTTGCTTTGAGTCTCATGCTCAGACGCTATCTCTTGTAGGCCCCTCCCCTTTTTTATTGGATCCTTCTTGACATGATTTTGTTTGGTTGCGATGGGAGAAACCGGCTTTGCCGATTTTCCTTTTGCTGATTCCTTCAATCCATCCTTTGTCAACATATGCCTCCTAACTATTAAGTGAGCAGCATTTTTTAAGAACGATCATGGCTCAGACTTGAGCTTTCCCTGCCATCCCTGTCCTCATACTCCACCAGAGTGCGAACCCTTGTTGCAAATTCGTCCACAAGGTCGCTAATGGACTGTGAGACCTCATTAAGCGTCTGCGCATCGATACGAGGATCATGCATTATCCTGATTGATACTTCGAACCGCTCGTCGATATGGCTATATTCCCACACAGTATCCTCCTTAATCGCTGGACCGTTGTCACCGGACTATAGAGCGACTTTAATTACCCCGTCTCTTCTGCCAGGATATTGTTGAGATCTTTGGTGCGCTCGAAGCGATTTTTTACAATCCATTCCGCCTCGATCCAGTTGTTAAGATCATGACCCTCGGCTTTTTCGCTTTTCAAATAGAGTTCGCATGCAAGCTGCTGTATTAAATCATGCAGGTCCACATTCATTGACATCTCCTCCTTTCCCAGTGTCCTCCATTTTGGTTCCCTCCGAGGAAAACATTTGAATCCATATTGCAATTTTACAATCCTCAAATTACCTTATCATTACGATTTTATTAAACCTCTGTGAAATTGTATGCTGTGCGGAAAAAACCACAGCGTGACTTGCCGGCCGGCTAATCGGAAATACAGGGAATAGTCCCTATTGTCAGATCTTCCCGATATGGTCAGACAACCATAATGCAACTTGTCGGTAATCTTCGGCCCCGTGGGATTTAGGGGCAGAAAGTATGATCGGCCGCCCGCGTCCGGGAGCTTCGGCCAGAGCTGCGTTCTCCCGGACGATCGGCGAGACTTTCTCCGGGAAAAGCTTTTCAACCTGTTCCATGACCGCCTGATGAACTCTGCGCCTTGGGTGAGCCCGGCATGGTATGACGGCCCTGATAGCGATGCCAGGGTGATCATTTCCCACAGATTTAACGGTATCCACCATCTGTTTAAGGCCGCTCATCGCCAAATAGTTTGCTTCAACAGGGATAATGACATGATTGCTTGCCCACAAAGCAGCCATGGTGAGAATCCCTAAACTGGGCGGGCAATCTATAATTACCCTGTCCCAACCATCCTGCATTTGTTTCAGGCAACGAAGCAGCAGTTCCTTGCCTATTGCCCCGGTAAATCTCTGTCTGGCGGACGCGAGATGAGGCCCGGCAGGAACCAGGTCCACGCCTTCGGCTTGAGTACTCACTACAGGCAATGCTATGGTCTTCTGTAATGCCTGCAGGATATCGTTTCCGTCATTCTCTATGCCGAAAGACATGCTTGCACTTCCCTGAGGGTCGAGATCAACAAGGAGAACCCTTTGCCCCGTCTCTCCCCAACAGGCGGCAATATTGACTGCCGAGGTAGTCTTCCCGACTCCACCCTTATGGTTTGCTACTGATACTATCTGCATGAATTCTTTTCTCTCTGTTTTTTCAGGTGCAGCAAGAAAGGCGAGCAGTAGGTATCTTCCTCACTAATCTGCGTCTTGCCACGCGCCTCCAGCTGCAAACCGCTGAGTCACAACGTTCATTTCGATTTTTTCTGCCTCGTCTTCCTTATAACGGCTTTGCCGAGTTCCCCTCCGGTAAAAGAAGAATGTGCCTCAGGTGATCCTTTTTCCATTCGCGGCTTCGGAAGAGGGGCAAGACCCGCCGCTTTCCGCCCCCTCTTCGCAGAAGGTTTGGCTTTATCGGTCCTCTTGATTCAAGTTATCACGCCATCAGATATTTTTCAATTTAGAAGTATTTATTGGAATTATTACAAATTTAAATATCTTAGTTGTCTTCGTTATTTTTGTCTCTTGAGAGCATATTTAACCGCTGCTGGAGCCAGTTTAAGTGCCCCCTTCTTGGTGAGCCGCCCGAAGGGAACAGTAATGTGCCTTCCAAAATTTTCATTACTTGCCTCCGATTGCAACTCAATTTCGAATAGATACGACGATTCTTTGTTCTCATCGGGCCGATGAGCTTCATCTTCGACTATGAGCACTCGAAGGCCTCCGGCAATGCTTACCATCTCGGGATGAATGACCTCGCCCATAATTTAACGCTCATTTAACAGTTCTGATATGTTCCTGTAACAATGGAATGCTACACTGAAGTTAATGGGAGGTAGAGTATTTTGCGGCTGAAAGGCAGCGATGAGAGGGGTTCACGGTGAGAAGATTGCGATGGCAGTATTCGTTGGGGCCGCTCTGCTTGATTTCGGGTATGCGACGAGAGCTCTCCATGAGAGACACGAAAAAAAAATCTGAGGAGGTTAATAAGATGAGAAAGACATTGTTGACTTTTCTGGTGATAGTTCTAGTTCTTGGTGGCGTGTATAGTGCATACGCTATCCATCAAACCCAAGTGGACGGCACCAAGACTGTTTACCCCGGTTCCGATGCTGCAAAGCTTTACAAATTTATGACGCTACCTAAACCTTATTACGAGAGGTTTAATCTCTGGCCGGGAACAGGCAAACTGCATGCGGGTAATGATCCCCACAGTCCGTTCCAGACAACCTATGTGAACGATGCCGCGTTCGCCTCCATCAAGGAGATTAAGGAAATGCCTGATGGAGCCTGCATTATCAATGAAGAATATGCCGCCGACAAGAAACTGAAGGCGCTGACCGTGATGTTTAAGGTGAAAGGCTATAATCCTGAGGCGGGTGACTGGTTCTGGGTAAAGTATGATTCCCTTAACGGATACGTGCTGGAATCGGGCAAGCCGGAAAGCTGCATATCGTGTCATGGGGACAAAAAAGGTAGCGACTACCTTTTTTTCAACTGAACCGAGCACAGGGAAAAAATTGTAAAACAATCCAGGTGCTGACGTTCAAATTTGCAGGTGCCTCTCAGGAAGTTCTATCGGCCGAAAATGGAAGGCGTTTCCTTCCGGAGCAATGACATCAGTGACCTTGACGGGTTCAGAATACGACACTGCTGAGTAAGAGGCAGCGCATGCTCCCGAAGGGGGGGGCAGAAATTTTTGTATCGGTGATTTCAAAAAGAACGTGCAAAGAGTCGTCTGCGCTCATCATGGCCGGCTATCGCGATTGCAGAGCTTTGAATTATATGATAGCCTTATTGAAAGCAGATGATGAGGTATTTGTGTAGGGTGCCGTCAAATCATTGACTGTCTATTGATGAATGAGAGCAAAGGAGAACAAATGGATTTTTGGACAAAAATTAGGGATGATTTGCAAAAAGGCGTCGAAGAAGGCATCGCTATTGTGAAGGAGGGGGCTTCCGTTGTAAAGAAAAAGGCAGAAGAACTCACCGAGGAAGGGAAACGTCGGTATCAGCTTTATGAGCTGAAGACAAAAGTGCAAAAGGAATTTTCAGAACTGGGCGGAACAGTGTATGCGTTGAGCGGAAAAGTCAAAAATCCCATGCTCAATAACAAGGTGAAAGCAATTAAAGCCGGAATCAAAAAACTCGAAATGCAGGTCCTAAAACTTGAAGGTAAACCTGAACCAAAGCGCAACAACGCGACGCCCAGAAAAAAGCCCCTAAGGAAGGCAAAAGAAACGCTCAAAAAAACCGTAAAGTGAAGTCGGGCTGTCAATAGTAGCGCGTTCCCTCTCCCAATGGCTTCCATCTCAGCCGGCTTCATTCCCGAATTTTACTGAAGGGTACTCCTTCTTATCGAATCTCTTACGTTGCGACTCACCAGAACGGTGAGATAATCCTTTATCCTTGCCCCTTCTTTGATACTACAGAGAATTTCCTCGTAAAGTTCTCTTATCTCCTTCTCGGGCATGCCTAATTGCCCTGCGAGCATTTGGATAGCCTTGGAATGTTGTCTCTCTTCCGCATCATTATCGTACTGGCATACACCTGTCATGACTCCCTCATTCTTACAAAAACAAGAGTGAAGACAACCATTGGAAAGCGAGAAGACTCCTCCGTCATCGCCCTTCTATTGCATGTTATCGCTTCGGAAGGGCCGCATTTGCAACTTCCTTTACTCCCTCAACAACGCCGACCAACATTTCCCTTACCGCTTTCACCGCAGTGTTTCCGATACTGCCCGCAGCTTCGATTGCACCCTCCACAACCACTTTCGCAACGTCTTCCGCATTTCCACCTATTTCTTTGGTCGCCTCGATGACGCCATCAACTGTTCTCCTGGCTACCAGCGCAACATCAGCGCCGACCTCCGCGGCTCCCTTTACCGCGCCTTTTACAGTCTGGCTTGCGGCAGCAACCGCATCACCGCCGACATCGCTTACTCCCATCACTATCCCTTTTGCTACACTTTTTGTGCTCATGATCAGGCCTGTGCCGACTTCCTCAGCGGCAGTTATTGCGCCTTTCACCACCTCCCTGGTGAGTGAGAGACTCTCCTGTGCGACTTCGCCGCCTGCATGAAACGTATGGGATACTGTGTTTCGGACCAGGCTTACAATCTCTGCTTCGATCTCATTAATCCCTTTCAAGCTGCTGATCATTCCGTCTTTGACGGTCGTTCCCGCCTTGCCGATTTCTTCACGAACATTTACGTTACTGGTTGCTTCAGCTTTCATTACACACCCCCGCCTACAATAGGCACAAAAAAATGTTTATACGTGACTAGGCCGAATTGTCATTGCCTTATCCACTGAAAAGGCGCCGAACTCTGCTTGTAGTACCCGACTCTTCTCCTCCCTCCCGGGAGGCTTTGGCTTTATCTGTTCTCCTGATTAAAGTGTATCACCAAAGCTCCTGACGATGTGAGATAACCTTTGCTGTTTTTTCATTATCTGCCTATGATTGCATTCAATTTGATAGTTAAAATTGTTATTCTTTACTTATGAAGAGACCGAATACTCTTTGTTTTTCACGTTCTGCGATGAAGAGTCGATCTGAGAAAGGCGCCTTAATAATTTTGTATCGGGGCGATACAATATGGTAAAAACTGCAGAAATAATAATTAGTAGCTTGTGCGCAATAGGCGCTATAGAAGTAAGCTATGTTGAGAGCCGGATCATTTCAAAAGCGGGGGCTATTAAATCGGGTGAAAACTCTTTACTTGAGATATACTGGAGCAATCTATCAGTAAAAGAGAGATGGATTTTCTGGACCGGATTTATCCTTTTAATCTCGCCTTTTGTTTTGGCCATAGCAATATAATGCATTTTCCGGAGTATGCTTTATCCGGAGTTTCGGGCGTGAGCAAGGATTTTTTCATTACTTGCCTATGGATATACTCTAGATCAACTCGACAACTGATATACTTGGGAAACAACAGGTCGTTGAGGACTTAGACAAAATTATGGTGAGCTCCGGCTATTGTTAAGTAGCCCACAATATGCGGGCGGTATTTCCGCGACCTGAGAAAAATTAATATCCCACTCTAGAGTGTGTTTCCGCACTGAAAGGACCAATGTAATGCATCATTTTTTTTATACGTTTTTTATTGCCTTAATGAATAATTTTGACAATATAGGTGTCAGAATCGCCTATAGCATTCGAGGAGTGAGGATATCCACTCCGATAAATCTTTGGATTTCTGTAATTACCTTTGTCATTTCATTCGTTGCAGCTTTCTCAGGAACAATAATATCAGGAGTTATCAGTAAGCAACTATCCTCTCTGATAGCGATGTTGCTGCTTACCGCCATCGGCTTGTGGATGATATTAGAACCATACCTGAAAAAAAACAATGATTGTTCTGCCGAGTCTGTCCAGGCAAACAAGAAAAGTGCCTTTCATGTTTTGATGGATCCCAAAAAGGCTGATATGGATAATTCAAAACATATCGATTTCAGAGAAGCAACTTTCCTTGGCATTGCGCTTTCGATAAACAATGTAGGAGGAGGGGTAAGCGCCGGGATGATTGGACTTAACTCATTTTGGGTAGGATTTTTGTCTGCGGTGCTCAGTTTTCTTGCTCTATGGGCGGGGAACTACGTCGCAGAATTCTTTATAAAATGGAATATATCCAAAAAGGCCTCGGTTGTGGCGGGTCTCTTATTGATTGCCATAGGGATAGAACAGATCATTTAATCAGCGTTGGGACCTTTATAGTAGACATTGCAGAAGGCCTGTAGAAGGGAGGATTATGACATTCAATAAATTCTATCATTTGATATAAGTGGAGTGGTATCATGGTTATATATGAAATACTATATTCATTACGTTCCTGGCAGGATGAGAATTGAATCACCCATACTTCATGATAATGCCGTAAAAACGAAAGAGTTTGAAACATTCATAAAAGGACTTAATGGCATATCGGCGACAGAGATTCATGCTGCTACTGGAAGTGCGATAATTCACTTTGATGAGAAAAAAATCAATTGCGAACAGATCATCGGGATTCTCGAAAAAAACGGCTATTTCCGTCTAACCGAGGCAGAAACGTGCGACGAGCGGGTAGAGAAAACAACGGAAAAAGCCCTGGGAGTTGCGGAAAAGGTAATCGAGGCTGTTGAAGGTGGATTTGGCGAAGAATGAGTGTGGGGCTGTCATTGAGCACTTCTGTCTAAACTTAGGAAGAGGATATCTCAAGTCTCAGACTTTCCAATCCTGACATGACTTCGCTATGGGCGAAAGCGGCTAGTATCTTCCTGGTTTTGGAGCTGTCCTCAGCCAGGACCTCCCGTATCACAGGGCAGCGGTGCACCCTGACATCAATCCGCTTCAGGCCAAGCACATCCCAAAGATGAGGAATAAGGTCCATTTCCCCGTACCACGCAACAGAGTCCCGCATCTCCGGGGTCATGGCGATTGAGTTCACGTGCGAGTACATGACGCTGACCGGCAGCACCGGTATCTTCATGTCAACAGGAGCTTTAAAAAGGGAACTCTTGAAGTCCCTGACCATTGTCCCATCATTGGTAGTAGCCTCAGGAAAAACGATCACATTCATTCCGGAATCCAGTAGCCGTTTTATATTTTCAAGCGCGTCCGCTGTGGACTTTCTCGATTCCCGCACGACAAAGCGCGTACCTGCAAGCCGCGCAAGCCACCCGATCAGGGGCCAGGACCCGACTTCCTTCTTCGCCAAAAAAACTGCGGGAAATAAACTTCCGAGAACAATGATATCGAGATAACTGCTATGGTTGCTGACCACAAACATGCCCTTGACGGGAGGACATGAACCCGTGCGATGAATCCTTATGCCCAGTATCCAACACGCGCATCTTGCCCAGATCATCATACCCCCGGCCCTTGCTCTGGCCTTCCGGTCGCGGCTGACAAGAAAGGGGACCGCGATGACCAACCCGGTCAACAGACATGCGAGATGCAACACCGCCAAGCACAGTGCTTTGCCCGCCCTCATGATACGGGGCACAACGCTTCCTCTTGTTCCTGGAAATACTTCTTCCGGTAGCGGGCCATAATTTTTTCCGTCTGGAGGAGAACGAAGAAATCAGCAGTTCCGAAAATGGCATCGTACGATGGCTTTCCGCAAATGTTTGCGCCAAGGGACGTATACCCTTTTATGAGCGGCGGCAGCATTTTCAATGCCTCTCTCCGGTCTTCGACCTGGAGCATGCGCAGTCCAGTTACTTTCTGCAGCGGATATACGGAATAACGAGGTTCGGCAGGGTGATGACGGGAGAGGTAGGAATAGACAAGGCTGACCTCTTCCGTGACCGAGGAACAAAGGCTTGCACATCCGAATAAATAACGGATGTTATACAATTCCACGTACCTTGCAATACCCGCCCACAACAGGTTAATGACCTGGGCGTTTCGATAGTCCCTGTGCACGCATGATCGGCCGAGCTCAAGTTTTTCCCCTTGCAGGTTCTTTATGTTGGTCATATCGAACTCGTTTTCCGAATAGTATCCGACATTGAATTCAGCAACAAAACCAGGTAATAACCGGTAGGTCCCGACCACCCTGTCGAAGTCAGCGTCGATTACGATGAGATGGGCGCAGTACTTATCATATTCATCCGTGTCCATCCCATTAAGGTAGGATATGGCGAGCCCTTTCTTGAGTTCGAGATTGAACACCTCAAATCTGAGTTTCAGAGCCTTTTCCAACTCACTTCGGTCCTCCGCCAGCTTTACCAGAAAGCGACCCTGCGTCATCATAAAATTCGTTTTGGCATCGTGATACATGTCGCACCTCCCTGTCGAAGAAATTGACAGGTGAATTGTAACGGATGGAACGTTAAGGGAAGTTGACGCTACCGTGAAGTTTTCGTTACAGGAGAACAAAAAAAGCGGGGCGCTTACAACCGGTAGATGCCTTCTTAACGGGCCACCGGAAGGATCGACACGTACCCGGCTATCATAAGTCTCTCACCCGGCAACTTCGTCACGAAGTATGCCGGCCTTATCCGTCAATTCCCAGGGAAGACCGATATCCATTCTGCCAACATGACCATAAGAGGCAAGTTTCCTGTAAAAGCCTCCCTTGATTATGGAGGGGAGAAATCTGAGGTTGAACTGGCGGACAATCCCTGCGAGGCGGAAATCAAACAGGCCTTCGATAATTCTGGAAATCTCTTCGTCGGAAATCCGACCTGTGCCGAATGTCTCTACCTGAATGCTTACTGGACGGGACAGCCCTATGGAATAGCTCAACTGAATTTCACATTCGTCGGCGATGCCCGCGGCAACGATATTCTTTGCCGCATACCGGGCGGCATACGCGCCGATTCTGTCTATCCGAAGAGGGTCCTTGCCGCTGAGGGCCGCGCCGCTTTGCCGGGAATATTCACCATAGGTGTCGATCGCATTCTTCCTCCCTGTGAGCCCTGAATGCACTGAGGGTCCGCCCGTGATAAAAGGACCATCGGGGTTTATGAATATCCTTGTGCCGGCATCGGGTCTGATCTCCTCGTCAAGAAAGGCGGGACGAATGACGGTATCCAGCATATCATCATAAAGTCTCTTAAGGTCTGGACCGCCCGACTTCTCCGTCTTGTTCTGACTGGCTATGACCGTTATGGTGTGGATCCGGTAGGGCTTTCCATTCTTATACTCCACGCTGACCTGGGTTTTTCCGTCGGGCGCCAGATAGGGAAGCACTTTTTGGAGTCTCACTGCGGTAAGTTTTCGTGCCAGTCGATGGGCGAGCCAGATCGGAAGGGGCATTAGCGAGGGTGTCTGGTTGCAGGCAAATCCGAATACGGTGACCTGATTACGGACGGGGATAGCGTCAATTTCATCTTCCGTCAGATTCCTCTCGTCAAAGCGCTGGTCCTCTGCGGAGGGCAGTTCTTTGAGGCTTGTGACGATGCTGCAGGTCTTCGCGTTAAAAGCCTGCTGGTCATACCCGATCTGGTTGATGACCTGTCTGGCGATATTCGGGAAATCGACACTGGCGTCGGATGAAAACCTCGCGGCGATGAAAATGATCGCTGTTGATACGGCGCACTCGGCAATGACCCGCGAAAAGGGGTCCTGCTGAAGGAAGTGGTCGACAAGTGCGTCGCTGATCTGGTCACAGAGTTTGTCAGGATGGCCTTCGGTAACCGATTCGGATGTAAATATGAAGTCTTTTTTCATCTTGCCAACCTCAAGGGGGATTTTGTCGCCTCGTTTACGAGAAGCGGAAAAGCAGCGCTTCCGCCGATCACAAGAGCATCGAGGATACTGATTGGACCTATTCCCAAAAGTCTCCTCAGCCCGGGGACAGTCATCGCCAGTATCTGGAGCGCAAAGGAACCGCCCAGTGCCACTTCAAGATACTTGTTCCGTGGCAGTCTCTCGGCGCTGAACATGCTGTGTTGCTCAGAGCGGCAGCTCAGAGCGTGAAGGAGCTGTCCTGCCGTAAGGCTGAGGAATGCAACCGAACCAGCCCGCGGTCCTATTCCATAGCGTGCAATGCCATACCCGTAAGCCCCCAGGGAGCCCGCGGAAAGCATTGCCGACTCGAAAGCTATCCGCTTGAAATCGGAATTTCTGACAATCGGCTCGTGTGGGTCCCGGGGGGGACGGCTCAACACATCCGGCTCCGGAAGTTCAAGGGCAAGGGCCAGTCCCGGAGCAATGTCCGTGATAAGATTGATCCAGAGAAGCTGCATCGCATTGAGCGGCTGGCCAAGACCTGTCGAGATCGCCGTGAACATCACCATGATCTCGCTGAGGTTTGTGGACAGCAGGAAGTGGACTGATTTCCGGATATTGTTATAGATTGTCCTTCCCCTGCTTACCGCGATAAGCATTGTTTCGAGATTGTCGTCTTCAATAATCACGTCAGCCACCTCGCGGGCGACATCAGTGCCTGTGTGGCCCATGGCGATCCCTATATCCGCTGCCTTGAGCGCCGGGCCGTCGTTGATACCGTCTCCGGTCATCGCAACCACTTTCCCGGCGGACTGGAGCGCTTGGACAATCTGGAGCTTATGTGCAGGACTGACGCGGGCAAAGACGTGTATCCTCTCACAGAGGGCCTTCATGACCTCGGGCTCGATATTCGCAAGGTGCGTAGAATCAAGGATTTCGAGGTGTCCGTTATTGCTCAGATTCAATTCCTTTCCAATAGCATATGCGGTGGGGCTCTGGTCTCCCGTTATCATGACCGTATCGATTCCGGCTTCGTGGAACCCGTGGACCAGTTCTTTCACATTTTCCCTGATGGGGTCTGCCATGCCGACGAGGCCGAGCCATATCAGGTCTTCATGAAGATCTTTTCTATCTTCGGAGAGGGCTTCCTCATCGTCCCGCGATGAATAGGCAACGCCGAGGACCCTGAGCGCCTGACCGGCCATGCGTTCATTTTCCGTCTCTATGAGAAGCATGTCCTCCTCCGTCAACGGAAGCTTCTCTCCGCCCTTCATGTGCCAGTTGCAGATTGAAAGGACCTCGCCGGGGCTCCCCTTTACCGCAATGATGACTGGTCCACTCTCGGATTTGTGGACGGTAGACATGTAATTGCGACTTTCCGAACGATGAGTGATGCTCAACACGGGGAAGCTCTCTCTAAGAGAAACGGCATTGATACCGGCGTTCAACGCCATATAGATCAGGGCGTTTTCGGTCGGAGAGCCGCTGACCGCATAAGTACCCTTTTCTCTTTCGACCTCGCTCTCGCTGCAGAGCACGCTCACGTGCAGCAGCCTAAGGAGTTCGTCGACTGAATAGGGGCTCACCTTCTCCCGGGAAGCCGTGATCGCCCCATTTGAGACTTCATATCGTTTCATGCCGGTATGGACGGCGACTACCGACATCCTGTTCATCGTGATTGTTCCCGTCTTGTCAAGACAGATCGTCTGTACGGCCCCCAGTGTTTCGACCGCATTAAGATGCCTGATGAGCACGTTATGCCGCCTCATGTCCCTTATACCTAAGGCGAGGGTTGTAGTTGCAACAGTAGGGAGTCCCTCCGGGACTGCGGCAACGGCAAGAGATATGGAACTCTTGAGCATCTCTAAAAAGCCGTATCCGCGCAGAAGTCCGACGATAAAGACAAGTCCGCAGACAGCTCCGCTTATAAAGACAAGCTGTGTGCCCATTTTATGAAGCTGCCGCTCCATCGGGGTGTCCGGAGATTCTGCCTCTCCTACAAGCGCCTGGATCTTTCCTATCTCGGTAAACCTGCCCGTTGCCACGACCACGGCGATCCCTTGCCCGCCGGTCACGAGTGTCCCCATATAGACCATATTGACCCTGTCTGCAAGGGGGATTTCTTCAACCTCGCAAGGCAAACTTGTTTTGATCACAGGGAGACTCTCTCCCGTAAGTGCGGACTCGTCGATACTCAGGTGATACGTCTCCAGCAGTCTTGCGTCTGCCGGCACGTAACTGCCCGGTCTGAGGATCAGCAGATCTCCTGGGACGACTTCCTCTGCTCCGAGTTCTATAATTTGTTCATCCCGCTTGACCGTGGCAGAAGGTCTGACAAGGCTTTTCAATGCATGGATGGTCTTTTCGGTCTGGGTTTCGGTCCCATACCCTATTACTGCGTTGATGACCACCACGCCGGCAATTACGATCGCATCGGCGACGCCTCCCGTGGCTATAGAAATCCCGGCAGCAACGCCGAGCAGTGCCACAGGAAGTGAGTTAAACTGGCCGAGGAAAATGCTTAACCCGGAGCGGGGCACCGCCTCCGGAAGGACATTGGGACCATACCGCTTCAGATTCGTCTTTGCGATGTCATTGGGAAGCCCGTAGTGCTGGGATGTGCCAAACTTTCCCGCCACTTCACGCGCATCCATCTGGTGCCAGGGATCAGGATTCTGTTCCTCTGCCTTGATGATGCTCTTCCTTAATTTCCTCCTCGTAACAACAGGCCTGCCTTGCTCTCCGGGAGCTTCTTTCCGCCGATAGGGTATGATGCCGTCTGCGTCTTCTTTATTTTCCGGAGAATGATTGTTACAATGCTGAGATCTGTAGCCATACACTGCCGCTGCTATTGCCGATGCGATTGACCCGGGAGTATTGTCAGAATTGAAATATACAAGAACATTGCCTGTATGTGTGTTGGCCGATGCCTCTCTTATTCCGTCAAGTGAATTAAGGGTGAGTTCAATCCGATCTTTGAGTAAGGGAGACCGATAAAGGCCCGCTACTTTAAAGCGGGCCCTTCCTCTTACCGCAACGTGTACAGGCCGAACCACGGGGTATTATTCTTACTTCTTTTTCCTGGTCGCAGCCGCTTTTTCCGCAACAACCGGTTTTGATGCAGGCGCTTTTGTCTCCGGTGTGGAGGTCCTCGGTTTAGGCAGAGCTGCGCTCGCAATCTCCTTTACGCCCTCGACCACGCCGACGAGCATCTCCCTAACAGCCTTCACCGCCGTATTACCTATTGTCCCTGCAGCCTCAATCGCCCCTCCGACTGCCACTTTCGCGACATCTTCCACATTCCCCCCTATCTCCTTTGTTGCCTCGATGACGCCATCGACCGCTCTCCTTGCAACAAGGGCGACATCCGCGCCGACTTCAGCGGCCCCCTTTACCGCGCCTTTTACTGTCTGGCCTGCAACAGCTACCACATCGCCGCCTACATCACTCACCCCCATGATCACCCCTTTGGCAACACTTTTCGTGCTCAGGATAAGTCCTGTTCCAACCTCCTCTGTGGCCTGGATAGCCCCCTTGATGACGTCTTTCGAAATGGAGATACTTTCGATCGCCACCTCTCCCGTTGCACGCAAAGTGTTGGAAACCGTGTTCCTCACGAGGCTCACGATTTCCGCCTCAATCTCATTGAGACCTTTAAGGCTGCTGACTACGCCCTCTTTTACGGTCGTCCCGGCCTCGCTTACCTCTTCTGCGTAACGAGTGCCGCGCATGACTTTTTCCTGAGACATAACTGACCTCCTTCTCTGTTGAGAAAAGTTACTTTTTGACTGAGCCATTCATCTTTTTCAAAAGGCTGATGAAAAAATAGAACTCTCCGGGTTTATTGCGCCTTCACCTTCAGACAGGATGAGTACAGCTATTCCCCGGCCTTCTGTGCGTCTGATTTCAGAAAGATATTAAGCGCATACCAAAATGCCGTGTACCAGGGGATCGCAGTAAAATTCCCCCGACCTATCTGCATGACCCCGGCGCCGAACAGCGCAAGGAAGGCAACTTCACTGATACCCATCGTTCCTCCCGTCGCCTTCTCGACTTTGCGGGACATCTCCCGAAAACATCCTTTGACTCCGCTATGCACGTCTCCTTGACCTGTGGGAGCCCCCGAAATTCTGAACAGACCGCTTGCACTGAGATGTCCCATAATTGCGTCTTCTGAAAGATTATGCAGGAAGAGAACGCTCGATGTTTCGGTGTTCACGATTACCTGCGCAATGCCCGGGAGAGATGAGAATTCCTCAGTGATTTTTCCCAGATATGCGCCATCTCCTCTTCTCGACGGGACCCTTAGTCTCAACCTGCCCGTCATCTTATGGCCTATAAATGCTTCCGGGATATTAGACACTTTGTTCCGCTTCGGTAGGCGGAACAGGAATTGCCTTTTCGTGCTCTTCCGCGAGTTCCGCTTTCGCTTCTGCAACAATATCTTCAAAGACCTCGCCGAACTCGGCAGCTGACTCCTTTCCTTTTGCACACAGCGCAAGGCCGCCCTTTATCGCGGCCTTTGCCAAAGGTTTCGCAGCCCCGGCCAATATAGGCAATACAACCGGTCCAAGCACCGCTGCTCCGATGCCGATAGCCAAGCCCGTTATAACATTGCCGCCTTTAAATACATCATCAAGCAATCCCATACGAATACTCTCCTTGAATCCTTAATATATAGTTCAGTCTATCGCCTGAAACGGCACATTGTCTAACACTTCTTTCATTACTTACCTATTAAGCTCTGCCGCAAAACCGTGGCACTTTATTCATGCCGGGGATACTATTTAATGGTAGTGGTCAGCGATGCATGAAGGGGTTACCGCGTACACCTGAGACCCACGCGAGCCCTCTTTAACGCTGCCTTTTTCTCCATAGAAGTGGGATTATCAGACTAAGTCTTGAGATGTTATGCGGACACTTTATCCCTCACAGTATTGGGCCTGACGATGTCTCTCATGTAAAAAGGACACTTCCTGTGATCTCCGGTGCTACAATACTCCTCCAGCTCAAAAAGGCTCGGGACATAGGGTCTCTCCACGGCTTTGCATGATGATATTACCCATTTCAAAAGATTCGGGCACTGCATGGCTTCCTCCTTAGGATGATTTAGTGTTATCTATCGCCCGAGAAGATACTTCCCACAAGACAATCGGGCATTTTTCAGGCTTTGACTCACAGAAGAAACGCCTGAAAAGATGCGCGACCGGGATCCCTCTCGAACACCTTGCCTCTGTCTCCAGATAATCAATACAAGCCATATCTTTCTCCTTCATCGGTGTCCTTCCGGACAATCCAGCGTTTGTCCTTCCAGACAATCCAGCGTTTCGACAATAACTGCCATGTCTTCCAGATAATCTATGATATCGACAACTTCGGTGTCATATTCAATAGCTACGCTGCCGTTCCCTGGATTTACCGTAAGGTCTCTTATTCCCGTAAAGACGGGAAGCCTTGTCACGGCCTTCGATATCTTTTTTAGCCGATACTCGGCAATTTTTCTCAATACAGGAACATCCAGCCTTATCTGCCCCGGGACATGATGTTTGATGATATAGGTGATCATTCGAGTTTCCTTCTTCCAAATACAATCCAGTTTAAGGATATCATTTTGGTTTTTACGGCATGATGTCATTTAAGTTAAGGGAATATGAAATTTTTCCGGCTGGTCCGAACTGAATTTTGCAAGGCGACGGCGAGTAAGATCGACACATCGGCAATCCGTGAAATGCCAAAGAGGCCTAACTGACTTCCTTGTCCGCGTCATATCTTAAATGGCACTGACAGGCTCCTGAGGGAGCAGAGACTCCCGATATATCGAGCATACCTCGTAATGCCTGCCCATACACAATTTAATGGTGACGTCTTCTATGTTCTTGATCAACTTGCTGACGCTGCTGCAGACCGCTCCGTCATAACTGCCTTTAAGATGGGGACAGATAATGTATTGTATATTCATAGTTGCCTCCCTGGTCAGTAGCATAGCAAACGGTCTGTTAATGGATTATTAAAGGAGTGTTAATTTTCTGTTACATGTATAAATGTTTCTTATTACATCAAGGGGAAAAGCATTTTTCGGAGTATTCAGACTATTGATTCCGATTTAGCCGGGCCACCTGTTCCGGTTTGAGCCCTGCCGGGCGGACAAAGGTGAGTCTCTCTACCCAAACCATTCACCGCTTGACTCATCCCGATGTGTCAAGTATCATCTAGAAAAGACAGCGTCCCGGGAAGGAATGTCATGGATAAATCAACGAACAATGTTCTCGATAAATTAGGCACGCACCCTGGACAGGGGAACGTATTGGAGCAGATCGAGAAGCTCCTTCGGAGACATCAGCGGCGCAAGCTATATGAGATGCTTGATCAGATAGACAAGAACAAGGTTGGGGATTTAGTTGTCGCGCTTGAAAAATGCATCCCGCAGATAGGAAGAAAAAGGCCCGCGTTACTGCGCTTCTCGCTGCCAAAGTGGCAAGAATATGACGAACTATTCTGGCAAGCCCTAGGCGATTACGCAATTCTGGCGCTTCATCGCGTGAAGGACGTGGACTATGACGTCACCAGGGCGAAAATCAAGGTTCAGTATTTCGCCAAACTGGAAGGAGAAGCAAAATCTCCGGAAAGAATAGGCGAGATTATTCAGGGGATCGCGTATTTGATAGACACCGAAGCACTACCGACGGACTTCACGCGTTTCCGGAGAATGACAGAAAGACGCGGTAGCCTGGGCGAGATGAGCAAAGAAGAAGCCGCACTGATCGGAGCGGCTATCAAGGTGACACTCGATCTGGTCAAAATATAACACCTGCTTTAAAACCAAGGATGCACGGGTCATTAAATTGAAAGACGACTTGATATATCATGCTTTCCTGTTGGAGAAATGATTTTGCGTCTCTCGTGCACGTACTGCAAACATTAATCAGAAGAATTAATTCCGCCCCCGTGGGTTTTTTCGACCGATTCAAGGATATCAACCGAATACTCAAGCAATGCAAGGCTTTTTAACAGATCAATTATAATAGCGATCAATCTTTCTATACGTTTCAACAAAAGGTAGCTGCCTCCGTATACCAGATTAAATCACCATCCTTGTTGAACACCGGTTTTTTCCGGGATAGATATACTCACTGCTTCAGGATACCATCCAATATCTCATCAAGGTTACTGCAAAGCCTGAACCCATTATTACGAAAGGCACGATTCCAGGGAAATAATAATCCCGTTGCTAACGCTCCATTCTCAACTGCCCTCTCCAATACCTCTGGTGCATCGTCCACCACCACATTTGTCTCTGTATTGAATAACTCGGTCTTATGGTGGGACAGGTAGATATCGTCATGCAGCAATCCGTGCTTTTTCAGCCATCTCTCAGTCTGGTCCATAAACTCAGGGGAACGGTGACTCGCTATGGTGATATGATAGCCACTTTGTTTCATCCCCGAAAGGAAGCTTTTGGCTTCAGGATAGGGCTGATAATTGTCGCTGTCTTGCTTCATGTGAATAGCATTTATCGCCCCATAAAAATCCTGCTCAGTACAATATCCCTGCCATATACTCCACCAATGTGTCCAGTTTTCCGGTGTCGGGAAGTCCTTGTTTATCTTTCTCAGTTCTTCAAAGAAGGCATCGCTGAACTGCCACAAAGTATTGTCTATATCAATGATTGCGATTTTATCCATGCTTCTCTTCTCCACCTTTTGATCTCCTCAAGTAAATCTTGTTTCTCGATTCAATGGGGACAAAAAACACCTATCTCATCGCAAAGCAGGGAGACGTCGCCTTTGCGGATATATCCCTCGGCCTCGTGGCGGACGGCGGCATTCCTGAGGCCTTCCTCGTCATGGGAGGAATAGAATACCACGGGAACTCCCCGTGCATGCCGGTTTGCACCGAGGAGGTATGATAGTTTCTCCTCGGACAGGTCACCCATTCTGATATTGAGTAACACAACATCCGGCTTCATATTTCTGATCATGACAGGCGAGCCGGCTGAATACTCATGGATACTCACCGCATAGCCACGAGACTGCAAACAGCGTTTCGCATCAACAAGATATCGGATGTCGTCATCGATGATAAGTATCTTTTTCTGTTGCGTCACGCACACCTCCATATAAGAAGACACGGATTATGTCTTTTTTCTCAGGATTTTGGATAAGAAAATAGGGCAATTATCGTAATTCTCATTTTCGCAATATCCTTCCCTCATGCTTGGAACAATCATCATTGTAGAAAGGGATGCGGAACATATGCCGGTGGCTGCACCATTGTAAGGGCAGCAGGAATGGTCCGCGTGCAACCGATTGTCAGTCGGGATTTGATTGAGCGAGCAATGCACTGGCACCTCCTTATCATGCATGCGCTATGCAATCCTTGTTTTTATTACGTCCATGATCCTGTACCGCCACGACCAGAAACTGTCATCGGGATAGCGTGAGAGCACCGAGTCCTTGCCGATGATATATCTGTTGCCTCTCCAGGCCACGGTGTTGCTCAGGATCGGCACAAACCATACGAATCCGATAATAAGGTCCTTGACAGGGGACAACAAATAGAGAAGGGGATTCATATCAGCACGAAGTTTTTTGCCGATGTAGAAATCATGAACTATTTTCAGGGAACTGACGGCCGCAGCCAACAATAAAGACACTTTGGACATCGGCATTATGACCACCGGCATAAAGGACATGAACACGGCATTGCCGGCCAATTCAGAGAAATACTTTGCGCCTCCGATGTGCCATCTCAGCTTTCCCCATCTTGTATGACGGTTTAAAAACCTCTTTACGCCCCAGTATTCATTGACATTATTGATAAGATGACAGGAAAGGACGACCCTTTTGCCGAGCGCGTGAATTCTTTCGCCGATGATGTAGTCCTCCGCAAGAAAGTCCTTTACGGACGAGAAACCCCCTATAGCTTCGAGGTCGGTCTTCCTCATCAGCATTGACTTGCCCACGACACAAGGCATCTTGAGATATTTGTCGAGGAAGCAGACGCTTCCCACTATAAAGGAGTTCAGGTGGAGATTTTCCATAACGGCGCCAAGGGACCGACCGCTTACGCCCCTGATCATATTGCTGACAAGCCCCACAGACGGGTCATCCATGTGCTGAGAAATATCCGCCAGATAGTCTTTTCCCACGCGGACATTACTGTCGCTGATCAATATAAGGTCATATTTGGCCCTTTTGTACGCCGGGATAAGATTGTTTACTTTGGGGTTCAGCCCCTCATCGCAATGTTCGACGACAATGGTTATGTCTTTTAAAGGGTATTTCTCCTTTATCTTCCTTACCACTTTATGGGCCGGGTCATTCTGGTTCTGCAGTGCAAAGATGATCTCATAGTGAGGATAATCAAGATTGCAGAAGCTTTCGAGGTTGTCGAACAGGCCGTCATCAAGACCTTTGAGCGGTTTAAGGATTGAGACAGGAGAAAAAGATCGGGGAAAGCGCATGCTTTCCCCTGAGTTGGGGGGAGCCGTATATGACCGGACCGCGACAATTTGAAGCAGATATCCGATCATCCCAAAGCAGGTAATGCCTGCAAAGATCCAGAATAAAATCATGTTCACCTCCTAATTTCTGAAGAGCGTCAATGCAACACCCTTGTTATGTCTGATGCACTGCTTTATGGAGTCTATGCCCTTCGCGCAATTCAGAAGCGTCTTCCAGGAGTAAAGATGTCTGGGCTTATGGAAGTCGCTGTTTGCGATATAAGGATACTTTTTCAGGCTAATAACATTGAAGACGTCATCTCTGTTAGCGATCTCCCAGGCATCGATGTAGCGTGCATATTTTTCCCTGTTGTTCCAGAGAAAAAGCGTGTCCCGGTCGCTCTTCGCCGACATATAATGCGGGTGGCAAGCTATCGTCAGGGCTTTCTGTTTCTTCGCCGCCAGGAATATCTCTTCATACCCCATGCAGGCGGGGATAAAGTCCTGGATATCGATGATCAGCATGTGGGCTGAGTTGTCCGGGCTGAGATGGTTTTTGGTTATTTCAATTCCGGGGATGACGAGCATGTCATATTTGTCCTGGGCCCTTTCCGCTTCTTCTTTTATGTGGGAGATATATTTGCCAAAGTTAGCGGCTGTTACAGAATACTTAAAACGATGTGCAAGTTTGCCCAGTGGATTATCACCATTCACCACATGGTCTGTTATTGCAATGACATCGAAGCCTGCCTGTCCGAATAAATCGATTGTCCTTCTCAGCTCCACCGAGCCGTCTGAATAGGTAGTGTGGATATGGAAATCACACAGCAGCATTACGGCCTAATTCTCAATTTGTTTACCATACTGTTGTTAGCTTACGATATGATCGTTACGGCATCATTAAGGAAGGATTACATTCTTGTTAAGATTACGGGTGAGGAAGAAAAAGCAGCAGATCAGAGCTTTCTGCTCTTAATAAGATATGAATAGTATGCAGCTGCGTTCGTCGGTCTGCGTTCCAGGGTCTGAAAGTCAACGGTATACAGCCCAAACCGCGAATCAAGCCCTTGGAGCCATTCGTAGTTGTCGATCAGGGTCCAGTAAAAATATCCTCTGATGTCCCTCCCTTCCCGTCTGCACTTCTCCAGAACATCAATGTGCCGCTGCATAAACCGTATCTTCTTCTGACTGTCGCGGGTGGCAATGCCGTTTTCCGTAATTATCAGGGGAACGTTTAGTTTCGACGCGTTGCGCAGGACCTTTTCGAGCCCTCGAGGGTGGATTTCCCATCCCATGTCGGTAAGTCCGTGCCCGTCGATGTCCCTGTGTCTCATCTCAATCCCCATTTTTTTTAATGGATTGAAGCGAAGATGCATCCTTGTGTAGTAGTTGACGCCGAAAAAGTCCAGCTTACCCTTGATAGGGACTGCGATTTCGATCGCCTTCCTGAATGGGAATTTGATACTTAGGGAGCCGCTCAGAAAAGCATCCAGAAGGGAATGGTTGTAAAAGTGTTTCGCGATCTTTACGAGGAGTCTGTCAAGGGGGTTCCATTTGCTCCATGGGGCAAATGATGCCATATTGTGCGCTATGCTCACCATCGCATCCGGAATATGTGAATGGATTACATCATAGGCCCGCCCATGGGCCTTAAGGATGTTCGTCAAGGCTTTCACCCCCAGCGATGCATCTTTGATAGCGGGGGGCGTACAGCCCTCAAAATAGCCGGCGAGGACAAGCACATACGGTTCATTGAATGTGATCCAATACCTCACCCCTTCAAATGTCCGGACCATCTTTTCCACAAAGATGAGGAATTTTTCGACCGATGCATCTTCATGCCATGGATATTTTTTCATGAACCAGAAGGGATGAGTGAAGTGATTCAGGGTAAGCATCGGTTCAATGTGGTTGTCCACGAGTATCTCGACAATTTCCTGATAATGTCTTATCGCCTTCTCGTCCCAGACTCTTTCGCGCGGCTGTATCCTGCTCCATTCGAGAGAAAAACGGTAGGCGTTTACGCCGAGGTCTTTTAATAAGGCCAGGTCCTCCTTATAGAGGATGTAATGATTGGTGATGTCGGGCTTTTCACTTAGTATTTCATCCCACGTCGTCCAGTCCGCATAGGGCGAGCCTTCGAGTTGAAAGGCGGATGTTGCTACACCCCAGAGGAATCCAGTGTCGGAAGAAGTTCTCTTGTTAGGGTTTGTCATGCCTCAAAATAATAACCGATCCCCCTCTTCGTTTTGATATGCCTGGGATTTGCAGGGTCGTCTTCAAGTTGTGTCCTAAGCCTTCTTATGTGAACATCGATTGTCCTCGGTTCAACGTAGGCATCGTATTTCCATACGGCCTTCAACAGATGCTCCCGGTCGCATATCTTCCCTTTTTTTTCTATAAGATAGAGAAGCAGTTTAAACTCGGTGGCGCTGAGATCTAAGAGTGAATCACCCTTTGTCACCGTATAGGTTCCCTTGTTGATGATGAGTTCTCCGATCCGAATAATATCCTCATCTGCGGCCTTCGAGGCCGACCTCCTCAGGACTGCCTTGACACGCGCAACCAGTTCCCTTGGGCTGAAGGGCTTTGTGATATAGTCGTCAGCGCCGGACTCAAGGCCGAGGACCCTGTCGACTTCTTCGACCTTTGCCGTAAGCATGATAATGGGGAGATTTTCTGTTTTGGCGTCCTTCTTGAGGATCCGGCAGAGTTCCATGCCCTGCATGCCGGGGAGCATCAGATCGAGGAGAATAAGGGAAAAGTCCCCCGTCCTGATTTTTTCCAATGTCTCTTCCGCGTCAGATGCCGTGGATACGGTAAAACCCTCTTTTTTGAGATTGTAGGACACCAAATCGACAATATCAGGTTCGTCGTCAACAACAAGAATTTTGTGAATATCAGGCATAATGCCTATATGTTAAGATCAGGTGTCATAGGGTATGATTAGTGTAAAGGACAAATATTACCGCAGTGTGAAGGAAACATTACATTTCTATTACAAATGTCTTGCGGACTTTGACGGGCCTACGCCGAGCTACCGATTCCCGCCCTCACCGCTGTCCGGCCGACTCACTTCACATTATCGGGACGGATCATTCAATTCATTGTTCCTGGCAATCTGGACACTTTCGTAATCAACCACGATCCTCGGGTATTGTTCGTTCAGGAGGTGTGAGGAAATGATAAAGTCGGCCGATGCCCTGTTGCAAGCGATAGGAATATTGTACACAACGGCTATTCTGAGAAGGGCCTTTACGTCGACATCGTGGGGATGGGGCTCCAGGGGGTCCCAGAAAAAAATAACGAGATTAATCTCTCCTTCAGCAATCTTCGCCCCTATCTGCTGGTCTCCACCGAGGGGCCCGCTTTTGAAGCAGTATACGGGGGTATCCAAAGCTCCCGAGAGCATGCTTCCGGTACTTCCTGTCGCGTACAAATCATGCGCCAACAGCACGTCCTTGTTATAAAGCACCCACTCGAGCAGGTCTTTTTTCTTGTTGTCATGAGCAACGAGGGCTATCTTCTTCCGCTCTCTCATGAAAATCTCCTTTGTCTTCTTATCCATATGTCACTCCCCTTTCCTGGTAGTTACCATGTACTATACACCGGCAACTTTACCATTCGATGACGATGCCGTTACACATCCATGAAATCGCGAGGCCGTGTTTACCTGCTTGATCCGTCGAGGTCCTTCAATACCGCAGCGGAAATTAATAAGATTTATCAAGGATTTTATTTTTCGAAGATGTAATTTATCAGAAACGTAACGTTACTGTAACAATTGTATGCCATAATGTAACTAATTGAATGGCAGCTATCTTGACTCAGTTACATAGCGCCGCTGCAAGAATTTTCGGCCATGACGCATTTCCCTGCGGCCTGCAGTATGCTTTATTCCCCTGTCGATTTATTTTCCGGCACTTTCCCGCTTTAAATAAAATATGTCTACGGAGGGTCCTATGAACAAGGTGTCCGAATTGAAAAGTCCCTTGCATCACTATTGCGGTGAAAGGGAACCGGAAGAGACAAAAAAAATCTTCGTGCTCGATACCAATGTCCTGATTCACGATCCAAGTTCGATCTTCAGGTTCGATGAGAACGATATTGTAATCCCCTTTGTCGTAATCGAAGAGCTTGACAGGCTAAAAAAAGGCCCGGGAGAAATTGCAGCTTCTGCGAGGAAGGTCTTGAGGATAATAGACTCCCTGAGGGAAAGAGGTTCTCTCTCGTCCGGGATAACCCTGAAGCAGGGCGGTGTCCTTTTAGTCAGCACCGGGCAGAATGAGGCGGCGCCTTCTACCCTTGACTGCAGCGTTGAGGACAACCAGATCATCAGCACCGCCCTTTCAATCGCCAGATCTGAATCCCTGGACAAAAACGGGGTGGCGCCTCGCGTGATACTGGTGTCAAAGGACACTGCGGTAAGAATAAAGGCCGAGTCTTTCGGTCTTAATGCGGAGGATTACAAAAACGACAAGACATCGATATTCAAACAGTACGGGAAAGTTCTGAACGATGGTGATTACCGTAACGGCATTCATTCCGTCAGGTATCTGAAAGAAGCCGATGATATATATCGGCTGATTGGAAGGGACGGCGCATCAAAGATCAGAAATGGCAAATCGCTCGATGGCATATCTCCGAAGAACATCGAGCAGCGATGCGCAATCGATGCCCTGATCAACCCCGATATCGAGGTTGTGGCGTTGACCGGAACCGCGGGAACAGGCAAAACCCTCCTCGCTCTGGCCGCCGCAATACATCAGACAACGAAAAAATCGCCCCTCTACGAGCAGGTAGTCGTGGCAAGACCGATTGTTCCTATGGGAAATGATATCGGCTACCTTCCCGGAGATGTGGGCGAGAAACTTGCGCCCTGGATGCAGCCGATCTTCGATAGTCTCGAGGTCATAGTACGCACGCCGAAAGACCAGGTAAAGGACAATACCGCCCTCTATGGATATAAGAGTTTTCAATATTTGATCGATTCAGGCGTGCTCCAGATCGAGGCCCTTACCTATATCCGGGGAAGAAGCCTGCCGAGGAGATACTTCATCATTGATGAGGCCCAGAACCTCCGGCCGTTGGATGTCAAAACGATCATCACGAGATGCGGCGAGGGGACTAAAATCGTCTTCACCGGCGACCTCGATCAGATAGATACACCTTATCTGGATGCCATGAGCAACGGACTCGCATATCTGATCAGTAAGTTCATACAGGAGGAGAACTTCTGTTTCCTGAATCTGAGCGAGAGCGTAAGGTCCCGGTTGGCCCAGCAGGGCGCAAAATTGTTATAGAATCATGCCCCGGCAGAGGTCTCCGGTCTGGACCTCTGCGCCTCCGGCCTCACGTATCTTCCGTCGTATCCAGACAATAAAAGCCGCCGGGGATCTTCCCGGCGGCTTTCTCGTTGCAAGCCGAACCCTTCAGGGCCATCGTGTCTGTTTATTTAAAGTCAGCGCTAGTGAATGAGTCCATTACCGTGATCGGCGTTAGTGAGTGGTCTGTTGCGTCATTCCATTTGTTGAACTGGAAACCGTGGAATTCTCCTTTCCATGTGTTGTCGGAATAGACGGTGATCACCACGTACCCGAAATATGGGTTAGCGCTGTTGTCAAAGTGCTTCTGTACAGTGTAATTAGTCTTGCCGGTGTAGCCGTTATAAACAGTGGAGGGCACTTCGGCATAGTCGTAGTTGCCTCCGCCGCCGCTGCCCACGACCAACGTCGGGACCTTGCCGCCGCTGCCGTTGTTCGTGACGGCGCGGAGGAACATGTGGTCATGTCCGGCCAGATACGTGCCGTTCTTTGCGGCCAAAGCGGTCACCAGGGCGTCACGGCTGTCGGGGTCGTTGGCCAGGGTGTCGGGATGGGACTTGGTGGGCCACAAACCCTCGTGGGCCATGACAAAGGTCAGGCCGGCGGTGGAGTTATTGACCTCGTTGAGGACCCAGGGGTTCATCATCTGCCCTTTATTGGAACCCGGCGCATAGAGGGTGTTGTTGAAGGTTGTTGCGCTGCGACCGGCATATTGGTCGAACCCGATGATCTTCGCATTCTTCCAGGTGAAGGAGTAGGTCAGTCCCGCTTCACTCAGTCCGTTAGCTCCGGTCGTCGGTCCGTTTGTAGGCATCGAGAAATGGGCCAGATACGGCGCCCTGCTGGGATCAGCCGGGTTGCCGGTGCCATTGGTCAGATCGTCGTACTCGTGGTTTCCGCGAGTGGTATAGACGGGGATGTTGGCACTGTAGACAGGCGCCATGGCTGTTTTCCAGGTGTCCAACTCAGAGCTTAACGTGGTCGAGTCGGTATATCCGCTGACCATGTCGCCGGGAAACAAAACGAAATCTACGCCCTGGGTAGCAATGTCCTTTGCAATGGTGTTCACCACGAGCGCCGCGGCACCGTTATTGTCGCCGTTTTTTGTCCCCGTCGCGCCGGAGGCTGCCCGGCTGTCGTCGAAGACGGCAAACTTAAACACTGGCTGAGGATCGGACGAACTGCCACAGCCGCCGAGACTCACCATCATCACTGCGATCATTATCATGCTTAGTGAAAACGTAACTACCGATTTGAAACGAAATACCTTCTTCTCTTGGTACATTACAAAATTCCTCCTTCGCCTGCTTACATTGGTTTTCCTGCCAGTTGCTCCTGTCATGCCGCCTCTACCTTCCGCAGTTGATTTTCGGTTCCCTCGCCTCCTCCCCTCTACCGGAAGACCCAGAATATTTCTCGTTGATTAAACGTCTGCTGAGAAGAACAAACTCTCGCATACCAATAATACGCGCTTTTTGTTAAGTCATTATTACAACCTGATGAAATTATCATGAAGAACGTGAGCTCCCCGGCAGGCTTGCATGCAGAAATCGAGAGATCTTGAATAAGCCGGTTACCGGCTCACCGCAGCCCTGTAATCCTGAGAAAATGCGATCTTCCCCACGAAGCCCTCGGCACTGTCTTTCGTGTATTGTGTGTTCATCTGGACCCGCAGTCCCACAAGTCGGAGAGGCTCTTCGTGAAACAAGGCCTTATAGTCTTCGTAAATATTCCGCATTGCCGTAAGCCATGTATCAACGCCTTCATGCCCTGACTTTACTACAAGTACCTTGACCCGAAGGTTAAGCGGCCATCCGATAGACTCATCTCTGATCGTCCCCTCAGGGGCATTGGAGTCCCAGACGTAACTGATGACTCTGTTCCCTTCAAAGACGAGTAGTATCTGCATTGCCTGGTCATTCCGCCTTTTTTCCCTAAGATCACCGGATGCCGGCAGTTTCACCGCCTTCCATTCCCAACTTACCAGAGGGTACTCGCTGGGGACAACAGCAAGGCTCCGTTCAACGGCAAAAGACGAGTTCAGGCATTTCAGATGGAGCACTTTTCTCTCTCCGTCCGATGTCACCCTCGCGCCGGCTTTTCCTTCCCTGAGTCTGACGGTCCACGGCTGCTGAGGCATACCATTATCCCGTGTTGGTCCGTCAAAGCCGATTAAAAGTTGAGATGGCAGGCCCGCCGCGGCCCCGTCTGCTTCAATGAAAAACAAAGAAGCAATGATCGTCGCCAGAAGAAGTCTACGCAGTATTTCACACCCGGTTTTCACCTATGCCAGCTCAGCTGGAGCCTGGACTCTTTAGATATTTTTCTGTTTCGCAAGATTAAGAGCCAGTAGATAAAAGCCATACTCGCAATGACAACAACCACTATCCCGCTTATCCGGCCGATTTGAGGTAAAATACGGTTGAAATATGACAGAAAAGTCCCCCCTGTATATCCAAGCGTTACGATAACACCGATCGTAAACAAGGCTGCGATGCCGTCCATAAACAGGAATTTTTTAACCGGCATTTTCATTATGCCCGCTGCGAGAAAAACTTTTGCGCGCAGCCAAAAGAATTGCCGGGCAAACAGGATGATAAGAGGACCCGAACGGATGAATCCACGTTCCAACTGGACAAGCTTCTCGGGGGGAAGTATTTTCAGGAATATCTTATGCGTAACAATCCAGCGGCCATATTTCCGCCCGAAGGAATAGATAAGAAAATCACTGAGCAAAATGCCGGCATATACCGACATAAGCCCGGGAAGGGGTAAAACGCTTTTTTTTGAAATCAATATGCCGCACAAAAATAATATAGCGTCCTCGGGAATTGGGAGTCCAATACTTCCGAGAATAGGGAGGATAAATAATGCAATACCGGGAAACCGCTCAACCAGTGCAAATAATTCGCTCACGAATGCCGCCTCATTGCTTATATGGTAATTACTCTTTATTACAGGATGATGAAGTGAACGTTATAATTACGTTAAGAGACCATACATCGGACTACCGCTGTCGTAAGAGAAGGCTTTTTTGCTTTTCTCAGGCTGAGGAAAACGGCCAAGACCTGCTCTCTTCAAAAGGCCTTCAAAATTTCATATAACCGACATACTCATGTAACGTGAGTATGCTAACCTTATTCTGCGAATCATTTGACGAGCAAATCCTTAACGAAATGATCAAAGGAGATAACAAAATGTGTCCCTATATGAAAGAAACAATTTGTGATATGGTCGGAATGAGCCCGAGGCATCTGGAATGTGCCAGGATAGAAAATTGCAATGGCGACGGATGGACAAATTGTAATACCTATAATTCCCAGTTTTTCTTTGACAATAATGATGAATACATCGGAGGGCCTTGCAAGGCCGACATCAAGGCAGCCTGATCACCTTTTATACGGGAGGACCCGCCTGACGCTCCTGATGTTCAGCGCAACCAACCTCAGGGCGATTATCACCAATATCCTCGACCTTTCGAAGATCGAAGCCGGCAAGATGGAGGTCATCTATGAATGTTTTGATCTCTCGGAGACCCTGCGCGAGGTCGGTGAGACAACACGCGTACTTCTGGGAAACAAGCCAGTGGATGTAGAAGTCATCGCTGATCCAAGTAATCACTATGTAGTGCTGGATCCTATCAAGGTCAGGCAAATACTTACGAATCTCTTGAGTAAAGCCGCCAAATTTACCGACAAGGCCTCTTCGACCTGCGCGAGAAAGTCGCTTATTTCCTTCGCGCCCGCGGATAAGGAGGTGTGTTCCATATCTGAAATAAAAAATATGTTACCGCTCAGTAACCTCAATACAAGATGCAAAGATGTGTTAAACTACTTAGCCTCCGATCTTGCGGAAGTGTAATAACAGTATATTGAGGTAAGACATATGAAAAACGTTCTAAGTATAATCGAAAAATTGGCACTTGAACACGACAAGATTTCGCCGGAGCTTGTCAGGGATAAAAACATAAAGCTCGGACTTCGGAACGAAGACGGCACGGGGGTCTTCGTGGGCATAACGAGCAAAGGGCAGGTAATCGGATATAAAAAAGAGATTCAGGGGGACGGCAGCGAGAAGAAATTGGACCTCGATGGCGAACTATACTATTGCGGTTATAGCGTAAAAGACCTCGTCAGACATCAACAGGAGGAGGGTAGGTTCGGCTATGAAGAAACAGCATACCTCCTTCTTACCGGAGAGCTGCCGACAAAAAAGCACCTTGATGTCTTTACGGCCGAGCTTGCCCAGAGAAGACACCTGCCCGAAGAAGCCAAAGCCATGATTCTCAACAGCCCCTCCAATGAAGACCAGATGGGTTCTCTTCACACCATGGTATCTGCGATGCACCTTTTTGACGGCGACCCCAACTCCACCAACATAAAAGATCTTTCGAGGCAGTGCATAGATTTGATAGCAAAGGTTCCCACCATCGTTGCATACAACTACCGGGCATTGGCCTGCCGCGGCAAGAAGCTGCCCGAACTCATCGAGCCCAGGGAGGATTTCAGCCATGCGGAGAATTTCCTTTACATGCTTCAGGGGAAAAAACCGGACAGACTGACTGCAAACTTGTTCGACATGATGCTCGTCCTTCACGCCGAACACGGCGGCGGCAACAATTCCACTTTTACTGTCAGGACCGTGTCATCCTCGGGTGCGAACAGCTACATGGCCATATGCTCCGGGATAGCGTCGCTTTCCGGACATCTGCACGGGGGCGCCAATGAAGCGGTCGAAGGCATGTTGGAAAACATAAAAGCTCACGTAAAAAACTGGGACGACGACGATGAAGTAGCAAACTACCTTGGAAAGATCCTCGACAAGAAGGCCAACAATAAATCGGGGAAAATATACGGTATAGGGCATGCCGTATACACCAAATCAGACCCGAGGGCGGTGGTCCTCGAAAAGAAGGCTGCCGCGATCGCAAAAAAGAACAAAATGGACAAAGAGTTTGACCTTCTAAAGAGAATCGCCAGGCTGGCGCCCGGGATAGTTGAAAAGAAAAAAGGGAAAGTGGCGTCGGCAAACGTCGATTTCTATTCAGGTTTCGTATACAGGTCCATGGGCATACCGAAAGAGCTATTCACTCCCATTTTTGCGATGTCGAGGGTGGCAGGCTGGTCAGCCCATAGGATAGAGGAGATCATCCAGGGAAAGCTGATAAGGCCCTCGTATTACTCATCATTACCGGGACTGAGAAAAGACTACGTGCCTCTCGTATCCAGGTAAGACTCGTCCTTACAAAAAAATCCTGACTGTTGTCCCTTTGCCTGGAACGCTCGCGATCTGCATGCTCCAGCCGTGTGCTTTCACGAGGTGCTTGACGATCGCAAGGCCGAGTCCCGTGCCTCCCATCTTTCTCGATCGGGCGGGGTCGACCCGGTAAAACCTCTCTCCCAGCCTCCCCAGATGCTTGGGAGGCACTCCTATGCCGGTATCTTCAACGAACATAAAAGTCTTCTCCCCTTCTTTATCGATGCCGAAGGTCACGCCTCCTGTTTCGGTAAACTTGATCGCGTTATCGATGAGGTTGGTCAATATTTGAATAAGCCGGTTCTTGTCTGCGTTAATGTGCTCCAGCTCCGGCCCTTGAGATACTTTCAATGAGAGTTTCCTGACAGCGGCTTTTGCCCTGAATATCTCCATGATATTCTCGAAAACTTCCTCAAGATCAATCATTGTCTTTTCGACCTTGATCACGCCCAGCTCAATTTTGGAAATCGTCATGAGGTCGTCGACAAGGCTGTTCAGGCGTTCGCTGTTTGACTTTATGGTCTGGATAAATCTGGCCGCGTTTTCCCTGTCGTCGAGGGCGCCTTCAAGGAGGGTATCGGCAAACCCCTTGATCGCGGTGACAGGGGTCTTTATTTCGTGTGATACATTGGCCACAAAGTCCTTTCTCACCTGCTCAAGTTTTTCGATCTGAGTGATGTCATGGAAAACAGCCACAAAACCGGAAAGCTCATCCTCTTTTTTATAGAAAAGAGGCGAGACCCTAACACTGAGATATTTTTCTTCCGGATACTCTATCCGGAAAGCAGTCATACCAGGTGAGAGGTCCTTTCGAACATGCTCCACAAGATCCGAGAATTCATGGTTTCTTACGACCTCTGCGAACCGCATGTGTACCATTGGAACATCGCCGAAAAAGTCCTTGGCGGAAGAACTCGAAAGCGTTATTATCCCTCGTGAGTCGATTATCAGGAGGGCATCAGGCACACTTCTGAGGATCACGTTCAGGCGGTTCCTCTCCTCCTCGCTCTGCGCCATCATATCTTGCAGCTTCGCAGACATAGAGGTGAGGTTGTCCGCAATCTCGCCGAATTCCCCTGCCCCGTCGAGAAAGAGCCTCTTGTCGATCTCCCCCTTCGACAAAGACCTCGAAAAATCCGTGATCTGTTTCAGGAGCCTTCTGAGATGGTCCGTCTGCCAGACCGAAACGAACCACGTCACGAATAATACAGCGAGCATAACAAGGATGATCTTTATCCTGATGAGGTTCACCGCCCCATCGATGTCCTTCAGGGGCACTGCAAGCCTGATAAACCCCTCTTCTGCCCCGTCATGGACGATCTTTTTCGCGACGTAGAGGAAATCATAATTCAGCGTATCACTATGCCTGATTGCGGCCCCCGTGCCGCGCAGGACCGCCTGCTGCACCTCGGTACGGTTTGCGTGGTTTTCCATATCGGCCGAATCATGGTCGGAATCTCCGATGACCCTCCCGTCACTGCGAATGACGGTCACCCGTGCCCCGGCATCTTTCTTCAGCGCCCTGCAGAGATCATCGATGCCGGCCTTGTCGAAAAGCACCGTCTTTGCGATAAGGGTTATCGTGCCGGCAAGGTGCCCCTTCAAGTTATCGACATAATTGTCCCTGACGGTGGTCGTGATATAAATTTCGACAAAAGACATCGCCAGCAAAAGCACACCGGCATACACAAGGAAGATTTTCCTGAAAATCCCTTTTCTCACGTTTCCGCTTCTACGTAATATCCGATACCCCTCTTCGTCTTTATATAAGCCGGATTCGAAGGGTCATCTTCTATCTGCGCCCTCAACCTTCTTATGTGGACATCGACTGTCCTCGGTTCGACGAACGCCTCGTTTTTCCATACTGCATCCAGCAGTTGCTCCCGGCTAAAGACCTTCCCCTTCCTCTCAGAAAGATAAAGGAGAAGCCTGAATTCCGTTGCGCTGAGATCCAGCGGGGCATCTTTCTTGGTAACGGTGTAGTTTTCCGTATCGATCACGAGGTTGCCTATCCGGAGTACCTTGCCTCCTTTGGATTTTTCACCGGTCCTCCGCAGGACAGCCTTGATTCGTGCAATAAGCTCGCGCGGGCTGAAGGGTTTTGTGATGTAATCGTCGGCCCCCATCTCAAGTCCCAAAACCCTGTCTACTTCTTCGCCTTTTGCAGTGAGCATGATGATGGGGATCGTCTCCGTCTTCGGATCGCTCCTGAGAATACGGCAGAGTTCCATCCCCTGGATGCCGGGAAGCATGAGATCAAGTATCACGAGATCGAAACGCCTCTTCCGGATCTCGGAAAGCGCCTCCCCGCCATCCGAAGCGGTTGATACCTCATACCCTTCCTTACTTAAATTGTATGAGATCAGATCCAGGAGGTCCGCCTCGTCGTCAACCACAAGGACTTTTCGCCGTTCGGCCATAGTTTAAGTTATACCACGATTCGCCAGAAAGTTTCCAGAAGAGATGGGGCCTTCCCCCTTTTTGCCTTTATTTAAAGGACAATGTTCGGAGCCGAGTTTTCTCAGTGGAAGCGATACAGTTGTATTGATAATTTCTTTTTCACATGGTATCCTTTTGTATGTCAAAAAATATTTTTCCCTTATCCATACCGACTAACTTAGAAGTCACTCCCTATACCGACGAATCCGTCCATGCCGATCAAGTCTAGATCATGACAGTTGCAGTCCTTGGCCTCGTTTTTTTGGCTCTAACCTTTGATTTCTTAAACGGGTTTCATGATTCGGCGAATTCAATTGCAACCGTGGTTTCCACTCGCGTGCTCACGCCGAGGATTGCCGTGGCTTGGGCGGCCTTCTTTAATTTTATTGCCTTCCTCTTCTTCGGACTTCATGTTGCGAATACAATCGGAAAAGGAATTATCGATATCGCAATCGTGGATAAGACAATCATCTTCGGCACTCTGGTCGGTGCGTGCGGTTGGAACCTGATCACGTGGTATTTTGGCCTGCCCACAAGTTCTTCTCATGCCCTGATAGGCGGGATGATCGGCTCTGCCCTCGTGAAAACGGGCCCTAAAGCGCTTGTAATGCCGGGGATTATAAAAACGGTAGCATTCATTGTTATTTCTCCTACCGTCGGCCTTCTTTTGGGCCTTGGGCTCGGGTTGGTTGTTTACGGGCTCTTCAGGAATAGCCAGCGCGCAATAGTGGATCATATCTTCAAAAAAGGCCAACTGGTCTCTGCGGCATTATATAGCCTCGGTCACGGCGGGAATGATGCGCAAAAAACCATGGGTATTATAGCGAGCCTGCTTTTTAGTGCGGGACTTCTCGGAAATAAATTTCATATTCCTTTTTGGGTCGTCATTGCCTGCCATGCTTCCATTGCCCTGGGTACCATGTTCGGAGGCTGGCGCATTGTCAAAACCATGGGTCAAAAAGTGGCGAAACTTAAACCCGTCGATGGTTTTTGTGCCGAATCGGGCGCGGCCATTATGCTCTTTATTTCCTCCCTTCTGGGGGTCCCGATAAGCACGACCCATACCATTACCGGCTCGATCATGGGTATCGGATCACTTCAAAGACTCAGTGCGGTACGCTGGGGTGTAGCAGGCACCATCGTTTGGGCCTGGATCCTTACCATCCCCTGTTCAGCAGGCATAGCCGCCATTTCCTATTTCGCAGCCGATTCCCTGGTCCGTTAAGAAATACTATCCGGCTATTCTCTAAATCAATTTACGCGAAGGCTTTGGGAAACAGATAAAACTGCGGTCACAACGTACGGCGGCAGCCTTAAAAAAGCGGTAGTAGCAAGGTGTCATGCATATTTGAGGACTATGGCTTCCAGGACGTTTGCAACGTCCTCACATCTGTCCGATGCATCTTCGAGATGCTCGTATATCTCTTTCCATTTTATGATGAGGATGGGGTCCTTGACATCATCGAACAACTTCCCGAGTGCATCCCTGAAACCCCTGTCTACCTTGTTTTCAAGCCTGTTTATCTCGATGCAGTATTCCTGTACGTGGGCATAGTTCTTTTCCTTGAGTTTCTTGACCGCCTTGTGCATGACCTCGGCAGTCGTCAGAATATCCTTCGACATGACAATTGCCTCCGGCATCGGTTCCTTTACCTTGAATACGACGATCCTGTCGGCGACGGCCCATATCAGATCTATGACATCGTCCATTCTCGACGCAAGGCCGTAAAGGTCTTCTCTGTCGATCGGGGTAATAAAGGTCTTATTGAGCTTTTTCATTATGTCATGGGTTAGCATGTCGCTGTCCTGCTCGATCTCGTGGATCTCCTTCGCCCTTGCTTCGAGGTTGTCGAAGTTTTCCATGAGATCGACGAGATGGGAAGCGGCCTTCGTGATGTTCAGAGAGGTCTTATCGAAGATCTCAAAAAAATTTATTTCTTTGGAAAAAAATTTCATGTCTTCCTTACCGCCTGTTAGATTAAAAGATTTAAGGGACTATGTCAAATAAAACACCTGGCAACCTCAGCCGGCCAGACTCGACCCGTTCAGCCCTTCCCCAGCAAAACGACCGTGCTCCTCGGATTGGCGAGATAATGGTCGGGAGGGTCCAGCAGCACCTCGTCTCCTTCACGAAGAAAATCGTCTCCGCTCATGAGGCTTGTATCTACTACCCTATACCATCTCTTACCTCCGGGGAGTTGGGGGACGCCCACCCTTTGAACCCTAAAATCGGAATTCAGTATGACAAAGAGTTGATAATCGCCGATTTCGGTCCGTTCTTCTCCTCCGTCCAGCTGATAACAAAGTGTGCGTAGGTCGGGGTCGTCCCATTGAGGCTTGCCGAGGTCCTTGCCGAACCACATGATGTCGGGTATCGTGTCGCCGTCCTCGTCCCTTCCCGAAAAAAATTTTCTTCTCTGGAGGATCGTATATCTCTTGGTAAATGCGATCGCCTTCTTGAAGAACGTGAGAATATCGGAGTTTTCGTCTACAAAATGCCAGTTGAACCAGCTCACTTCATTGTCCTGGCAATATGCGTTGTTATTGCCCTTTTGCGTCCTCAAGAACTCGTCGCCGCCCAGGACAATAGGGGTGCCGGAGGAAAAGAGGAGATAGCAGGCAAAGTTTTTGATCAGCCGCCGTCTCAGCCTTATGATATCCGTATCGTCCGTCTCGCCCTCGACTCCGCAGTTCCAGGAATTGTTGTCGTCGGCACCGTCCCTATTGTCTTCGAGGTTCGCCTCATTGTGTTTGTAATTATAAGAGACGAGATCGTTCAGAGTGAAATCGTCATGGCACGTAATGAAATTGATGCTGTTGTAAGCTGACCGTCCGTCCTCGCGATACAGGTCGGCAGATCCTGTCAACCTCCATCCGAGATCTCGAATCTGGCTGCCGTCCCCTTTTCCGAACTTCCTCATCGTGTCCCTGAACCTGCCGTTCCACTCGGACCAGTCGATCGGAAAGTTCCCTACTTGATATGTGCCGAGGTCCCAGGGCTCGGCGATCAGCTTCACCCTGTTTAAAACCGGGTCCTGGGATATGGCGTCGAAAAAGCCGGAGGATTTATGGAATATCCCTTCCTCACGGCCGAGCACCGAGGCGAGATCGAACCTGAACCCGTCGACATGCATGCGTTCCACCCAATATCTCAACGAGTCCATGACGAACCGTATCACATGGGTATTGGCGATATTGATGCTGTTTCCGGTTCCGGTATAGTTAACATAAGAACGGCAGGGTTCCGAAGGCGGGCCTGTGAGCAGATAGTAAGTAGGATTGTCCACACCTCTGAAGCATATCGTAGGCCCCAGTTCATTCCCCTCGCCGGTATGGTTGTAAACAACGTCAAGTATCACCTCGATGCCCGCCCTGTGAAGTTCGCGCACAAGGGTCTTGAACTCCTGGACCTGACACCCGTAATAGCTCTGCGTACAATAGGAAGATTCGGGGGCAAAAAAGCCTATCGTATTATAACCCCAGTAATTCGTCAGCCCTTTTTCGATAAGACTATCCTCGACATAGAACTCCTGTAATGGCAGAAGCTCTACCGCATTAACCCCTAATTCCTTCAGATAGGGTATCTTTTCGATGAAACCGAGATAGGTCCCGGGGTGCATCACACCTGAAGAACTGTGGGCGGTAAAGCCTTTCAGGTGGACCTCATAAATGATGAGCCTTTCAAGCGGAATGTCCGGACAGGCGTCGCCCTGCCAGTCAAACGCGTCGTCCATCACAATCGATTTAGGTACGATGTGCGTGTTGTCCCGGGTATCCAGCGAAAGGCCCAGACCGGGGAAATTCGGATCGTAGGAGAGGAGCAGATTGTCCATATTCCTGAACTTGGTCGTAACGGCCTTCGCATAAGGATCGAGGAGGAGCTTGTTTTCATTGAACCTCAGACCCTGTCCAGGGATAAAATCACCTCCCACTTTGTATCCGTATAACTGTCCGGTCCTCGCCCCGTTGACAAAGACGTGCCATATATATTTGGTCCGGTTTTCAAGTCTGATCACATCTGTGGGCTCCCCTTCAGGGCTGTCGAAAAGGAGAAGAAAGACCTCGGACGCATGCTTTGAGTAAAGAGCGAAATTGACGCCTTCCTCGGAAGGGACGGCGCCGAGGGGATAGTATCTTCCCCCGGATAGCTTTTTATTCGTGTTATGAATCAGCTCGTGTCCCATCTCCGCCCTGTCCAATTATTGCCGCTATATGTGCTCTTAATCTCTAATGCCGAATGCCTTCTCCATCTCCTTCACAGAAAGCCCTCTCTGTATCCTGACCTTTCCGATTTTTTCGGGTAATATGAACGCAATATCTCCTGAGACCGTCTTTTTGTCGAGCTTCATCGACGAAAGGAGCAGCCGGAAATCTATCTCTTCAGGCAATGAAGCGGGGAGGTCGTATGCCTCTATCAAGGCCTTTATCCGCGCCAGCTGTCCGCCGTCGAGCAGGTCGAGATATCTCGAAAGCCTTGCCTCGGCATACATCCCGATCGCAACCGCCTCGCCGTGGAGATACCTCTTGTAGCCGGTGGCGGTCTCGATCGCATGCCCCATGGTGTGGCCGTAGTTCAATATCGCGCGCAGTCCCGACTCCCTTTCGTCCTGTGATACCACGCTCGCCTTGATCTCGCATGACGTCCGGACAATGTAGGCGAGGGTATTGCGATCGAGGCCCATGACCTTGTCTCTGTTTTCTTCGAGAAAACGGAAGAACCCTTCATCCCGGATCACGCCGTATTTAATGACCTCTGCAAGTCCCGAGAGAAATTCCCTCGGGGGCAGAGACTTCAGGGTATCGATGTCGATCCAGACGAGTTTAGGCTGCCAGAATGTCCCGATCATGTTCTTTCCCATCGGGTGGTTGACCCCGGTCTTGCCTCCTACTGAGCTGTCGACCTGGGAAAGAAGCGTAGTAGGGACCTGAATAAAATCGATCCCCCGCATGTAAGTTGACGCGGCGAAACCGGCGATGTCCCCTATGACTCCGCCCCCCAATGCTATGATGGCCGATTTTCTGTCGAGCTTTGCGGCGAGCATCTCGCTATAGATCCCTTCCACGGAGGACAGGTTCTTATATTCTTCGCCGTCGGGGACCACCGTGACGGAAACTTCGAATCCCGCATCCTTCATCGATCCAGTTACGCGGTCACCGTAGAGACCATATACCGTAGGGTTGGTCACGAGCGCCGTTTGCCTGCTGAAACCGAATTTCTCCAGACTCTTTCCGAGGTCTGCCAGAATCCCGGAGTCTATCGAAATCTCATAGCTCCTCTCACCCAGCTCAACCCTTATCTTTTGCATCCGATTATACCCGCTATCTCTTCTGCGACTTCCAACGGCGTCCTGCCGTTCGTATCTATCATGATGCCTGCCTTTTCGTAAAAAGGCATCCTGGCCCGTAAAAGCTCCTTGATCTTCGCCAGCGGGTCTTCCACAGCCAGAAGAGGCCTGTCATTACTGCTCCCAACGCGGGCGATGATCGTCTCCGGGTCCGCATAGAGACAAAAAACTACACCCGTTGTCCGCAGCGCCTCCATGTTCTCCTGCCTCAAGACTGCGCCTCCCCCTGTCGAAATAACCGCGTTCTTAGCATGTGCAAGTTTCCTTATCATCTCCGTCTCGAGGTCGCGGAAAAAAGGTTCACCGAAGTTCTTGAAGATATCGGTTATCTTCATCTTCCTGCTGTCTTCGATCTCCGCGTCGACATCTACAAGTCGCATGTTCAGAAGCCTCGAAAGCTCCCGCCCCACCGCTGTCTTCCCTGTGCCCATAAACCCGGTCAAAATAATATTTTTCATCATTATAATTTCAGATGCACCCGTGATTACTTTTTTGCTAATTAACCTAAAAAAGGCAATCGTTCGCGCAAAGCCGCAAAGAAAAGGCGGTTAAATGCTTTTTTCAGTTTCATAGAAAATCAAAAACCGTTTACGTAAGAACTATAGGACTTGTAGTTTCTTCTCACTTCCTTCTCGCTGTCGCCTCCGAACTTTCTGAGGAAGGCGTCAGCCAGGACCAGGGCTGTCATCGCCTCGGCAACAACTGCCGCCGCCGGCACCGCACAGACATCGGAACGTTCATAGGCAGCCCCGAATGCCTTTTTCGTCCTGATATCGACAGACATAAGAGGCCTCCTTAAAGTGGGGATAGGCTTCATTGCCGCCCTGATGATAATGGGCATGCCGTTAGACATTCCTCCCTCCATACCTCCTGCGTTGTTCGTCTTCCTGTAGAACTTCATGCCTTTTGATTTAATCTCAGCCCTGCCGTAAAAAATCTCGTCCATGACATGAGAACCGAATTCGTCCGCCATTTTAAAGCCGCGTCCTATCTCGACGCCTTTGATAGCCTGTATGCTCATCACCGCCTGCGCGAGCATCCCGTCGAGCTTCAGGTCCCACTGGATATGACTTCCGAGCCCGACCGGCACACCCGTTGCGAAGACCTCAAACACCCCGCCCAGGGAATCGCCTTCCCTGGCCGCCCTGTCAATTAGTCTCGTCATCTTCTTCGAAGCTCCTCCGTCGGCGCATCGAACAGGAGACCCTTCGGCCTTCTCAAAAATCTCCGCGAGATTTTCCCGGTCCATGCCGTAAATTTCTGCCTTATGGTTACCGATCTGTATCACGTGGCTGCCGATTATTATCCCGAATTCCGACAACAACTTCTTCGCGATTGCGCCGAGGCCCACCCGCATCGCAGTTTCCCTGGCGCTCGAACGTTCGAGGATATTACGGACGTCACGATGATCAAATTTTATCGCGCCGGCAAGGTCCGCGTGCCCTGGTCTGGGGCGTGTGACGGGGTCCAGCCTTTTGTCTTTTGTCGCCGAACGCAGGGTTCCGGCGTCCGGGCTCATGACCTCCTGCCAGTTCTCCCAGTCCTTGTTTTCAATCATAAGACTTATCGGAGAACCGATCGTCTTCCCCAGCCGGACACCGGAGATTATTTGCGCATGATCGGTCTCAATCTTCATCCTGCCGCCTCTGCCATAACCTCCCTGCCGTCTCCTGAGGTCACGATCGATATCTTCAGAAGAAAGTGAGACGCCCGAGGGTATGCCTTCAATAATACCTGTCAGCGCCCTGCCGTGAGATTCCCCGGATGTGAGAAACCTTAGATTAGTCATACTATCGCTCCACGCTAAAATTTTTTGCTTGTCATATCTAGAATATATATCAAACGACGTAATACCGAAGACACTATTTTTTCTTTCGCCTGCGGCGATACAATGCCGCGGCCGCAAGTATGGGCATCAGGACCAGTAAGACGTCCCCCTCTGAAGGTCGATGCGTCTTTCTCAGCACTGAACAGCCTCCCCCACCCCCTCCGGATGAAGGGCCGGGACCTGACAAGGTCGTGGCCGACGCCTCATTGGAATACCCTGAATCAACGGGGATCGTGTTGAAGGCGCGCACCCTGTATGTATACGCATTCACGGGATTGAGTCCGCTGTCGGTAAAGGTCGTAACGTCAGGTCCGGTTTCAGCGATCTCGACAAAGTCTCCGCCAGGCGCCTCCCTCTCAATCTTGTATCCATCCTCCCCTGTGGCGTTGTCGTTCCATGTCAATGCTATCTTGGTCGAAGATTGTGCATTTGCAGAGAGTCCGGATGGGGCCAGCAGGGCCGACACAGTCTTATACGCGTTTATCCTGCCCCCGCTCTTGACGGCCCCCCGAAGTGCCGGAAGCGTATCGACATACCTCATGATCATCGCCCGCAACTGCGATGGCGTCAGACCGGCGTAGTAGCTTGATATGAGACCTGCAAGTCCCGTAACATGAGGTGTGGACATCGAAGTGCCGTCGCAATATTCATAACCGATAAGAGGCGAGCTTCCGCAAAACGAAAAGCTCAAGCTCGGGGGGACGGTGCTCAGGATCAACACCCCCGGGGCGGCAACGTGCACTGTATCGGGGCCGAAGTTGCTGAATGAGGCCAGATTGTCATTCTGGTCCGTTGCTGCCACCGAAATAATATTTGGAAGGTTATAATTTCCGGGATAGACCGGCAATGTGTCGTTGTCGCTCCCAATCGCATTGTTATTCCCGTTGCCTGCAGCGGTCACGAACAGAATACCGGCCGCATTTGCCGCAGTGATCGCATCGAATTCCGCGTTCGAAAATTGGTCCCCGGCAAAGCTGGCATTTATTATTTTTGCACCTTTCGTAATGGCGTACTGAATGGCAGCTACCTCGTCCGCCACCGTACCGTTCCCGTTGTTGTCGAGGATCTTCAAAGGCATGATTTTCACTTCCCACATCACCCCTGCAACACCGAGGTTGTTATTCCCTGCTGCGCCTATCGTGCCGCTCACATGCGTGCCGTGTCCGTCGTCATCCATCGGGTTATTATTATCGCTCACAAAATTCCATCCCCTGCAGTCGGCAACATATCCATCATGGTCGTTGTCGTTCGCAGAGGAGCAGTTGGGTTCGCCTGGGTTGGCCCACATATTGCCGGCAAGATCAGGGTGGGTATAGTCTACCCCGGAGTCGACAACCGCGATGACGAGTCCCCTGTTGCCGGTGATAATGTCCCATGCAGAGGGCATTCTAATGTTCGAACCCTGGGTATTCTGGAGGGCCCACTGCAACGGAAAAAGCGGATCGTTCGGCACGGTAGAACGGGCCGACCTTACATAATTCGGTTCGGCGTATTCGACGTCGGGGTCCTGCATATACCGTATGATCGCCTCTCTTACCGTCACACCAGCAGGCAGTTTAACATGATCTGCATTTAACAGAGAGAGCCTCCGGAGTACCGCCGCCCCCAATGCCAGATGCGCACCCAGTGAAGACGCATTGCGGACACCGGGTTTGAGCTTGACAATAATTTCACCTTCCCTGTAGTTGCCCTTTTCCGCACCGGCAAGGATTGACTGCATCGACACTATCGGGGCCGTTTTTTCTATCGCAGCGGTTCTGCCTTCATCAGAAGACAAGACTGCGGTCTTCTCATTCCCGCACGAAGCCAAAAGTAATGTCACCAGTACAAGAATGATTTTCTTCATTCGTAACTCCTCAATTGCAAAGTGAACATGCCGGATTCCAGTCTTCAAACCAGTTTAGAGTATATCACAAAGACCCCAGGTACATGATATTTGAGAAGAAGTGAAAGATCGTCGAGGGTGCAACGTTTGACGTACGCATGTAGAGGAGGCCCATGATGAGGGAAGGAAAGAATGTCAGCAGTGCATAGAGGTCGCCGTAGAAAAACAATCCCGGAAGGTGTGCCCCCGCAAACAGGAGACTCACCACCACAGCGCCCCTGAGATTATTGCCGAACGCTTCTTGCAGGAACCCCCTGAAAAAAACCTCCTCCGGAAAGGCAACGCCGAGAAGCTGGAACAGGGCCGCACCCAGCTCCGGGGCTGCAAATTTTTTCGCCGGCGGAAAGACCGCAAAGAACGGCAAGAGAACTATGATTGACACAAGCAGGCCAAGGAGAATATGCCTCATCGAAAAACCGATATTTGTCCTGCTCTTCAAGACCACCGGGACTGCCAGAAGATAAATGGGGACAAGATAATCGAAGAAGCGCAGCTGAAAGGCATGCGCTGAAAAAACCAGCATGAGAAGTATGGCATACGCGAGCAGGGGTTTTTTCTTCACGTCCAATAAATCTTCCTCAAGAACAAATAAAGAGAGGGGCTATAGCCCCTCTCTTTGAGATTTGCATCACTTTGTATACAGAGACTATTTTTTCTTCCGCCTGAAATTCCTGAGCGCGATTATCGCAAACAGCGGCGCCAGCATTACTAGGGCGTCCGCAACCTGTGTCGGCCCGTTCTGCTTTCTCCCGATAGAACACCCGCCTCCGGAATTTGAGGCCGCTCCTCCGCCACCAGCACCGGCAGCAGTGACCTCAATTGCAAGGTCCTTGGAGACCGAGGCCCCCGCAGCGTCGGTTGCCGTTATCGTAAAACTGTTTTTACTTTCACTTGTCGGCGTCCCGCTTATTATCCCGGTCGCAGTATCGATCGATAGTCCCGGGGGCAGTGACCCCGAGCCAATAGCCCAAGTAATGGTCGGCGTTCCGCCAACTTCCTTCAGTGTCTGTTGATACTCAATTCCGCTTCTCCCGGCAGGAAGGCTGGTTGTCTGAATGGACGGTGCGGAGTTAATGCTTATCATGAAACTCTTTGTTGCGATCTGTCCGCCGCTTTCGGTGACCTTCACCGTAAACAGGAACTGCCCGCTCTGGCTCGGCACGCCGAAAATCCTGCCCGTTGAGGGGTCTATCGAGAGCCCGTTCGGCAAATTGCCTCCGCTTATGCTCCAGGTATAAGGCGCTGCGCCGCCCGCAGCGGTTATCTGTTCGACAGGGGGGGTTCCGTATTCCTGTCCTACTGTCCACTGCTTCAATGTCGTATTTATATTCGTAATCGTAAGTACGCTCACATTAATCGTAAGCTCTCTCGTTGCGGTATGTCCGCCATTATCAGTAACCCTCACCGTAAAGGTGAAGGATCCGGATGCGGTCGGCTGGCCGCTTATACGGCCGGAGGTAGAATCTATTGTCATCCCAGGGGGAAGGGTCCCCGCGCTTACGCTCCAGGTGAAGGGGAAGACACCGCCGAATCCCAGGAGAGGCTGGTTATAAGCAGTCAATGTGTCGCCATCGGGAAGACTTGTGGTAAGAACTCTTAACGTTTGGGTACCTGTTCCGCTTCCGCTGAAATAGAGCGTCACCTTTCCGCCGCTTGAATCAATCGTCGTCTTGAAATTGTTCGAGGAATTCCCTGCAAAAGAACCCGCAGCTATAGGCGCAAACTGGACTGCCATGTCGGAACAAACGCCGGGGCTTATGGTAACCGGGATCGGCGTAGTGATCGAGAACGGGGCGTCCGGCTGGCTCATGCTGTTTATGGTGAGCTGGGTATTACCGTTATTGCAGATCTTAAACGGTAACGTCGTAGAGTTGAGCACCCCGCCGGTCAGGCCGATCGGGAAGTTCCCGAAATCGATCGCGCTGTTAAAGATCGGGTTCCCGGCTCCGTCCTCTATCAAGAGCTGAGATGACAATGAAAATTCCATCAACTGGCCGAAGATGTCTGCATTGCTCGGCTGGCGGCCGTCCGCCCAGACAACAAGGAATTTTCTGAAGTCGACATCCCCGAAGGCCAGGGCAGGGGCAAGCTGGTTGCCCGGCGCAACCGTCACAGGGGCGTTTGCGCCGCTTAAATTGCCCTGCGGGTCGACGAACTGGCTGAAGATGTCGATGTTGGAGATATTTGCGCTCTGGTTCCTCGCGTCTTCCCATACAACAAGAAACCTTTGGTTGGCGTTGTCATACGAGACCGCAGGAGATGACTGATCGCCGGGGGCGTTGGATATGGTTATGCCGTTGCCGTAAGACACGAAATTGTTAAGATCAACGAGCTGTCCCAGTATGTCCTTTCCGGTCGCGGTATTCTCTTCCCATGCGATCAGCGCGCGGTTAGTATTTGGGTCCGTCGACAATGCGAGCGCAGTCGCATTTGTGCCGAAGCTGAAGTCCTGGAAGAGTCCGAGTCCGGACCCCTTTCTGAACTTCACCTTGGGAAGGCCGGCGTCCTTGTCCGTTGAGGTGAATGTCTGCACCTTATATTCACAGACATTAGGAAAATCATAGGTGACCGTTATCGTGAGCGGGTTCGTGTCGCCGATGACATTTGATACAGCATTGATCGTGATCTTGAGCGAGGTCGTTCCAAAGCCCGTGAAAGTGAGCCCGGTCGCCGCGGTTCCGTCACTCTTCGTTGCGGTCGCTGCGACTATCGTCGTCACCGCTCCTGAAATAGTGGCTGTATCGGTCGCTCGCCAGGCCGGGAGGTTTGCGGGGGGAGGCGCCGGATTGGGTACAGAACCCGTCCCGTTAAAGACCTTAAACACGTTCCCCAGGGCTCCCGGGATATAGTCCATATTGAAGGTTACCGAATGGTTCATGCCGCTCCAGCCGACGAAATAATCTCCCGTGATGCTGCTATAGATTAGCTTCGGCTTTGCCTCGTTGAACTGCACAGACCATGTGCCGGTGAAAGAGTTGGTCCCCGTATCATGCACAGGGTCTGTCGCCAGAAGCGCAGAGGCGTTCTTTCTGTTTGATACCGCGCCGGTCGGACTCACCTCTGCCGTCCTGACCATGTTGTTATCAGCCTGGGGCAGAGGGATAAACGTCACGTTCTGAGTGTTAAAGCAGCCCCCGCCCCTGAGGACCATCTGATTATTTGTGTCCGCGACAGTCACATCGACCCACGCCACCACGAAGTTGTTGGTCACAGCGTCGTATATGACGTCAGGCTCAAACTGGTTAATGTCCACGCCTGCGGTAATGGTAGAGATGGCAAAGTTGTCCCCCGAGAAGGTCCCGTCCTTTGTCATGAGCTGACCGAAGATCTGACCGTTTGCCCCGCTCCGTGAATCGGTCCAGACCACAAGATAATTCTGGTTTTGGCTGTTGAACGCGACCTTTGGCTGAGATTGATTGCCCGGCACGGGGCCCCCTGTTATATTCGAAATGAGGAACTCGCTCCCGCAAGTCATGGTCGTGTCTGTCCCGGTCCCGGAGCCGGTACAGAACTTGCCGAAGATGTCAGTGCCGCAGAGGGCGGTCCCGGAACAACTCGTGTTCACGTTTCTGTAGTCAGTCCAGACGACAAGGTATCTCTTATTGACCGTATCGTATGCAACATTTGGCTGGGTCTGGTCGTTCGGGTCCGAGGTTATCTGCAGGTCATCTGCCAGGACCTTTGCCGCTCCCCTGCTGGCGCCGCCTGTCTGGGTCGGCTCTCCTGAACAGCCGAACAGGTAAGCTATCAAGAAGAGGCAGAACGTAATCCTCATAATTTTCATAAATGATCCTCCTGGAAAATATCCAATTTCAAGACACCCATCCCAACAGCCTATTGGACGGTCAACGCAGTCGAAACCGACTGATCGCCGCTCAAGACCTTTACGTTCCCCGCGTAAGCGAGCCCACCCCCGTTATCATATTCAATGCATAGGTAATAAACACCCCAGTCGTCGGTCTTCGCCTGGACGGTTGCGTTTAAGATCTGGGCGCCGCCGCACAACGTAACAACGCTTGCCGGATCAGGGAATGTTCTCGTAGTGGATCCATCAGGATTTGTCACAGTCTTAACGGGTGGCGACGTATAATCGAATGAAATATCGATATTTGCATTGTTTACTCCATTGCCACCCGATTTTATGATGACCTGCACTGTTTGACTGTCGCGCTGTTTCGTCGTATTTGCGTTTGTCACACTATCAAAAGACCCTATAGTTATCGTAGAACCAGGAGGTGCGCTTCCGCCTCTGGCCCCGCAACCCGATAACACGATTACACACAACAGCAGCATTATATGGTTCTTCATTTAACCTCCTCGAAGTGAATATTAAATATATGTTCTCTCAATCCGGTCTGCTCCTTACATAGGCTGGCTGACTATGATCGGTGTAATAAATATGAGCAGTTCCTTGATGTTCGGCCCTACGCGGTCCTTGGTCTTAAATAGCCAGCCGAGTCCCGGTATCCTGCCGAGGACGGGTACGGCATCACTGGTTTCGCTATCGTCCATCCTGTAAATGCCTCCTATCACCAGGGTCTCTCCATTCTTGACAAGCGCCTGGGTCGTGAGGCTCTTCGTGTTGACTACCGCCGTGGCCCCGGCCGTCCCCGGCTGAAGACTGTTGTCGGTAGCATTGACCTTCAGTTGGATATAACCGTCAGGCGTGATCTTGGGGGTCACTGTCAGGCTCAGAGTTGCAGTCTGCGACTGGGTCTGGGTACCTGACTGGCTTACCGTCGGGATAAAAAATGTAGTACCCTGCTGGATGGTTGCGGACTCGTTGTCCATCGTCAATATCTTCGGGTTCGACAACGTCTTGGACTTGCCTATGGATTCAAGCGCCGAAAGCGACAAGTTTACGCTCAAGCTGTTTGCATGCCCCAAGGTCAAATTCATGGCGCCTCCGGCATTTGACGTTGAAGGCCCGGCGCTCACCGTCGGCGTATTGACCGAGAAATTGCCTAGGAGGCTACTGGGGAAAGTCTGCGAAGAGAAACTGCCTCCCCACCGTATGCCGAGCGATTCGCTGTATGTCGTGCCCACCTCGACGAGCTTCGCCTCTATCATAACCTGGGGCTTCGCGAGGTCCATTATCTTCACAAGTTCTTTTATGTTTTCGATGCTCTTCTGGGTATCCTTGATGATAAGGGTGTTCATCCTGGCGTCCGGGGTGATAGTGCCGCGTGTGCTGAGCAGTTTCCCGCTGTTAATGGCAGTCTGCACTTCGGCGGCAGCCGCATAGTTCACCCTCAAGACCTCCTGCACCAGTTCCTCGGACTTCTCTTCCGTCTCCTTCGACTTCGCCCTTTCACTGGCAATCTGGTCAAAAACAGTGACAGGTGCGATCCACAATATGTTTCCGTCTACGCGGTAGTTGAGATGCGTCTGATTGAGAATAATATCGAGGGCCTGGTCCCAGGGGACGTTCATAAGCTTGATCGTGATCTTGCCCTTCACCGCAGGGTCCAGCACCAGATTGTAGTCATTGACGTCGGCAAGAAGTCTGAAAATAGGGCCTACCTCGGCATCCTGGAAATCGAGCGATATCTTTTTCCCCCTATATCTCCCCTCTGCCTTGGCCTCCTGTACAAGAGGAGGCGGCGCCTCTATTTGGACTGCCTCTTTGGATGAAAGTTCTTTCAGGGCAATCTCTTTTCGGACCGCCTTGTGCTCAAACTGGACAACTGGACGCTCCTTGCTCTTCAGCAAAACTTCTATGGTATTTCCTACTGCTGAAACATCGAAAGCCGTCTTTTCCCTGAGGTCCAGCACAAGTCTAACCTTGTCCCTGTGCTTGCCGATCCTGATACCCTTTAAAGGCGACACGACACTTGAAGGAAGTGAGGCATGCGTTGACACATTGGGGATATCTATAACTATTCTTTCATCGATGGGAAAGACATTGGGCGTCATGGTCCCGTCGCCGATTATCAATATCTTCAGCGCCGCTGCCGATTTCTTGAGCTCGATGCGGTCAATAGACTTCGCCCTTGACAGCGCAGCGCCGCTGTCGGCAGATTTTTTTTCAGGGGCCTCTGCTTCTTTTACTTCAGGTGCCGTCGTTTCAGAGGGCTTTGATTCCGCTGCAGGCTCCGGCGGACTCACGGCGGCTGCAACGTCGGTCGTCTCTTTCGACTCCACCTTTTCTTCAGTTTTTTCCTGGGTCAGGGTGACCGGTTCTTCAGGTTTGGTCAAAAGGGTCAGCGTATTGTCCCTGTAGAGAGGGACGACCGCAGCAGGGCTCTGCAATGTAATATCGAGCCTTATAGACGGCTTTGGAGTGTCGAGTTGCTGGGGAAGGATCTCCGAAATGCCTGCCTTGTCCCAAACGATCTTCTCCTTAAAATTCCCCAGTCGCATATCCGGGATGTCGATGGTTACCTTGTAAGGGTCGTTTCCTGTGTACAGCGTATAAATAAAGTTCTTGCTGCCGATGAACGAGATGCCGTTTTCCTGCTGTTTGATCTCGGCAAGTACCGGGAACTCATCGGTCTCGGAAGTCTCCTTGGTCCTGGCCTTTGTCGCGCAGCCGAGGACTAATGTCAATAAAATAAATGACATGAGAAATTTTGATATCAGAGTTTTTTTCATCATTCCCCCTCCTTGCGGAGTTTCAATATGGTATCTTTAGTTTTCAGCTGCCCCCGGTAGTCTTTTACCTGCTCCCGAATCAGCACCTTGTCCCTTGTAATATCCTCAACCTTTCCGCCGTAAAGCCCGAGTGTCATCCCTTTTCTGATCGTGTAGGATTTATTGTCGGGGAGCATTATGAGGGCATAATACTGTTTGGTGTCCCACAAAATGGCAACCAGTTTTATCTCGTCGACATCGAAGTTCTCCACAGGCCTCTTCCCTGCCGCCCTTTTCGGTTTTTCCTTGCTGATTTGGAGCAATGACATGAAGGGGTCTCTTCTCCCCTTCTGCTCATAGACATACACCTCTTTTTCGGCCTTGGGTTCTTCTTTCACTGCCAGCGAGGGAGCGGAGGCTGCAGGTTTAGGCTTTTCTAAAGCCGGCTTCTGATGGGAAGGATCGCCCTCACATCCTGCCAGGACAATGAATGCCACCCCAAATAGACCCACAAGCGACCTCTTGAAATCTATAACCATTCTTGCCATTTATTTCTTCGCCTCCTTGTCTTTCTCGCTTACAGATGAGAAAGTGGTGGCGGTAAAACTTATCTGAAGGTTGGCCATGCCTTTTGTAGGCGTTGGAGAACCGAGCTTTATATCTGTAATATTGACGATCCTGTTCAGTTTCGTCAGGCTGCTCAGAAATCCGGCGAAATCGTGATAGGTTCCACTCGCGGAGACGGCAACCGGTATTTCAGATACAATTCCGCTTGAGTGTATCTTCCTGGCTCCCGGCTTCCAGGATTTTATCTCGAGTCCCGCTGAGATAGAAAGGTCGGAGATCTGTTTCAAAAGGCTCGAAATCTCCTTTTCTTCAGGCAGTTGTTCTTTCAATTCATTCAACCTATTCAGCAGTTTTTCATTTTCCTGCTTCAAGGTATCAAGCCTGGCCGCCTTGGCTTGGCCTGTTGCTATTTTATTGTTTTGATCGTCTATCTTCGCATCGAGGGCCTTGATCTCTTTCTGCTGCGGGGACACAAAAAGGACCATCCCCGCCACAAGAATGATCACGGCGGGAAGAACAGCGATAATCGCTTTTAAATAAATGGGCAGATTCTTAACATCTAATTTCACTGCCATATCAGGATTTCACCTTACAGCTGATTCTAAAGTTATAAACCGAATAACCCGATGCGCTCGCCTGGATGGACTCCTGCAGATATATGTCTGTCAAAAGGGAAGACCCCTTCAGGCTATTCACAAAATTTACCACGTCGGTATTATTGAACCCTGTGCAGGACAATGCTATGTCGTTGCCGGTTATGCTCATTTGCGTCAGCCATACGCCATCTGACAAAAGCCTGCTAATCTCATCGAGTATCTTGAACGGCAGCGATTTGTTCTTGCCGAGTTCCTCGATAATCCCCTTGCGTTTCTTGAAATCGGCGTTTAGCGCTTCGTAGTCGTCAACTGCCTTTATCTTCCTTGCGAGCTCCCCGAGCCTTCTCTCATTATCAGCCACCTGGGCCTTTCTTGCGTTCACGCGGCCCTTAAAAGAGAAGTTTAGGTAAATGACGATCGCGACCGCAGCAAGAGCAACGCCGATGGTAACAAGGAGAAAAGCAGGCAAAGGCTTGGCCTTCTTTTTCTTTTTAACGGGCAGAAGGTTGACTTTTATCATCGGTCACCGGGCCTTCTTAATGCCAGTCCAACCGCAATAGCCATGACAGGAGCAATTTCATGAATGGTGGTCTCGTCGAATTTCTTCGGTATCTTGATGTTCCTGAAAGGTTCAGCGACCCTCGTCTCGATGCCGGTCTTCTCCGTAATCATTGACGACATATTACTGAGGAGGGCACATCCACCGCTGAATATCACCTCGGAGATGTCTTCGTGCATCGTGGTGCTTCGGTAGTAGTCGAAGGATCTTATGATCTCGCTGAGTATCTCTTCGGAGGCAGATTCTATCACAGCGGCGGCATCTTCAGACGACACATTCTCGACCGGCTCGCCCCTCTTAAGTTTTTCGGCATTTTCATAGCTGATGTTATATTCCCTTTGCAGTGCCTCGCTATGCAGATTGCTTCCAAGGGAGCTGTCTCTTGTGAATACGGAGATACCGCCTTTCAGTATACTCATGTTGATAGTACTCGCCCCGATATTAAGCAACGCAACATTTTTTCCGGGCTCGATCTCGTAGTTGATGCCGTACATATTTTCGAGCGCAAAGGCGTCAATATCCACTATGATCGGATTAAGACCGGCTTCCTTTATCACTGATATATATTCATTGATGATGTCTTTCTTGACGGCCACGAGGATTACATCCATCTGTCCCGGCTCCTCTTTCGGTCCAATTATCTGGAAATCGAGGTTGACGTCCTCTATATCGAATGGGACATATTGTTCGGCCTCGAACTTTATCGATTCGGAAAGGTCTTCTTCGGACATCTCGGGTAGAGAGATCCTTTTGATGATAACCGAGGAATGCCCGGAAATGGATATGGCCGTGTCCTTTGTTTTTACTCCGGCCTTCCTGACCATGTCCTTAATGGCATCTACGAGTCTGATAGAATCGATGATGGAGCCGTCGACGATCAGTTCAGGAGGAAGAGGATAGAGGTCAAAGAGCTCGAGTTCGTAGCTTCCCTTGGATTCTTTGAGTTTTACCGTCTTGATATAGCTCGAACCAAGATCTAATCCGATTGAACCCTTACCTTTAAAAAGCATAGGATATGAATACCAGAAAAAAAATATATTGTCAAGGTTTTTTTTATAAATATTGCTGTGATTTCAAATAGTTTAATCTTAACTCTTAGAAATTAGTTTAACAATTAAGGCTGTCAGGTTAGAAATTTAGGATTCTTTCGATTCGTATAAGTTCAGCATCTACTAGCCCGATCCCAAATAAATCCCCGAGCGGTCCTTTCAATTTCACAAAGCTTCCGGTTGGTAAGTCTTTGATCCTATTGGTTTTTATCGGGACGCCTCTTTTTGCGCCTCGATAGTCAACATCATCCAGCACTATTTCCCTGAATTCTGAAAGGGCCTCATCGATCGAACAAAATGATTTTTTTTTGTACTCGAAAAAATCGTCTCTTCCCAATTCTTCCGGAGTTGCAGAATTTTTTATTTCAAAAGGTCCGATCGCTGATCTTTCGAGAGAGTAAAGAATGGCACCAGTGCCAAGGACCGACCCGATATCATCGCAAAGGGTCCGGATATAGGTCCCCTTGGAACAGGATACCTCCAGATCGAAATAGGGCAAATCAAATCCGCATACATGGATCTCATATATATGGACATGCCTCTCCCGGCGCTCAATCTCCACGCCTTTTCTGGCAAGCTCATAGAGTTTTTTGCCCTGCACTTTTACCGCTGAATACATGGGGGGTTTTTGGGTTATGCTGCCTTCAAACATCTTGACGGCCCTGACAACATCTTTTTCAGTGAGAGCAGATGCGTCACTCTGCTCGATGACCGTCCCCTGAGCGTCATAAGTATCGGTCCTCTCCCCGAGTTTGACCCTCGCACGGTATCGCTTGTCCATATCGAGAAGGAATCTGCTCACTTTCGTCGCTTCGTTGAGACATATGAGAAGTACCCCTGTGGCTGCGGGATCAAGGGTGCCGGTGTGGCCCGCCTTCTTGACACCCAGCAGACGCTTTACCCCCGTCACTGCCTGATGGGAAGTAATGCCGAAAGGCTTATTGAGATTGATTATCAGGTCCATTGCAACTGTACTGCGCAGGAGGGGAAAGGCAAGAAGGTCCGCCCTCTACTTCGAAGATCTTCGGGCCGTTCCGAAGAGGATCTCTTTCACAGTTTTCAGATCGGCCTTAATTTTAAAGCCCGCCGCGTTATTATGCCCGCCTCCCCCGAATTTCTCGGCGATCCGGGCCACGTTTACCCCGCCCCTGGACCTAAGGCTAGCTTTCCACTCGCCCTTGTCCAGCTCTCTCAAGAGGACCGCCATCTTGACCGCTCCGATCATCCGCGGAAAACTTGAGAAATGTTCGGTATCTTCAGAGCGAGTGCCCGTTTCCTTAAACATGTTTTGGGTAACATGGATCACCGCGATCCTGTTCCTCACCTCCAGCGTGTTGAGGGTCATCATCAAAAGCCTGAACCTTTTATAATCCCACGACTCATAAAGGTTCACGGCAATAAGGCCAGGGTCGGCCCCAGCCTCGACGAGCTCGGCGCTTACGCGAAGGACGTCGGCTGAGGTATTGCTGTATCTGAAGGTCCCCGTGTCAACGCAAATTGCAGTGTAAAGATTTACGGCAATATCTTTTGTGGGTGCAATGCGAAGGGCCTTGATCAGATAATAAATCATGAAACCAGTAGCTGCGGCCCTGTGATCGATCCATCGTATGTCTCCGAAGTCCTTTTCGGTCTCGTGATGGTCGATTACAATTGACTTTCTGAATCGATACTCCTCGACAGCAGCCCTCTCTGGAGTATTGCAGTCGACAAGTACGAGCACCGGGTCTTCTTTCATAATGTCCTTCAAGCGGGACGCGAACTTATCATACCCGGCAAGGAACTTGTAATATTTGGGGACAGGGTCTCTGCTGAAAACAAATGACTTTTTCCCCATGGATTCAAGTGCGGCCGAAAGAGCAAGGGCCGAGCCTATCGCATCACCGTCCGGATCGACATGGGCGGCGATCAAAAAAGGACCTTCTTTCCTTAACGCCGCAAGAAGATTTCTAGGTATCCTCATCGCTGTCCTTTATCTCCTTCAGCAACTTGTCTATCTTGAATCCGTATTCGATAGAGGTATCCAGCCTGAATTCTATAGTAGGGATGATCTTCATCTTCAGCCTCTTAGTCAGTAAGGACCTGATAAAGTGCCTCGATGAATTAAGGATGTCGAGTGTCTGTGCTCTCTCGTCCTCTTTAAGGATGCTTACGTAGACCTTCGCCAACTTGAGATCAGGGCTGAGATCAACTCCCGTGACGGTGACAAACCCGATTCTAGGGTCCTTCAGCTTATACATTATAATATCAGCGACTTCTTCTCTGATGAGGTCGCCGACCCTGTCCGAACGCTTATAGGGAAGCATATATCACCTTATCTATTGTCTCCCTGAGAACACAATTAATAAAATCCATTTTCTCCTCTGGAGCCGGGGAATAAGATCCCCCTTGAGAAGGGGGCAGGGACTCGGGAAAAACTACTGTTATAATTTCGCGGCTATTTTTTCTATGATATAGTTTTCGAGGATGTCCCCGACCTTCAGGTCGTTGAAGTTCTCTATGAGGATCCCGCATTCATAGCCGGTCTGGACTTCCTTCACATCATCTTTAAACCTTTTGAGCGTGCTGAGTTTCCCCTCATATACGACTATGTTGTCCCTCAAGACCCGGATACCATCGCACACGCGCGACATGTACCCATCGACGACATAACAGCCCGCGATCGTTCCTAGTCTCGATACAGGGAAGAGCTGCCTGACTTCCGCCCGCCCAAGGACCTTCTCCTTGAGTGTTGGTTCAAGCATACCCTCTAAAGCTTTTTTGACGTCCTCTATCGCTTCGTAAATCACATTGTACAGTCTGATGTCGACCCCTTCTTTCTCGGCGGTTTGCGAGGCCTTGGTTTCGGGCCGCACATTGAAACCTATTATGATCGCATTCGAAGCGGTCGCAAGCATGACGTCTGACTCGTTGATTCCTCCTACCGAGGTGTGAATGACTTTCACCTTAACTTCGGGATGGGTGATATTTTCAAGGGCGTCCTTGAGCGCCTCCACAGAACCCTGGACATCTCCTTTGATGATGATGTTCAGTTCCTTTATCTGTCCTTCTTTAATCTTTGTGTAAAGCTCGTCAAGGGTCAATTTTTTCGCCTTCGCAATCTCGATGGACCTCTGCTTCTGGAACCTCGCCATTGCTATCTGCCGGGCCCTTTTTTCATCTTCCACTACGGTAAATACATCCCCGGCGGAAGGCACTTCAGAAAACCCTATCACTTCGACAGGGGTCGAAGGACCGGCGGCCTGGATCCTCTTGCCGGAGTCGTCGATCAAAGCCCTCACCTTTCCTACATGCACGCCGGACAGCAGCGCCTCTCCCCCTCTGAGCGTCCCTGTCTGGACAAGCAAGGTAGCGACAGGACCTCTGCCCTTATCGAGCTTGGCCTCGATGACCGTGCCTTTTGCCTCCCTATCGGGATTTGCCTTGAGTTCCATTATCTCGGCCTGCAGGAGTATCATTTCGAGCAGATGTTCGATCCCTATCCGCTTCTTCGCCGAGACCTCCACAAAGATATTGTGCCCCCCCCACTCCTCCGAGATAATGCCGTGTTCGGAAAGCTCGCTCTTCACCTTTGCAGGATTCGCCTCGGGCTTATCAATCTTGTTAACCGCAACCACAATAGGTACGTTGGCAGCTTTTGCGTGGTTTATCGCTTCAACGGTCTGCGGCATCACCCCGTCGTCGGCTGCGACTACAAGGACGACAATATCCGTAACCTTTGCGCCTCTGGCTCTCATTGACGTGAACGCCTCATGCCCGGGCGTGTCGAGGAAGACAATGTCCTTCCCCTTAAGATTGACCTTGTAGGCTCCTATATGCTGGGTTATTCCCCCGGCCTCGGTCTCGGTGACCTTCGTTTCCCTGATGGCGTCGAGAAGTGACGTTTTGCCATGGTCGACATGTCCCATAATAGTAACTACGGGGGCCCTCGGAATCAGCTTTGTAACGTCCTCCTGCACTTCCTCTAAGTGGGTATCTTCCTCAACCGACGCAAGTTCGAGCTTGACACCGAACCCCTCCGCTACAAGGAGGGCGGCATCGGGATCCACGGGCTGGTTAATAGTAGGCATGTATCCCAGCTCCATAAACTTCTTAATGACGTCAGAAAATTTCAATCCGATAAGCTCGGAAAACTCTTTTACCGTTGTGCCTTCCCTGAGTTTCAGATTCTTCTTCCTGGGCATCGTGGAAAGGATCTGTCCCTTCGTATCCTGTCTCTGGCCGAATCGTCCCCTATCGCCCTTATGTTTACCGCCTTTAACATCCCATCTCTTCGGCTCAATCTTCCTTATGGCCTGAAAAGCGCGCTGAAGACCCGGCTTGGCCTTGAACTTCTCTATCTTCTCGGCCTCCATTTCTTTCTTGAACTTATCGGGTAATTTTATCTCTTCCTCTGTCTCAGCAGTCGGAAGAGGCGGGGCTACCGTTTCTTCAGGAACAGAAGGCTCCTTCACCCCGGTTTCGGCAACGGCCTTTTTCTGTGCTTTCTGTGCGGGGTCCTGCTGTTCACCCGGTCCTTTTTTTTCAAATGCAGGATGGGGCCTGGCGGTCTCTGGAACTGCCTTTCTTTCGGGCACCTTGACAGCCTCCTTCTGCTGCTGAGGCTTCATAGGAGGAGTCGGCGTCTCAGGCATCCGCTCCTGAGGCGGTTTCACTTGAACTTTTGGGACCGGTTTTCCCGCCTTGGAGGGGACGGGAGCCGTGAGGGCCTTCGTTATTTTTTCCGCGATCTCAGCCTCTATGCCGGATGAGTGGGTCTTGCCTTCTATGCCAAGCTTCAAAAGCTCGTCAAGGATCTCTTTATTTTGTTTATTTAACTTTTTGGCTAACTCGTATATTCTTACTTTTGACATTATTCAGGGCCTTACTTGAAAACGTTTTTTTAACAATAGACGAACAACCGTCTGTCCTTGTATCATTAATCTTAAAATGGTATCATAAATGACTCAATTATTGCAATTCTGAAAGGAGGATCCACTAGTGGCAAGCTGTGTTGCGTGCGGAAAGAAAAAGTCTGTCGGTAATAATGTCAGTCATGCCAACAACAAGACAAAGAGACGTATAATGCCCAATCTTCAAAGTACTCGAATCGCTACTGCGAAGGGAGTAAAAAGGGCTTACGTCTGTACCAGATGCCTTCGCTCGGGTGTCGTGAAAAAGATCGTATAATGGAAAAGGCGGGCTCCCTGCTCGGACCGTTAGTGAAAAGGCTCGGCATCGAGTCCGGCGTCCGCCTTTCACGAATCAAGAACGACTGGCATACTCTCTTTGAGAAGCCTCTCTCGCTCCATATGTCTCCTTCACGGCTGACTGAAGGAGAACTCCTTCTGAACGTCGATTCCCCGATATGGATCCAGCAGCTCAATTTTTTAAAGAAAGAGATACTGGCGAAACTGAGAGGACACGGCGTCCGGGAAATCCGGTTCAGGATCGGTAAGGTCTCCCCTGCGGGGACCTGCGAGGAGACCTGTCAGAAACCGTCCGAACTGTCATCTGAAGATGCGAGCTTTATCGAGTGCCTCACTGACAATATCAGCGACGCCGAACTAAGAAATGCGGTGCGTGCAGCCGCTGAAAAATCCCTGAGAACAAAAAAATAAAAAGGGAGCGGGCTTTAAAGCCGCTCCCTTTCTGCTTGAACATCCTCTTTATTCTTTACGCCGATTCTGCCTGTTTTTCGTAAATGAGTATCGGTTTGTCCCTTTTTATTACGGTCTCCTCGGTTACCAGGCATTCTTTTATGCCCTTCTGAGAAGGGATTTCATACATCACATCGAGCATTATCTCTTCAAGTATCGCCCTCAACCCCCTCGCACCCGATTTGCGGAGCACCGCTTTTTTAGCTACGGCAGTCAAGGAGCCGTCCGTGAATTTCAGCCTGACGTTATCGAAAGACAGCAGTTTCTGGTACTGCTTGACCAGCGCATTCTTCGGCTCCGAGAGTATTCTTACGAGAGCGGCTTCATCGAGCTCTTCGAGCGTCGTGACAACCGGAAGTCTGCCCACAAATTCAGGGATGAGGCCGTATTTGATAAGATCTCCGGGCTCCGCAGAGCTCAGGATTTCTCCTATTTTTTTCTCGCTCTTGCTCACGACGTTCGTCCCGAATCCGACGGTCTTTTTGCCTGTCCTCTGTTCCACTATCCCATCTAGTCCTATGAAAGCCCCCCCGCAGATAAAGAGGATGTTTGTCGTGTCCACCTGGATGAAATCCTGCTGAGGGTGCTTGCGCCCTCCCTGAGGCGGGATATTGGCAACCGTACCCTCTATTATCTTCAGAAGCGCCTGCTGCACGCCTTCTCCGGAGACGTCGCGCGTTATAGAGGGGTTATCGGATTTTCTGCTGATCTTGTCTATCTCGTCTATATATACGATCCCCCTCTGGGCCCTCTCGACATCATAGTCGGCCGCCTGGAGGAGCTTGAGAATGATATTCTCCACGTCCTCTCCAACATATCCGGCCTCGGTAAGAGTCGTTGCGTCCGCTATTGTAAAAGGCACGTCCAATATCTTCGCCAGGGTCTGCGCCAGCAGGGTCTTTCCGGTCCCGGTCGGCCCGATCAGGAGTATATTGCTTTTTTGCAGCTCCACGTCGGATTCGGCCGGGTTGTAAATCCTTTTGTAATGGTTATGAACTGCAACGGAAAGAATTTTTTTGGCCCTTTCCTGCCCTATCACGAAATCGTTCAGGACATTGTGGATCTCCTTGGGGGTGGGTAACTTCGGGAGCGCCTCTCCCCCCGCCTCCACATACAGTTCATCCGCGATTATCTCGTTACAGAGCTCTATGCACTCATTACAGATATATACGGTCGGTCCCGCGATAAGTTTTTTTACCTCTTCCTGCCCCTTGCCGCAGAATGAACATTTAAGCGCTTCTTCGTCTTTTTTCGCCATTCTAATCCTCCACCGGAACCGCTGTCATGCCCGGCTTACCCCTTTTTCTTCTTCATAGTATAGATTACTTCATCGACGATCCCGTACTCCTTCGCCTCTGCCCCCGACATAAAAAAGTCCCTGTCGGTATCGTTCCGTATCTTGTCAAAAGGCTGTCCCGTATGAGATGAAAGGATATTGTTGAGGGTATCTTTCATTCTCAATATCTCCCTTGCATGGATCTCGATATCGGTAGCCTGACCCTGGAACCCGCCCATCGGCTGGTGCAGCATTATTCTGGAATTCGGCAGTGCAAACCGCTTTCCCTTTGTGCCTGCGGCAAGAAGGAGGGCTCCCATGCTCGCGGCCTGTCCAACACAATACGTGGCGATATCGGGTTTTACATACTGCATAGTGTCGTAAATCGCAAGGCCGGAAGATACCACACCCCCCGGAGAGTTCACATAGATATGTATGTCCTTGTCGGGGTCCTCGGTCTGGAGGAAGAGTATCTGTGCAATGACCGTATTCGCGACATTATCGTCGATAGCGGTGCCCAGGAAAATGATCCTGTCCTTTAAGAGCCTCGAATATATGTCATAGGCCCTTTCGGATCTGCCGGTCTGTTCAATGACTATCGGTATTACGCTCATGATCTATTATGCTCCTTTTGTAATTTCAGCTTTAGACAAGATGAGGTCCAGCACCTTCTCGTCCCTTATCGAATGCTTCAGGCCTTCGAGGGACTCGTCCTTTGTCATAAAAAGGTTGACCACGGCCTCCGGTGTTGTCTGGAGATGCCGGGCGAGCAGGGATATTCTGGTCTTCAGTTCCTCCTCGGTGACGGACACCCCCTCTTTTTCACCGATCATATCGAGAAGTATGGTAGCTTTAACGTTATGGACCGCCTTGGGTCTGAGTTCCTCGGCAAGCTTATCGTCATCCCCCGGAGAAGTCTCCTCGGCCGTCTTCTGCGCACCCCCTTGGGGCTGTCCTCTGTGCTTCTCGTTTACCACAAGGGTCTGGAGTTCATGTTCGAGCATCGTCTCCGGGATATCGAAATCATACGCCTTAACCAGCGTATCGAGGAGTTTTGCCTTTTGCTCACCCGCAGCCTTGTCTTTCTTGGCCTTGAGGATCCCGTCTCTGACCTTCTGTCTCAGGGAATCGAGCGAGTCGTGGCCAAAATCCTTTGCGAGCTCATCGTCTATCAGCGGGAGCTTCTTCTCCTTCACCTCTTTCACTGTTATCCTCAGGCGGTTCCCCTGTGCGCCTTCATTCACTTCACCGCCTTCAACGGCAGGGAGGACGATCTCGGCAACGTCTCCCTTCTTTTTTCCCAGCAATTCGTCGAGGATCCCTTTTGGCGTCAGGTTGTTCCCGAGGTTCATTACCTGGTCTTTTGCAGAAGAGAGTTCTTTCTCACCGGTCGTATCAAGCTTGACATAATCTATTAAGATGAGGTCGTCTTCCCTGATCTCTCTTTCTACCCCCTCAAACATCGCCCTTCCTTCCTGAAGTCCTTTGATCGTATCTTCTATCTCTTTTTCCTCGACATCGAAGGGGATATCATCGACTTTCAATCCGGCATATTTCAGATCGCCGACCTTCGGCCTCACTTCGACCGTAAGTGCAAAGGAAAGGGGTTCGTTGCGTTTAAAATCCAGCGTGCCCTCGAACTGGGGAAGGGTCACAGGCACGAGTTCAGCTTCTTTCATTGCCTTTGAGTAATATTGGGGCACGAGTCTGTCTATAATGTCGGCCTTGACGTCATTGCCGAATTTTTTTTCTATGAGAGTGATCGGGGCCTTGCCGGGCCTGAAACCGGGAATACGGGACCTCTGCCTCACCTTGTCCATCGATTCGGAATATTCCTTCTCTATAATATCCGTCGGGATCTCGATTTTCAGCCGCTTCCTTGTTGTGCTTATATCTTCAATGGTAGTGCCCAAATTCTCCTCCTTGCGTACTTACTTAATGTAAAATAATACCTTCCAATTAGTCAATTTTACACCGTGAGAAAGCAAGGTTTTCTCACGGTGTTTACGCCGTCTTGCCGCCACTATAGAAACTAAACCCTATTTCTGATAAAGTTAGTCTGTCATGGAATTTCTCAGAATTACCAGCACAGCCAACCTCCGCATCAAGGAAGCTGTCCGGATACGGGAGCGAAGACATACGCCGGAGCAAAACCTGTTCGTCATCGAGGGAAGTCGCATCATAGAGACAGCGATCGAAGCAAACGTCGGCATCCGGGAGGTTTTTTTCACAGACCGCTTCGGCTCTGAGGGAGAAGGCGGCGGGCTCTTGAAGACCCTCCGGACAAAGGGCGCGAATATCTTTGTGACGACCGAACACGTGATCAACAAGATAACGGACACGGAAACGCCCCAGGGCATTGCAGCGGTAGTATCATATGAGAAATCCTCGCTTGACAGACTTCCCGTGCAGAAAAACCCGATCTTTGCGGTTGCCGACGGAATTCGGGAACCCGGGAACCTCGGCACGATCATAAGGACCGCCGACGCTGCAGGTATTGGCGCAGTGATACTTCTTGAGGGCACATGCGACGTTCTTATCCCGAAGGTGATAAGGGCAACGGCCGGCAGTATTTTCCATGTCCCCATCGCACATGCAAAGGCAGAAACTTTCGTGAAGTGGCTTCGCGATATGAATATAAAATTGGCGGTGACTTCGGCAGATGCCGCCGAATCTGTTTTTAATGCAGAACTCGACGGCCCTGTCGCATTCGTCTTCGGAAACGAGGCACGCGGTGTCAGCGAGACGATCAGAAAATCCGCGGATGTATTTTTAAAAGTTCCTATATACGGGAATGCGGAGAGCCTTAATGTGGCAACATCAGCGGCTGTCTGCCTCTATGAAGCGGTCAGACAGCGAAGGGCTAAGCAAGGTCATACCATTCTATGAACGATGATCTCTCGATGGGATTTCTGAAAACTGCTGTCTCTGCAGCAAGACTTGCAGGCGACATTATTATCAAAAACCTCGGGCATCTGTCAAAGGAAGATATACAGACAAAGCAGGCATTCGACTTCGTCACAAAGGTGGACAGGTGGTCCGAAGCGGTGATAATGCAGACGATCCGCGAGAAATTCCCATCGCACTTATTTCTTTCAGAAGAGACGCTGAAACAGGAAGACACCGGGGATTACCGCTGGATCATAGACCCGCTCGACGGCACAACGAATTACATACACAGCTACCCGATGTTTTCGGTATCTATTGCACTTCAGTATAAAAGTGAGGTCGTTTTAGGCGTCGTCTTCGATCCCGTGAGGGACGAACTCTTTCATACGGTGAAAGGCGGCGGCTCTTTTTTGAACAACAAGAAGATCATTGTATCGGGTGTCGCTTCTCTCGATAAGAGTCTTATCGCAACCGGCTTCCCCTTCAGGGCGAAAGAGATGATCGATCATTACCTCCGGGCATTCAAGGAAATCTTCCGCGAAGTGAGCGATCTACGCCGCGCAGGCTCGGCAGCGATTGACCTGGCCTATATCGCTGCCGGTAGGTTCGAGGGATTCTTCGAGCTTGCCCTGAGTCCGTGGGATGTTGCGGCAGGAAGCATTCTCATCACTGAAGGCGGAGGGCTCATCACCGACTTCGGCGGGGGGGAGGATTATCTTTCGACAGGAAATATTGTCGCCGGGAATAAGAGCATTCAGCCCGAAATCCTTAGAATCATGAAGCAGGTCTTTCAGGGTATCGCCGACAGATAGCAAAAAGCTCTCAGCTTTCAGCTATCAGCAAAAAGATGGATATGCCCTCCTCTTGTATTCTTGAATAATCCGAGCTGATCGCTGACAGCTTCTTAAAGCCCCGTCGGGTGGTCTATGAAATCGACTGGAACGCTATATTTTTTTGAAAGCATCTTCCCGACAGCCTTCACACCCGCGGTTTCGGTAGCGTAATGCCCCGCGAATATAAGGTTGACCTTCATCTCCTCCGCAAGTGTATACGCAGAGTGGGACGGCTCCCCGGTAAGAAAGGTATCGATGCCTAATTCTTCGGCGTCATGAATCGCTGACCAGCCGCCACCAGATACGACACCGACATTATGGACCTTTTTCCCGAAATCCACGTAAGACGACCGTGTCTTGAGGGTCTTATCCACACGTTTTACGAATTCGTCCATGGACATGGGCCTGCCGGCATTTCCCCGGTAGCCGATCCTTTTTCCGTGGTATTCGCCGAACTCACCCGTTTTCTTGATGGAAAGTACCCTGAGGAGCTCTGCGTTATTTCCATACTTCGGATGCCAATCGAGAGGAAGGTGGCAGGCATAGAGGGAAATGCCGGCATCGAGGAGGGCCTTTATCCGTTTCCGTGCGGCCCCTCTGATCGATCTGATTCCGCCCCAGATAAGCCCGTGGTGCACCAGGAGAAAATCGATGCCCTTTGCGGCGGCCTCCCTGAAAACATATTCGCACGCATCGACCGCGACGCCGATTCCGGCGACCCGCTCTTTTCCCTCTACCTGAAGACCGTTTATGCTCTCATCTTTGGGAAATTCTGAAAGGCCAAGTTCTGAATCAAGAAAGGAGACAAGACTCCTCAGCGCAAGAGCCTTCACCTGCCGACCGCGAGACCCGCCTGAGCAGGTGAACATGCGCCTTCGAGGTTAAATTGAAACGTGTCCCACTGCCTGCACTTGGGGCACCGGCCTGACCACTCGTCCGAACTGGACCCGCACTTTCCGCAGCAGTACGGAAGCCTCAAAGGCTTTCTTACATCGATCACCTTTTTGTATTCGCTTGCGGCCTTTTCAGGAAGGTTTCTCCTCAAATAGATATTGCCCAGCAACTGATGAAGCTCCGGATAGGCTACCCCTAATGTATCCATTCCTGACAGGGTCTCAAATGCGTCGTCGATCATCTCGAGCCTGTAATACAGTTTGCCAAGGAAGAATCTCGTAACCGGGTCGTTCGGGTTCCTTGTTATGCCCTCTTTGTATATAGTGATAAGCCTCGCCGGCTCTCCAATGGTTATCAGCAAATCCTCAAGCCTTGCCAGAACGATCTTCGAAGAGTTGTTCTCGTATGACTTTTCGAGGAGGTTGACCGCTTCCTCGCTTTCTCCTTCCCTGAGCATCACTTCCGCAAGCCCGAGCGTAGCAGGGACAAAGTCCTTGTCGATCCGGAGGACAGTTTTACACGCCTTCTTCGCCTTTTCCAGCTGGTTGTTTTCGAGGCTATGCCTGCCGTATTCATATTCGTATCCTATAAGGTTTTGGTGCTCGCGTTTTTTGTCTTTTTCATTATGTTCGTTCTTAAGGATCGACTTCTGCAGGTAGACAAGGTCGTCCCATCTCCCCTGCTTTTCAAGTATATCCCGCTTCCTGTACATGGCTGTAAGATTGTCCTCATCGATCTCCAGGATATCTTCGATATACTTAAGCGCATCCGCCCACCTGCCGGTCTTTTCGAGCGCATTTTCCATAGCAAAAAGGGTCTCAAGATTCCGGGGATCGATCATCCTGGCCTTTTGATAGGAAATGTTTGCCTTCTGGAAATCCTCCTCTGCTGCATAGGTGTCCCCCAGCCTAAGGAGTGCGTCCACATGGTCCGGCTCCTCCGCGAGGATGCCCTCCAGCGCCTCTCTTGCCGCATCCTCGTTGTGCGCGAGGATGGCGTTGACCGCCTTGGAATAGAGCCCCTGTACCTTTGCGTCCTGCTTCTGCCTTTTTTGATACTGCCAGTTACCGATAAATTTTTTGGTGTCCCTGATGGCGAAGAAGATAAAAGTGATGAACACCCCGATAGCGATCGAAAGAAGAACGAGAATAAACTTTGAGACTTCGTAGCTTTCCCCTGCAGGGATCTTGATTGTGACGAGTTCCTGATTGAAATACCCAAAGGCGCTAATGCCTAAAAGGAAGAGAAGAAAAATGATTACCGTGGTCTTACCCATCAGTGATGGTATCCCCTTTTGTGCATTATCGTGAATGCCCTGTAAATCTGCTCGACAAGGACCAGCCTCGCCATCTCATGGGTAAGGGTCATCTTCGAGAGCGCCATCTTGCATTCGGCCGCATCGCGGACACTTTCAGAGACGCCGTAAGCACCGCCGATTACAAAAGTGGGCGTTGAAGAGCGGCGGGACAGAAACTCCGCAAATTCGGGAGAAGTGTAGCCTTTCCCCCTTTCATCGAGAAGGATGAACGGGGCAGGCAGCTTTACTATCCTCTCACCCTCTTTTTCGACCATCCGGTGAATATCCTTTCCCTTTTCTTCTTTGATCTCGACAACGCTGACATCCCCGAAGGGCCTAAGCAGCCTTAAATACTTCTTAACCCCTTCATCGATGGACCGCTCTTTTGTCTTTCCCACCCACACCAGCTTTATCTTCATCTATCTCCACGGTCTCGGCATCCATCCAGAGCTTCTCGAGCTCGTAATAGGCCCTTGTTTCCTTTTCAAAAACGTGAACGATAACGTCGCCGTAATCAAGGAGGACCCAGTGGCCGTAATCGAGCCCCTCTACACCTAAAAGCCTCATTCCCTTGCCCGAAAATTCATGTTCGATAAAATCGGCAATGGCTTTTACCTGAGTGGTGCTTTCCCCGGAGCAGATCACGAAATAATCGGCAATGATGGTGAGACCGGCAAGATCAAGGACAACCAGATCAGAGGCCTTCTTTTTCAAGGCCGCTTCTGCTGCCTTGGTGGCTAATTCTCTACTTTTTAAAGGTCTTCCCTTCCTTTCGCTTCGATTCCCGTTTTCATCTAACAGGTGAATACAACTTATTAGAAATTATAAATGATTCGACACTCTCTGGCAATAGATATTTTACGCTCTGCCCAGCCTGCATCCGCCTTCTTATGTCTGAGGAAGAAATATCGATGGGGGTAATCTTCACCAGGGCCGCTTCTTTGAGCGACTTCAATCTAAAAATCTTACATTCTCCGTCGCTGTCGTCAAGCACCTTTAGATCACCCCGCTCGACATCCAGATGGGGCGATGAAAGAAGGTCCTCAAATTTGCGGCCGGGTCTTGAGATCACGGCGAAATTGACCATCGAAACGAGCTTCTCGGGCATCCACCATCCGGGTATATCCAAAAAAGCGTCCATGCCGAGCATAAAGTATAGTTCTGAGCCGGAGTAACGATTTACAAGAACCTCAAGGGTTTCCACAGTATAAGACTTCGCAGGTTTCACGCTCTCTATATCGAGCACATCGAAGGACCTGTTCCCCGCAGTCGCAAGCCTCACCATCTCGTATCTCTTCAATGCATCTGCAAGGTGGCCGGTCTTAAGCGGAGGGTTCCCTGAAGGGACAAACAGAACTCTCTCGAAGCCCAGCATCTCCCTCACCTCTTCCGCTGCCCTCAGATGTCCGTAATGGATAGGATTAAACGTACCGCCGAAAACGCCGATTTTTGACAATCCGTTACTCTCTGATCTGGCCGTTCCCAAGCACGATAAACTTTGTGCAGGTAAGTTCCTCAAGCCCCATGGGTCCCCTTGCATGGATCTTGTCGGTCGAAATACCTATCTCGGCGCCGAGGCCGAACTGATATCCATCGTTGAGGCGTGTCGAGGCGTTCACGAACACCGCGGACGAATCTACTTCGCGCAGGAACCGCATGCCCTTCGCATAATCCTTGGTGACTATTGAGTCGGAATGGGCAGAACTGTACTTGGCGATATGCTCCATCGCCTCATCTATATCCTTCACGACCCTCACATTGAGGACAAGATCGAGATACTCATTGTAATACTCTTCCTCTTTCACGCTATCGATGTTCGGCAGGACCTTTGTTGTCTCGGGACATCCTTTCAGGACGACCCCCGCCTTCCTGAACCTCGCCGCCATGTCAGGGAGAAAGTTCTTAGCAACTTTCTTGTCGACCAGCATCGTCTCCATCGCATTGCAGGTGCCGGGCCTCTGGACCTTAGCATTGAAACATATTTCCTGGGCCATCTGAAGGTCTGCATCCCTGTCGACAAAGACATGGCAGACGCCTTTGTAGTGCTTGAGAACAGGAATACGCGAATTCTCCGTCACCGCCCTTATGAGCCCCTCTCCGCCGCGGGGGATAATGAGGTCCACTATCCCCTCCAACTTAAGCATCTCCATAACTGCTTCCCTGTCGGGGATGTCAATGAATGTCACAGCACCCTCGTGCAGCCCTTCTTTTTTTGCTGCATCGCGCAATATCTTTACGATCGCCCTGTTGGAGTGGATAGCCTCTGATCCGCCGCGCAGTATGACCGCATTACCCGCCTTAAGACAGAGGCTCGTCGCGTCGGCCGTAACGTTGGGCCTTGATTCATAGATTATGCCTATCAAGCCGATCGGGACCCGCATCTTGCCTACTGTCATGCCGTTAGGCCGCTGCCACATCTTAACCACCTCGCCGACCGGATCGGGCAGGGCCGCGACTTCTAGAAGCCCCTGGGCCATCTCGTTTATACGCTTGTCGTTGAGGGTAAGCCTGTCGATCATGGCCTTAGATAGACCCTTCTTCTGGGCAAAGGCTACATCCTTGGCGTTCTCTTTTTTCAGTTCCTTCGCCCTTTTCTTGAGCGCTTCGGCCATCTTAATGAGAGCGAGGTTCTTCTGCTTTGATGACGCCTTCCCTAGAGAGCGGGCGCCTTCTTTCGCCTCTTTCGCCTTAGACAGAACAAATTCCTTTATATCCATGAGACTCGCCTCCTTATTTTTGCAAGATGACAATTTAGGATACAAAAAATAAAATGAACGTTGCAAAGAAAAATATCAATTACCTCTCACATGATAGGCCGGTACGACGCATTTTCTTACCTTGTATCAGGGATTAAGGAGGGTGTCAAGCACCCGGCGGCCAAAATGCCCGTTTTCAGGTTCGGCGTTCCGTACTTTCTTGCACGGCTGACGCGGGAGGCCGGACCGCAAAGTCAAAGAGACAACCGCTCAGAGATTGCCGAACGGGAGGCTCGCAGAAATGGATTCCGACACAGAAGACCTCTTATACTGAAAATAAGAGGTCATGACCTTCTTGACGTAGTTTCTCGTTTCGGCATAGGGAATGTCCTCGATGAACTCATCGGCGGCCTTGTGGTTGCTTTGTTGTTCCCACTTCTTCACGATGACCTCTCCTGCGTTATATGCGGCAAGGACATAGGGCAGAGACTTGAATTCCTTGAAGAGAGACTTCAAGTAATAGACTCCTAGATGGATATTGTTTCTCGCGTCGTTTATCTGAGAGTCCTTTCTGATACCCAGCCCGACGCTTTTGTCGAGTCTGTATGCGGTGTGGGGCATCAACTGCATCAGCCCCCGCGCACCGGCCACAGACCTGGCATCGGGATCAAAGCGGCTTTCTTCTCTCATCACCGACAGCGCGATCATCGGGTCGATATCATGTTTTTTCGATGTTTTTTCAACGTCGTCCCAGAAGGCCATGGGGTACCAGAACCTGTGCAGTTTATCGGAGTAGGGCATCTTTGCAGCGAGGGTTACGGAGCGTTTATAGTCCCCGATCTTCTGGAACCTTGATGCCGCAGCCACCAGGGCAAGGGGCGTTTCGATCTTTCTCGCTATCCATTGCAGTTCGGCATTCGCCTCCCCGGTCATGTTCAAAGAAAGAAGCACGTCTGCACGCTCGAACTGACGTTGTTCACCGGCCTCGCTGTCATCCGGAATGTTCCCCGACAAATAGTCCCCGGCCCTTATTTTACCCCGGGCGGCGGAAAGGACCATGTAGAAGTTGTTCTCATGCTTAGCGAGTGCGCCATACAGTGCCTTTGCGTCTTCGCCCGACGCCTCGCTGCTTCTGGCCTGCCAGTAAAGATATTTCGGGTCTTCGTACTTCGCGTACAGTTTCAAAAAAACGCCGGCCGCCTTTCTGTAGTCCGCAGCGACGTAATGGGTCCAGCCGATTCCCCACATCGCTTCTTCGGCATCTGAAGGATACCTGGACAGAACGTCATCATAGATATTCAGAGCCCCTTCGAAATCACCTTCCCTCCGCTTATCCCCCGCAAAGGCGATCAGCAGGCCGCCTGCCCTCTTGTCATTTTTTCCCATAAGCTCTTTGAGGGCCGACACAAAACCCCGTTTGTCTCCCGCTCTATAAAGGGAGCGGGCCTTAAAAAAAACGTCGTTTATCTTGTCATATATCTCAGCCGCCTCCGTGTACTCCTTCTGCCTGAAAAGCGAAAGCCCTATATTCCTGAGGACCTCTTCCCTGGTCATTCCGTCACAGGCCGGAAGTGCCCTTCTCAGCTCACGCTCTGCCTCCTTGAACTCGTTCCTCTTCATCAGATTTGCCGCCCTTTCCAGCGTGTCCGGGACACTCAGGTCTGAGGGCGACAGTTCGGCGTATGCGGTCTGTGAAAGCAGACCTGCCCTCAGGTATATCTTCTTGAATACTTCTTTGGCCCGCCCGATGTCCCCGGACTGCTTCAGAAAGAGACCATAGGCGAGATTCATTTCTTCATCCTCCGGATAATCTTTCGTGTAAGAATCAAATACCTGGAGGAGTTTCTCTCCGGGATTTTCTCTGGCCTCCCGCACCTCGGCAGACCTTGCCTTTCTTACAAGAGGAGACTGAGGATATTTTTGAACGAGCGTGCGGACGGCATCCAGCGATTTCTTATGGTCGCCAAGCTGGTGATACGCGGTCGACAGATAGAGAAGTGAGTAGTCCTCGAGGAGGGGAAACTCCCTTATGGCAAGGGTGAGCTTTTTCACGGCCTCTTCATACCGGCCGGCATCCAGATCGCATTTGCCGTTCTTGACATATTCCCTCCCGTCCGCGCCTGACGCCACATTCGGAGGAAAAAATAAACACGAGAGCACGACGCAGAGGGCGCACCGAATGATCCACCCGAAATTTCGGAGTGCGACTTTTGAACAAAGTCCCGCCGGGGAATGGACAGATACACATTCCGGAAAAAGATTGTCTGTTTCAGCGCCGATAGCCATACTTCTCTGATTTCCTTACCTATTATCATAGATGAAACGGATTTTTTCGGCAATTCGTACGCAAGGACGGCTTGCTGTTCTGCTTCGCACCTTACACTGAAATAGAATATTTTCCCGAGGCTGTGGTATATTTTTCCTATGATCAGAGACCTCCGGCTCCACGGCAGCATCGGAAGGGTTGATTTCTTGGCCTTTGCCGCAGGGGCAAGCACCTATAACTCATACTTCTATGAAGAAGAACCTTCGCGCATAAGATTTTTCTCGAGGGGCAACGAGCTCACCATCTCAGAAGACAGCATAATGTATAAAGGGACCGGGGGAAGTTTTTGCCAGTATATGTTCGGTGTCGAAAAGCCGGTAAAGGATATGGAAAAAAGCGACGTCCTGAACAGGCTTATCATGTTCGGTGCCTTCCTTGACGACAAAGAAAAGGTCGTATTTACCAATAATACCGAAGGATTCGAAACATTCGACAAACTTTTCCTCCAGGGGCACGCGGTTGCAAACTACTATTTCCTTGTCTCTTCCGATTATGAAGGCGACTACAGAAAACGGCAGCAGCATATCCTGAAGTTTGTGGGAAAATTCCTTAAAAGAACAGACCTCCTCTCCGGCGCGGACGACACGGAACTTCTGAGCAACTTCTGCGCAGAGCTCAGGGAAAAAAACTCAATCGTTTTTATCTTCAAGCTTATGAACAAGGCGAACCAGGAATATTACACCGCCTATAGGGGCTTTTATGCCAAAAACCGGGAACTCAGCCAGGCGGAGGAACTCTACCTCGAGGATATTGTTGTCAGGAACCGCATCGACCGGTACCAGCAGGAGAGGATGAAGATCGACGTCATGTACAACCACCCCGAAAACAAGATCGTCGTCGACGAATACAGGGACGTGCTCATAAAAAGCATGGCGCGCGATACGCTCCACGCCTCGGAATATGCCCGTCTCAACAGGCTCAGGACCCTCAGCATCAGAAACAATATCCCTGTCGTCCTCTTCGATACCCTCGATGAACTCCTGTTGAAGGGGAAAAAGATCCAGGAAACAGAAGAACGGGATTATCTGAAAGATGCACGGGCGATCCTCGAAAACCTTTTTTTCAAGGACCCGTCCCTGAAGCAGCATATTATAAAAGAGGATATTGTGCGCCTGGTAAGAGCAAAGCATACGGCTTATTCTCAGAACGACAGGGGGTTCGAACAGGTGCTCCTGGATATAGGCAGGGCATGTGACGAACTCGCCAGAGAGACCGACGACTTCAGGGTATTTGAAGAGTTCAGTTCGATAATCACTTACTTCGACAGATACGATAACGTCCAGGCCCTCCTCAGCCAGCTGGCCTTTATGAAAAGGATAGAACTGAAAGATGAATCTTTGAGGAGTCTCATAGGAAACAAGAAGGCCTTCGACGAACTCGACGCCGATCTCTTCAAGACGATGTTTATCAAGGAACTTCTTGCGAACAAGTACATCACCGGCTACGGCAGACGAAAAATAAAGCTCGTCCACAAGGGTATAGAAAATATCCAACAAGGCGAATCTTCACTGAAAGACGTCATTACCGAACTTAAAACCGTTACAGAAGAAGAAAAGCTTTATCATGAAACGCATACTGCGTTAAAGGAAAAGATGAGGAGCTTCTTCCCGGGCCTCGAACTGAAGGAGGTGAGGGAGAAGATCAGGGCTGACATTACCGCCGAACTGTCGGGAAAGGGGATCTGCGATAAGATACCGGCCAAACTCTTTGAGAAGGTGTTTATCGACCTCAGGAAGGAATCGGTCTATCTGAACCAGATATTCCCGATGGTCATTCAGGCCGTGGACTCCTTGCTCAGGGAAGACTTTCTCGAAAACAGCGGACTCGACAGGTTCTACATCGAGTCGCTCGAACAGGAATATTTTGAGGAAAAAGCCCTCGATATGGCCTTTCTCGATTCCCTCAGAGAGGGGAAAGAGATACTGGGAATTGGAGGCGGCGAGCGGATTTGAACCGCTGCATAAAGGTTTTGCAGACCTCTCCCTTAGCCACTTGGGTACGCCGCCCTTTAAAGATACAATCCGTGAAAAGTAAATTGTGAAAGGTGAATTGGTTTTATTCTTTTATAGTCGTTTTCTTACTATTCACTGAAGACTATTCACTATTCACTTTTTTTATGGAGCGGGAAACGGGATTCGAACCCGCGACCCCAACCTTGGCAAGGTTGTGCTCTACCACTGAGCTATTCCCGCATTATTCATGCCGAATACTGCCTGACAACCGGCTGATAATATCTTGTCGGATAACGCTTAACTTATCGTCAACCAATAAGATATAATTATAAAGTATAAAATACTATTTTAACAAGGGATTTTTGTCAATATGCTTTACCCAAATTTAAAAAAATTTAAGGAGTTAGCCGGAAAGGGAAACCTCATCCCGGTTTACAAAGAGATACTCGCCGATACGGACACGCCGGTCACCGCCTTCTTAAAGCTCGGAGGGACGCCTTCATTTCTTCTTGAAAGCGTAGAGGGCGGCGAAAAGTGGGCAAGGTACTCTTTCCTCGGCTCAAGACCTTCTAAGGTAATCAAAGGCAGAGGGAATACAGTTGAAATTATCAACGGCCAGAAACCGCCCACTGTCGTCGAATCGGACAATCCCGTCGATCTCATAAAAAGAGAGATCTCGAGATACAGACCCGTTGAGATCGAGGGCCTCCCGAGGTTTTTCGGAGGGCTCGTCGGGTATATGGGGTATGACATGGTGAAGTTTTTCGAGCCCATAGAGGAGTTCAAAAAAGAGGGCCTCGGACTCCCGGACTTCTTTTTTATGCTGACCGATACGATGCTCATTTTCGATAGTCTGAGGCAGAAGATAAAGGTCGTGTCGAACGCCCATATAGAGGACAACTTACCTGATAAGGCATATCGGGAAGCGGAGCAGAAGATCGATGATATCATAACGAAACTGAGGACGCCTATTATACTTGAGGATACCGCATCAGCCCCGCAAAAAAATGGCATCAGTTCCAACTTCTCCAAACAGGATTTCCTGACCGCAGTCAAAAAGTCGAAGGAATATGTTATGGCGGGCGATATCGTCCAGGTGGTTCTTTCCCAAAGGTTCGAGCGGGACGCCGCAGGTGACCCTTTTCATATTTACCGGGCGCTCCGCGTGATCAATCCGTCTCCATACATGTATTATCTTGATATAGGAGATGCGAAGATAGTCGGTTCGTCTCCGGAGATCCTCGTGCGGTTTGAAGACGGAAAGATCCTGCTGCGCCCGATCGCTGGGACGAGAAAAAGAGGCGAGACCGAGTCTGCCGACAAGGCCCTCGAAGAGGAATTGAAAAATGACCCGAAAGAGATCTCCGAACATATTATGCTTGTGGACCTGGGCAGAAACGACGTGGGAAAGGTAGCGACTATCGGTTCGGTGAAGGTCACGGAGTTGATGACGGTAGAACGGTACAGCCACGTTATGCACCTTGTATCAAATGTCGAGGGAGATCTGAAAGAGGGGCTCGATGCATTCGATGTACTCGCCGCGTGCTTTCCGGCGGGGACGGTGTCTGGCGCCCCGAAGGTAAGGGCGATGGAGATCATCGAGGAGCTCGAGCCGACGAGGAGGGGCCCTTATGCCGGCGCGGTCGGATATTTCAGCTACTCCGGCAATATGGACACCTGCATAACCATAAGGACCCTTATCATAAAAGACGGCAAAGTCTATGTCCAGGCAGGAGCGGGCATCGTCGCGGATTCCGAGCCGGAGAAGGAATATCTGGAGACGGTGAACAAGGCAAAGGGAATGATGACGGCTGTAGACATGGCGGAGGAAGGTTTAGGATAAAATTGTAGGGGCACGTTGCGCGTGCCCTTGCTGTGCAAAGATGGTTTGAAAAGTTAACGAGACAAGTATACAAAGACAAAACAGAGGGAAAAACCATGCTCTTAATGATAGATAATTACGATTCGTTTACGTATAATCTCGTCCAATATCTCGGGGAGTTGGGCGAAGACGTCAGGGTCTTCAGGAACAATAAGATCACCGTCAAAGAGATAGAGAGGATATCTCCTGAGAGGATCGTCATATCTCCGGGACCGTGCACGCCTAAAGAGGCCGGCATATCGGTCGAAACGGTGCAGTACTTTGCGGGCAAGCTGCCTATCTTAGGCGTATGCCTCGGCCACCAGTCGATCGGCGCTGCCTTCGGAGGAGAGATCATCCGTGCCCCGAGGCTGATGCATGGCAAGACCTCGCTTATCCACCATGACGGGAAGAACCTCTTCGCCGGACTGCCGGACCCCTTTGAGGCTACAAGATATCATTCCCTCCTGATTAAGAAGGAGAATAAGCCTGCCTGCCTCGAAATAACAGCCTGGACAGACCAGGGTGAGATCATGGGAGTCAGGCATAAGGAGTTTATTATCGAGGGAGTCCAGTTCCATCCTGAATCGATATTAACAGTCGTCGGGAAGGAGCTTCTGAGAAATTTTCTGAGCTTGAAGTAATTCTCTCCTGCTCACTTATTTTTTTCGGCCTCATCCGCCGGCTTCTCGTGCGATGGCGCCTCCTCGGGTGTTTTTTCTTCTTTCGTTTCTTCTTTCGTTTCTTTTTCCGCCGAGTCGATCTCCGTTTCCATGTGGACCTTAACGTCTTGCGCAGCCTTCTTTAACTCGAAAAGCAATTTGCCCAGCGTTCTCGCCAATTCAGGCAGTCTCTTAGGCCCGAAAACCAGGAACGCCACGATGAAAATTATTACAAGTTCTCCGCCGCTCATATATCACCCTTATACTCTTTTCTGTCCTTGCCGAAGTATCTGGCTACATTATAACAGACCTTAAAGCCACAGAGTCCAGGCGAACCTTTCAAAATAAAAAGGACGAGACCATGTCCCGTCCAGAGGTCTCTTCGTAAGACAAAGGGCTTTACACACTTCCGCACGAGTCTTTTTCGACAAACCGGGTACAGAGAAATGAGAACCCGGCAGCCAGGAGTATCATGAAAGGCGTTATCAGGAGTGCTGTCCTCAGCCCCCAGATATCGGAAAGACGGCCGAGTATCGCCGGTGATACGGCGTCTCCAAGTGCATGGATGAAGAAAATATTGACGGCAAAGGCCATAGCCCTCACAGAGGGGTTTGTAACATTGACAATCGTCGTATTGAGCGGTCCGGTATTAAAGAAGAGAAAAAACTCGGCAAAAAAGATTGCAGTGAGACAGCCAGGGAATGAAGAGGAGACGAGGGCGTACACCGCAAATGGAGTCCCCGCAAGAAACCCCATGCCGGAGACCATTAAATATCCCTTACCGCTTCCTTTCTGGAATCTGTCGCCGAGCCACCCGCCGGTAAGCGTGCCGGCAATCCCAGATATTACCGTGATGGTACCGAACAGCGCATTGCCCGCGGCAATACTCTGCCCGTGCGTCCTGTAGAAAAACGTCGGGAGCCACTGGGCCAATCCACCCATAGCAAAGGTCATGGCGGCCATGGCCAGCGTAGCAATCACAAAAGAACGGTTCTTGAAAAGCGATACATAATCTGCGGGGTGAGGAACAGAGAGTTTCGCATCTTTCTCTGTGGCCCCTCGCCTGGGTTCCCGGAGGAGAAAGAGAGGAACAGCCAGCGCAAGTCCCGGAATTCCAACAATAAAAAAGGCGGAATGCCATCCAAACGCCTGTCCGAGAACACCGCCCAAGATATAGCCGACCGCACTGCCGACCGGTATCGCAAGGTAAAAAAAAGAAAGGACACTGCCGCGGCGCTCCTTCGGGAAATAGTCTGAAATCAGTCCAGGGGACACAGTCCCAAAACTTGCCTCGCCTATACCCACGGTGGCGCGACTCGCCAGGATAGTGCTGTAGCGCCCGGCCATACCTGTGGCTGCGGTGGCGATACTCCAAACCGACAGGCCCATGCCCGCCAGCTTCACCCGCCCGTAACGATCCCCGAACCATCCGAGCAACGGGGCTGACGCCATATAAGACACCATGAATCCGCTTCCAAGGAATCCAAGGGCTGTATCTGACAGATGCAGTTCAGTCTTGATCAGAGGAAAAACAGCAAAAAGCACTTGCCGGTCTATGTAATTGAGAAGGTTGACTGCAAAGAGAAGAGCAAGCGCATATCTGCCATAGGCCGGTGTTATGGGAAAGGGCACCAACTTGGCATCACCGTCCTCTTGCACTCAAAAACTCCTCTACTTCGCTGAGTCTGGGTATGCCGTACCTGCCTCCGATCTTTGCGCACTTTATGGCTGCTGCGGCCGAAGCAAAGGTGACGGTCTCTTTGATGCTCCAATTCTTCAGAAGTCCGTAGATATACCCTCCGTGGAAGACATCTCCCGCGCCTGTCGTATCGACCGCATGCACCTGAAAAGCGGGTATTTCAATGTAGTCGTTATCTGATGATGCGGTCATGCTTCCACTTTCTCCCAGCGTGACGGTAAGGACTTTTACCCCGAGATTTTCTCTTTCCCTCAGAAGAGTTTCACGACATGGGTCCCATCCGAGATCTCTGGCGAACTCCTCGGAAGCCACCACGTAATCAGAGAGTTTAATAAGATCAGGCATGCCGGCTCGCAATCTTCCGGCATCGAGCATTATAGGAATGCCGTACTCTCTCGCCTTTTCAGCAGCATATATCGAGACGTCGATCATCAGGCCGTCGAGAAGAAGTAACGCGCTGCCATCGAGAAAATCAGCGCCGAGTTCTTCCGGCTGCAGCAGCCTGCCGCCTGGGCTCCTCCAGAATATTGTCCGCGTGGCCGTTTCTTTCTCTATCGCGATGAAGGCGACCTGCGACACGGCCTTTTTTCGAACAACCAGCCCCGAAACGGCAACGCCTTCTTCGATAAGAGAGAGCTGTATCTTCTTCCCGGCATCATCATCGCCGACGACCCCGTGAAACCTGCATTTGACTCCCCAGCGGGAGAGGGCGACGAGTGCAGTAGCGACCGGACCGCCTCCCTGCTCATGCAATTCGAGTATCTCTTTCTTGGTATCGGCCGGCGGATAAATATCTATGAGTGCAAGATGATCAAGAGAGCACTGTCCAATGCCGGTCACAATCATACACTATTATACATGCGAAACAATTTCTGCCGTCTACTGGAATGACAAGCCGCCTCTTTTGTGATAAATAATAACTAGAAGAAGACTGGAAATTCACTGTGGTCTTCAAATAAGGCAGGAGGAGATATGAAGACATTAATCTGCATTACGGCTCTCTGGCTGGTATTTTTTATCGCGGGTACATTGCCGGCACAAGGTCAGGGGGGTGAAGGCTACACCTTTATCACGGGTGAGAGGGGGCCCCAAATTTGTGTAGGCAGATGGGTTCCGCCTACCGATGTTGCTCTTCCCGGCGTCTGCGACGGACAGATATTCGGTCTTTCCCAGCTCTCTGCCATCTCCGCCAAGCAGAGCGCCGACAGACTCGATCAGGTGCTCACTGTTTTAGGATCGATCGACCAGAGACTGGCTGCTAACAACGACCTCGTCTTTCAGTTGATTGCGACTACGAACAATACCCAATCCTCAATTGACCAGCAGGTAAGACAGGGAGGGGAATTCCTGCGCGACACGATTGCCAGACGATTTGAGGCACTTCCCAAAGAAATTCTGGAAAACGATTTATTTAGGGAAAAGTTGGCGAAGCTGAAAGAGGACATTCTGGAGGAAGTAGAAAAGCTATATTCAAAACGGCCGGCGCCCTCTGGGAAATAGGCCTTTACTCTTCCTCCCGGTCGGCCTCTTTCATAACCTCTTCCGGCGTCTTTGCGAGCGCCTTCTTCGCGCGCTCTTCCTTCAGCCTGGCCTTTTCGAGCGCGGCCGCCTGCTGTCGCTCCTTTGCGCGCTGCCGGGCCTCGTCTTTGACCTTGAAGTCACCCTCGCCGAACATCGTGAACCTGAGCCATTTCAGCGAGAATTTCAGAAGCTCCAGTTCGTCATTCTTTATCCGTTCGACGACCGCCGGATCAACCTCATAGGCGTCCAGGAAATTGCTGCTAAAGACAAAGTCCCTGAACATGTCGAGGTTGGAACTGACCATGAAGAAGAGGTCGAGCGATTTCTGGCCGAACTCTACTATACCGAGTGTTTTTGCCTTGAGCACAACCTCCATCCAGTCGCTATTCATCTCATCGTAGAGATCGGACTCCTGGTCCGCCCGCCATTCGTCGATTGTCCACTCCTTGTCTTCCTTATGTCCGAGGCAATGGTCTTCCTTGATCTTGATGAAAAAGTCCTGGCCGGTCTCCTTGTCATACTTTTTCATGATCGCCATTCCTATCGGATAATAGCGGCAGGTCACGGGCCGGTCGGTATAGACCGTACAGCCTTCAGGGGTGACAAATGGACAGGATTTCGCCGCGTCTTTTTTGAGCTTGAGCACGACGATCGGCAGGGGAGTTCCGTCGACCGATCTCGGCACCGTATATTCCATGAGAAAGTCGTGATAGGACAAGCCGAGCCTTTTCTTCAACCGGTAGATATCATAGGGAGTAAGATTTATTCGTATCCCGCTGCAGCACTTTGTGAAACATCCGATTCCCGGATAGCATCTGAAATTAATCTTGTCATTTCGCGTAAGCTGCTGCGGAACAATAACGCTCTGTTTCAGTTTACTCTTTACTTCTTTCATTTTCTTATTGAAGTCTTTCTCGTCGATCGCCATCTTTACATCCTTTCAAAAAACTCACACCATATTCTTACAAAATACCCCATACTAAATTTTGGTTCTATCGGGAAATTACCATGACAAAAATCTGCATGCATCTTTAAAACGCCTTTTTCTAACATCTCCATTATAACAAAAAAGCCGATTCCGATGCCCTGGAATCGGCTTTCCACTTTTATTAACTACTCAAACTATTTCATCATTGGAACGATCAAGAGTGCAACGATGTTGATGACCTTGATCATCGGGTTGATAGCCGGGCCCGCAGTGTCCTTGTAAGGATCGCCGACTGTATCGCCTGTGACAGAGGCTTTATGCCCATCGCTACCCTTCTTATGCACGACGCCTTTGTCGTCGGTAACGCCGTCTTCAAAAGATTTCTTGGCGTTGTCCCATGCACCGCCGCCGCTTGTCATGGCGATCGCCTGGAAGAGTCCGGTCAGTATACTCCCGATAAGAACTCCGCCTAGGGCTTCTCTGCCAAGGAGAAGACCTACCACGATAGGAACCACTACCGGGATAAGAGCAGGGAGCATCATCTGCTTGATAGCGCCTTTTGTGACAATGTCAACGCACTTGCCGTATTCCGGCTTTGCCTTGTATTCCATAATGCCGGGGATCTCCCTGAACTGTCTTCTCACCTCTTCGACAATGCTGCCTGCTGCCTTTCCGACAGCCTCCATAAGAAGTGATCCGAAGTAGTAAGGAAGAAGCCCTCCGATAAAGAGACCCGCCAAAACCATGGGGTTCGAAAGGTCAAAAGCAAGAGTTGCACCGAATGATCTCGAATACTCTGCAAAAAGGACCAGGGCTGCAAGTCCCGCCGAACCGATCGCATAACCCTTAGTAACAGCCTTTGTCGTGTTTCCGACCGCATCCAATGGGTCGGTGATGTTACGGATCTCTTCAGGCAGTCCCGACATCTCTGCGATACCGCCTGCATTGTCCGTGATCGGGCCATATGAGTCGATAGCGACAACGATACCGGTCATCGAAAGCATCGAAACCGCTGACAATGCGATAGCAAAAAGGCCGCCCGCTGCATCACCGGCAAATCCGCCGCCCAGATGATAGGCGCCCAGGATTGAGGCAACAATAACGAGAACAGGTGCGCCGGTTGATTTCATGCTGACTGCAAGGCCTGCAATGACGTTTGTGCCGTGACCGGTAAGACTGGCCTTTGCAATATGTTGCACCGGGCCATATTCCTTAGCGGTAAAGTATTCCGTTATAGCCACGATGAGGCCGGTCAATGCAAGGCCGATTAGTGCCATAAGGAAAACATTCATCTGCGTAAATGACGGGTGTGCAGCTACTGAAGCCTGTGCCTCCGGGCTTTGCAGAAACTTGCCTGTCACAATATAAAATGTTATTGCCGCAAGTACGCCTGCAACAGCGAGTCCCTTATAGAGGGCCCCCATGATATACTGATTCTTGCCGAGTTTTACCGCAAATGTGCCGATAATGGAAGCGATGATCGATATTCCGCCGAGGAGCATCGGAAATTCCACCCACGGGCTTTCAGCGCCGAAAACCGTCTTGGCAAGGAGCATTGCTGCAACGAGCGTCACCGTGTATGTCTCATAAAGGTCAGCCGCCATACCTGCGCAGTCGCCTACGTTGTCACCGACGTTGTCAGCGATAACCGCAGGGTTTCTGGGATCATCTTCAGGAATTCCTGCTTCGACTTTTCCGACCAGGTCGGCGCCTACGTCTGCAGCCTTTGTGTAAATACCGCCTGCGATACGGGCAAACACGCTCATGAGTGAGCATCCGAAGCCGAGACCGATTAGTGCCTGGAATGCAATTTCAGGATTTTCCAGATTTGCCTGCTTTGCTATAAAATAAAAACTTGCAAGGCCTATAATTCCAAGACCAACCACCATAACGCCGGTCACCGAGCCTCCTTTGAATGCAAGGCCGAGCGCAGCCTGTAGCCCCTTGTACGCAGCCTGTGTGGTGCGTACGTTTGCGCGGACAGTAACCCACATACCAACAAACCCGGCAAGTGCCGAACCTACAGTTCCAATTATGAAGCCAATAGCCGGCCACATGCCAAGGCTCGGTATTGCAGCAATTATGATAACCAATACGACAGCCACCATCGCAACAGTTTTATATTCGCGGGCAAGGAAGGCATAAGCTCCCTCTTTAACAGCATTTGATATCTCCTGCATCTTCGCACTTCCTGCGTCCTGCTTTGAAACCCACATTGCGGTAATCACCGCGTATATAACGCCCAACACTCCGCAACCTAAGGCAAATAATATAGTATTACTAAGTCCACTCATTAAACTCCTCCTTTTGTAATAAATATCGGTAAGGCGAAAACACCCCTAAAAAAACGTTACGCTCCGGCCGTCACCTCCTTTATTTACTTCATATAAATCTCACTCGCAAGAAATCATTACCCGGGATATTTGTCCGAGATATAATCTTTGAGATAGTGGTTCTCCGCCCTGAGGTCCGTCACCTGCGCCTTGACGACGTCTCTGATGGAGAGCATCGCAACGATCTTGTTATTGTCGAGGACGGGCAGATGCCTGATCCTGTTTTTGATCATGATCGTAGTCACATAACAAAGGTCGTCATCTGACTCGGCGATAATCAGGTTCGTGCTCATGACCTCGGAGATCTTGATGTCTTTGAAGTGACGTTCGGCCTTTCTGGTCCAGCATTTGAGAACGTCCCTCTCGGTAAACATCCCCACAGCCTTTTCGCCGTCCATGACGACCAGCGCCCCGATCTCGTTTTCAACCAGCTGGCTTACCGCATCCGCGACCGTTTTGTCCCTGCCGATAGAGATAATTTCCCTCTTCACCGGCCCTACTATTTCCTTAACTGTTGCCATAATGCTCCTCCTGTTCTTTTCGCTGTATTAAAGCCTATACGGCCCTGTTTAGTTTTCCTTCTCCCTGCCGATGCTCTTAGCATAAACCAGAGCGGTCGTTCTGTAAACCATATGGGCCATTTTCGAGAAAGGCGCATAGGCAAAGAGAAAGAAAATAGCAACCAGGTGAACGAAATAGACAGGATATGCGAGCAGCGCAACCCCGAGCAGCCTCAGCACTTCGCTGAGTATCCCGGTAGAAACAATCGTCAGAACGACACTGATGAAGAGCCAGTCATAATAGCTGCCCCTTCCGGCCTTTTCTGAGTTCTGCACCCTGTTATAGATCACCCAAAATATGCCGAGCAGCAGCCCCAGAGCGCTTGCGTTTCCGAGCAACTTCATCGGGTCGTACAGCGGATATGGCGACTCCCGGTGGAGGCCATAGAGATAGAAGATCGCCCAAGTCGTGGTTATGGCGAGGCCGACAAAGCCGTAAAAGACAAAGAGATGCGATTTCGATCTATCGACCGTCACCTCACATTTCTTGAAGTTTTTGTGTGCCAGAAAGTCCGTAATCGTTGCGATTAGCGCGCTCACAATGGATCCTTTGGGCTTACCGCCATATGCGGCAAGGTCTTTCCAATACTTCATGATGCCGATGAAAAAACCGAAAGACGCAAAGAGCGCTGCACAGATGAAGATCGTATCGATGAAAGGGACCGGCATAAATTTCTCGGCATACACTATCCGGTCACTGGAGGTGATCAGCTCATTCAGATATCCCGGTGTGTGACCTTCCAGATATTCCGAGGGAATGAGGTGCCCCAGATAGGGAGCCAACACTCCGAATATCACTATCGGAACCAGAAGGAGAAAGACTAAGAACTTCGGATCTCCGACCATCCTGCCGAGGAAAGACGGGAACGAGTAATGCTCGATGCTCACTTTCCTTATTGCGCCCAGGACTTCTCCGGGCTTGGCTCCCCTCGGGCAATAGGCCGTGCAGTCGCTGCACTGATGGCAGATCCAGATATCCGGATTGCCGAAGAGTTTTTCCTTAAGCCCCCACTGCGCATGTATCATCTCTTTCCGGGGGAAGGGCTTGTCGTCGGGCGTCATATTGCATACAACAGAGCACGTCGCGCACTGGTAACACTTTTTGAGCGACTCCCCGCCGGAATTCATGATCCTCTTTACAAAATCTAAATCGGGTTTAATCAACTTGCCTTCAGCCATGTATTACCTCCTAAAATCCCTTCATCGGGTTGAAGCCTACGCCTTCTATTACCTCGACAAATTTGCCGATAACTTCCGGGATCTTTTCATATTCGTCGATCGAGAACTGGATCTGCTGCACCCTGACAGGCTCCAGTCTCAGCTTTCCAAGCGTCTCGGCCACGTTGTCCATCCTCTTGTTGCAGAGTTCGCTTCCTTTTACGAAGTGGCACTGATAATCATCGCCATATTTACAGCCGATGAGAAGCACCCCGTCATTGCCCTTAGACATCGCATCGGCGATCCAGATCGTGTTCACGGAACCGAGGCACCGGACCGGGATAAACCTGATGTCCGCGGAATATTTCAGTTTATGCAGGCCTGCCATATCCAGTGCGGGCAAGGCGTCGTTTTCGCAGACAAAGGCGACGATCCTGTATTTTTCCTCCTCCTCGTCCGGGACATTGATCGCCTTGACCATCGAGCCTATCATGTCAATGTGATAGTTCTTAAAGGATACGATCCTCTCGGGACAGGCGCCCATACACGTACCGCATCTCCTGCACCTTGTCGGGTTCGGCTTGGGCGTACCCTTTTCGTCGTCGTCGAGCGCGCCGAAGGGGCATTCCTCCGTGCATCTCTTGCACTGCGTACACCTCTGGAAGAAGAACTCCGGGAAGGACATATCTCCCGACCTCGGATGCACGGCCATGCCTCTGTTCGTGGACTCAAGACACTGTATTGCCTTAAGTGCAGCGCCCGTGGCGTCCTCGATGCACTCGCCGTTCGTCATGGTCTGCCTGACGTTCCCTGCGGTATAGATCCCGGTACGTCTCGTCTCATAAGGGAAACATATATAGTTTGAATCAGCATACCCGTCAAAAAGTTCAAGGTCCCTGAAAGCCGGTCCCTGCCTGTATGCGAGATTTATCACCGGCTCAAACTGGGTCTCCGGCGTCATCCCCGCCGCCAACACTACGAGGTCTACATCAACCGCAATATTTTCGCCGAGGATAGTGTCATCCACCTCGATGGTCAGACTCTTGTCCGCGTTTTCAGTGACAGACTTGACCTCTCCCCTCGTCAAAAAGATGCCGGGGTTGTTCTGTGCGGACTTGTAGAAATTCTCATAATGGCCCGGCGTGCGCATATGCTTATAGAATATATAAGCCTTGCCGTCAGCATAGTCTTCCGTCAGATAGTTCGCCTGCTTCAGAGATATCATGCTCGTTACGGATGAGGCGTACGGGAAGTCACTGTCATCTCCGTTCAGGCCGGGGCTCTGGATAAAGGCCACGGTCTTCGCCGCCTTGCCGTCGGAAGGCCTGACTATCTTGCCCTTGAAGGCGGTTTCCTCCAGCATCACATTCGTGATCACGTTTGCGAATTTGCCATATCCGAGATGCTCGAATGCAGAAGGGTCGGAAGGCCTTCCTCCGGCAGCAACTATTACCGAGCCGAAACGTTCGGCGTCAGGATCGGAAGTGAGGATATCCTCACACTTGATCTGGTCGGCCGGAAGTTCTACGGGCTCTTCGGCCGGCTTGTCCTTGTCTTCTTCCTTCTTCTTAGGCGGGATGTCCCATTTGGACTTTGTGCCGGACGGTTTGAATGAGACATCGAATTGCCCGGGTCCTCCGCTGATCCTGGCTATCTCTATATTGGTCTTGATCGTTATTCTGGAATTACTTGTGGCTTCTTTTATCTTATCCTGAATTGTGTTCGGTTCCAGGTCAGTATAGGGGGCCTTCGTCGGTATCTGCTTACGCTGCTTCGCGGCATATCCGCCAAGCTGCGCAGCCTTTTCAACGATCGTAACCTCATATCCGGTCTTTGCCGCCTCAATCGCTGAAGTCAATCCCGTAATGCCCCCGCCTATAACCAGTATGCTCTTTTCCACATTCTCGATCAGATAAGGATCGACCTGGTTCGTTTTCTGGGCTTTTACTATCCCCATCCTGAGGTAGTCCTCGGCAAGCATCTGGGTATCGTCGTTGGCCCGGGTTTCTTCCGTGACGACATCCTTACCGTCGGCGTCCTTTGTCTTGACCTTCACCTGCTTTGTCCAGTCATGGCTCCAGACGACCTGTTCTCTTATATTCACCCTCTCTACTATATTCGCCTCACCGAAATCGAAGACATCAAACTTGACCCTTCCTGAACATGCCGCGATGACAACCGTGTTGACACCTTCGGCCTCCATGTCCTTCTTGATCGTCCCAACGCCTTCTTCGCCGCACATGGCGGGATGGGTCTTGCAGATCGGGGTCTTGTATTCCTTCGTCGCGACGAGAGAAAGCTTCTCGATATCAAGACCTTCGCTTATAGAGCATCCGCCGCATATATATACACCGAGTTTCTTCTCCATTTTTATGTTACCTCCTCACCATTTGAATGGCCTTGAGCGCCGTCCCTGTGGCCGTCTGCCCTGACGACATTACATCCGACGGTTTCTTCACGCAGCCTGTGGCCAGTATCTCTGCTGAAATGACAAAGTTGTTTTCATCGTATTGCGCATTGCCCGGGACCTTCGCCGATGCCGTTGAAGGCTCCATCCCGGTGGCGAGTACGACCATATCAAAGCGTGCATGTATCTTTTTGCCCGACATTGTGTCCTCTACCGTAACGATCACGTCCTTCGTAGCGGGGTCTTCTTCGATCTTTGCAACCTTCCCCTTCACAAATGAGACATTCGCGTCGGCTTTCACCTTCTTATAGAACTTTTCGTATCTCCCCGGAGTACGCAGATCGATATAAAATATTGTCGCCTTGGATTCGGGATTTGCTTCTCTTATATACGTCGTCTGTTTCAGGGAAGCGAGACAGCATATGTAAGAACAAAAGGGAAGATGATTTTCGTCCCTTGAACCGGCACACTGAACGAAAGCTATGTTGTTGACAACCTTGCCGTCCGACGGCCTGACAATCTTTCCGTTCGTGGGGCCGTTGACAGCCGCCAGCCTTTCCATCATCATGTTGGTGATCACATTTTGGACCTTCCCGAAAGAGAGGTTGTCCATCTTCTTTGCGTCGTAAGGGTTCCATCCGGTTGCCCAGACAATAGATGCGACTTTTATACTGAATGTCTTCGGCTTTTCATCGAGTTCTATCGCGTTGTAGACACATGCGTCCTTGCACTTCTGGGCGGTCTTCGTCCCTATTATGGAAGGGTCAAGCACATATCTCTGGGGAAAAGCCATCTCGTGGGGAAGGTACGCAGCCTTCCTCTTGTCCATACCAAAATTGAAGGTATTGGGTATCTCGACATCGCACGCCTCCGCACACTTGCCGCAGCACGTGCAATTATTGTTCACATAACGGGGAGTCTGCTTGAGCGTCACGTCATAATTTCCGGGACCGCCCGAAATCTTCTCCACCTCGGTAAGGGTAAACCATTTTACGAGATTGTTATTCTTAATCCTCTGGAAGTTGATCTCCAGGCCGCAGGTAGGAGGGCATAGCTTCGGGAAGTACTTGTTGAGTTGGGCCACCCTGCCGCCGAGATATGGGTTCTTTTCGACTATAAACACTTCGTATCCGACCTCTGCAGCTTCAAGCGCGGTCGTGATACCGCTGATTCCTCCCCCTGCTACTAAGATCGTTCCTGATTCAGGGGTTCCGGTCTTCTCATCCGCCATGTTGTTCCTCCATCTTTACTTCGGTTAACTGCCTTATAATTAATCTCAGGGTCAATGCCTTTACCCTTTCACATGCTGTTTCCCAGGGTAAGCATTTGCCGACCCTAAGAACGGTCAGTCTGCAGACTGGGCAAAAGCATTCGGCCCTTTGAATTCCTTTGCCTAATCTGCAGCCGCTTAATCTGCGTGTGCCCAGGGACCGGCCTGGCCCTGGGCACACACAATAAAATCAACTTCTTACCGCGTCAGATTAGTCAGGTATTATCTGGATGTAATCCTTCTTGAATACCGACCATTCCTTCTTGGCAGGATCGTACTTCGAGTTGACAAAGCACTTCCAGTTCTTCTCATCTACGAGGTCGAAGTCAGACCTGTAGTAGAAGCCGGGGTACCTGGACTCTTCCCTGAAGAGGATGTGTCTGAGATGGGACTCGATGGTGCCGAGCCTGTGGTAGTTCTCCCAGGCCCTGAGCAGTTCGTGGAGGTCGCCTGCAGCCATCTTCTCGGAGTCTTCCCTCAGCATGCCGAAGAGGTGGAATGCCCTGTCAAGCATCGCCTTGCTTGTGACGTATGATGTTGCAACGCCTGCGCCGTACTCGTCGGCGATCTTCATGAGCCTTCTCTGGAAGCCGGCCGGCTTGATGTAATTCACATTAACATCAACAGCTGTCGATTTCTGATAGTGCTCCAGGAAGGTCTTGACCGGCTTGTAAACGATATCGGCAAGTTCCTTCGGAGATTCTTGGAGAGCAGGCTTGAAGTCCTTGTTGTCCCTGACAAACCTGGCCATGGACTTTGCAACCTGCCTGCCTTCGGCATGTGAGCCGGAGGAGAACTTATGGCCGGAAGCGCCTGTGCCGTCGCCGGCGGTGAAGAGGCCGTTGACAGTGGTCATTTTGTTGTAATTTTTGCCCTTGTACATGATCTTGTATGCTTCAGGCACCCAATCTTCATTGGGACCCGCAGCCCATATACCGCAGCAGCCTGAGTGCGAGCCAAGGAGATAAGGCTCTGTCGGCATAATCTCGGAACCGACCTTCTCAGGCTCGGTGTTCGTGCCTGCCCAGAGGCCTGCCTGGCCCACTGACATGTCGAGGAAGTCTTCCCATGCCTCTGCCAGAAGGTGCTTCACTTCCTTCGGGGTCATGTTTGCGGAAAGGGTCTTCAATGCGGTAGGCGTATCCATGTAGATCGGGCCTCTGCCTTCCCTCATCTCTTTCAGCATGAGGTGGTTTCTCAGGCAGGAAGCAGGTACTTTCGCCAATCCATACGGAGGATACTGTTTGAGCATCTCAGCGTTTGTTGACATGTAGTTTTCGCCGAGGGTGTTGGTTGCCTTTGCCTTGAAGAGAAGGAACCATGCTCCGACAGGGCCGTAGCCGTCTTTAAATCTTGCCGGAACGAACCTGTTTTCCATCATCGTCATCTCTGCGCCGACTTCCTGGCAGAGGGTATAGGTCGAGCCCGCGTTCCATACTGGATACCAGCATCTGCCCATACCTTCACCGGTAGCCCTCGGCCTGAATACGTTGACCGCGCCGCCGCATGCAACCATCATCGCGTTGGTCTTGATAACATATACTTTATTTTCCCTGACGCTGAAACCGACCGCGCCTGCGATCCTGTTGGGCTCGTTTTTATCGAGGACGAGCTTTACAATAAAGCATCGTTCGATAATGTTCTCGGTGCCGAGGGCTGCCTTGGCAGCTTCAGCCACGATCCTTTTGTAAGACTCGCCATTGATCATGATCTGCCAGCGGCCTGAACGGACGGGCTTTGTCTTGACCTTGAGGGTCGGTGCGCCCTGTGCGCCGTCAACGGTCTTGCCGTCTTCGAGCGTCTTCCATATCGGAAGTCCCCATTCTTCAAAAAGATATACTGATCTGTCTACGTGTCTTCCGCAGTCGAAGATCAGGTCTTCCCTGACGATACCCATGAGGTCGTTCCTGATCATTCTGACATAGTCATCAGGGGTATTCTCGCCGAGGTAGGTGTTGATCGCGGAAAGGCCCTGAGCGACCGCGCCGCTTCTCTCGAGGGCGGCCTTGTCACAAAGAAGGATCTTCGTTCCTTCAGGGGCCCATTTCTTTATCTCGTACGCAGTTCCGCACGCCGCCATACCGCCTCCGACAATAAGAATGTCGGTTTCGAGTTCGGCAATAGCAGGATCTAACGTTGCTAATAATTCTCCGGCTGGCTTATTTGGTAATGCCATATTTCTATTCCTCCTGTTGTAATTTTCTTATTAAACTATTTGCCGAATATAGCACTCGGCTTTGCAAGCGTAAAATTATCGACCTCTTCGTCCGAAAGCTGCTCCGAATCGAGATTCTTGCCCTTGTGGGCTGCGTTCTTCGGGTCGATCGAGCCTTCAGGGGTCGTCCTGATCGGGAATTTGAACCTCTGCAGGTTGCCGTTTCTGAACTGGATCGTCCACATGATCGAGTCTGAGCTCATCATCGGAGAAACCATACCGCCCAGAGGTACGATATCAGAATACGCCCTAACCGAGATGGCGCCCTGGGGGCAGATCTTCACGCAGGAATAGCATTCCCAGCACTGGTCGGGCTCCTGGTTATAAGCCTTCATCGATTCAACGTTTAAAACCATTAAGTCGCTCGGGCAGATGTACATGCATGCGGTTTTCTCGCCGCCCTTGCATCCGTCGCACTTTACAGGATCTACAAAACTTGGCATATCTTAAACCTCCTATTTGAATTGAATATTAGTAACCCATCACTTCACTAACCGACAACCGAACCCTTGCTTCCTACTTCACCCCCTCTCAACTTAGCCGTTAGCTGTCAGCTGATAGCTAAAAGCTGATTGCTGTATTTTTATGCGCCTTCTGAATATTTATGTACCTTAATCTCGACCTTCTCGGTCAATCCTGCATAGTATTCTTTTAGGATTTCGAGGACTTCTGCACGGCTGAAGTGATCAGGAACTTCCGTGTTCTCAGAAAGCATTTTCCTGAGCTTTGTGCCACTGAGAAGAAGCCTGTCTTCTTTGCCGTGAGGGCAAGTCCTCATCGAGGCCATGCCGTCGCATTTCGTGCAATAGAATGTCCAGTCGATCTTAAGGGGCTTGGTCTCGAGCGCGCCTGCCGGGATCTCGTCGAATATCTTCTGGGCATCGAACGGTCCGTAGTATTCACCAACTCCGGCGTGGTCGCGGCCGATGATCTGATGGCTGCATCCGTAGTTCTGCCTGAAAAGCGCATGGAGCAGCGCCTCACGCGGTCCGGCGTATCTCATATCAAGCGGATAGCCTGCCTGGATGCTCGTGTCTTTCACGAAATAAAGCTCCGTCAGCTTGTTGATCGCCTTGACCCTGACTTCAGCCGGTATGTCGCCTTCTTTCAGTTTTCCTAGGAGCTGATGGATGAGCACGCCGTCGCACGTCTCTATGGCGATCTTCGCCAGATATTCGTGGGACCTGTGCATGGGGTTCCTGAGCTGCAGGCATGCGACCGTGTTCCATCCCTTGTCTTCAAAGATCTTTCTGGTTTCCGAAGGCTTCATATATACGCCGGCGAACTGCTTGGGGAACATTCCCTCGCTCAGCACCTTTACCGTACCGGAGAGATTGATCTCTTCCTGGTTCATGACCTTCACGACGCCGGGGTGTTCCATCTCGGTCGTCTTGAAGACCTGCTTGCATTCATGGGCCTTGTCGATCTTATATTTGTCCTTGACCTTCATAGTTGCCATGAGTTCGCCCGACTCTTCGTCTATCAGCGCTATTTCCTGGTTCTTCTTTATGCTGTTCGCCTGTCCCTCTGAGGTGGAAAGGGTGACCGGTATCGGCCAGAAGATGCCGTCCGCCATCTTGTACTCATCGCATACGCCCTTCCAGTCATCATATCCCATGAATCCCTTCAGCGGGGTAAACCCCCCGATTCCCATCATTATGAGGTCGCCTGCTTCTCTTGATGTGACCCTTACCTGCGTAAGTTTTTTCGCCTTCTGCTTCTCCTCCCTTAATTCGTCTCCGGTCAAAAGCAGAGGCATCAATTTCTTTTGCTTCCCATGCGGGTTTACAAGTGCCATTCTCTTCCTCCTGTGTATTAGGTTTATTCTATTAGTAATTTAGTCCTTGCAAACTTAATTACTAAAAAAGCCTTTACTGTCTGCCGAGATATTACGGATCTACATTTGAACAGCGCCGGTCGAACTCATAGTGTTGTTGCAAGGCTCTCGCTACGCAGCTCTAACCTCACAATCCTGTCCAGTCTCAAAAAATTCAGCCACAAAATCCAAAAACTGTTTGATTTAAAGCCAAAACAATAAAGTCTTATGCGAGCGTTACACCATTAAAACCCTATAACTATATGCCCCCGCATTTTTTTAAGTCAAATTCATATTTCTCATAAATAGATAAAAATTACTTATTAATCTGAATGGAACTACATGGTATCTCAAAAATTTCACTATTCATAGTGTATATTTTTTTTACCGTTAATTTAAAATTGTTTTCAAATAACTATATAAACTTTTTAAGGCCTTCCCCCTGTGGCTAAGCGCATCCTTCTCAGCATCTGACATCTCGGCGAAGGTTCTGTCATGTCCGGACGGATAGAAGACCGGATCATAGCCAAACCCATTGAAACCTCTAGGTTTTTTTGCGATTTCTCCCTTCGCATGTCCCGTAAAGGTCTTGTTTTTTCCGTCCGGCAAGGCAAAGGCGATGCAGCAGACAAACCGCGCCTGCCTATGTTCAGTGCTCAGCCCTTTCATCTCCAGAAGCAATTTCTTGAGGTTTTTCCCGTCATCAGCATCATTACCAGCGTAACGGGCGGAAAAAACCCCGGGTGCCCCGCCAAGGGCCTTGACCTCAAGCCCTGAATCATCTGCTATTGCTGGACAACCGGTGAATTGGGCGATATGGACGGACTTTTTCACCGCATTCTGCCTGAATGTCTTCCCGTCTTCCTCCACTTCGGGACAGCCGGGAAATGCATCGACAGTCAAGAACCGGATATCATATCCTTCGAATATCCTGCTGATCTCCTCGACCTTCTTCCTGTTTCTGGTGGCAAGTACAATAGTCATATCAATTCGAGATACTAACTATATAAATTACCGGCGGGATTTGTCAAAACACTTTATTGATGAATAAAGGGACAAATACTCACTTGCGGGGATTTTCCGGTTCGAGCGGATCTTTTCCCGCATCCCCTGCCTTTTTGTTCCTCTCCTCAGCCCGCTTCGCGATATCAGTCGCATCTTTTATCAGCGAGTTGAAGGCATTTGCTATTTTTTCCATATGCGTATGAATTAAAAAAACCAGTATTCCGGCAGTCAGTGCAATTCTCAGGACGGAACTTAACTGCTTATGTCCCAGAGACACTCCTATCTTCCCGATAAGTATAAATAAGCTGATGAATATAGCTATCGCTAAAACGGGCTTAAAGAAGTTGGAATTGGTAAGCGCCGTCAAGGCATTTTTTATCTTCTCCTTAAAAGGCAGCTCTTGCTTCTTGTCAGTGGAGAGATCATCCGCGGTGACTGCTTTTATCTGAGCGTCACTCGCTTTATTACCGGCATTCTCTTTTTCGTCGGTTATTTTAGTTGCTTTCCTTTTGTATTCCTCCGGGATAGACTGCCGGCTGTCAGTAAAGCAAACCGTACCGTTTTTATCCACATATTTATAATAGGTTGCAGAATAGCAGTGCAGGGTAAATAGCAAACTTCCCATTACGGCAATCAACAGAACCGCCGAATTAACTCTGGTCCTCATTTCGACATCACCCTTTTGCCCCTTTCCCTCCGAAGGCAGGATTTTGCTAATTACTATAGGGAAGACACTTCCTGTTGTCAACACAGCCGTTTCGTATTGATTCCCTGTAGGGCCGGCGGCCTCACTGTGGAAGAAAACCCGGCCTCAGACAATTTTTCCAAACCGGGATTATTTGTGCAGGAACATTCTCCTTTTCTCTGCCCCAAACCTTTCGATGGCATACCTGAGCATTGTCCTGGGCATCAGACTGTAATGTCTTTCGAGAAAATCTTCCTAGGTCTTCAGGTCCCTTTTCCCGACTTCCCGGAGCATCCAGCCGGCCGCCTTATGGATCAGGTCATGGCTGTCGTTCAGGAGGAGTTCGCAGATCCGGAGGGTGTCTTTAAAGTCATTCTTCCTTATGAAGGCAAAAGTAGACATGATCGCGATCCTCCTTTCCCATAGGTTTTTCGATCCGGCAAGCCGGTAAAGCACCGTCCTATCCTTATCTAAAAGGTATTCCCCCAGGATATTGGGAGCTGAGAGGTCGACGAGGTCCCAATTGTTGATATTTCTCGCCTGCTTCAGGTAGAAATCCACGATCCTCTCCCTGCCTTCCGTATCGGCATTCTTATATGCGTTCGCCAGGATAATAAGGGCCACGAGCCTGTGTTCATGGATTTTGCTCGTAAGAAGACGGCCGATATCTCTCAGCGGCAGCCCGGAATATTTCTTCGCGACAGTTCGTTGTTTCGGGACGACGATCCCGAGAAAGACATCACCCTCGCCGTACTGACCCTTCCCCGTCTTGAAAAAGCGCGCAAGGATTTTGGCCTTTTCCGGATCGGCGAGAGGTTCCATGTCTTTCTTGAGTTGGGTCAGCATGTGCGCATTGATTTTCGATAATAATTGTCTCAAGGGAGATTTGTCAAAAGGTAAAGACATATGTCTCCTCTTCACTGCACCTTGACTAAAACCCTCTATTCCCTGAAAATCAATCGATGCGCTACATCAGGCTCTTAATCGAATACGACGGGACGAACTATCATGGTTGGCAATCCCAGAAGTCGGGCGGGACGATACAGGACATTATCAGAAATAAGGTTCAACGCATCACGGGCGAAGAGGTCAGGCTCACCGGGGCCAGCAGGACAGATGCAGGGGTCCATGCGCTCGGCCAGGTGGCAGTATTCGGCACGGACTCATTCCTCGATGCGGATGTCATCATGAGGGCCTTAAACGCCAAGCTTCCCCCGAATATCAGAATACTTGCCACAGAAGAAACAGACAAAGATTTTCATCCACGGTATCGCGCCGCCCGAAAGAGCTATTTCTACATTATTTCGGAAGGCAGACTTCAGTCCGCGTTTCTTAATCGATATGTCTGGAATGTGCGTTCATGCCTCGACCTCGACAGCATGGGCAAGGCTGCAACCCTTCTTATCGGAGAACACGACTTCTCCTCCTTTAGGGCCAGCGGCTGCGGGGCAAAACACCCGGTGCGAACAGTGTATGCCGCCGATATAGCAAGGCGCGAAGACATGAGTTTTATGACTTCTTCGATCAAAGGGGATTTTATTAAAATAAGGATAGAGGCAAATGCATTCCTCAGGCATATGGTGAGAAACATCGTCGGCACCATGGTAGAAGTCGGCAGGGGTAAGATATCCGTAGAGGAGTGCAGCCGGATCCTTCAGTCCCGCGACAGGACCATGGCCGGACCGACCGCCCCTGCGCAGGGACTCTTTCTCGAAAAGATTATTTATTGAAAAGTATGTTCATCTCGTCAAATCTCTGCAACTTCTCAGTGCCGTATCTCTTGATCACAAGTCTCACAGCCTCAAGGGGTTTTTCGATATGCAGAGCGTCCAGTCTCTTTGAAAAGAATTTGTCGGCATAACAAATGATCTTTTCCTCGAGGGTGAGCGGCAGCATTTGCCGCCTGGGTATGGGGAGTTTCTGGTTGTCGATGTCGTCTATGCTGATGCCGACACCCACGTGCCTTTCGCAGACGAGGGCATGTCTAGGCAGGCCCTCCTTTTCCAGGAGTTCTCTCCCCAGGTATCCGTGACAAATATATTTTTTATCTCCAAAACAGCCTATGCCGGGTGCATTTGTCATAAAGATCCCGATATCGTGGAGCATCGCTGCGGCTTCGACAAATTCCATATCCGGATTCAAATGAGCGACCCTCTCGGCAATTTCGAGGGCCTTTCCCGTGACCGCTTTGCTATGTGCAACAAGGATCATAAACAAGGTCGAGCCCGGCTCATAATATTTCGAAATAATCGCAAGCGGGTCAAGCTTATTCACCGTCCCGCTTCCATTCCTTTTCCTCCCGCAGATATACCGTCCTCTGAGGAAAGGGAATCTCTATTGCTTCTTCCCTCAATCTTTTGAATACCCTCTTTCGCAGCTCGTGTTGCGCGGCCCCCTGGTCGGTAAACTCCCGGAGCTGGCAAGTTACAGTAAAATCCAGAGAACTCGGGCCGAATCCCGGGGAGAAGCTCACGTCCGGGGCAGGGTCGGCAAGCAGAAACGGCACCTCTTTGGTCGCCTTTATCGCCACTTCCTTCAGGATCCTTTCGATTGTTTCGGGATCGGAAGAATAGCCGACGCCTATTTGTATCTGGACAAAAGTCCTTTTTTCAGGCAGCGAATAATTCGTTACTATGCTCTGGGAAAGTTTGCTGTTCGTGATGACCACCATGTTGTTGGAAGGCATCCTGATCCTTGTCGTCCTCCATGAGATGTCCTCTACTAGTCCTTCCTGCCCTGTTTCAAGCCGCACAAAGTCCCCCACACGTATTGTTCTTTCTGCAAGTATATGGATGCCCGCAAAGAGATTGGCGAGCGTGTCCTGAAGCGCAAGGGCGACCGCAAGGCCTCCGACGCCGAGCGCGGTGATAAGCGGCGCAATCGAGATCCCCAGAACGCCGAGTATGATCAATAAGCCGATAGACAAGACCGCTCCTCTCAACAGTCCAAAGGCAAGTCCCGTTGTAGGTATCGCGAGGTTCGACTGCCTGACATAATTCTTGAAAACCCTGTCTGCCAGATTTGCAGTCGCGATGGTAATAGAAAATATCACGAGGATGTGAATCGTCTTGCTGATATAAAAGACGTATCGTTGGGGAAGCTCTGAAACCGCGATGCCGATGTGGAGTCCGATCGCAACACACCAGTAGACAGACGGGACCCTAAAGGCATTTATGACAATATCGTCGACCTTCCTCCCCGCACCTGCCGACCGCTTCTGTATAAGTCCGAGAGCAATGCTTCGGATCGCAAGCAATACCGCCACAGACACCACCGCAACGACCGAAGGTATGAGCAAGTTTTTTAACGTTTCGCCCATCTTTCCCTCCCTTATAAGAAGAATTACGAATACAATTAAGTATAGTCGGACGCTTGTAATCTGTCGACAACTTCAAGAAATTAGTATTTTTCTTCCGCGGAAAAGTTTAGAGAGCCTTCTTTCAACTGGGGAAACAAGATGTGCAAAATAACGTGTTTTTTACTTCTTTTCCATCTCTCTGAGAAACTTTCTTACCCGGTTCGCATTTGTCCCTACATCGCTTATCCCCACGCGCGATACCGAACGGATGTCTACACGACTGCCCTGTCCTTCTTTCTTCACGCGGATGACGATATCGTCCTTGAACCCGAACCAGAAGGTCGTATCGAAGGCCTCAATCCGCCCGTCCGCCCTGTCTGCGTCAACTATCTTCCACCCCATCCTCCGCGAGGCCGCCAATGCCATTTCGAAGGCCGCTTCGGGCGGGATGTCGAGTACAAACGGAGTGATGTCGGGATATGCCCTGATCTGCTGGGCAGCAATCTGAGGCCCTCCGTAATCGGGCGGGTTAGAAGCGTTTTTCCGAAGGGGTAAGATCGACATCAATTGCGGGGGGGCGGAGGTATCGGTGGTAATGTCGTGGATAGGCGGGACACGCCGCGCCTTCTCCAGCCAGTACGCAGGAACCGCAACCAAAATAACCCCTAAAATAATTCCTATCAGCGCACGCACAATGCCCGGTCCGCCGCGACAAGAGATGACAAACCCTGCAAGGGAAACTGCAGCCGCGACAAGTCCACCGTAGGCAGCCCATTTCAGGACCAATAAGCCAATGCGGAAATTCCAGAGCTCGCATCGAGTGCCGATACCCGAAAAGATCATCGCGATAGCTGAAGCCAGCGCGAGACCTAAACCTATATTGGCGATTAATGGGGCGTATGCGTTAAGGTCCCTCGACATCCGGAACTCCTATCTTTCTCATGATCGCAAGGTAGTCTTCCTTGACTCCACCATGTCGCTGCCGGCATCCTCCTCCCCGAGCCTGCTGCAAGAAGAACTGCCGATACCGAGGACAATATGTTCCCTCCTTTTCTGAATTATCTGGGCCATGATGCTTATCGCAATCTCCTCCGGGGTAACGGACCCGATAGAAAGGCCCACAGGCGTGACGACCCTCGCGACATCTTCTTTAGAAAAACCTTCTTCGCCGAGGACCTTAAAAAGAAGTGCCCTCTTGCGCTTGCTGCCGAGAAGGCCGATATATCCGGCCCTCGTCCTTAAAGCGGCCTTAAGTGCGTCAAGGTCATGGGTATGTCCCCTTGTCGCGATAACGATATAGGAGCCGCTGTCGACAAAAACTTTGGGAAAAGCGTCCCCCAAGCCACGGACAACCAGTTCGTCGGCATCAGGAATATTCTCTCTGTTTGCGAATTCCTCCCTGTCGTCAACAACGGTCGTCTTGAAGCCGCTGAACTTGGCGACTCTTGCGAGCGCCTTGCCGACATGACCGGCGCCGAGGATAATAAGTCTCGGCTCAGGTATGACCGGTTCGATATATACAAGTACCTTGCCGCCGCAGACGAGTCCGCCGTGTCTCTCGGTAAGTTCTATCGGAAGCGTTCGGGGCGAGCCGTCCTTGATCGCCATGACAGAGGCCTGAATCACTTCGGCCTCAAGACATCCGCCTCCCATAGTGCCTGCAATCGAGCCGTCGTCCCTGACAAGCATCTTCGCCCCTTCTTTCTGAGGTGACGAACCTATGCACTGCACTATCGTTGCGAGGGCGGAAGATCTGCCTTCCTTTTTCAATCTCACGATTTCTTCATAGAGTTCCATGCAGACTGTTTCCTTTTCCTGTTTTTTTATCTGAATATCTCTACAAAAAATGCCCTCATCGCGTTCCATGATCGCACAGCTGCCGTTTCATTATATGCGACCCCTTTGGACTTGTCATTACCAGAGTCCGGGTTAGTAAAGCTGTGGACCGCCCCGCTGTAAATGTTGACCTGCCAGCGGGCATCTGTCTTCCTCATCTCGTCCCAGAAGGTCCTCACCTGTTCCGGTGTCACATAAGGGTCTTCAGCGCCGTGCAGCACCAGTACCTCCGCCTTGATATTCTTTGCGTCGGCAGGATTGGGGTTGTCGAGATTGCCGTGGAAGCTGACCACGCCTGAAATATCAGCCCCGCCCCGGGCCATCTCAAGCACCGTACCTCCGCCGAAGCAGTATCCTATCGCCGCGATATTTTTTGTGTCGGTCTGCTCAAGCCTTTTAAGCACCTCAAGCCCGGCATTGGCGCGGGCACGCAAAAGCTTGCGGTCGGACCGGTAGAGGCCGGCCAGTTTACCGGCCTCCTCAGCGGTCTTCGCTCTGATGCCTTTACCGTATATATCTACCGCGAAGGCGACATAGCCGAGCTTTGCAAGGGCCTCAGCCCTGCCCTTGATGAAATCATTCAGCCCCCACCATTCATGTACCACGACCACACCCGGCCGTTTCCCGGTGATCGCGTCGTCATAGGCGAGATAGCCTTCAAGTGCTGCGTCGCCTTGCATGTATTCAACTGTTTCGGTATGAATTTTGGCCTCAGATTTCATCGCCCAGCCCATGCCGATCAACACAACAAGAAACGAAAAAAATATTCTCTTCATGATGTCCTCCCATTCTGTCTCTCTTTGCCGCTAGCTAAGAAGAAGAGACCGGTGCGGTCCTTCCCGTTATTGCATTGCGTGCATGATTGTAATTCAGAAATCCCGTTCTTATTCACAAGCTACTCGAAGAAATGCCCCTTGTCAATTGCCGCCCTATTTCTTGAAGGTCAGAAGAAGGATTTGCTATACTTTATGCGACTGAGGCAAAACACAACATGAAACTGACACAGGAAGAGATCGACCGCTACAACCGCCAGATGATGATGGAAGGCTGGGGCGTCGAGACCCAGGAAAGGATCAAGAACTCTACCGTCTTCGTGGCAGGAGCCGGCGGCCTTGGGTCGCCCGTCTCCATCTATCTTGCCGTGGCAGGCGTGGGGAATATACGGATATGCGACTTCGATTCTCCTGACCGGTCGAACCTCAACAGGCAGATCCTCCATAACCATAATCGGATAGGGATAAACAAAGCCGTGTCTGCAAAACAGACCCTCGAAGAGCTGAACCCTCACATTACAATCGAGGCATTTACAGACAAGATAGTGGCTGAAAACGTCGATGACCTCGTAGGGAACTCGGACCTCATACTCGATTGTATGGACAACTTCCCGACCAGATATCTCCTGAATGAATGCGCGATCAGAAAAAACATCCCTCTGATCCATGGAAGCATATGGGGGCTTGACGGACGTATCACTTTTATCAAATCTCCGGAGACACCCTGTCTGAGGTGTTATTTCCCGGAGTCTCCACCAAAAGAAGTATTCCCTGTCCTCGGTGCAACACCGGGTGTAATCGGCACGCTTCAGGCGATGGAAGCGATGAAGTACCTCTCAGGAATAGGAAAGGTCTTAAAGGGGAAGCTTCTCGTGTGGTCAGGGAATGACATGAGCTTCAGGACCTTCAAGGGGTTCAAAGACCCTGACTGCCCCGCCTGCGGAGGGAAGTAGGAGAGCCGTTATTTTTTTGTATAGATGCGATGCACGCAATTCAATGCTACACGTTCCAAAACAATAAATGGACCCTGAATGCTTCCTGTCTCATAGACGCAGAACGACAGTTCATTCACTTGCAGGGATCTGGTCGGCAGAGGTCGAAACCTTGAAAGATGATTTGCTACGCGCGACGTATCGAAGGCCCCCCGATACAGTCCAAGTGTGATATGAGGTTTATAGTCGGCCGGGTCATCTTCTTCGGAGACAGCGGCTAAAATTGAACGGATCTGATCGAGCGACCCTGCCGGGTATTCGACCGTAATGTACGGCGCAGAGGTGAAGCTGTCCAACGGGCCGGTCTCCAAAAAAAACGGCGTCATTTTCGCTTCAGTCAGCGCTGTCGTCTGGCGTTTTTGAAGTTGGGGAGAGAAATGTCCTTCACTTAATAGACCACAGGCTGCGACCGTAATGTGCGGTGCGCGCCGGTATCCGGGATGTATGAATTGTCTTACGTGTGAACACGCGGCTTCAAATAGAGCGAGCCAGTCCGGGTCATCGACCAGGACCGCCCAGAAGCCATACTGTGAAGCGCCCCTGTGCCATTCGGCAAAATCGCGCTCACAATGCGGAATTGTTTTGGCAGCAGAGAGAAATGACTCGTACATTTAAGCGCAATCCTGTCTGTTTTTCAGCGGTCTCACATTAATTTCGTTGGAACAGCATCGGTTCTGGGCACTATTCACGCATGATAGTCGGTCCGGTACTTTTTTATCTCCGCGATGAAATCATCTCCATATCGTTCGAGCTTGGTGTCACCAACGCCGCTTATCCTTCTCATCTCGGTCAGCGTCACCGGATAGTGCCTGCACATCTCGTGGAGGGTTTTGTCGGAAAATATGACGTAGGGAGGGACCTGATGCTCTCCCGCAATCCTTTTCCTGAGGCCCCGGAGCTTCTCGAAGAGGACTTCATCATACCCGGCGAGGGCACTGCCTCCGGCCCGCTTGGGTCTTACCGCTGCCTCTTCCCTCTTCAGCGCCTTCACCTCTTCTTCGCCCGAGATGACGTGAAGGCCTTTCGGGGTCAGCTTCAATACCGGATAAGGGTCGCCGTCCTGACGGATCATGTCCTGCGCAAGAAGTTCATCCACAAGGAACCTCCAGTGCTTCTTATCCTTGTTTTTCCCTGCTGCATAGGTTTTTATCTCATTGTGTCTGAGCTCCCGGACCCGTTTTGTATCCGCTCCGGTTACGATGTCGATGGTATGTCCTATCCCGAACCGCTGTCTTGTCTCCCAAATCGCCGACAATATAATCTGCGCATCAGCCGTAACGTCGACCTGTTCTGCAAAGCCGGTGCAGATATCGCAGGCCCCGCAATTATCGTCGGGATAGTCCTCGCCGAAAAATCCGAGGAGTTTTTTCCTCCTGCAGACATTATGTGATGCGTACTCCACGGTCTGGTTCAGCTTCTCCATGGCAATGGAGCGTTCTCCCTCGTCCGTTATCCGGTCGATAAAATAGCGGATCTTCGGGATGTCCCCCCTGCTGAAAAAAAGGAGGCAGCGGGCCGGCTCTCCGTCACGTCCTGCACGTCCTGTTTCCTGGTAGTAACCTTCTATATTCCTGGGAAGGTCTGCATGGAGGACAAAACGTACGTTCGATTTATCTATTCCCATGCCGAAGGCGATAGTCGCCACGATCACCTGCGCCTCGTCCCTGTTAAAGGCATCCTGGTTTATGCTGCGCTCGCCGGAAGATAACCCCGCATGGTAAGGCTTGGCGCTGATCCCGTGCGATACGAGAAATTCGGCTGTTTCCATTACAGAGTCACGGGTTGTCCTGTAGATAATCCCGGATTCGTCCCGATGCCCCCTGAGGAACTCCAGTACCTGCGCTTCAACCTTCGATTTAGGTTTGACCTGATAGAACAGGTTCTGGCGGTTGAATGAGGCGCGCACGATAAAAGGTCTCCGAAGGCCGATTCTCCCGATGATATCTTCCTGGACTTTTTGGGTGGCCGTTGCGGTAAAGGCGGCGACCGGAACAGCAGGGAACTCCTTTGGGATGAGAGAAAGACTGAGATAATCAGGACGGAAATCATGGCCCCATTCCGATATGCAATGCGCCTCGTCTATCGCAAAGAGGGAGATGGGGAAGGTCTTCAATGTTTCGAGGAAATGAGGCATTACAAAACGCTCCGGTGCTATATAGAGGAGTTTTATCTTGTTGTATTTCAACATGCGGTAGACGTCCGCCACCTCATCTGCATTCATCGAGCTGTTCATGAAGGCGGCGGATATGCCGTTTTCGAGCGCTGCGTCAACCTGGTCTTTCATAAGAGATATGAGCGGGCTGATAACGACAGCCGTGCCCTCCATCATCTTTGCAGGGAGTTGATAGCAGAGGGATTTGCCCCCGCCTGTGGGCATTACCGCAAAGACATCCCGCCCGCTCACGATGCTCGTGATAATATCTTCCTGATTCGGGCGAAAGGTCTCAAAACCAAATACCGTCCTGAGAGTTTCGGGTAAAGTCTGGATTTCCTGGCCGTGATCAAGCATCGCTCATTGTAGCACAGCCTCCTGAGGCATGACTAAAAAACCGGACTGAACCAGCTGCGGCGGGTAATAACGGCAGAGCCTCTTATTTTCTTTTAAACCAGTCGACTATTGAATGTAAAAAAGTAATTTCCTAAGCCTTGTCATTCCGGCTCGTCCGGAATCTTTCTGGGAAGACTCCCGACAAGCGGGAGTGACAGGAAATAGGTCATAGAGGCACATCTTTTTACTTCATCGGACCGATCGGCGCACTGAAGGTTATGTCATAGCTATAAGGTATGTCATCAAATGAGCTTTGCTGAGATTTTGTGTACGAGCGACCAGCTACGGTTATTCCGTCAAAGGTCTTTGCATCAAAAACATGTTCGGTAGATCCGCCACTGGGCGGCCTGCTGCCGAAACTCTTATCATGAACTTTAAAGTTGACAACCTGCTTTTCAGAATTGATTATCTGCTCGACGCAATGGAGCTTGCCAGAGTCGATAAGTTCTTTTCGTGCAAAAAAATCGCGAACTGCGGCAGGCAACACAGGTGCGTCGCACAGTAGTACCACCACGTCCTGCTTCTCATTGTCGAAAAAGCCTTTTTCAGCATAGGCATATGCCTGGGTAATTTCCACCTTTTTTCCGTCCACCACCAGCTTGCCCTTTGCGCCGTCTCCAGCGGCAGCATGTTGAGTGAGAAGAGAAAATGCTGTAACACAAAAACACATTGCGAAAAGTTTTACTGTCATTCCATGTTTCATAATCCTGTCCTCCTTTAATTGGCTCTGTCATCATTACAAATATAGTTATCATCTTGATTCCCAGTTGATGAGCGAACGATACCGCAATAGAATAAACCGCGCAGATGAATAATAGTGCGCGATAAATTTCTTTCGGTCCTTTATTGGTCATCATATTCTGCTAACGATGAGTTCAGCGGGCTCCCCGCTTGAACGATTGGTTGGCCCCCCACCGCATTCCTGTTGAACTGTTAATGTCTATAGATCATTCGGTCTAAGGCCGGTTTTCTTTGCAATGCGAGCCAGCATACGCGGCCCTATTTCATCACTATCATGAAATGCAAATACATAATCAGGAAATCCGGTCCGTGAAAGAACGCGGTGAGAACCTGCGGTATCTCTTTTGATGTGCCAGCCGATACGAAGGAGTGCAGCAAATACGATACGGGCTCTGGAAGATGGCCATTGGCTCATGCAGGAAGTGCAAAAAGCTCGTCAAGTTCCGGAATACTCTCACCATGATCCAGCCGATCAGCAATGACACGCAGGGCCAGTGCTTCAACTCTAGCAATTGCTTCATCACGTGTCTTTCCGTATGCCAAGACACCTGGAAGATCATTCACCTCGGCAATCCAACGACCGTCCTCTTCCCTTTCGATCTCTATTTTCATATCATTCACCTCTAGTTATAAATTAGTCTGAAAACAAGACTATTTTCAAGTCAAAAATAAAGGCAGGGCACTTTTTCCCCAACCAGTTATTAGCCAGTTACAGCAATACAGAAAAAGCTGTGATCCGGTCAATATTTTCAGCCGGTTACCCCAGAAGGATTATTTACATATCTCACGGGACCGAGGGGGTCAAGGGGAGTTATGATTTCCGAAGGGAGTTTCGATACCCGCTTCGCAGATATGACAGACTTTCTCGACGAAATAAGGCCTTATTAACTGAATGATAAAAAAGTAATGTCTTAAGCTTTGTCATTCCGGCTCGTCCGGAATCTTTCCGGGAAGGTCCTGCCGGCCGCAAGAAGAGTGACTCTTAATTAACATTTATTCCTTTGAAAAGTCTGTCAGACCTTATAGACTTCACTGCGATGTCTGACAGCGAAGATTGTTATGATTTGAGGAGAATGCTCAAAGGAATATACAACCCTCCAGTCGTCCACTCTACATCCCTTTGAATCTGCCTTTTAGAGGGGCTGGAACGACGGTCTCAATCTTTTGAGCAAGCCAAGCAATTTTGTTTGCGACATTTTGGGCAACAGGCTTATCGAGACGCGCTATGCGGATTCTTATATTAGTCATCTCTAGGTTAACTTCTTTATATCCCCACATGGACTCCGTCCCTTGATTCACCATTTCTTCTATCAATCGGACGCTATTTTATACCTTGCCTCCGCGATCAGTGTCAAGAATAAACTGTTTAATTCCGGTGGACGTGCGCCGCGAGGCTGCACAGAAGATGAGGGCAGGCCGGCGAATGAGTTAATCCATTCGTTGGGTTGAGCGATTGGTTGGGTTCCGTGATCAACCCTCATGCCGCGCGTGTGAACGGACGAACTTCTTTCTTGATCTTATCTTGAAGTCGATCACGGGTGACTTCCATATCATAGCGGGACTGTAGGTTCATCCAAAACTGAGCTTCCATACCGAAAAACTGGCTGAGGCGCAGCGCAGTATCAGCCGAAATAGCGCGACGACCATGCACTATTTCATTAATCCGGCGCGGCGTAACGCCTATGTCCTTGGCAAGCCTGTACTGGCTGATTCCCAAGGGTTCCAGAAACTCCTTAACCAGAATTTCTCCGGGATGAATTGGAGGAAAATCACGCTTTTTCATATTGTTCCCACCTCTCTAATGGTAATCGACGCTATCCCCATAGCATAAATCATCGTCTATGATAACCACGGGCATTGGGGGTGTCAATGGCCGAAGCTACTCCGCAAGGCAATAGCGGCTATAATCGAAGTATGATCGAGATCGACGGGAGTTTCGGCGAGGCGGGGGGACAGATACTCAGGACGGCCTTGAGTCTGTCCTGTCTTTTAAGGAAACCCTTTCGGATGTTCAATATAAGGAAGGGCCGCAAGAGGCCAGGACTCATGCCCCAGCATCTCACTTGCGTGCATGCACTCGCCCTCATTTCAAGTGCAATGGTGCATGGCGATGCGATAGGCTCTACCGAACTGGTCTTCGAACCCGGTGATCCAAAACCGGGCGATTACTTCTTCGACATAGGGACCGCAGGATCGACCTCTCTGCTCCTCCAGGCAATTCTGCCTCCTCTGATTTTCGCAAAGGAAGGATCACGGGTTACCCTGACCGGCGGAACTCATGTGCCTTTCAGTCCACCTTATCAGTTCATCTCCGATATCTTCGCCCCGATGCTCTCCCGACTCGGCATAAGGGTGCAGACCTCAATCGTAAATTATGGCTTTTATCCCAAGGGCGGCGGGAAGATTACTGCGGAAGTCTCCCCTTCCGGCAAATTAGAAGCTCTCTCATTAATCGATAGGGGAGAGATCAAAAAGGTCAGGGGCATCTCGGCCGTAAGCAGCCTGCCGATGAGCATCGCAGACAGACAGAGAAAGGCGGCTTTGCGCCTTCTTGAGCAAAACAAAATTGCAGCCGAGATCGAGACCCTTCAGGTCACCTCTTACAGTCCCGGCACCTTTGTATATCTGCAGTCCATGGCAGGGGGCTGCAGAGCCGGATTTTCGTCCCTCGGCGAAAGGGGGAAAAAGGCCGAAACAGTCGGCGAAGAGGCGGCCGGCGAATTCCTAAGTTATTACGATTCCTCGGCATGCCTTGACCATCACCTCGCAGACCAGATCGTGCCTTACCTTGCCGCCCTAAAAGGCGAATCCTCATTCACCACATCACGCATCACGGACCATCTTCTGACAAACCTGTGGGTAGTAGAAAAGTTCCTAGGCATCAAGTATTCGATCGAGGGCGAAAAGGGGAATCCCGGCAGGGTCGTTATTATCCCTTGACTCCAACCGGACAAGACCAATAAAATCAGTGTGAGAAAATTATGGTGGGCAGTCGCAGAATCGAACTGCGGACACGAGGCTTTTCAGGCCTCTGCTCTACCGACTGAGCTAACTGCCCACGGATATACATGATACCCATTAGCTTTTTTGATTGTCAATATTATGAAAAACTCTCTCATAAAAAAAGTAGTTGATTATTACCTTCCGGCAGCCTCGGGAATATTGCTGACGCTTTCCTTCCCGTCATTCGAACATTACCTGCTTGCATGGGTGGCGTTCGTCCCCCTGATGATATCGTTATGGACAAAAGGGCCGAGACAGGCATTTTCTGCAGGGTATATCTTCGGTTTCACCTACTTTTTCGGGACACTCTACTGGATATACCACTCTATAAACCATTTCGGCGGGGTCCCGTTTCTTGCAAGCGTGGCCGTCGTCATCCTGCTCTGCCTCTATCTGGGCCTCTATCCGGCGATATTTTCCTTTCTCTTCGTCCAGATTATAAAAAATACAAAACTGCCCGCGCTTCTCATCGCCCCGGTGTTCTGGGTCGTCCTTGAGTTTGTCCGTTCCTACGCGCTGACAGGGGTCCCCTGGTCGAGCATCGGATACAGTCAGTACAAACTTCTCCATGTTATACAGGTTGCAGATATAACAGGCATCTACGGCATTTCTTTTTTGGTCCTGATGGTAAACGGCGCCATTGCCGACATGATCCTGCTGAAGAAGCGGGTGCGGCAGATGCCCCTGTTTCCGATCTCCTTCACTGTCGTGGGGATGTCCTTGGTTTTCATAATGATTGCAGTGTCCCTGGGATACGGGCACTGGAGGCTTGGCCAGCAAAGAAGCGGCAACATTGTCAAAGCGAGCGTGATCCAGGGCAACATCGAGCAGGACAAGAAATGGGAGCCGGCTTTTCAGAATGAGGTCCTCGAAACCTATTTCACCCTTTCCACGAAGGCGGCAGAGACATCACCTCAACTGATTATCTGGCCGGAAACGGCCGTCCCTTTTATGTTTGATTACGACAAGGCAAATACGGAAAAGCTGACACATTTCGAACAGGGGCTCGGCACTGACCTTCTATTCGGGAGCGTCCGGGTGGAAGAAAGTTCGCGCGGGAAGACCCTTCTTACGAACAGCGCCGTCCTCCTCGACAGGGGAGGGAAAAACATCTATGAATATGATAAAATACACCTGGTACCATTCGGAGAATATGTCCCCCTCAGAAGTATTCTTTTTTTTATAGACAAGCTCGTAGTGGGGATCGGTGACTATATCCCGGGGGAAGAGTACGAGAGGGCGGAAACAGACTTCGGCAGCTTCGGGACACTGATATGCTATGAGATAATTTTCCCCGGGCTTGTAAGGAAGTTTTTTACACAGGGCGGTGATTTCATCGTGACTATCACCAACGATGCGTGGTTCGGTAAGACAGCTGGGCCTTACCAGCATTTCAGTATGGCTGTCTTCAGGGCCATAGAAAACAGGAAGCCCGTGATACGTGCTGCAAATACGGGAATATCGGGGTTCATAGACAGTAATGGCCGGATTCTGGCTGCAACGCCGTTGTTCCAGCGGCTTGTCCTGTCGAATGAAGTAATAACCGACAGGACCCTGACCTTTTATACAAAATACGGCGATCTGTTTTCGTATCTCTGCATTGTGATATCGATTGTACTTTGTCTCAATATAAAAATTTGGAGGTAATTATGCTTTTGCAGTCAGAACTTAAAGAAGAGATGGTTTCGTTGAGGGCCAAGATCGAAGCGCTCCGAGGTTATCTTTGATGTCAATAAGAAAAAGGAAGAAATAGCGAAGATCGGCGGGGACCTTACCAAAGAAGAAATCTGGTCGTCACAGGAAAAGGCGCGGGAGCTTCTGAAGGAGAAATCCAGGCTTGAAGGTACGGTGGCCCCGTTTGAGACTATCGAGGGCAGACTTGCCTACATCGAGGAGTCGCTGGGGATCCTCGATGAGGAAGGCGGTGAGGTCTTTTTTAAAGAGATCAAGAAAGAACTCGAATCCCTGAGGGAGGATATCGAAAAGCTGGAACTTCAGAACCTTCTCTCCGGGGAACTGGACAATCACAACGCGATCCTCACTATCCACCCCGGCGCCGGCGGCACAGAAAGCCAGGACTGGGCCCAGATGCTCATGAGGATGTACCTGCGATGGGCTGAGAGGCGTGGCGTTGAGGCGAAGATCGTCGACCTTCAGCCTGGCGACGAGGCGGGGATAAAAGGCGCCACGATAACCTTCACCGGAGACTATGCCTACGGTTACCTGAGCTGCGAGGCAGGGGTCCACAGGCTGGTCAGGATCTCGCCCTACGATGCCAACAAAAGGAGGCATACCTCCTTTGCAGCCGTGATAGTCTATCCGGAGATAGAGGACGACATCGCTATTGAGATCAGGGAAGAGGACCTCAAGATAGACACCTACCGCGCTTCCGGGGCAGGAGGACAACATGTCAACAAGACCTCCTCGGCCGTGCGTCTGACACACATACCGTCAGGAATTGTCGTCGCCTGCCAGAACGAAAGGTCCCAGCACAAGAACAAGGCAGTCGCCATGAAGATACTGAAGGCCAGGCTCTTTACGCTTGAACAGAAGGCAAAGGACAAGAAGATGGAAGACCTGGTCGGAGACAAGAAGGGCATCGCCTGGGGAAGCCAGATCAGGTCATATGTGCTGCAGCCCTACCGGCTCGTAAAAGACCACAGGACAGGGCTTGAAGTGGGTGATGTCGACACCGTCCTGGACGGCGGGATCGACAGGTTCATAAACGAGTTCCTCAAGATAAGGGCGTCTCAACAATAAAATGTGTTATATGATACTATTCCGCCTAACTCCTAAGAATGAGAGGGAACATAGATGATCAAGGAAGCGATCAACATGCTCATTAACGGGATTGACCTGTCTGAGTCGGAGACAGCTGAATGCATCAAAGAGATAATGGAAGGAAAGGCGGCGGACTCACAGATAGGCGCCTTTCTGACCTCCCTGAGGATAAAGGGTGAGACGGTCGAGGAGATAACCGGAGCGGCAAAGATCATGAGGGACAAGGCCGCACATATAAGGGCTCCGGAAGGCGTCCTCGACACGTGCGGCACAGGCGGGGACATGTCTCATACGTTCAATATATCGACAACGACCGCCTTCGTGGTGGCCGCTGCAGGAGTTCCTGTCGCAAAACACGGCAACAGGGCGGTCTCGAGTAAATCGGGCAGCGCCGATGTGCTCGAAGCCCTCGGGATAAAGATAGATCTGCCGCCCGAAAAGGTCGAGAAATGCCTCTTCGAGACAGGCTTCGGCTTTCTCTTCGCCCCGCTCTTTCATCCCGCAATGAAATATGCGGTCGGACCCAGAAGGGAGATGGGGATAAGGACTATCTTCAACATCCTCGGCCCTTTGACAAACCCCGCCAACGCCAGGAGGCAGATACTCGGGGTCTTCTCCAGCAAGCTGACAGAAATCCTTGCCGAGGTACTGGGAAACCTCGGGGCCGAAGACGCGATGGTCGTGCACGGAGAAGACGGCCTTGATGAGATCACTATTTCTGATGGGACAAAGGCGTCAAGGTTCTTCAACGGGAAGGTGGAAAATATGTTTCTCGCGCCTGAAGACTTTGGCCTTGAACGGGGCAGGTCCTCTGACCTTCTGGGTGGTGATAAGGACGAGAATGCCCGGATAGCGATCAGCATCTTACGCGGAGAAAAAGGCCCAAAGCGGGACGTTGTCCTCATAAACTCGGCTGCTGCCATCGCGGTGTCAGGAAGGGTCCAGGACCTGTTGCAGGCTTTTGAGTTCGCGAAGGAGTCGATCGATTCCGGGAAGGCGCTTAAGAAGCTCGAAGAGATAAAAAAGGTTTCGAATTCCCTTTAACGGACAATGCCTGATTTATTCAAGATCGGTTTTGTATTTTTGCTGATCCTTGTTCTCCTCCGCAAGAAACTCTTCATCGGCTATGTGATGCTCATTGCTTCGGCCTGCCTTGCCGCGCTCTATAAAATGGGGCCCGCAAGCATCGCAGGGGCTCTCAGGAAGTCGATCCTTAACAGCACCACGATAAAGCTGCTACTCGCGCTGTCTCTCATCAGGACCTTCGAACTGATACTCAGGGAAAAGAACGTGATGTCGGCCATGATGTCTTCTGTGAAGGGGTTCTTCAATAATAAGAAGGTGGTCATAATATCAATGCCGCTCCTTATAGGCATGCTGCCCTCCCTTGGTGGGGCATACTTTTCCGCCCCCATGGTTAAGGAGGCGACGGCTGGATTAAAGATGAGCCAGGAGGAGAAGGCATTTATCAACTACTGGTTCCGACACCCCTGGGAGTACATCCTCCCGCTCTACCCGGGAATCCTTCTGGCATCGGCGGTCTCGGGTATTCCCCTGTATTCCCTCATCTTTGCAAACATGGTCTGCGCCGTGGTGCTCCTGGCGATGGGTTTTATCTACGGTATGAGAAATGTCTCACAAAAAGCGAAGGCCGGGGATCAGGAACTTGATGCGGCGGCACCAATGAAGATGCAGGCAAGGAGGTTTGACTGGCTGAGCTTCCTGCCCGTCACAGCGGTTCTGTTGCTCGTCATCGCCGCACGGGTTGAACTCCATTATGCGCTTCTTGCGATAATACTCTCTCTCTTTTTTGTTTATCGGTACGGCCCTCGCGAGGTCTTTCGGGTAACAAAGTATGGGTTCGCCCTTGAAGTGATCGTTCTGATCATAGGCATCATGATCTTTAAGGAGACTATGGAGGCGTCCGGCGCCGTCAGAAACCTGAGCTCCTTTTTTCTGGAACAGGGAATCCCCGTCCTTCCGATTCTCTGCCTATTGCCCTTTATCACAGGCCTTCTGACCGGCCATACCGTGGGTTTTGTGGGAAGCACCTTTCCCCTGCTTATAAGCATTCAGGGGGGAGCTTCACTCTCCGGAATTTCCCTTGCCTTTGCAGCAGGGTTCATAGGCGTGCTTTTGTCTCCTGTCCATCTCTGCCTCGTACTTACAAGACAATATTTCAAAGCAGACTTGTGGGGCATATATACGAAGATCATACCGGCGAGTGTCGTCATCTTCCTCGCGGCCCTTATCGAGTATCTGATCGTCAAGTAGATTTGTCTTTCTCACTTGCAGCAGGTGTGCTTCTTCAGACGAAAAATGAAAACCTCGGGTTGCAGGATTAGCTATGTGGGAACCTTCGCAGGCGTAAAGTAAGGATTATCAAAAGACAAAATCCACCCATCTGTTTCTTCCTGTACTTCACGCCTTTGAAACCTGATATAATTGTGCGTAGTACGATTTATAATTGTTGAGGAAGCGCAATGAAAAGCCCTAAGAAAAAAGGTAAGATTAAATTATTTGGTACCCCTCTGACATTCATATTTTTTTACTTGGCATTGGTTCTGGTCCTTTTGATAAAGCTTGTTTGGCCGCCTTTATTCCACCGCAGTAGATGATGTCCGACAGCCCGCTTAATAACTTCCTGTAGTTATTTACGCAGGGGTTTCTGCAATGACCGTCTCTTGCTTAAGCACACTTGCCGCTCAAATTTCGAGAACAAGGGGTCCCCTGAAGCAAAACAAAACGAGCTATAAAGAATATATCTTTATCTGAGAGAATTTCATTCGGCGGTTGATTTATACTACAAAAAATGGAATCCGCCATATATTCTAGTCAAGGTGACGAGTATCAAAGGCTTATTGCCCTTCATTGGGTTGTCCAGTTATTGTCCGACGACCCTCTGTCTTGGGTTCAGATAGAAGCAATTGCGCATCCTGACACCCAAGATCGAATTCTTATTGAGGATATTGTCATTGGATATAAAGACGGCCATAAAACATATATCCAAGCAAAAAAGAATCAGCCACAACATAGAGCATGGAATTTAAATGACCTCAGAGATATCCTTGCAAAGGCTAAAGCCCAGTTGGCTAAGGATCCAAGAGGGCAAGTCTATTTATACTCTAGTGTAGTGCGGCAAACGCTTCTTTACATTTAGCTATTTTTGACAGAATCTGTTCCACGGGAGCGCTCCATACAAACACCCGAGGATTCTGATTATGATTCTCCAGGTAATCCCCGATTGCCGCTATCAAGTCAGGAACGTTTTTAAAAACACCTCGACGGATACGTTTATCTGTAATTTCGCGGAACCAACGTTCCACCATGTTTAACCAGGAACTTGAAGTGGGGATAAAATGCAAATGGAAACGAGGATGCCGACTAAGCCAAGATTTCACACGCGGGTGTTTGTGTGTCCCATAATTATCGACTATGAGATGCAGATCAAGGCCTGCTGGGGTTTCATTATCTATCTTCTTGAGGAAGCGAATAAATTCTTGGTGTCTGTGGCGAGGCATGCAGTCGCCTATTACTTTTCCGTCAAGCATATTCAGAGCTGCAAACAACGTGGTTGTACCATTGCGCTTGTAATCATGAGTCTGCGTTCCGCAGCGCCCTTTTTTCATGGGTAGCCCCGGCTGCGTTCTGTCAAGCGCTTGAATTTGGCTTTTCTCGTCAACGCACAGCACCAACGCCTTATCCGGCGGATTCATATACAAGCCAACAACGTCATGCAGTTTCTCGACAAACTGTTTATCACGGCTCAGTTTAAAGGTCTTAATCAAGTGAGGCTTAAGGTTGTGCTGCTTCCATATCCTGCGGACAGTTTTTTCACTAATCCCCTGAGCAGCAGCCATAGTGCGCGTACTCCAGTGGGTCGCGTTGGAAGGCTTTGTATGAAGCGTTGCCTCAACCACCTCAGCAATCTTCTCCGCTGTTATCTTTGGCAGGCGGCCAGGACGTGGGGCGTCTTTTTCCAAACCGGCCAATCGAAGTGCCAGAAAACGCTCTCGCCATAGTTGCACTGTGGGCCTCGTTGTCCCAATCTTTGCAGCAATATCTTGGTTCAACACCCCATTTGCCGCCATCAGAATAATCTGCGCTCTCTGAACCAATCGTACGGGGAAACGCTTTCCCCGTGACCACATATCTATCATGGCTTGTTCCTCCGAAGATAGAACAATCTGCGCTGCTCTCCTGCTCATGAAAAGTAGTATACATGATTTTCATCTATATGTAAAGCTATATACGCCGCACTACACTAGAACCCCCTTTGGAGAGCTTCACAGTCTCAAAGAAGCAATAAGTCTTTATAAAGATTATCTAATGTTCGATGGCAACGCGTCTGCCACAGTAAAAGGCATCTTTCAGAACGTTAAGAAAATAATTGATGCTTCAGGAGAGGAGGCTTTCGCAATTATTCAACAAATAAACATTGGCGAGCATCACGACTATGATGGTTGGGAAAGAACGATAAAGGAAGATATAAAGCGACTATATTCAGAGCCGCATCGTGTTTATGACTTTCTCATGCGCCAGGTTTCGCTACAAAGTGCGCGCATGGGAGTGCCTCATAAATTCACTCAACAATATCTTTTCGACATCTTGACAGAACGGGGATTTCATAATGCACCGGTAATAGAGGAAGAGGCAATAATCAAACAATTTAAGGTTGCTTCACAAATAGGCCGTAATTATGACGCAAAAATTGGCGGTCAGAAAATATACCGTGATGAAGTACTTACTATTATGGATTCTATCAGAGAAGGCAATAAATCAATCCTCGTAAATGGAAAAAAGGGTTGTGGTAAAACATGGGTGCTATTGGAAGTCGCCGACCAAATTGAGCGCTCCGACTCTTACGGACTTCTCTTTATCAAAGGTGACTATTTCGATGATATAGAATCAGAAGAAGAACTTATGAATAGATTAAATTTTAAGTTTAATCCTTCTGTTTTAGTTTCACGATTTTCGGAATACAGACATGTAGTAGTTATAATTGATTCTCTGGACACCCTTTCTCTTGCGAGGGATCAAAAACCATTAAAAACGATTTTGTCCTTCATTGATAAGCTTCTAGCATTGGAGAATGTCGCTACCGTTATTGCCTGTAGGGATTTTGACCTTGAATACGATCCTTATTTAAGAAATCGTTCATGGGACAAAAAAATACCGCTTCCTCCCTTGAATTATGAAAGGGACATTGTTCCAATTCTTCAGGCATGGGGAATAAATACTGATGCAATAAAGGAGAATCAGAAGGCGCTGTTTTCTCATCCGCAGAATTTAAAGCTGTATGAGAAGCTTTACGAGAAATGTCCTCCGTCCTCATTCTTAACCGAGTTTCACTTTGCGAAGCTGTTTATTGAGGAATCCGTTGAAAAAAAGGACGGTTTAGGGGAGAGAGCTGTAAAGTCATTACAGGCAATGTCCAAAAAATTACTGGAAGCCCGTTCCCTCTTTTTGCCGAGACTTCAATTCAGTGTTACAGAAGAGATGTTCCATATTCTTTGTTCGGAAGATATATTAGTAAAAGATCCATTAAGAGACAGGGTAGCATTTTCTCATCAGACCTTGCTGGATTACTTGATAGTGAGATATTATGTTAGCGAAAGCAAATTGCTTCTGGAATTCATTTTAGATCACCATCAGCTTCCTTTTATCCGGCCTGCCATCAGAAGCTTTCTTTTGTACCTTCACTCTATAGATGGTAGAGAGTTCTCAAAGGAAGTTCTCCGAATCTTGAAAGAGGAGAGAGTCGCCTACCATGTAAAACGTCTCATTGTAGAATCGTTGTCTGAGATTACCTCTATTACTGAAAATGAATTTACTCTTGTTAATCATATTTACAAGGATTGTCCAGACTTTTTCATTAGGTTCCTGCAAAGAGTTACGTCAATCGATTGGTTTGATGCCATGCATCCACGATTGTCCCAGGCCATACTTGGAGATAGAGAAAATAGCTCAACAAAAATTACACTTCTTTATGTGCTAGAGAGGTGGATGAATAATCGACCCGATAAAGTTATTGAGTGTTGGAAATATGTATTGAGTACCCCTGATCCGCTATTTGGTCCTATTATTATGATGATAAATAACTTTTCGAAATGGGAGACTGAAGGGATTGAGGACATTTTACGAGCGCTCTTAAGTCTTGAAAAGAATAAAACTAATGACAGATGGGTAGGAAGGGCTATCTCAAAATATGTTGCCGAAACCAATAAAGGAGATGACCTTCTGTGGCAATACATAACTCAAGATATTCCCGAAGGTGTCATCCCGTATACTTTCTTCTATTCACATGATAAAGGCTTAAATTGTTCTGAACATAATTTCTACGAGAAAAACTTTCTTTTTGAGCGATTGAAAAAATCGTCATGGTTACTTGAAATAGCCATTGATGCGATCAATGATTGGAGTTCGAGATATGAATATCACGCTGACAGCGCAGATTTAAACACCGCTTTTCTCAGCTACACATCTTGGGAACGAACACATAACAAGCATGATCACTACGGATACTATTCAATAAATGCTCTGCTGGAAGGGATAAATCATGCAATCATATTGCATGCAAAAGAAAAATCCAAGTGGTTTCTTGAAATTGAACCTTCTCTCAGAAGAACCAAAAAATGCGCAGTAGCATATTTTCTAGTTCACGCATACGCGGCAGATCAAGAAGAATATTCATTAAGAGCGTACGAATTTATTTTGCGACCTGAAATACTTTTTGACTCCCAGCTTTCTGACGAATTGGGAGAACTTATAAACGGTATAGTTCCTTTTTTATTACCTGAACTGCAGGAGATTCTACAAAAAATAATACTTGAAAGGAAAAAGCCTGATCGGGAAACAGAAGATCAACCGCGTTGGCTTTTTAACTGGCAATATCAGAAGCTTTCAGTAATTCCAAGCATCTTTCGTTTGCCTGAAGCGCAGGCATTTATTGAGACATGGCAGAATACCTTTGGTGCCTGGCCTCAACCACCCAAACTAATAGGCTGGGGTGGAATGATTGGGTCGCCAATATCTGTTTCAGAAATGGAAGGATTATCACTAAACGGGCTTATTAAACTATTTAGCTTTTATAGCGCTGATATAGGCAGGGGTGGTTGGTCTGATCCGTTTGACCACTCAAAGGGCGGAAGTGATGAAATTGCGCAAGTGTTTTCTACATGCGTCCAGAAAGAGCCGGGCCGGTATATCCCATATATGGACCTCTTTTGGGAATCAAAGGTGAGTGGCGCTTATATCCATAGCCTTTTACGGGGTGTGTCAGATCATATTCGTTTTCGGTTTGGGAACCTACAAAAGCCAAATGAACTTGAATTTTTTGAACCACTCATAGAAGGCGAAGTACTTGCAGAAAGTATTTTGACCTGGCTGGACAATTACGCGACGCTACTGGATGATGGTAATGTCACAGGTAATGCACTTTATGCAATCTCTTATGTCATTAGGAGGGATGATCTGAAGAAAAGATTTTTGGATTACTGCAATAAAATGTCTGGTCATTCCAATCCCGAGAAGTTGGAACAAAAAATATTTAGCCAGGGTAAAACTGAGCTTAATGAAGATGATTTAATGCATATAGCTTTCAATTCTGTTAGAGGGGTTATAGCAGAAGCTATAACAGTCCTCATGGGAAGACTATTAGAGAATGAGGAAGAGCTTCCAGAAAAGCTTTTTAATCTTTTTGAGCAGTTTGCAGTAGATCCTGTTGAGGCGGTGCGAACTCCCGTTCTTAGATTACTTCCTTTCTTGGAATTCAAAAGGCCAGGCAAGGGTTGGGCCTTATTTGAAAAAACCGTTTCGGGCTCTCATCCTGCTCTTTGGCCACATGCTTATGGTTTCCTATATCATCAATACAGGGAGCACTTTGACAAAGTATCCCCTTTACTCGATCGCATTAAGGAGGATGGAAACGGGAAACATGGTGCCGAATCATGGGGATTAATCATGGCCCTCTGCGTTTTAGATGACCTAATCTTACTTGAAGCCTTTATTAATCAATTAACTGAATTTGCACAAGACGAGGCGTGGAGAGGGGCGGTAAAAGTTTTTACTGCAAATCTCAAAACACCTGCCTTAAGAAATAAATGTATTAATGGGCTTATCGGGCTCATGAGTAATGAAAACTTTCCGCACCAATTAATTGCCAATATTGAAATGCATTTTGAAGAGATTCCGTTATCATGCGACGACTTAACGAAAAGTTATTTAGCCCTATTTATTGACAAGGTTGGAGGAAATCATGACATTCATTATTTGGCTGATCTTTTTACTTACCTGTCAAGAATAGCAGACAGTTATCCTGGATGGTGCATGGATATGGTTGAAAACTTTTTAAGCGGCTTCCCCGACAGAAGGCCAGCGTACATGTGGAAAGCGGAGGATATGGTTACAACTGTGATCCAGTTGCTGCGATGGGCAGATGCGCAGGATGATCCTCAATTAATAACAAGAGTTATCAAAATACAAGACCGTTTACTTCAACTGGAATGGCCGGGGATGGATGAAGCCTTTTCCAAGGCAGAGAGAGAATAGAACTATCTTTCTTGTTTACTACTTTTGTTAATTATCAGCCTATGCACGCTAGGCGTTTCGACTTTGTGGCTGTACTTCTCGCCCTCAGTTTTTCCTGATGGCGTTATATTCCAATCGTACTATTGATAGAGTTTCGGTTTTGACTACCTATTTGATAAGTCGTACTGCGCAAAGTCTGTTCATTATAGGGCGAACTCTGCTCAAAGACTGTCCCATGCTGCATTGGCAATTAACCCGTGCTAACCTTCTGAAATCTTTCCGTCACGCATCACCAGCAACGTATCCGCAAGCCTCGCCGCCTGTTCCTTGTCGTGCGTGGTAATGACCACAGTAGCTTTGCCGTCTGTCTTCATCTTTAGGATTATATCCTCGATAATCCCGGTATTCTTCTGGTCTACCGACGCGGTCGGCTCGTCGAGGAAAAGCATATCGGGTCTTATGACCACGGCTCTCGCAATACCGAGGCGCTGTGTTTCCCCGCTCGAAAGGGTAAGACCGTTCTGGTCTTTCTTATTCCCCAGTCCCACAAACTCAAGAGCGTCAATGACCTTCGCTTCCGCCTCCCTTCCCCTAATCCCCCTGATCCCCAACCCATACGCTACATTCCTGAAGACCGTAGTATTGAAAACACCGACCTTAGGCAGCACAAGGGTGATCCTTCTCTTCAGTTCAAGGTCTTTAGGGAGAATGATGCCGTCAGATAAATAGTTGATTTCACCGCTGTCAGGGGCCTCTATGAGTGCGCAGATCCTGAGGAATGTGGACTTGCCGCAGCCGTTCGCCCCTGTCAATACATAAATGCCGTGGTCAGCGAATGAAAAAGTGCATTCTCTTAGCACCTGGTTGCCGTTATATCCCTTCCATATATTCGATGCGCTGAGTCTCAAGGTCATCTGTTGACTCCTATCACGCCTTTTTTCTGAACAATATGCATAACAGAATTGATCGCCATCGAGATGGCAAGGAGTATTATGCCGAGGGCCAGCGCAAGATCAAAGTTTCCCTTGTCGGTTTCCAGGGCGATAGTGGTAGTCATCACTCTCGTAAAACCCGCTATATTGCCGCCGACGATAAGTATCGCCCCCACCTCCGCCATCACCCTGCCGAAGGCCGCGATTATGCCGGACATAATTCCGTAGCGGGCCTCTCTGATAATGTTCAACGAAACCTGATACTGCGTCGCCCCTAATGTCCTCGATGCCTGCGTGATTATCGGGTCAACCCCCACGATGGCTGAATAACTGAGAGATGCCACGATGGGCAGGGCGAGAATGCTTTGGGCGATGATCATTGCCGAGGGTGTATAGAGCAACGCCAGAAAACCGAGGGGGCCGCTCCTCGACAAAAGGAGATACGCAAAAAGACCTACCACAACAGGCGGAAGCCCCATGAATGTGTGAAGCGTGCTGATGAATATCCCCTTCAGCGAAAATTTTTTGAAACCCAGGAAAGCGGCTAGGGGCAGGCCCAAAAAAGTCGCGATAATCAGCGCAGAGCCCGAGACCTGCAGCGAAAGGAGAATAATCCCCATCAGTTCGGCATTCAGATGGACTATCAGCGAAAAAGCTGTTTTTAAACTTTCAATCAGGAACATGTCAAAGTGCCTCGAATGAGTGAGAAGGCCGCAGCGCTATTGTGCGGCCGGCCGCATGCCTTCAGTTTATTATGCTCATACGCCGGAGCATGTCGTCCCTTTCCGACTGTCCGTACCACTGCATTAATGACTGCAGACTACTCAGCAATACCCTCGCCCTGTAGGTGCCGGAGGTGAGGAATTCCACAACCTCCCGGTCCTGAGCAAGTTCGAACCACAAGAAGGCATCCCATAGACCAAGGTTGGGTGCGTTATAGGAAGCCGCCCAGGACTCTCCCGGAAAAGACCCGGCCTCCTTCAGAGCGTAGTTTCTAAGGGCGTCGATCAGCCTGCTGATCTTCTCGACCCCGGGGATTGGCAGGCTGTCACCGTGCATTGGGAATGAAGAGTGCGTTACCGTTTTTGTCCTTGAATGATGCGATCGCCTGCTGGCCTTCTTTTGAAATAAGCCAGTTGACGAACTCCATGGCCTCTTTGTATTTCACGTGCTTATGCTTTTCAGGATTTACCGTCATAACGCCGTACTGGTTGAAAAGAACAGGGTCCCCCTCAAGGACCACAGCCATTTCGAGCTTGTCCTTGTCCTTCGTTGCAAGCCACGTACCTCTATCTGTAAGAGTGTATGCGCGTTTTTCATTCGCAATCCTCTGGGTCTTTTCCATCCCCTGGCCTACTTCGAGATACCATTTCTGTCCCTTCGGCTCTATGCCGACCTTTTTCCAGATGGCAAGCTCTTTTGTGTTTGTGCCTGAGTTATCGCCCCTCGAGACGAATTGGGATGACGCCGCAATTCTTTTGAATGCATCGGCAGCAGATTTTATGCCCTTTATCTTTGCCGGATCATCGGAGGGACCTATGATAACAAAATCGTTATACATGACATCATGCCGGTTGACAAAGAATCCTTCCTCAACTGCCTTGAGTTCCTGCTCCTTCGCGTGGACAAAGGCGACGTCGGCATCTCCCCTCTTGCCCATCTCGATCGCCGCACCTGTGCCGCGTGCAACGACCTTTACCTTGATCCCGGTCTTCTTCTCAAACAGCGGCAATATGTTGCCGAACAAGCCGGAGTTCTCTGTGCTTGTGGTAGATGAGCAGATGATCTCTGATACAGCAGAAGCACTCACTGCCGTAAAAAGCACCGCACACAATACCGACATCAACAGATGTCTTACCATCTTAACCATATTTCCTCCTCATTCGTCGTACCAGTTTGCATTCTTCTTTTTTTGGTTATGGAAAAATAAGCAGGACATGGCTGTCTTTGAGCGGCTTCACTATCTCGAACCGCCGCGGCGGGTCGAGATAGTGCCTCGGAGTCCCGATTTATCGGAACGAGAATGAGCGAAAAAATAGTCCTGTCCTGCAGTTGATCTTTATATCTTTTCATTTTTTCCTTCTGAAAAGTCCCAATGTCTTTTCTTCCTTTTCAAGGAAGTCCTGAAAGTCAGCATATAACTTCCAGAACAGACCGATAAACTTCTCCCCCTCCTCGGTTATGCTGGCGCCTCCGCCGCCCTTGCCTCCCGTAGCGAGTTCAACGAGAGGTTCTGGCGACTGCCTGTTCATAGAATCCACGAGTTCCCAGGCATGGCGGTAAGACATCGCCATCGATTTAGCCGCCTTAGTTATGGAACCATGTTCGCGGATGCGTTCGAGCAGGACGATGCGTCCGTATCCGAGAAAGGTCCCCTCATCGCCGTCTATCCATATGCGCCCATGGAGGCCGGGGGATGGTTTTTGGGCCTTGGCCGGATGAATTTTCCTCTTCACACCCGTAATATATCACAGGGAATAACGCAAAACAAGACGGTTTCCCCTGAAGCCGCTCGAATGCGTCCCGCGCATGGCCGATGGGGGATTGTGGAGGCCATGTCTCTCTCTATTTATGGTATATTTAATAGGGACACGGGACCGGAACAATGCTGAAGGAACTCAAGATAAGAAACCTCGCCATCATCGACGACCTTACCGTGAGGTTCGCCAAAGGGCTGAACGTGCTCACCGGGGAGACCGGGGCCGGGAAATCTATCGTGGTTGATGCGCTGGGGTTGTCACTCGGAGGCAGGGCCCAGTCAGACCTTGTCAAATCAGGAGAGGCCGAAGCCACTGTCCAGGCTTATTTTGATCTCGACGGCATCGGTGATTTGCCGGACCTCGGGATCGATGCCTCGGACGGCCTCCTCATAAGAAGGGTGATCTCCTCAGGGGGAAAGAGCAGGGCCTACATCAACGATACTATGGTCACGCTCCAGACACTTTCTGCAGTCGGCAAGTCCCTTGTGGACATCCTCAGTCAGCACGAACACCAGAGCCTGCTCACCCAGGAAACACAGAGGACACTCCTTGATTCCTACGGCAAACTTCTGCCGGAAAGGGGGGCGGTGGAAACACTTTATCATGAGGTCCGGGCATTGAAGACACGATGCGCAGAATTAAAGGAAAGAGGCCGGGAGAGGGCGCACAGACTGGACCTGCTCAGGTTCCAGTTGCAGGAGATCGAGACGGCCTGCCTTAAGTCAGGAGAAAAAGAGGCGCTCGAAGACGAACGGAAGATACTCGCTAACCTGAATAAATTGACGGAGCTGACTGAGGCCGCGTACTCATCCTTATATGAGTCCGAGGGCTCCTGTTCCGAGAGGCTTTCAAAGGTTGTCTCTCTCTTAAGGGAGATGTCAGCTATCGACACCAGCATTGCGGAGGCGCTGCAACTGGTCGAGTCGGCCATGCCGCTTGTGGAAGATGCATCTGTCGCCCTAGGGAGATACAGGGACAGGTTCGATTTCGAGCCGGGCAGGCTGGAGCATATCGAAGACAGACTCGACCTCATCAAAAAGCTCGAAAAGAAGTACGGAGAGGGAATAGAGGATATTCTAACCCATAAGGACAGAGCACAGGAGGAGCTGCAGGATATCGAATCCGCCGATGAGAATCTCGCTGCCGTTGAAGCAGGCCTCAAGATTAAGGAGGCAGATATTCTAAGCGGCGCCTCGGTCCTTTCCGAAAAGAGGGAAAAAACGGCCCGCAAAATAGAGAGGCTGATCTCGACGACACTTCAGGAGCTCGCCTTCGGGAAGGCCGAATTCAGGATAGAAATAAAAAAGGAAACAGGTGACGATGGGGCATGCAAGATCGGCCCCACCGGGATGGATAAAATAGAATTTCTCTTCTCGGCAAACCCGGGAGAACCCTTGAAACCTCTCTCGAAGATAATATCAGGCGGAGAGCTTTCGAGGGTCATGCTCGCCCTGAAGGGCGCACTGGCCGACGTCGACGATATCCCCGTTCTGATCTTCGACGAGGTGGATGCAGGGATAGGGGGGAAGACCGCTGAGAGCGTGGCAAAAAAACTCTCTCTTATATCGGGAAGGCGTCAGCTCCTTTGTATCACCCACCTCCCGCAGATCGCAAGCCGGGGTGATTTTCATCTTAAAATAGAAAAGAAAGAAAAAAACGGCAGGGTGCATGTCGAAGTGAAGGAGCTCTCGGGCCAGGAGAGGCAGGACGAAATAGCGCGGATGTTGAGCGGCACGATCACCGAGATCTCACGCAGACATGCGGGGGAACTCCTCGAAAGGACAAAATGAAAGGGAAGATAAAGATCAACGTTGAACTTTGCAAAGGCTGCGCCTTTTGCGTGGATGCCTGCCCGGCGGGCGTTATTTCTATGAGGAAGCGTTTCAATAAGAGCGGGTTCTTCCCCGCCGTTGCAGTGCATACAGAAAAATGCACCGGATGTGCCATGTGCGCGCGGATGTGCCCTGAAATAGCGATAGAGGTCTACAGGGACATTAAGAAAAGCAGAAAAAATTGAAAAAAGACGACCACGGTTTCGGGACAAAAGCTGTTCACGCCGGAGAAGACGGCGGATTCGCCTTTAACCCTGCAAGCACTCCGATCTACCAGACAAGCACATTTTTCTTCGAAGGCGCGGAAGAAGGTGGTGATGTGCAGGGAGGGGAAAAAGAGGGTTTCCTCTATACCAGAGTAGGCAATCCGACAGTTAAGGCATTCGAGGACAAGATGGCGCTCCTTGAAGGCGGAGGATATGCCGTTGCCTTCTCTTCGGGCATGGCCGCAGTGTCTGCTGTCCTTCTTGAGATGTTGAGGCCCGGGGACGAGGTCATTTCAAGCAGCCGGATCTATGGAGGCTCGAAGAAGTTCTTTGAACATATCCTCGGCAACCTCGGCTGCCCTGTGAAGTATTTCGTGCCTTACGAGAGTCTGAGAAGGACAATATCCGCTCTCATTACGCCCAAGACAAAACTCATTTTTTTTGAGACCCCCTCGAATCCGGAGCTGAGCATAATCGAAATTAGACTGATAGCCGACCTTGCGCGAAGATACAGGCTTCTTTCGGTAATCGACAGTACCTTCGCCACGCCGTACTTGCAAAGGCCCCTAGAACAGGGGATCGACTGTGTCATACACTCGGCCACTAAATATATAGGGGGCCACGGCGATGCGATCGGGGGTGTTGTCATCTCTTCTGAAAATTTCATTTCGCTCCTGAGGGCGAATATGCTGCTGAATCTGGGGGCCTGCCTTTCGCCCTTCAACGCCTGGCTCTTTCTGCGGGGGTTGAAGACCCTGCACATAAGAATGGAGCATCATTGCAAAACTGCCGGGAAAGTCGCTGAATTTCTCAGGGCGCGGCGGAAGGTAATAGAAGTGTTATACCCGGGGCTTCGCAATCATCCGGGACACGATATCGCAAAAAGACAGATGTCGGGGTTCGGCGGCGTTGTATCGATCAGGCTTGGAAGCGGCAGTACCTGTCGGAGGTTTGTTAATAAGCTGGGACTCTGCAGGATAGGCGTGAGCCTCGGCGACGCTGCAACGCTTGTGCTTCATCCCGCTTCTCTGTTCGCGCCTAAAGTAACCGATGCCGGCTGCCGAAAGATCGGCATCGACCCGACACTTATCAGGATATCTACGGGACTTGAAGACGCCGAAGACATTATCGCGGACCTTAAAGGCGCCTTGTCCGCCCTCTGACCTCTCACTGGTCATAGAATTTAACGACATTGCCCGCCTAGAGGCCTTTCGTGTCTTTTCCGGACTATTTCAAGCGGGGGGGCCGGTTATGTGGTATAGTTGACTATAAGAAAAGCAGCCCTCCTACATTCTTTAATGAATGATTCCATTATTCTTCCATTAGTGGATACACTCTCTTTCCCTCACTGGGCTCCCATTATATAGCCCAAAACCCTCTTTGCACGGGGGCTCACGTAACCATCTTTATAACAGCCGCGGAGAGTATTGTTTTTTGAAGCATGCCGGAATGATTGAGATTTTCAAAAGGACAACGTTGCGTATGCCAGGGCTTAAGAATACAATTAAAGTGAGAAAACTCTGAGTTATAGAAGACCACTTGTTTTCAGAAAGAAGGAGACCTCAAAGGTGAAGGTGAGCAACAAGAGCATTCTCGGGAACCTGCCTCAATTGCGTGCGAGCTTCCGCAGAAACAGCTTGGCACAGAAATACGCCGGCGACAAGCCACCGCTGAGATCGGAACTTTTCAGCAGAGACCAGATGGAACAGCATGGCAAGACCCTGGCGGCCTCGCACAAGTTGAGTCCGGGACATGCACCTGACCAGCTTCTCACGAGGCTTTCCGAGAATGAAGGCGTCCTGATCTCTGCCCGCAACCTGCTGACACAGGCGCTTAAGACAGACCGCCGGATTACGCCGGCGGGAGAATGGCTGCTCGATAACTTTTATCTGATCGAAGAACAGATCCGCACGGCCAGGAGACACCTGCCGAAGGGGTACAGCCGGGAACTGCCGCGCTTGCTGAACGGCCCCTCGGACGGGATTCCACGCGTCTATGACATTGCGCTGGAGACGATCTCTCACGGAGATGGCAGGGTGGACCCGGAAAATCTGACCAGTTTCGTTGCAGCCTACCAGACGGTGAGCGTCCTGAAGCTGGGCGAATTGTGGGCAATCCCCATCATGCTGCGCCTGGCGCTGATCGAGAATCTTCGTCGCGTTGCAGCCCGGATTGCTGCCGACAGGATCGACCGGAACCTCGCTGATTATTGGGCGGACCAGATGACGGAGACAGCGGAGACGGACCCGAATAGCCTGATCCTGGTGATTGCGGACATGGCGCGGTCGGACCCGCCCATGGTAAGTTCGTTTGTTGCGGAATTTACTCGCCGGCTGCAGGGACAGAGTCCAGCTCTGGCATTGCCGCTCACCTGGATTGAGCAGCGCCTTTCCGAGTCGGGCCTGACTATAGAGCAGTCCGTGCATTCGGAGAACCAGCAACAGGCCGCTGACCAGGTCTCCATAAGCAACAGCATCGGCAGCCTCCGTTTTCTCGGGGCGATGGATTGGCCCGAGTTCGTCGAGAGGATGAGTTCGGTCGAACAGGTGTTGCGTGAGGACCCCGCCGGAGTATACGGCAAGATGGATTTTGCCACCCGTGATCACTACCGTCACGTCGTGGAGAAGATAGCGAAGAGCAGCCTGCTATCCGAAAGCGCGGTGGCAGCCGAAGCGGTACGGCTCGCGCATGAGAGCGCGGCCAATAAAGACAGCAGTCAAGCTGGAGATGATCGCGCGGCCCATGTGGGCTATTACCTCATAGACAAGGGATTGCCGCGGCTTGAAGAGCTGGCACATGTGCGATTGTCTGTCTCCGGGGCCCTTCGGAAAGTGAGTTCCCGGTCCCCTTTGCCCCTCTATCTGGGCGCAATCACACTCTTGACGGCGATTTTCACCGGGGGGTTGCTGGCGAAGTCGCATGCTGATGGCTTACCTCTTTGGCTGCTCGTGACGACCGGTATCATCTCAGTACTGGGCGCAAGCCAACTGGCGGTGGATCTGGTTAACTGGCTGGCTACGCTGCTGGTGACCCCGCATCAGCTGCCGAGAATGGACTACTCCAAAGGGATCCCGCCGGAGTCGCGTACCCTTGCCGTGATCCCGACCATGCTCATAAGCGCTCAAAACATCGAGGACCTGATAGAGGCGCTGGAAGTCCGGTTTCTCGCAAATCGGGATGAGAACCTGCACTTCGGCCTGCTGACAGATTTTCAGGATGCGGCAGATGAAACACTGCCGGAGGACGAACCGCTGTCGCTGCTTGCCCGGCAGAGAATTGAGGAGCTGAATGAAAAGTACAGTACCACTAGAGGCGATACGTTCTTCCTTTTTCACCGTCCGCGCCGGTGGAATGCCCGGGACCAGGTCTGGATGGGTTATGAGCGCAAGCGGGGGAAGCTATCGGAATTGAATTCCTTATTGCGCGGCAGGGCGCGTGGTTGCTTCTCGCTCATCGTCGGTAATACGGAAATCCTATCGAACGTGAAGTACGTGATCACCCTTGACACGGATACGCAACTGCCGCGCGACACGGCGCAGCAGTTTGCGGGTGCCATGGCGCACCCGCTGAACCGAGCACACTATGACAAACACAAGCAGCGTGTTGTTGCCGGGTATGGCATCCTTCAGCCACGCGTGGCCGCGAGCCTGCCGGGCACAAACCGCTCGCGGTATGCGAGAATGTGCGGGAGTGAGCCGGGCATCGATCCGTATACGCGAGCCGTCTCAGATGTTTACCAGGACCTCTTCGGTGAAGGCTCGTTCATCGGCAAGGGGATCTATGACGTCGATGCATTCGAGCAGGCGCTTAACGGACGCTTCCCCGAGAACCGGATACTCAGCCACGATCTTCTGGAAGGGTGTTATGCACGGGCCGGGCTATTGAGCGATGTGCCGTTGTACGAGGAATATCCGTCTTGCTACAGCGCAGACGTGGGCCGCCGGCACCGCTGGGTCCGGGGCGATTGGCAGATTGCGCGGTGGCTGCTGTCGGATGTGCCTGGTCCCGGTCCCGACGCCCGTTTTCAGAAAAATCCGCTCTCAGGACTGTCCCAATGGAAGATATTCGACAACCTTCGGCGCAGTCTCCTGCCGGCGGCATTGACACTCCTCTTACTGCTGGGCTGGACGGTTTTGTCATCAGTCCTGTTCTGGACCTTGTCGGCAATAGGAATTATCCTGATTCCTCCCCTGATTGCCTCTATTCTGGAAATGTTCCGGAAGCCGGACGAGGTGCTTCCGGGTCAGCACATCGCTGCCTCAGTGCGTTCTGCGCTCAGGCGCTTCGCTCAGGCCGCATTTTCGCTTGTTTGTCTGCCTTACGAGGCGTTTTACAGTCTGGATGCGATTGTCCGCACCGCGTGGCGGATGCTGGTAACGCGCAGACGACTGCTTGAATGGAATCTGTCGAGCGGTTTGGACCGCAATAGCCTTAATAGCCGTACGGGGCGCCTCGCCGACTTCTCCCGGACGATGTGGATTGCGCCTCTTATTGTTACCGCGGCAGCGCTTTATCTGGCGCTTTCGAGGCCGGCCGCGCTGGCTGTTGCCGGGCCTGTGCTGGGTCTCTGGTTTGCCTCCCCTGTTATCGCGTGGTGGATCAGCCGGCCGCTCGCCCGCCGCGGAGCAAGGCTGACGGCTGATCAGATTATCTTTCTCCGGAAGCTTTCACGAAAGACCTGGGAGTTCTTCGAGACCTTCGTCGGTCCTGATGATCATTGGCTGCCACCTGATAACTATCAGGAGTATCGCGCTGCTTCGGTTGCGCATCGCACGTCGCCGACCAACATGGGACTTGCGCTGCTGGCGAATTTGTCGGCATATGACTTCGGTTACATTTCAGCCGGACGATTCATCGAGCGCACGGAGAACGCGCTGCGCACGATGGAATCCATGGAACGGCATAGGGGCCACTTCTACAACTGGTATGACACGCAGTCTCTGAACCCGCTGCTGCCTGCTTACATCTCGACGGTGGACAGCGGGAACCTCGCTGCTCACCTGCTGACATTGCGGGCGGGCCTGCTCGCACTCCCCGATCAAAAGATCCTGGGAGCGCAGCTGTTTGACGGGCTCACCGATACGATAAGGATTCTGGCGGACTCCGCGGACGGAATTTCTCCGGAAAGTAGCGCTTATTCCCGAATGGCCCAACTCCGGAAGGGTCTCGAGTCTGCATGCAATTCCCTTCCGGAGACGCTCGCGGCTGCGCGGCACTGCCTGGAGCAGTTGGCTGCAACCGCCGCTGAGGTGATTGATAGTCTCGATGCCCTGGATGCGGATCCGGATAACGAAGCCAAGTGGTGGGCACGCGCATTTGCCGGTCAATGCCGGTCCGCTCTCGATGATCTGATGTTTCTCGATTCTTCGACACTGAACAGCATCGATAAGGTCCCGACGCTGCGCGAACTGGCGAATCTTGAGGTAGCGGCGCATGGCGTGCACCCTTCAAGCCGACGCGCTGCCGAGAGGCTTACGGTTATCGAAAAGCTCGTGGTGCAGTCAAGTGAACTCGCACGCATGGACTATGATTTTTTGTTCGACCCTACGCGTCATCTACTGGCTATCGGGTACAACGTTGGTGAGCGTCGGAGGGACGCGAGTTACTACGATCTGCTGGCTTCGGAGGCGAGATTATGCTGCTTTGTGGCGATTGCGCAGGGACAACTGCCACAGGAGAGCTGGTTTGCCCTGGGGCGCCTGCTTACCAACGTCGGTGGAGAGCCGATTCTCCTTTCCTGGAGCGGTTCGATGTTCGAATATCTGATGCCGCTTATGGTGATGCCGACGTACGAACACACGCTGCTTGACCAGACCTATGCGGCGGCGGTGGACAGACAGATCGAGTATGGGAGGCAGCGCAACGTCCCGTGGGGCATGTCGGAATCAGGCTATAACGCGGTCGACGTCCATCTCAACTACCAGTACCGCGCATTTGGCGTACCCGGACTGGGGCTCAAGCGCGGACTTGCCGATGACCTGGTCATTGCGCCCTATGCCTCGGCGCTTGCGCTGATGGTGGCGCCTGAGGAGGCATGTCTGAACCTGCAGCGACTCAGCGCTGAAGGCTTTGAGGCCCGCTATGGTTTTTATGAAGCGATCGACTATACCCCCTCACGTCAGCGGCGCAGACAATCGAGCGCGGTGGTACGTTCATTCATGGCACACCACCAGGGCATGAGCCTCCTGTCCCTGGCCCATCTGCTCCTGGACCGTCCGATGCAGAAAAGGTTCGAGTCGGACCCGTTGTTCCAGGCCAGTATGCTCCTTCTCCAGGAGCGGGTCCCAAGGGCAACGGCTTTCTATTTGGAGGCACCCGAGCTCTCCGACATTCGTACGACTTCCAGTGGTGCGGAAATGCCGGTGCGTGTTTTCAGCAGCCCCAACACTCCGATACCAGAGGTGCAACTGCTGTCCAACGGCAGATACCACGTCGTGGTCACGAACGCCGGAGGCGGTTACAGCCGCTGGAAGGACATATCGGTAACACGCTGGCGCGAAGACACAACCTGTGACAACTGGGGCACGTTCTGTTATCTCCGCGATGTGACGAGCGGGAAGTTCTGGTCAACCGCGTATCAGCCTACGCTCAAACGGGCTGACACATACGAAGCGATTTTCTCGAACGCGCGGGCAGAGTTTCGTCGCCGCGACTTCGACTATGATACGCATACAGAGATCGTTGTTTCGCCGGAAGATGACATCGAACTGCGCCGGACCCGCATTACGAACTCCTCCAAGACCCGCAGGGCGATTGACGTAACGAGTTATGCTGAAGTCGTTCTCGCACCGTCTGCCTCTGACGCCCTGCATCCGGCCTTCAGTAATCTCTTTGTGCAGACCGAGATCATCAGCCCGCAGCGCGCGATCCTCTGCACCCGCCGGCCCCGCTCCCTTGAAGAGCATACGCCATGGATGTTTCACCTGATGATCGCGCACGGGGCGGACATCGGAGAAGTTTCCTATGAGACCGCCCGCATGAAGTTCATCGGCCGGGGACGGACTGTCGCCAATCCGCAATCCATGAGCGGTCGATCGACCCTCTCAGGGGCGCTCTCTGGCAGCGAGGGTTCAGTACTGGATCCGATTGTCGCAATCAGGTACCGGATCACGCTCGATCCGGAAGCGTCGGCAACGATAGATGTAGTCTCAGGCCTCGGAGAAACCAGGGACGTCTGTATAGGCCTTATCGAGAAATACCAGGACCGGCGTTTTGCGGACCGTGTCTTCGATCTGGCATGGACACACAGCCAGGTGGTACTGCAACAGCTCAATGTCACGGAGTCCGACGCACAACTCTACGGACGCCTTGCCGGCTCTATAATTTACGCCAATTCCTCGCTGCGCGCCGACACGGGCATTCTCAGAAAAAACCGCCGCGGTCAATCCGGTCTGTGGGGATATGCCATTTCCGGGGACCTGCCGATCGTGCTGCTGAGGATTGAAGATCCGGCCAATATCGACCTGGTGCGGCAGCTCGTCCAGGCCCACGCGTACTGGAGATTAAAAGGACTTGCAGTGGACCTGGTGATCTGGAACGAAGATCACGCAGGGTACCGGCAGCTTCTTCAGGACCAGATCAAGGGGCTCATTGCCGCCGGCATTGAAGCCAACGTGACAGATCGGCCGGGCGGCATTTTCGTAAGGCTCGCTGAGCAGATATCGAGCGAAGACCGCATTCTGCTCCAAACAGTAGCTCGCGTCGTCATCAGCGACAATTGGGGACCGCTGTCGGACCAGATCAACCGCCACGGTCCTGTGAAAACAATGGTGCCGCGTCTCAAACCGACCCGGACCCTTCGCGTCGAATCCTCCCCGGTCGTGGCAATGCCTCGCCGCGATCTGATCTTTTTCAACGAGCTGGGAGGATTCAGCCCTGATGGACGAGAGTACATAATTACGACTACGCGAGGGCAGGTGACTCCGGCGCCATGGGTGAATGTGCTGGCAAACCCGAACTTCGGGACCATCATCTCAGAGAGCGGCCCTGCCTACACGTGGAGCGAGAATGCCCACGAGTTCCGCCTCACTCCCTGGTATAACGACCCGGTGTGCGACTCGGGAGGAGAGGCTTTTTATATCCGTGATGAAGAGAGCGGCCTTTTCTGCTCCCCCATGCCGCTGCCCAGTCGCGGTCTGGCGCCTTACACCAGCCGTCACGGGTTCGGCTATAGCGTCTTTGAACACACAGAGGACGGCATCAGTTCCGAGGTGTGGGTTTACGTGGCCATGGACGCAGCGGTCAAGTTCACAGTCTTGAAAGTGCGGAACGGGTCAGGCCGGTCCCGCCGTCTCTCCGCCACCGGCTACGTGGAATGGGTGCTGGGAGATCTGCAACCGAAATCGAGGATGCACGTAATCACTAAAGTTGACCCCAATACCGGAGCGCTCTTCGCGCTAAACCCATACAACACGGAGTTTACCGATCGGACTGCTTTTTTCGACGTGGATGATACGACCCGGACCTTAAGCGGCGACAAGACCGAGTTCCTTGGCCGTAACGGCACGCTTCGTAGTCCGGCCGCGATGACCCGCACGCGGCTTTCCGGCAAGGTTGGTACCGCGTTGGACCCCTGTGCCGCTATCCAGGTCCCCTTTGACCTGGCCGACGGGCAGGAGCGTGAGATCATCTTCATGCTCGGCGCAGGGCAAGACGCCGATGACGCCGGCCAACTGGTGCGTCGCTTCCGCGGACCTGCTGCCGCGCGCAGAGCTCTCGAAGCGGTCTGGCAGTACTGGAACCATACTCTCGGCGCGGTAAATGTCGAAACTCCCGATCAGTCCGTCAACGTCCTGGCCAACGGCTGGCTCCTGTATCAAACGCTGGCGTGCCGTCTATGGGCACGGTCCGGATACTACCAGTCAGGGGGCGCCATCGGCTTCCGCGACCAGTTGCAGGACGTGATGGCGCTCATCCATGCCGAACCCCGTTTGGTTCGTGAACATCTCCTCCTCTGTGCGGCCCGTCAGTTTCAGGAGGGGGATGTTCAGCATTGGTGGCATCCTCCGTCAGGCCGGGGCGTACGTACACACTGTTCGGACGACTTCCTCTGGTTGCCGTTGGCTGCTTCCCGCTACGTGCTGATTACCGGAGACACCGGCGTATTGGATGAACCGATCCGCTTCATCGAGGGCCGCCCGGTAAGCACTGATGAGGACTCGTATTACGATCTTCCCGGCCGGTCTGACGAAATAGCCACTTTGTACGAACACTGTGTGCGGGCCATCCTGAATGCCCTCAGACTCGGTGAGCACGGCCTGCCGCTCATCGGCTCGGGTGATTGGAACGACGGGATGAACCTTGTGGGCGAACACGGTAAAGGCGAAAGCGTCTGGCTGGGATTTTTCCTTTATGAAGTGCTCATACAGTTCACTAAGATTGCACGTGTTCATGAAGACGTGCCCTTTGTTGAACGCTGCCAGGAGGAAGCTGCTCAACTGCGCAGGAATATCGAAGAGAATGGCTGGGATGGTGGATGGTATCTGCGCGCCTACTTCGACGATGGCTCGCCGCTTGGTTCTGCGGGCAATGCCGAATGCCGGATCGATTCGATATCGCAGAGCTGGTCTGTTCTCTCGGGCGCCGGGGATGCCGAACGCTCACGAACGGCAATGGAAGCGCTGGACAAGCGCCTCGTTCGACGTGACCATAAACTGATCCAGCTCCTAGATCCGCCGTTCGACAAGTCGAATTTGAACCCCGGCTACATAAAGGGGTACGTCCCGGGTGTAAGGGAGAATGGAGGGCAATACACCCATGCCGCTATCTGGGCCGCGATGGCCTTCGCTCAATTGGGCGACAGCAGCCGCGCGTGGGAACTGCTCGCAATGATCAACCCGGTGAACCATGGGAGGACCAGGGAGGAAATAGCGACATATAAAGTAGAACCCTACGTTGTCGCTGCCGATGTATATGCGCTCTCTCCGCACGTTGGCCGCGGTGGATGGACATGGTACACGGGATCTGCCGGCTGGATGTACAGGCTTATACTGGAATCGCTTCTCGGACTGAGGCTTGAAACAGACAAGCTGCGCTTCGCGCCGTGCCTGCCCAGGGATTGGGAGTCGTTCAAGATGCATTACCGGTACAGGGAGACCGTCTACCACATCACCGTGCTGCAAACGAACAACGGCGGCACGGCGGGTGTGACAGTCGATGGCGTCGAGCAGCCCGATAATGCTATTCCACTTCTTGACGACCATCAGGAGCATTCCGTCGAGGTGAGGATACCCTCAAATACATAACCCCTCCCAACCTCCCCTAATGGGCTGCGCAAAGCTGTCTCTATATAAGTCCGACCAGTGTATTGAAATATTCGGGAAATCCGGTATCGAACGTAAGCCGTCTGCCGCTTATGGGGTGTGTAAAGGAAATAGATTTCGCATGAAGCGCTAACCGATTGTATGCCTTTTTCCCTTCTCCATACTTCTCATCTCCCACAACCGGGTGCCCAATTTCAGCGAGATGCACACGTATCTGATGCTTCCTGCCTGTTAAAAGATTTACCTCCAGCAAGGAAAACTCTTTAGTGTCCTTCAGCACCCTGTAAGCCGTATGAGACAATCTCCCTTTTGTTGAGTCGGTAGTGGAATATACAACATGGGCCTTGTTCTCAGCCAGGTATGTCGAGATCGTCGCCTCTGTTTTCTCACACTTGCCGTGAACAACGGCAATATATTTCTTCTCCGTTTCTTCCCATCGGCCCTGTAGCCGCAGTTTGCCTTCCATACTCTTAGCGAAAATGACTATCCCGGATGTATCACGGTCCAGCCGATGGACTATGAAGATGCGCTTTGGGGACTTGGAGTAACCCTTCCGGACATACGCGGTCAGCATAGCGTAGAGTGTTCGGGTTTTGTCCCTCTCCGTGCCCATTGTCAGAAGCCCAGGCGGTTTGACTGCTACCAAAATGTCACTGTCTTCGTACAGTATGCCGACATCTTTTGGAAAGTGCCTATTGCCCGGCCTTGTTATATTACCCATTAAGAATACCCTTCCGGACATCCCCTTTCGCCCGGCTGATCATCTCGCATTCTTCATATCGCATTGATAAGTGTATCTTCTGCCAATGTTTTTTCACAACTGACCATTTTTTTTCAGCAACACACTACTGAGTTCTGGATAGTAAGCAGCATTTGTGATAAATTTAAAATAAACCGGCAAGTCTTTAAAGGACAACGGCCCAGAGGTGGTGGTTGTGAGCCATCCCTCACAGTGCAATAAATGGACAACAACCATGTGAAACATAAGCTGCGTATCCTCAATCTTGAGGACAGCCGGGACGACTCCGAGCTCATTCATATCGCCCTTCTCGGGGTGGGTATCGAATGTGATTTGGTGCGTGTCGAGACCAGGGAGGATTTTACAACGGCGGTCGGACGGGGCGGTTTTGACCTGATTCTGGCAGATTATTCACTGCCTTCGTTCGATGGCCTTTCAGCATTGAAAATCGCGAAGGAAACGTGTCCTGGAATGCCGTTCATTTTTGTTTCCGGTGCAATCGGGGAGGAAGTTGCGATTGAAACACTCAAGCAGGGAGCGACGGATTATGTCCTCAAAGAGGGACTTGCCCGCCTCGCACCCGCAATAAGGCGGGCATTACTCGATGTCGAGGAACAGACCAGGCTCAGGCAGGCAGAGAAGGAATTGGAGAGGTACCGGAAACATCTGGAGGAACTGGTGAAGGAGCGGACAGCAGAACTGAACAGGGTGAATGAGAATCTCCAACTCGAACTGGCAGAGCGCACAAAACTTGAGGAGAAACTGCACACTGCTTCCATCACGGATGAACTGACCGGACTCCTCAATCGCCGGGGATTTCTGATTCTCGCTCAGAAACATTTTGAGCTTGCCGAGAGAAACAAGAAGACGTTCGCGATCCTTTTTTTGGATCTTAACGGGATGAAGAAGATCAATGATGAATTCGGACACAGGGAAGGCGACAGGGCCTTAATTGATGTTTCAAACGTGCTGAAGAGGACTTTCAGAAAGGCCGACATTATCGCGAGGATCGGAGGAGATGAGTTTACTGTTCTTCTTGCAGACATCCCGGACGTGACGATCGAGGAGACCGTGGCTCAGCATATCCACGATAATCTGAATGCCTGTAATAGTGAGACGAAAGGAGGATATAAGCTTTCTGTCAGCATGGGCATGGTGTATTACGATCCCGAACGGCCATGCCCGGTCGAAGAGCTTCTCGATGAGGCAGATGAGTTGATGTATGAACATAAAAATGCCGCCCATAAGAGAGACGGAAGGCCGTCATCAAGGGGAAGGAAAATCCAGGAAAGGCTTTACGAACGTCACAGGACCGACGGGCAGCCTGCCGAGCTTGTCGTATGGGGCAGCCACATGATAAGGGATATCAGCCCGGGCGGAATCTCTGTCAGAACCTCGCAGCGGCTGACGAAGAATACGATTTACAACATAAGGATACTTGCCGACGCCGATAAAGAAATATCCCTGAAGGGCCTGGTCGTCTGGTCTACGTTAATGGGCGAAGTTCCTACGCCGGATCAAAGAGCACCCCGTTACGAAGCGGGCCTGATGTTCATCGAAATGAATGAGGATTTGATCAATTCCTTGGAACAATTTATGGCCGGACTCGGCAGATGACTTTACCGTGCGTTTAGTAATAAACCTTTTTGAGCGAACACGGGTTTATCCCGTTAGAGATAAATCTCTAACGGCATCCCCATCAATAAAAAAGGCCGAGTATACCAAAGGTTCTCCTTCGGTAGCTCGGCCGTCTTCCTTAAGATCCGCCGCTTTCCGCTCCCTTCTCTCGGAGGGTTTGGCTTTGTCGGGAAATACATCCATAATTGAGAGAGTATGTCAGAACCAAGACAACCTCTAACCAAAGCAAATTACACAGGGCGAGAAAATAGTGAAACGGAGATAAAGTACCGTACCCTTTTCGAACAGTCCCCTGACGGTATTCTGATAATAGATACTGACGGAAAAATTCTTGATTTCAATGAAGCAGCCCATCGACAGCTCGGCTTCTCACGAGAGGAGTTTGCTGATCTTAGAATCTCCGATATCGATTCTACAGAAAGTCCTGAAGAAAGTCAGGCCCGTATAAGGAATGTGTTAAATGAGGGCAAAGCTGACTTTGAAGTCAAGCATAGAACCAAGGAGGGAGAATTAAGAGAAGTTCATGTCATTACAAAAGTGATTGATTTGGCAGGCCGCAAGGTTTTTCAAACCATATGGCGCGATATCACGGAGCACAAGCGGGCCGAGGAGGCGCTGAAAGAAAGCGAGGAAAAATATCGTTCCTTGGTCGAATCTACGGATGATTCTATTTATGTGGTGGATAGGAATTATAGGTATCTCCATATAAATAAGAAACATATGGCAAGGATGGGCTTTCTAGGTGATGAATATATTGGTCATGCATACAGCGAGTTTCACGAGGATTGGGAAACGCGTCCTTTTACTAAAGATGTCGATAAAGTATTTGGGACAGGGAAATCCATAAGTCGTGAATATAAAAGCAAGAGGGACAATAGATATTTTGCTCAAACATTGAGTCCTGTAAAACGCGACGCAGGACAAATAGTGGCTGTAACCATTATTTCGAAAGATATCACTGAGCGAAAGAATATGGAAGAAAAACTGCGCATGTGGTCACTTACAGATGAACTGACTGGCCTTTACAACAGGCGGGGATTCTTTGCCCACTGTGACCAGGTATTGAAGTTATGCCAGCGCCAGAAAAAAGGGGCTTTCTTGCTTTATGCTGACCTCGATAATCTCAAGGAGATCAATGATATATTCGGACATCCTGAAGGCGACAAAGTTCTGGTCGAAGCAGCCACGATTTTCAAACAGACCTTCAGAGAGTCTGACATTATAGCCCGCGTAGGAGGAGATGAGTTCGTAGTTATTCCGGTGGGAAATACGACAGATGCCTTAGAACTGATCACTACACGGTTACGTCAGAATATAGAAAGCCACAATGCAAAAGAGGAATGTAAATACACACTGTCGATAAGTTATGGCGCTTCTTATTATGATCCGCAATCCCCTTGTCCAGTTGACGAATTAGTGGCCCATGCGGAGACACTGATGTATGTGCAAAAAAGAAATAGGAAGTCTTAGTCTTACTCAATAAGCTTCTCACAAAGAAATGTGCGGAGTTCTTTTAGAAAGAGTGATCTCGTCAGCGAGTTGGTTTTGCGCGCTGATAGTCGCGGACAACAATGGCATGACCCAAGATAAATTGCTCGGATCCGCGATGAACTTGTATGACTCACTTATGGCCGGTAAGTTTGTCGATGTTGACCCTGAAATTGACCGAGAATACTGGATACGCTGAGGGGTAAATCGCAAAGTCCATCCCGAGCATCTTGTAGCTCAGGCCGAAGGTCGGGAGCACAAAAGGCGAAATTCCGCCGAGATTTGGATAGTGCTCGCCATATCCCGTGATGAGGCCCGCCTTGTAAGTGATATCAAAGCTGAAATCCTGAGCAAGCCTTTTGAGATAAATCGTCCTGGTCACGCCGGCAAAATACGATTGTTTGTAGTAGCTGTTCTTCAGGGCGCTTGCAAAATAACCTTTATACTGCAGGCCGATGAGGTTCTGTGTAGGGTTTCTCTCATGACGGTGCGGACTGGTATGGAGGGACCACATGCCCAGCAGCAGGGCATCTCTGGCGGGGACACCCCACAAGGAAAGCCACCCGTCGGCAGTCTTGTCCGCTCCTTCATCCCGCGGTGTGACAGTCGAAACATCCCTCGAAACTGAGGAATCACCAGGCAAGGCCGCGTCATCCTCAGCGCCGCACCGACCGGCAAGCGAAACAAGGATAAGAAGAAAGACTGCAGAGGATAGTCTAAGAAGATAGTTGAGTTTCTTACGACCCAGGAACCTGACTATAGCCATCTTCACTCCACCAACGATAATTTTTTTCGCCCGCTGCTGTGCCTCCTCAGCTCAGAAGCCGGGGAATCAAAAGCGGCCGGGAGATATTCGCTGCCCCTGATATTGGATGCCCTTAATTGTAGCATTATCGGCGTGCAAATTCATGGTTGCTGAGGCGCACCTCAGCGTTTCGAGAACCGTTTGCCTTTATAACAATTTCCCCTTGAACTGCGCAGTATGAAGTGGCAAGGTCACCACGCGGACTGCTGTAAGGAATTGAAAGCAGAACAGGAACATTGATTTTGAAGACTCGTCGGTGAACTAAACGAATCGAGGGTTACCCCTGTTTTAATGACTCCTTCCTGAAATACAGCGTCCTGACGTGCTTTGGCGGAGTGAGGATTTGCAACGTAAATCGTTTGTAACCTTTGCCTAGAGAACTCCTCTTATCCTTATTTGAAACTGCTGCCGCTCTCCGCTGGACAACTAGGCGATTCCATGCTAAGGGTATGGATAGGAAGATCGAAGGTCGGATAAAGGGTTATGGGGAAAAACAGACTAGAAGCATTCAGTGACGGCGTTCTTGCCATAATCATAACCATCATGGTTCTGGAAATGAAGGTACCGCACGGTGCCGACTTTGCCGCTTTGAATCCGCTCCTGCCCGTGTTTCTAAGCTACGTGCTGAGCTTCGTATACCTGGCCATCTACTGGAACAATCACCATCACATGTTGCACACCACACAACATGTGACCGGGGCTGTTTTGTGGGCAAACCTGCATCTCCTCTTCTGGCTGTCGCTTTTTCCGTTCGTCACAGGCTGGATGGGGGAGAATCATTTTGCTCCTGCGACGATGGCGCTTTATGGTTTCGTTCTGCTTATGGCCGCAATTGCATATTTCGCCTTGCAGCACGCCATTATTTCGAGCCAAGGCGTCGACTCGCTACTGGCGAAGGCGGTTGGTCGTGACATCAAAGGAAAGCTGTCACCCGTCCTCTATGGGACTGCAATCCTGGCGGCAATTTATGAGCCTTGGATCGCAGGCAGTATCTATGTGTTCGTCGCGCTAATGTGGCTAGTCCCCGATCGCCGCATTGAGCGTATACTTGGCAAGGACAAAACATAAAAGGCAAGCCCGTTTAGCTGAGGCTCAATAAACTTTTCGACTTCTTCCTGAAGTCCGCATTTTTCCAACGTTTTGTCAGTCTTCGGAGTACCGCCGGAAATAAACAGATTTTTGTTGACTCTGATTTGAGCGGCAAGGTATATAATAAATGCTAAGTGACGGGATCATAGCATCCGAATGGAGGGATCATGAGACTTGGAAGAATTATTAGCTGTGTATACAGCTTAATTTTTATCGCCTTTCCTTATCTATCTTATGCTAAACCTCTTGACAACTGGCACTGTCGTAATCCTTTGCCCCAGGGCAATCACCTTGCTGATGTCGCCTATGGCAACGGCATCTTTGTGGCCGTGGGGTATTCTGGTACCATCCTCACCTCGCCTGATGGAGTAACGTGGACACCCGGAAACGTGGGAACTACCCCCCTGCAAGGGGTGACTTATGACAATGGCATCTTTGTGGCCGTGGGGTATTATGGCACTATCCTCACCTCACCCGATGGAACAACATGGACATCCCGAATGTCGGGAACAAATGATTATTTATATGGGGTGACCCATGGTGACACCACATTTGTGGCCGTAGGGACTAAAGGAACAATTCTCACTTCGTCTGACGCAGTAACATGGACATCCAGAAGCGTGGACACTCCCGACCTGTTTGAGGTGACCTATGGTAGCGGCACTTTTGTAGCCATCGGGGCTCCTAATTTAATACTCACCTCACCAGATGGCGTAACGTGGGCATCCAGCAATTCGGGAACAACTGATTATGTATTTGGACTGACCTATGGCAATGGTACTTTTATGGCTGTGGGGTATAACGGTGCAATTCTCACCTCACCTGATGGAGTAACGTGGACATCCCGAATGTCGGGAACAAATGGTTTCTTTCATGGGGTAACCCATGGCAACAACAACTTTGTGGCCGTAGGGAGTCCTGGTGCAATTCTCACTTCACCTGATGGAGTAACGTGGACATCCAGCAATTCGGGAACAACTGTTTCTTTGTCTGCGGTGACCTATGGCAATGGCACCTTTGTAGCCGTAGGGAGTTTTGGTGCAATTCTCACTTCACCTGATGGAACAACGTGGACATCTAGACGTTCGGCAGTTGATTATGATCATGGGTCCGGGGTGACCTATGGCAACGGTACTTTTGTGGCTGTGGGATCGGATGGCCGCATCCTATCCTCACCCGATGGAACAACGTGGGCATCGAGGAATTCTGGGGCAGCTCATTATGATTATTTAAATGGGGTGACCTATGGCAATGGCACTTTTGTAGCCGTGGGAATGGTTGCCATCCTCACCTCCACAGATGGAGTAACATGGACATACGGAATTTGGGATCCATCGGCTTTTTTGAATGGCGTGACCTATAGCAATGGCACATTTGTGGCCGTGGGGGAATATGGCGCCATCGTCACCTCCCCGGATGGGGTAACTTGGACATCTAGGAATTCGGGAACAAATCATTCTTTGTATGGAGTGACCTACGGCAATGGCACCTTTGTGGCCGTCGGGTATCCTGCCGCTATCCTCACCTCACCCGATGGAGTAACGTGGACATCTAGGAATTCGGGGTCATTTTCTGAGTATTCTTTGAATGGGGTGACCTATGGCAATGGCATATTTGTGGCCGTGGAGGGTTATGTCAAAGGCCCTGTCTACTCTATGGCTGTCGGAGAATCTGGCGCCATCCTCGCCTCACCGGATGGAATAACGTGGACATCTAGGAATTCGGGAACAAATGTTTCTTTGTCCGGGGTAACCTATGGCAATAGTAACTTTGTGGCTGTGGGAGATTCTGGCGCTATTCTCACCTCACCCGATGGAATAACGTGGACATCCAGCAATTCGGGAACAACTGTTTCTTTGTCTGCGGTGACCTATGGCAATGGCACCTTTGTAGCCGTGGGAGACGATTATGGCACTATTCTTCAGTCGGACCCCGTAAGCGGAAACTGCACTGCCACGTTGTCAGACGACCTTACGCTCCATGTTCCGATCATCAATTTCAACGGAAACTATATACAAGGCGATGCAATATGCCAGTCTGACGCTGGCAGCATCATATGCAGAGTCATAAATCATGAAGTGGCAAACCCTCAAGACTATATCGATTGTCAGGCTTCGACATTGACTTCTGATTTAAGGCTTCAGGTGCCTGCGGGCATTTATAAGGATATTTCTTACAAGGCCGAATTTGAAAAAGTGCCTTCGGCCGATGGTCAGATATGGTTTAAGTTGATCAGTGCAACTAAGAATTGACTGGCCTATGTTACGCTCTGTTTGTATCGGAAACCCGCAATAGTTTCGGTTTCCAATAGCTGTGAAGTGGTCGGTGTTATCCGCACCGATCGCTGAAAATGTCCCCATGTCTCTTTTTTGGTCAGTTATTGATGAAGGGTTCTCCCGCCATTCCACACAGGCGAAAGTGGACTCCATAATCCTCTCGACATAAGATTATATACCGGACGCAGGAGGGAGCCGTACCGCCGCATGGTTCGGGCTGGGCTGCTGGCTCGTTATAGTGCGGAAACAGTAAGTTGGGCCGTATTAGTAAAGATCTCCGGGCAATTATCCGTCTCCCCACAGCAACTTTACTCGCCTCACTAAGAACACATCACCCCGTCGAGTACGATCTTCTTCCAATTGTACGAAGACTGCGAGAGGAGTAACCTATAATCAGAACAAAGGAAAAAAGAGAAAAGGAGGACAAGAAAATGTTAAAGCACAACGCAGGAACCAAGGTCGGAAAAGGGTCGTACTGGAACTTCTCTACGGGTGAGCGGATCGACATAAGCACCGAGGGTATACTTCCGGGCGGCAAGAATAACGTCTATTACAGGCTTCCGGCAACCGGAATCATAGCACTCGCGCCGGTATTGGGGTTGCTCTATGCAGCGTTTCTGCCCTTCATCGGGATTGCGATACTCGTGAAGGTGGTCCTCAAGAAGGTGTCTTCCGCGGTGACGGCGCCGACCCAAAGGGCGGCGTCCTTCGGCTGGAGGCCGAGCGAATCGTACCTCGCCGGCAAGAAGAAAGGTTCAGAAACAGCAAAGAAGGACGAAGGGGAGAGCCCCGGGAACAAAGAAGGCTGATATCTCACGCAGGACAGACAAAAAGGCCCCTCTCGGGGCCTTTTTTGTTTTCCTTCCTTTTCCTCTTGCCAACCGCTATAAGATCGATCTTGAGGGACTTCTTCCTCTCTTCCTTCTCCATCAGGACGCTGGAGTAACTTTGGGGACGTTTTTCCCTGAGTTGCCTTATTCTGTTTATGGGAAACAGTGCTTCCATCTGTTTAACTTTTCTTACTTCTACTCCTCATAATAGTCAGGCTCATAATTTGTATCGACTTCTGTGAGTGCGTGCTGGTGGCGGCGTCCTCTCTCTTTTACCCCGTATGCCTGACTTCTGGAATAATAACCGAAATTTCATACAGCTGTAATACTATTGTAAAGTGTGCCGACTATAATCGGGCATGTGAGAAAATCTGTTTGCTTGCGCGATTGTGCATACAAACGGCCTGGTGAGACGAGTTTACCTGTATAATAAGGAATCTATGGCATATAAATCGGGAGTAATGAAAAAATGCATAATCCTTTTGCTGTTGGTCCTTGTATTCAGGTCTGCGACGGCCGGGGCCTATGACAAAGCAGAAGTGGAAAACTGGCTGAGACATGCCGAGTCGACACTTGCAAGAACGGAAAGCTACACTGCAATTTTTCATAAGCAGGAGCGGATTCAAGAGAGACTAACCGACGAGGAAACGATTTTCCTTAAATTCAAGAGGCCTTTCAAGGTCTATATGAAATGGGCGAAAGAGCCTCATAAGGGGCGCGAATCGCTCTATATCGAGGGACATAATGACAATCTTCTCAAGGTCCGCGAATGCGGCATCGCAGGGATAATGACAGTGAACATTGATCCGAAAGGCGCTTTAGTTATGAAGGGCAGCCGCCATCCTGTCACGGATTCCGGACTTGAAAACCTTGTGAAACTCATAAGGGAAAACTTCGAGAAAGGCGTAAAGGCCCGCGAAATTGACCTCAGAGAGCAGGGGGAAGAGAGAGTATATGGAAGGACCACCAAAAGAGTTGAGATAATCTTTCCCAAAAACAACGCGGGAAGTTATTACTGTTATCGGGCCCTGATTAACCTTGATGTGGAGACAAAACTGCCTGTGAGAGTGCATATCTATGGTTGGGATGACACCCTTCTGGAAAGTTATGGATATGAGGCGATAAAGCTTGATGCCGGACTCACCGAAGCAGACTTTGATCCGACAAATTCAGAATACAGGTTCTAGGCGCCGGGTACAGTATCTATTATTTTTGCGATAGATAAGGTCAAGTGGTCGTTTAATGTCCTTCGTGGCTTTTTACACATCGTTGCTTCTGTGCGGTTCGTCACACCCCATCTTATTCCCTTCCAGGCCCGATTGTGCCCGATTGTGCCCGATTGTGGAGGATTCGTACGTTTTGTGCAATAATGAATTCAACAGCGTCAACTGAATTCGTATGAAAGAAGGTTGCCTCATGAAAAGATGCCTGCAGGTCAATTTATCGTTCCTGAAAACGATGATTTTGTTTGCACTTCTCTTGATGCCGTCCGGCTGCGGGCATGACAACGCAGTCCTCTCCCCTGATGAGATCATCCGCGATGCCAGGCTGGACCTGCTCACCGATGAAGCCTACCTCTTTCCAGCCAATCGCAATGAAGAAGACGAGACAGTCTTCCTGCCTCTTAGGAAGTGGGACATTATATTTGTCGGCTTGACAAGACAGACCGGCGCAGAACAGGATTTTCTTTCACTACTCATACCCGGCAAGTACGACCACATACTTGTGTACGTAGGCAAAGACCGGAATGGAAATGCCTATGTAGTAGAGCTGAATACAGATAAGATCTACCTTGAGGGAGGACAGCCTGTAGTTATCGGCGGGCCTCGGTTCCTCTGCCTTGGCAAGGACTTAGGAAAAGATCCGCATCCGTCAGGCGCGCACGTTCTGAGCCGGGAGTTTTATGGTATCCGGTGGGCAAAGACCTTTCGTGCAGAGGACCGGGTGCGTCTCATTGCCGCAGACAAGGCGCTGACAGACAGGGTGAGGGAAGACATCATCGGGAAGTATCCTTACCAACTGGAGTTCGGGATCTCGGGGTCAAGCATATTGGTTGACAGGACAATGACACTCGTAGATGACGGGCTCAAAAACGGCGCCGGTTGTGCGGACTATTGGACAAACCTCTTTGAAGATTATGCCGGCCTTTGCATGAAGGGTGTTAGGGAGACGGCCCGGCAGATCACGGATTATTATTTGAAGGACCCGGTGGGCAGGACGGCTTATATTCCCGCCTATCTGAACCCTCTCGGCACAGGTGATTTTCCCATTACCTTGGCCTTTCCCCTCGGCTTCAGGATCGTCGATGATAAACCACACCGCTTCAGCTGTGACGGCTCTGAGGAGACCGGCCTCGTACTGCCGGAGGCGATTTTCGAGTCGGCGGCAATGGAGGATATTCAGTCCGTTTCACCGGAACTTTGAGACACGCATGCATGTCAGGCAGCCTTACACTCGCTGCGCTTACGATTGAAGGCAAAAACAATGTGGTCACCGCTGTTACAAGAACAAAAAATGCAGAAAAAGCGCTTGACGGCTTATAATGTCAGCATCGAGGACTGATGCGGAGGGGCGCTGAGGACCCCCGGTAGGGACGGGAATGGGAGAGGGCAATGACCAATAATGACATATTGAAAAAACTGAGAATCGCGCTGGAACTTAAAGATACTGATATTATTGAGATCCTGAAACTTGCAGATTTTGAAATTACCAAATCCGAACTCTCCGCTCTTTTCAGGACCCCGGACCACAGAAATTATAAAGAATGCGGCGATCAGATATTGAGAAACTTTCTGAACGGCCTTATTATCCGAAACAGAGGAAAAAGACCATAAGTTCGGGAGCGTACCCCGGTTGCGAGTTGCATTCCTTGCTATTTCACTTCATAGCCGACTGACGTCACTACAAAGGCGTCCGTACCTTGGGGTCTGGTCACCATGACTTCTTCACCCTCGGTCTTGCGCAACAACGCCCTGGCCATCGGAGAATCAATGCTGATAAAACCCCTTTTGAGATCGGATTCGTCCGGACCGACGATGCGATACCGGAACAGATTCCCCTCGGAATCCTCGAGCCCGACCCAGGCACCGAAAAATACCTTGGACTGATCATCAGGCGGCCTGTCCACGACAATCAATTCGTTCAACCTCTTTGTGAGAAACTGCATGCGGGAATCGATCTGCCTTAACTGCTTCTTGCCGTAGATATACTCCGCGTTCTCCGAACGGTCCCCCATTGCCGCGGCTTCGGCAACCGCCTGTGTGACCTGGGGGCGCTTCACCCTCCAGAGATACGAGAGTTCCTCGCTTAAACGCGTCCGGCCCTCAGGGGTAATATACCGGGAGGTATTCACTTTATCACGGGATGGTTGCATGCCTTATTTTCTTTTTTTGTCCGCTGTGTCTTTCCGGGCGGTGTGAGTGATGATGAAATTCTCCGGCCGGAGGTCCGGATCTTTCTCAAGCTCCTCGACAAAGATGGTGATGGCCTTTTTCATGAAGTCCGAGAAGTGTACGCGTCCCGGTAATGCAAGGATCCTCTGTCGCGTATCTTCGTCGATTGGTGCCGTATACTTTGCCATAACTGTTCCTCCGTTTCTATACATCTATTATACCGGAACCGCCGCTTCGGCCTGTTGCAAACTGAAGATATTAGATTGCGCTGTTTTCCTTCAGGGAAAAAAGCAGGGCAGTGGAAGACGCTATGGAAATAGAAGCAAGATAGAAAAGATACTGGAGCCCGTAAGCCTTCGCCAGATACCCCCCTAAGAGCAGACCCGCAGCTGAAGAGACACTCACAATCGCATTAAACTTTCCAACGGTCTTGCCCCTCTGCTCCTTTATAGTAAGATCACCCAGCAAGGACGTGCTTACCGTCCCTACAATACCGTTTGTGACCCCCAATACGGCCTGCAGAAGG
>JBIOIY010000002.1:0-218886 GCA_044450345.1 Thermodesulfovibrionales bacterium | reverse complement strand
GGGGGCGGCCTGGACGTCGGCGAAGAAGCCGGGAAGGCCGTATTTGAGCAGATCCTTTCCGTGCCGCTCAAGGCGGTCGTACGGGGGATGATGCATCCCGGTGTATGGCATGCGGATGCGGTCTCGCTGAAGATGGGAGATTTCCTTTCGAGCATGATGAGGATGCCGGACCTCACGGCTGACAGGAGCGAGTACGTCGGCTATAATGTGGCGGTCGTCTCCGGCGAATATCTCAACCTGAGCATCAGGTTTGGATATCACTTTACCGTGCTGGACTGTTACTGCAGTGAGAATGCGAGGAACAATCACGTCTATTTCCGGTTTATTGGCGGCGCAACCGACATGGTCAAACGTTCGAGGAGGGTGGAACTGATATCTTCCGTGCTGAAAGAGTTCGGGTTTACCGTTACGACCAAGGGGGACCTTCTTATCGGCAGACTTGCCAACGTCAACAGGGACGGGATGGAAGGTGTCCTCGATCAACTCGGCAGGCTGCTCGCCTTTACGAGACAATTGGACGCGGTGCTTAATGATGACGCCTCGGTAGAGCTCTTCGTGAGAAATTTCATCGAAGGCAGATATGCGATCTGAAATTGAGCTATCCAAGAGGGAGACAATTGAGTGCGGCAAAATGGTCCAGGTCTAAATCCCCGCGGTAGTGGAAGCTTTTCTCAGCGTGATGAGTAGGGATGGCTCTTAATAGTGAAATCGCGCCCCGCACCTCCCTCGACAACCCGGGCAACAGGGAGGTCGAGCTGCGTACGGAGCAGAGCATCCGGGGGATAAAGCTTAAACGTGGAGGAGTAGCCAAAATCCTCCCCCTCGACGGGATTGCCGGGGAAGTCATGAGGATGACGATAGGCTACGCCAAAACGGCAACTAAAACTTAATATTCCATGCGTGCAATTCAACCGTAATCGAACATGAGTGAGACGAAAGATATCACGGCTTGTACGCTAATGGAAAAGGAACTGGAGTGACTGCTATTTGATGACGCCCGACCATTTGTCCTCGAGTACCTTCCATCTGCCGTCTTCCAACAGCATTTTGATCGTCCCGGTGGACACGCCCGTGCCCTCCTTGCCCTCGGCCTTGAAGGTGGCCTCGCTTCCGGCAATGGCGGGTTTTGCAATCTTCAGCGCTTCGGGCCGCATCTTCATCATTTCGAGGACCATCTCCTGTTCCTTGGCGTCCATTGATTCGAATTCCTTCAGGGACTTGGCAGCGAGATTTTTCTTCATGGCCCCGGCGTCGCCGCCCATGACGGCCCGGTAATAGTCCTTGTATGCCTTCACAGGCGCGCTGTCGTCTCCCGTAAAAGATACCTTCTTGGGGGCCAGGGCCTTTTCACGCGCCGCCTTTGCCGAAAGCTTGAAGGTTGCGGTGAAGGAGTAGGTAAGGTCTGTCAGGGTTTTCGGCCGGATAGTCTTGATCTTCCCCTCTACGATGGTCTCCTCGATCCGCTTCAGGTCGAGGGATATTATGTCATCAGGGAACCCCACGGCCGGGCTGTCGCAATCACCTCCCGTATAAAGCAACGCTAATTCCTTACTTATCTTTTTATCCTTGGCGATTATGACGAAAACCACGGCATGGACCTTATTCTTGACCGCATAATCCGCATTGAGAAAGGGGACCTGCTCTGCGGGCAGAGGTTTGTCCGACAGCACGATGACTGGCTCCTCAGGCTTTACCATGTCAATATACCCGTGGACCAACTTGAACTTCTTCTTGTTGATCTCCAGGGTCCCCGAAACATCGGCGGCAGCGGCCGCCAGCGGTAGTAAGCAGAGCAGCAGGACAACCTGCAATACCAGAAAACAGGAAAGAATATGTCTGCGCATCACATCCTCCTTCGTCTGTTGAGGTTTCTTGTCATTGCGTCAGATACACGCTCCTGATCCATGACATCGGTAATGTCCTGATCAGAATTATTTTTAAAAATATATGCGACCTCACAATTATATCAGATTTAAGAGATGCCGACCTCAGGAAGACACCGAAATATTTGTCTGACTTTGACACAAGCCTTTTTTTCAGCATAATACAGGGCGAAACTTATCGGGTCGCTCCGTTGATCTAACGATTCGCAGTTTTCGCGATGTCTTCCCGAAGTCCACACTCGACCGCCTTTCGCAGAGGCTGTTTGTTATTCTCGGAAATCATTTGATAATAAAGTCCGACATATTACGCCTATTCGTAATAAGTCCTTATTACCGACAAATACGAACTTGTAAAAGAACGTTCCTATAGATAATTCGACATTTTCCTCTTCCACCTTTTTGGGCGATATGGTATATTTAGGCCGTGGGATCACAAAACCGGAAGGTCGTATATTAGGAGGATTTACCTTGAAGATAGGTGCCATAATTTCAAATGGAATCATCATTGTCCTTCTCTTCGCTTTTACATCTGCCGTTGCCCAAATACTTTCTGAAGACCCCTCCAGAGGGGGCCCGCTGTTTGTGAGAAAGGGATGCGTGAAATGTCATGCCGTCCATGACAAGGGAGGGAGGACCGGGCCTGATCTTGGTATTATCGGTCTTGACACCACCCAGCTGGAGCTGGCAGCGGAGCTCTGGAACCATACTCCCACCATGCTGGCGGGCATGGAACATGAGGGAATCGCCAAACCAACACTCACCGGTCAGGAATTTACCGAGATCACCACTTATCTCTATTTTCTCAGATTCTTTGATGAGGCCGGAGATGCCGGCTCGGGGGAATACGTCTTCGCTCAGAAGGGCTGCAAGTCCTGTCATCGTGTCTCGGGCAGAGACGAAAACGGAGGGCCCGGGCTCGATGAGTTTCCCCGGAACGCTTCACCGGTTTACATGAGCCAGGCGGTGTGGAAACACAGCCGGCGGATGATGGCCCGCATGTTACGGATCGAAAAGAGGTGGCCCACTTTCAGCGGAAATGAGATGATCGATGTGCTGGCTTATATCAAGACCCGGGCAAAGGGGCCGGAAGAGCCTTATTCCTTCAAACCCAATCCCAAGGAAGGCAGGGCAGTCTTCACCGCCAAAGGCTGTACCAAGTGCCACTCCGTCCATGGCGAAGGCGCAAAGGACGGCATCGATCTCGGGAAGAGAGCGGAGTCCTATTATACGAGCCTCAGCCAGATCGCTTCGGGCATGTGGAACAAAAGCCCCGAAATGTTCCTGAGAGCTTCAATGCAAGACGAGGTTCCCCAGTTCACTGCGGAAGAAATAACCGATCTCCTCGCCTACCTTTACTTCCTCCATTACACAGATGAGCCCGGGGATGCATCGAGAGGGAAAAAAATCTTTTCGAATATCGGGTGCGCACAATGTCACGGACTGGACGGTAAACGCGGAACACTGATGTATGTCGATCTCTCCAAATACTGGAACAGCCCGCCGACAGAAATCGTAGCCAATATCTGGAATCACAGTATCAGAATGCAAAAGGCAACAGTAGAAAAAGGTGTTCCCTGGCCTCAACTTAATAAGGGAGAGATGGCGGACCTTCTGGAATTTATCCGGACTCCCGTAAAGAAATAACGGCCGGTCAAAACCTCCCCCGCGCACCTGAGCATGGTCGTTAACGATTATTTTCGGGAATCCATAATAGTTTCGATTTGCATGATCTGTCATTATGTCGGTGCACTCGTTAAAAACCTCGACGAAAATCCTCTTCGATTTTTTTGGTGCCGCCGCTCAATGTTACTCTCAGTATTTTAGCGCCAGAGAAAAGCCATGACCTGTGGACAGACTTGGAGAACCTACTATCTCGGTAGCGCGCACTCTTCGGGGCGTATGCCTCAGTTATGACAAATCGCAATTTTTGCGGACATCTGCGAGTAGTTGCTATCATAGCTCTCATCGCTAAACTGTTGACATCGTTATATTGATTGTTACAATGAGAGTAGACATCTTTCGACGTATAGGAATCATTAAATGGATAGAGAGTGTATTCCCTGCTTGCTGCAGGGTCAAGCGAACGAATATAAAAAGTAATTATTCATTGCATTAAGATTCCCCGTAGCTTGCTGCGGAGAGTATTCAAACCTGACAATATATGAGAGGGAGATATGGCTGACAGCGAACAGGTAAAAAGGCTTGCGAAGTTGATCCGCTACTATATTCTCGTTTCGACGACGGAAGCGGGCTCCGGCCATCCTACGTCGTCGTTGTCTGCAACCGATCTGATGACATGTCTTCTATTCGGGGGGACCTTCCGCTTCGACCCCGACCATCCGGAACATCCCAATAACGACCGGCTCATTTTTTCGAAAGGCCATGCCTCTCCGCTTCTGTATGCGTTATGGACCGCTGCAGGCAAGGTCTCTGAAGAGGAGTTGATGACGCTGAGAAAATTCGGGAGTCCGTTGGAGGGGCATCCTACCACGGCATTCAGATATGCCGAGGCTGCAACAGGCTCTCTGGGCCAAGGGCTTCCGATCGGGTTGGGCATGGCGCTTAACGCCAAATATATCGATAAGCTGTCATACAGGGTATACGTGCTTCTCGGCGACAGTGAAATGGCCGAAGGTTCGCAGTGGGAGGCCCTTCAGTTGGCTGCGCATTACAAACTGGACAACCTCGTCGGCATAGTAGACGTGAACCGTCTTGGCCAGCGGGGAGAGACGATGTACGGTCATGACCTCGATGCCTATCAGAAGCGCGTGGCATCATTCGGATGGGAGACCATCATGATTGACGGACACAATAATGACGAGATACTCGCGGCCTATCAGAAGGCGGGCCAGGCCGAGGGACGGCCTGTCATGATCATCGCCAGGACTATCAAGGGCAAGGGCGTTTCTTTTATCGAGGACAAGAACGGCTGGCACGGAAAGACCCTGAATAACGAGCAACTGAAGCAGGCACTCTTAGAATTGGGAGAGGTCGATAAGTCCTTGCGCGGCGAGATCGCAGGTCCCGAGAACCTGAGGCTGTCGGCGCTACAATCGCAGCCTGCCCAGAAGATCCTTTATCTTGCCGATAAGGCAGTCGCTACCAGGAAAGCTTATGGCAATGCGCTTGCCCGGTTGTTCCCCAAGTTCCCGGACATGGTCGTCCTCGACGGCGAGGTGAGCAATTCTACTTACTCCGATGTCTTTAAGGAGAGGTATCCTGAGCGGTTCTTCGAGATGTACATAGCAGAGCAAAATATGGCGGGCGCGGCGCTGGGCCTTTCTTGCCGCGGCAAGGTCCCCTTTGTTTCGACCTTCGCTGCTTTTTTGACAAGGGCCTTTGATCAGATAAGGATGGGCCGGTATTCGGATGCGAATATCAAGTTCTGCGGTTCCCATGCAGGTGTGTCGATCGGCGAGGACGGACCGTCCCAGATGGGACTCGAGGACATCGCGATGTTCAGGACCATATTGGACAGCGTAGTGCTCTGTCCCTCAGACGCGGTATCGACCGAGAGGCTCGTCGAGGAAGCTGCGAAACACAAGGGCGTCGTCTATATCCGGACGACGAGAAAAGAGACCCCGATCGTCTACAAGGCGAACGAAGAATTCCCTATCGGCGGGTCCAAGGTGCTGAAACAGAGCGACAAGGATTCGGTCACGGTAATTGCGGCGGGCATTACCCTGCACGAGGCCCTTGCAGCGTATGAGGAGCTGAAGAAAGAAGGAGTCTTTATCAGGGTCATAGACCTTTACAGTATCAAGCCGGCCGATAAGGAGGCGCTTAGAAAGGCCGCGAATGTGACCCAGGCATTCATAACGGTCGAAGACCATTTTGCCGAAGGCGGCATCGGCGAGACCGTAAGGAGTCTGATGGCCGACATCGATGTCCCGGTCCATTCGCTTTGTGTTAAAAAAATGCCGAAGAGCGGCAGGCCCGGAGAACTCCTCGAGTACGAGGAGATATCGAAAGGCGCGATCAGCAACAGAGTGAAGGAGCTTATATGAGGCCGCAGAACCTGAAGACGCGAATATTCATAGACAGCGGAAACCCCGACGAGACACAAGAGATCATCAGACTGACCGGGTTCCTTGACGGTCAGACGACGAACCCCACCCTCATCTCAAAAAATCCTGGCGCACGGGGACACCTGGAGCACGGGGGCAAGTTCACGGAGAAAGAGGTATATGATTTCTATCGGGAGGTCGTCAAAAAGATATCGTCGATGATCCCCCGTGGTTCGGTGTCGGTTGAGGTATACGCCGACCCTTCTACAAAGGCGGAAACAATGCTGAAGCAGGCGAAGGAGATGTTTTCGTGGATACCGAACGCGCACGTTAAATTTCCAACGTCGACCGAAGGGCTTAAGGCCGCGGAACAGGCGGTCAAGGACGGGATGAGGGTGAACCTCACGCTCTGCTTTTCGCAGGAGCAGGCGGCGGCGGTGTACGCTGCTACGCGTGGTGCTAAAAAAGGGCAGGTATTTGTCTCTCCGTTTATCGGAAGGCTGGACGACAGGGGCGAAAACGGGATGGACGTTATCGCTAATGTGATAAGGATGTACAGGGAAGGGGACGGCCACGTCGAAGTGCTGACCGCGAGCGTGAGAAATATGGACCACTTTCTGTATGCCCTGCAACTCGGTTCGGACATAATCACCGCGCCTTTCGAAATATTAAAGGCATGGGCTGAAAAGGGGCTTCCTCTGTCGGGCGAGGAATATGTATATGATCCGAAAGGCCTAAAGGAAATACCGTATAAGACCATCGACTTGGGGAAAGACTGGCGTAAGTACGAGATCGGGCACGACCTGACAATGAAGGGGATGGAGAAATTTTCTCAGGACTGGAATTCATTGATCGGTGAATAGTTCCCGCCTGACACTTGTTTTTGACGATACTGGTAAGATGGCTGATTTCGTCGTTGCCAAATGGAGGGACATATCGTCGGGGGCGATTCGCTTGCGGGGGTTCTTCGCTGTCGCCCTTTCCGGGGGAAAGACACCCATAGAGGTGTATCGGAGACTGGCCGCTGAAGGGGGAAAAGGAATTTTATGGCACAAGACGCACGTCTTTTTCGCGGATGAACGTTTCGTTCCCTATACCGAGGCGGACAGCAACTACCGGATGATCAGGAAAACGCTTTTGGACGGTGCCGGCGTCCCGCCCGGAAACATCCATCCCATCCCGACTGACCTTCCTGACCCTATATCGGCAGCGGAGCGCTATGAGAGTGATATCGCTCTGTTTTTCGGGTTACCGGGGGACGGCATGCCGGAGTTCGATCTTGTTATGCTGGGCATCGGGACTGACGGACATACGGCGTCTCTCTTTCCTGCAAGCCAGGCCCTGGATGAAAAAAAGCGGATAGCAAGCGCGGTCATCCTCGGCAAAAATATTCATGACCGGATAACCCTTACGCTTCCCGTGATTAATAATGCGGGAAATGTAATATTTCTCGTGACGGGGCAAGAGAAGGCGGGGGTGCTCAGAGACGTTCTGGACGGCAGCGATCCTTCTCTTCCTGCTTCGTTAGTGGCGCCTGAAAAGGGAAGTCTTCTGTATCTGGCGGATGCCGATGCGGGGTCGCTTCTGGGAAAAAAAGGAGAAAAGGGGGGATGAAGGTTGTCCCGTCAGTCCTCGCCGAAGACTTCGACGATTTTGTCCGCGGGATGCGGCTGGCCGAGTCCTTCACTGACTATGTCCAGATTGATGTCATGGACGGCGTATTTGTAGATACCCGGAGTTTTGAGCCTGGACTTATCGACACGCTTGTTACCCACCTTTCTTTCGAGGTGCATCTTATGGTGAAAGATCCCGCAGTTGTCGCAAAAAAAATTCATAATCCAGGGCTCAGGAAAATCATAGCCCATTTTGAATCCGGGACTGACCATGCGGGCCTGGCGAAAGAAATACGGATCAGGGGGCTTTCTCCGGGCCTTGCTGTCCGGCCCGAAACCACTCTTGACATGATTCGAAATACTGCCGAACATTTCGACACACTTCTTTTTCTTACAGTGTATCCCGGCAGATATGGGGGGACTTTCCTGCCGGAAACGGTGACGAAGGTTTTCGAAGCGCGAAGGACCTTCCCGGAGAAAACGATCGGGGTTGACGGAGGGATATCTACTGAAAATATAGGAATGTTATATGATGCCGGCGTTGATTATGCGTGTGTGGGAAGCAGGATTTTCATGGGGGGAAGACCGGAAGACAATTACCGGCTTTTCATGAAACATCTCGATGAACTGCGGCATCAGCAATAAGCCTAATTTTTAGATGAAAATTTCTTAATCCCATCTTCATCTTTTCTTCATCTTATAAACCTATACTTTTCGCTACATAGCCTGCGGAAGACTCCTCTTCAGCGGTCTTATATAGAGATGAATACTCCGTGGTAAGGACTGACAATAAAGGGGGTAACGATGAGAAAAAAAATAGCCTCAACCCTGGGATACTTCCTGGCGTTGTTGTTTTTTGTCCCCGTTGCATTTCTACCGGCGAGCGGGACGCCGACTTTCGGCGCTGTGACCGAGCGAAACCTGCCGATAGTCCATGAAACTGACCATAATGGGGAAATTTCCAAGATCCTCCCCGTTCTTGAAGATAAGATACATGACAGGAAGCTTCTTGAAAAATCGAAAGAGAAGATTTACAGCATGGGCGACCGTGAGGTAAGACTTGTGGCTGCGCTTTGCGAAAAAATATCAGATGAAGGAGAAACCGTAAGTTCCGATATCGCTTTTTTTCTGGTCACCGCCCTGATTGTCCTGTCCTGATTCACAGACGCTCATCATTCAAAACTGCTCACGGAGGTTTACTAAAGTGCAACGACTGAAGAATTTGTCTCACGTTCTTTATCACATTATCATTGTTGTACTCAGCGCTGCGGTTGCCCTCTCACTGCCGTTTACGGCAAGGTTTGCAGCGAAGAAGTTCCTGGGATATTGGGCGTTGATAGAAAACGAGAAGATGTTCCTTATCTCCATAGAGATCGGAACCGCGGTCCTCCTTATCCTCCTTTTCAACTTCATAGTGAAAAACCTAAGAAACAGAAGACTCTCGAGTATGGCAAAAGAGGCCGGTCTCTATGCGCTGGGACGTGAAAGCGGTATTCTGGATCGCTCCAGAATAAGAAAACTGAAAGAGAGAAACGGCGTTTCGAGAAATGTGATGATCATCGGATCTACGGGGTTCAGGACCTTCGTAGAACCTTCGGGAGACCTTCATCTGGTGATACAAAAGTGTCGGGGAGCCAAGATCATGCTCCTCGATCCTTTAGGGGAAGGAGCAGGTTCACGTGCCAAGAGCATGCAGTCCCAGGATATCACCGTGCACAGCTTCAGGGAACAGATCGTCAAGAGCATTGAATTTCTCAAGGACCTGAAAGAAGTACAGAAAGATATTCGGCTGAAACTCTATCCCGACATTCCCCTTTTCAAGCTCGCTATACTGGGCGATTTTGTCTTTATGAGACATTACCACCACGGGATCGACGTCCGGAGATTGCCGGAATACATATTCAGAAATCAGAGGAACCCGGGGTGTCTCTATAACCCTTTTTATCAGTATTTCCTCGACCGCTGGCATGACCCTGACCTGCCTGAATATGAACTGGAAACTGACGAGCTTATATTCAGAGACAGAACAGGGAACGAAGTGAAACGGGAGAAGGCGGCATTTTTTGAAACGAGCCGGCCCTAAATAATTTCCGCGCAATAAGCTGCTTTATAAAACCTCCCGTCGCTGCTATAATTTCAGGAAATGAAGTTCGGAGGACAGTTATGAAAAAATCATTAGGTGCTAAGACGTTGCTGTACCCGACTCCTGTTCTCGTGATCGGGACTTATGACAGCGCAGGCAGTGCCAACGCCATGACCGCTTCATGGGGCGGGATATGTTGTTCCACTCCGCCGTGTATCGCTGTTTCCATAAGAAAGGCCGCCTATACGTACGGCAATATTATGGAGAGAGAGGCATTTACCGTGAATATACCGTCGGAGGCCCAGATCAAGGCTGCTGATTATTTCGGTATGGTTTCGGGCAGTAAGGAGGACAAATTTAAGACAATCGGGCTTACGCCGGTGAAGGGAGGCTATGTCAATGCGCCTTATATCGAGGAATTTCCCCTTGTCATCGAATGCCGGCTGGCACAGAGCATTGAACTCGGCAGCCACACCCAGTTCATCGGAGAGGTCATGGACGTCAAGGCCGATGAGTCCGTGCTTGGAGACGGTGAAGTCCCCGATATTGAAAAACTTCGGCCCGTAATATTTACGCCGGTCAGCCGCAATTATTACGGCATAGGCAGGTTTGTCGGGAAGGCTTTTTCAATAGGAAAGGGCTGATTATCTTTGACAGTTTACAGTGAGACTACTTTTAGTCTATACTAGTACCAGAAACTTTTGGAGTTATGAGAACCTCAGAGACTTTAAAAGCTCTGGGGTTTTTATTTCCCTGGGAAAGAAGAGGAGAGAAAGAAGATGGAAAAGAAGATTTACGTGGGCAACATCTCGTTCAAGGCGAGCGAAGAGGACCTGAAGGAGCTCTTTTCGCAGAGCGGGGAAGTCGAATCGGTGAAGATCATAACCGATAGACATACGGGAAACCCGAAGGGTTTTGCCTTTATCGAGATGGCTACGGAAGACGACGCCCGCAAGGCCATAGACGCTCTTAACGGAGCTACTTTCATGGAAAGGACGCTGTCTGTCGCTGAGGCAAAGCCCCAGCAGCCACGAGAACGGCGCGGCTTCGGCGGTGGCGGCGGTGGCGGAAGAGGCGGTTTCGGCGGTGGTGGTGGTGGAAGAGGCGGTTTTGGCGGCGGCGGTGGCGGCAAGGGCCGGAGATAACGCGCCTTGGATATAAAGGTTTACGGAAATGACGTCGAAAAGGCGCTAAAATCGCTTAAGAGGCAGCTCCAGAAGGAGGGCCTTTTCAAGGAGATAAAGCAGCGGAGTTTTTACGAAAAACCCTCTGTGAAGGAGAAGCGGAAGAAGAGGGAGGCCGCAAAAAAGAGGGTCAAGGCCCTCAGGTTCAGATAGGCCGCACTTCGATCGCTGTATGCTGCTCGTATAGCACGAGCGCCCCGGGCGTTAAGAATAGGGATAATCTCACGATTGTACGATAAACGGCGGCCACAGTATCGGCAACTGTGGCCGCGTCTGTCTTGTTATTCAATGGGGATATTTCGTTCTTTCTTCTTTGCCTCTCCGGTCTTAGGGACTCTTATCTCGAGGATGCCGTCCTTGAAGCTTGCCTTTGCCTTGTCCGCATGGACTTGGGCAGCAGGCATGTGGAGGCTTCTCATAAAGGACCCGTAGGAGCGTTCGATCAGGTGGTAGCTAGGACTATGCTGGAAGAAGCGGTGAGCGCGGAAGGATAGCCTACTTCTCCCCCCTCTTCTCGAACCCCCTGATCTTTTCTTTCAGCATGGAGATCAGCCCTTTAAGGCCTTTGTCTTTCATTACCCTGGTAAACTGGGCCCGCGTGAGGGCCAGCTGGCTGACGCCCGAGATCTGTATGTCAACGACGCGCCAGCCGCCTTCTGTCTTTCGGAGCAGGTAAAGGAACCCGATCTCCCCGCCGTTTTGTTTGATCAACTTGCTCGTCACCGAGACAGTGCCCTGCACAGGACCCGCCTCCGAGACGACTTCGAATCTCTCTCCTGAATAGCCGTCAAAGCGGCCTGCGTAGGTGGCTATAGTCCAGTCGGTATAGTTTTTTACCAATAAGTCACGCTCCTCAGCAGTGAGATTTTTGCCATACCTCCCCAATGTTTGCACGGCCATAAAAGAAAGGGCAAAGGAATCTCTTATGACCGGACCGAGGAGTTTATACCGCCCGGAATATCCGAGTTGATCCGCCTTCTTCATGGCCTCCAGCAATGCAGCGTTAAAGGTACTGATGACCGTGGCGGGTCCTGGTGTTTCAGAAACTGCGTAAGAAAGCGGCGTGGAGAGGAAGAAGATGAAAAAAAGGAACGAGGTCAAAAGGCCTGTTACATATTTGTTCCATTTGTGCAAAAAAAATGAGATGTTCATGCCGACCTATTCTCAGAAAAACACAAGGTGCCGCACAAAGACGCGATGAGGGAAAACCTCTGTCGCCGACTGTTCGTGCGGGTTCAATTATTTCGTGCCTTTTCTTAAGGGCAATAGATTGCTCTTTTTTGATATCATTTACAGATGTTGTTTATGATAACCGAAAGAGCGCAATTTGGGAATGCCTTCATCGGGGTCCTCGATAAATGATGAGGGGAGACGACAGCCGGGTAAGGAGGCTTCTCAGCGAATGGATCACCTTTGTCCGGCTTCACGCCGGGGCTGTGGTAGCTGTCACCGTTCTCCTGACCGCCGGGATCCTGTACTATTCCCTGACTCATTTCAAGATAAACACCGACGTAAACGGCATGATATCGGAGAAGCTCCGCTTCCGCAGGCTTGAGAACGATTTTACCCGGGCCTTTCCTCAACTCTCCGATACGATCGTCGTGGTGATCGACGGACAGACGCCCGAACTCGCAACGAGTGCGCGTGTGCGCCTTGCCGGACTGTTAAGAGACGAAAAAACGCTCTTCAGGGACGTCTATGAACCTGGGGGAGGCGATTTTTTCGAGAAGAACGGGCTTCTTTATCTGGGCGTAGACGAACTCGAGAGTTTCTCAGACAAAATGACGGCTGCGCAGCCGCTCATCGGTTTCCTTGCACAGGATTTAAGCCTGAGAGGACTATTTTCGGTGCTCGGTCAGGCACTGGAACAACCCAAAGATGCGGGGTTGAGGGAGGGAATGCCATCGCTTCTTTTCGAAGAGATGAGACGTTCCTTTGATCACACAGCCTCCCGTCGTTTGTACCAAATGTCATGGCAGAGGATTATGCTCGGGGAGAAGGAGGCCGAACAGCAGCAGAGGCAGTTTATTATCGTCAGGCCTTTCCTTTCGGCGAATAGTCTGTCGGCGGGCGAGCTCGCCCTCGATAAGGTGCGTACCATCACTAAGGATTTCGGCCTGGACGGCAGAAGCGGCGTGAGAATTCGTATTACGGGCGACGTTGCGCTGGCCAGTGAGAATCTTGCCGAGGTGCGGAATAGCGTAGGTGCTGCCACCCTCGCGTCACTGATATTGGTTGGCTTTATTATTTATATCGGACTGGGGGGGTATGGCCGTATGATGGTCGCATCGCTCGCGACCCTGCTTATCGGCCTGGTCTGGACCACCGGCTTTGCGATAGCCTTTATCGGCAGTCTTAATATGATATCGGTGACGTTTGCGGTCCTTTTTATAGGTCTCGGGATCGATTACAGCATCCAGTTTTGTCTCCGACATAAGGAACTGCTCGAATCAGGGCTCTCGCACGGAGATAGCCTTGCGACCACGTCTGTAGGCGTTGGCAGGAGTCTCCTCCTCAGTTGTGTCACGACGGCGATAGGCTTTTACGCGTTCATTCCTACGGCATATGCAGGAGTTGCGGAACTCGGTCTTATATCAGGTACGGGCATGTTTATAAGCTTTATTGCGAACCTGACCATACTTCCCGCCTTGATCGAATTATTGCCTGTTACTGCCAAAAAAGCGCCCGGTGCAGATACTGTCATGACGATTGTGAAGGTTCCATACCGGTATCCGCGTCTTATCGTTTTGGTCTCCCTCTTTCTTGGAATTGCTTCTACCCTTCTTCTGCCCAGATTCTACTTCGATTATAATCCGCTGAACCTTTATGACCCGAAATCAGAATCGGTTGCTGCGGTCAAGGAACTTTTCAGAGATCCCGGGACATCGCCATGGACGATCTCTGTCCTTGCCGGTGGAAAAGAAGATGCCGGGAGACTGGCGGAGAAGCTGGGGACACTCAGGGAGGTAAAGATGGTGGCCACGCTTTTCGATTTTGTGCCTGAAAATCAGACTGAAAAACTTGGCATTCTTTCAGATATCCGCCTTTTTATGCCGCCCGGGCTTGGAAACGTAACGATAAAGAAATTGAGCTATCAGCAGGACCTCATTGCCCTCGATGCCTTCGATAAGAGGCTGGAGGCCGCTATTGCGTCATATTCCGAAAAAGAGAGCGGTCCGCTCCGCGGACTTCATGAAAGTATCCAAAGGTTCAAGATGCTCCTAAGGGACCCTGTAAAAGGCAATAAGGCTTTTGAGGAACTCGAAGACGGATTGTTGTCGAATCTGCCCCTTCTATTCCGGAGGCTCGATAAGTCTCTCCAGGCATCCCCTGTTGATGTGGCTTCACTTCCGGATGACCTGGAGGCCCAATATCTGTCTTCAGACGGACGCTACAGGGTGCAGGTATTCCCGCGTGAAAACATCATGGACAGGGCGTCCCTTGCGGGGTTTGTGAAGTCAGTTCAGACAGTCGCTCCGGACGCCACCGATGCGCCGGTATCGATCTACGAGTCGGGTATGGCTATCATATCCTCTTTCAGGGAGGCCACCCTGTATGCATTTATAGCGATCACCATATACCTGTTGGTTGAGTTGAGGAGGTTTCTGATCACAGTCCTGATATTGACACCGTTAGTGCTGGTAATGCTTACGACAGCGGCTGCCTCGGTGCTTCTCGGAATCCCGCTGAATTTTGCCAATGTCATCGTTGTGCCGCTGCTGCTCGGCATCGGCGTACACAGCGGGATCATCTTTGTCGTCCGCTACCAGTCCGAACGCCCGCAGGGCGGGAATATGCTGACGACGAGCAATGCCAGGGCTGCGCTGTTCAGCAACCTTGCCACGATGGTCAGTACCGGAAGCCTCTCATTCTCGCCTCACAGGGGAATTGCGAGTATAGGGATACTCCTCACGCTCTGTCTGGGGTTTTTGATACTCTCGACCCTCGTTCTTCTGCCTGCCTTGCTCAAGTTAGCTGAAAATCGTCTTACACATGAGGATTTTGTCTGAAGGAAGAGGCCCTTTTTTTGAAGGTAAATGGCGGTTTTTATTTGAAAATGAGGGACGATCTGCTACAATATATAGTGTTTGACTGCCGCCTTGTAAGCGGTTTATTTGTTGCCTTTAATTCAGTTCGTTCCGTGAAGGAGAAATATGCGCACTTTATTGCTTAATCCGCCGTCCTTCGGAGGTTTCGACGGCGGCGCGGGTTCCCGTTATCAGGCGAGGCGTGAAATACGGTCTTTCTGGTATCCCACGTGGCTGGCCTATCCTGCGGGTATGATTACGGAAAGCCGTCTCCTCGATGCACCCCCGGCCGACATGGACATTAGAGACGTGCTGCGCGAGGCAAAAAGGTATGACCTTGTCGTCATCAGCACCAGTACACCCACAGTCTCTCATGACGCGCATGTCGCCGAGCTGTTAAAAGAAAACTATCCGGGCATAAAGATCGGACTCGTCGGCGCCCATGCCATGGTGATGCCTTCCGAGACGCTCGAATGTTCGAATGCAATAGATTTTGTGACCACCGGAGAATTCGATTTTGCGATAAAAGAGATCGCTGACGGTTCCCCCTTCGACAAGGTGAAAGGCGTTGCGTATCGCGCAAACGGAAGCATAAGGCGGACTGAGGACAGACCCCCGCTTGAGGACCTCGATTCCCTGCCTTTTGTCACCAGGGTGTATAAGAGAGACCTTGACATCAACAAGTATTACAACGGATATCTTAAACATCCCTATATTTCGTTTTATGCCGGCAGGGGTTGCCGGGCCCGGTGTACCTTTTGTCTGTGGCCGCAAACTATATCAGGCCACAATTACCGGGTGAGAAGCGTCAGCAATGTGTATGAGGAAATGGTCCTGGCAAAGGGGCTTTTCCCTGAGGCGAAAGAGTACTTCATCGACGATGATACGTTTACTGACAATGCCCCCAGGGCGGTCGAGATCGCCCGGAAGATCAAGGACCTTGGTATCATATGGTCCTGCAATTCACGGGCGAATACGTCGAGAGAAACGCTGAAGGCGTTGAAAGAATGCGGCCTGCGTCTGCTGACTGTGGGATTCGAATCTGGAAACCAGCGGATCCTGAATAATATCAAAAAGGGCATTCGCCTTGAGCAGGCAAGGGAATTTGTTAAGGCTACGAAGGAACTCGGGATCCTTGTCCACGGCGCCTTTATCATAGGCCTTCCGGGAGAGACAGCGGAGACTATCGAAGAGACCATGCGCTATGCCCTGGAACTCGATCTTTACAGCATTCAGGTGTCTCTCGTTGCGCCTTATCCCGGTACCGAGATATACGCGCAGGGAGTGAGGGAGGGATGGATAGTACGTGAGGGAGACAATCTGACGAAAGACGGTATTCAAAACGCGGCGATCGCATATAACGGTCTTACAAGGGAGGAGATTTTCGAGACGGTGGAGCGTTTTTACAGAAGGTTCTATCTGAGACCGAAACCGATTATGCGGATCATGCGGGAGATGCTTCAAGACAGGCATGAATTTGCCCGGAGGATAAGAGAAGGCAGGGAGTTTTTCTCTTTCATGGCGAAGAGGAAGGAAGTCGTCGGGTCCTGATGGCTGGGGCTTTTCGCAACAGGAGACTTCTCGTTATTGTCGCGGATGATTTCGGACGGTCTCCGTCCGTCAACCAAGCGGTCGCCGAGGCCCATGATAAAGGTATCCTCACTTCGACGAGTCTCATGGCAGGAGGGGCCTCTTTTGACGACGCGGTCGGGATTGCGAGGGAAAGAAAGAACCTGTCTGTCGGTCTTCACGTGACGCTCTGTGACGGGAGGGCAGTGTCCCCGCCTTCCCGGATACCTGACCTTGTCGACGATGACGGCAATTTTGAGAAGGACCCGGTGAAGGCCTGGCTCAAATACTCTAAAAAAAGTCTGCGGTCACAAATCGAAACAGAGGTGGAGGCGCAGTTTGAGCGTCTGGAAAAGGCCGGAATTTCCCCTTCTCATGTCGACGGACATCATCACCTTCAGATGCATCCCGTTCTTTTCAGGATAATATGTCGTGAGGCGGCCGGGAGGGATGTCGGGTGGATAAGGATCCCGAAGGAGCCGATGAAGGTCGTTGTCGGCATGCGCTCACCTCTTCGGGGGGCCATGCCTTTTCTGGAATGGGTGGTATTCGGTCCCCTCGGGGCCTATAATGCCAGAGAGGCCCGCCGGTGCGGTGTAAGGGTGCCGGACAATGTGTACGGACTTTCACGTACAGGAAGCGTTGATGAAGAATACCTGCTCGGCATTCTGAAGATGGCGACCGGCCCCGTTGACGAAATCTTTACTCATCCTGATATTTCGACCGGGCCCGGACGGACCGAACTCAGGGCACTTACGTCTCAGGTTGTTTGCGACAGGTTGGTTTCCGGCGGTATGACTTCCGCAGGTTACGGAGAGCTCTCCGGTCCGATGTCGCTGCTGCATTTCGCAGAGGAGAGGATATGAAGACCTTCGTTGTAGCATTTCTGGCCGCCGTGAGCGCCGCGATCGGAGAGGCGCTGCTGAGCTATGCGATGAAGAGGGGCGGGCAGGTGGACATGGGGGAGTTCAGCCACTGGATAAAGCTCGTCCTGTCCGTCGTGAGGAATTCATACATTTTTTTAGGTGTCATCTTCCTCGCGGTCTATTTTTTCCTCTATCTCATCGCACTTTCGTGGGCGGACCTCAGTTTTGTACTTCCCCTCACTGCGGTGTCCTATATTTTTGCGGCTGTCCTTGCGAGGGTCTTTCTGAAAGAAGACGTGACGTGGTTGCGATGGACCGGGACCGTTGTTATAATTGTCGGGATTACGCTCATCGCGCTTGACGGCAGGCAGAGAACAGGGCCGTCGCCGGAGGCACGGGGAGAGAGTAATTCTTTTTCGGAGGGTGTGAAGAAATGAAAGAGGGGGGCAGATGGATCTGATAAACGGAGAGATGAGCAGGATCATCGGAAGATATTTCGGGTTCGTATCGACTGTCTCGCCATCCGAATGCAAGAATGCGTCTGTATCTCTGCAGAGGCTCGAGGTCCTGAGCGAGGAAATAGAGAGGGCGATGGATAAGACGATCCGCAATTATCTGGAGGAACAACACGAGGACGGCTACTGGTGGTATGAGCTGGAGTCAAACGTGACGATCACCTCCGAATACCTGATGCTGCTTCATTTCCTTGGATTACGCGATGAGGAGAGGGATGAAAGAATCGCGCGCCACATCCTGAACAACCAGAGACCCGACGGCACTTGGGCCATTCACTGGGGCGGCGAGGGGGACCTCAGTACGACTGTAGAGGCATATTTTGCGCTCAAACTGATCGGCTTTTCCGCCGATGATCTCCCTTTGAGGAAGGCCAGGGAGTTTATTCTTGAAAGCGGCGGGATTGAGGGCTGCAGAGTTTTCACCAGGATATTCCTGGCCCTGTTTGGCGAGTTCTACTGGAAAGCCATCCCTTCGATACCGGTGGAATTCAACCTGATGCCGAGTTGGTTTCCGATGAGCATTTACCGCATGTCCAGCTGGGCGAGATCTACCTTCGTTCCACTGTCGATCGTCCTTGATATGAGACCGGTGAGACCTATCCCGGAAAGTGCAAGGATAAGGGAGCTATACAAGTCCCCTGAAAATGTGCCGTCACTCTCTCCAAAGAAGCTTTCGCCTTTTTCATGGAAGAGGTTTTTCCTGATCCTCGACAGGGTGATAAAGGCGGTCGAAGGCACGCCTTTCAGGGTGTTTAGAAAGAGGGCGATGAGGTTTACGGAGCGATGGGTCCGTGAGCACCAGGAACATACCGGAGACTGGGGAGGGATCCAACCCGCGATGGTGAATTCTATCCTTGCACTCTCATCTTTGGGTCATGCAGTTTCCCACGAACCAATCAGAAAGGGACTTGAGGCACTCGAACGTTTTACTTTAGAAAAAGACGGTGAATTGGTGCTCCAGTCGTGTATCTCCCCCGTATGGGACACTGCTCTGACTTCGCTGGCCCTTCTGCATGCCGGGGTAGAGAGAGACCACCCCAGTCTCACCGGGGCGTGCAAGTGGCTCGCCTCGAAGCAGATATTAAAGAAGGGCGACTGGAGCATAAGAAGACCCGACCTCGATCCCGGGGGGTGGGCATTCGAATTCGAAAACAGCTGGTATCCCGACGTGGACGACAGTGCGGTCGTTTTGATGCTGCTTCACCGTTATGCCGATGACGGCTTGATAGACCGTGCGAACCTTGAGAAGGGACTTGCATGGATATTGGGAATGCAGGGCAGGGACGGCGGCTGGGGCGCCTTCGATGTCGACAATAATATGAGGATATTGAATCAGCTCCCTTTGGGAGATCTTGAGGCGATGATCGATCCAAGTACGCCGGACCTGACCGGAAGGGTGCTTGAACTCCTCGGTCAGGTAGGATACCGCACGAGCGACCGTGCCGTGAAGAAGGCGATAAAATTTCTCAGGAAGACACAGGATGACGACGGGTCATGGTGGGGCAGATGGGGGGTAAATCACATCTACGGTACCTGCGCTGTCCTTTGCGGGCTGGGGTCGGTCGGGGAAAATGTGACGGCGCCTTGCGTGAGAAAGGCAGTCCGATGGATCAAGGGCCACCAGAACCATGACGGCGGCTGGGGAGAATGCTGCGAGTCTTATGCGGACCATTCATTGAAATGCCGGGGGGCCAGTACTCCGTCACAGACTGCCTGGGCCATGTTGGCCTTGATGGCGATAGAAGAAGAGACGTCTGAAGAGGTAATGCGCGGCGTGAGGTATCTGCTCAAGAGGCAGAAGGACGACGGTACCTGGGATGAGGAGTGGTTTACCGGTACGGGTTTCCCGAAGTATTTTATGCTCAGATATCATAATTATAGAAATTGCTTTCCTATGATGGCCCTTGGGAAGTTCTATTCGAAAAACACCAACGGAGGCTGCCGGTAGTGAAGGCCCTTGTTACCGGAGCGACCGGGTTCCTCGGATTTCATGTCGCACGTTTACTTCTTGACAGGGGTTTTCAGGTAAGGGCTATCGCAAGGAAAGAAAGCGATTCGATTGCACTGGCGTCGCTCGGCGCTGAGGTAGTTGCGGGCGATGTGAGAGATTACGATTCACTCTTCAACTCACTGCGGGGCTGTAATCTGCTCTTTCATCTTGCCGCTGATTATCGCCTCTGGGTCCCCGACCCCTCGACTATGTATGGGATAAACGTGCAGGGGACGAGAAATGTCATGGAGGCGGCACTGCAGCGAGGTACGGAAATGGTAGTTTACACAAGCACGGTCGGAGTTCTGAAGGCGAGTGTAAACGGGAACCCCTCCAATGAAGAGACCCCTGTATGTTTCAGCGACATGGTAGGGGATTACAAGAAATCAAAGTTCCTGGCCGAACAGGAAGTGTATGGCTTTATTGAGAAAGGGCTGCCGGTCGTTATCGTCAACCCTTCCACTCCTGTGGGACCGATGGATGCTAAACCGACCCCTACGGGCAAGATGATAGTGGATTTTCTGAAGGGACATATGCCTGCATATCTCGACACGGGACTGAATTTTGTCGATGTGGAGGATGTTGCTGAGGGACATCTGCTTGCCGCGGAATCCGGCAGGGTGGGGCAGCGATATATCCTTGGCAACAGGAACATGACGCTCAGAGAATTTCTCGAGTGTCTCGGCCGGGTATCGGGCAGAAGACCCCCGAGAGTGAGGCTTCCCTATCTGCCGGTCCTCATCGCCGCCTACTGCGATGAGGCGATCTCGAAACTCGTGTCGGGAAGAAGGCCGGTTATCCCTCTGAGCGGCGTGAAAATGGCAAAGTATTTTATGTATTTCAACCCTTCGAAGGCCGTGAAAGAACTGGGCATGCCTCAGAGCCCGGTCGAAGGCGCAGTTGCGAAGGCAGTGACATGGTTTATGGAAAACGGTTACGTGAAGACGGCGGCCTAGCGGATATTCCGAGGAGGATTTAAGGACATGCGATTTCCTGCAGCACTCTATTCGTCCCTGACGGTTTTTTTTATAAAGAACTTTCTTGAGGGCGTGAAGCGTTTCCCCCTGGTCCTCATGCTCGAGCCCACGCACCGGTGCAATCTGGCATGCGCCGGATGCGACAGGATAAGGCTGCATAATGAAGAACAGTCCGAAGACCTGACTCTGGAGGAATGCATAGAGTCTGTTAAGGAATCGAGGGCCCCTGTAGTTACGATCACCGGCGGCGAGCCCCTTCTCTATCCCCACCTTATTCCCCTTGTCAATGAGCTGCTCGAAATGAAGAAACATATCTACCTCTGCACGAATGGTTTGCTCACCGAATCCTTTATCGACGAATTCAGTCCTCAACCGAGGCTTACGCTCAATTTCCACCTCGACGGTCTTGAACAGACCCATGACGGGATAACGAAAAGGCCGGGCACGTTCAGGAAGGCCCTGGAGAATATTCAGAGGGCGAAGAAGAAGGGGTTCAGGGTAAGCACGAATACCTCGGTATACAAGAACTCCGAGAAGGGGGAACTCGGGAAGCTGTTTGAGACCCTTACCTCTCTCGGCGTTGACGGGACGCTCATATCTCCGGCATTCAGTTATGAAAGTGTCGGAGATGACATATTCCTCAACCGGGAGGAGGCGGTCGCGAGGTTCAGGGATATGGCGGATTTCTTTTCCAGATTCCCGTTCCTGAACTCCCCCGTGTATGTGGATTTTCTTAAGGGAGAGAAGGATATGCGGTGCACTCCATGGGGGAATCCCACGCGGAACCCCCTCGGCTGGAAATCTCCGTGTTACCTGATCACCGACGCCTATTACGGGTCGTACGAAGAGATGATGGAAAAAACGCAGTGGGACAAGTACGGGACCGGCTTCGACCCCAGGTGCAGAAATTGTATGGTGCATAGTGGCTATGAGGCCACTTCTATGAGGTGTGCCTTCTCGAGCCCGAGAGACCTTATAAGGCTGCTGATCTGGAACCTTAAAACGGGCTGATGGAGTCCCTCCCTGCCCTTTTCTTAAATACCATTTTACTCAGGCCGTATGTCTTTATTTTTTTTCTTATCTATTTGATCGGCTGTTCTGCTCATCTCGGGTTGAAGAGGGCGCTCTTTTTCTGCATCGTCGGGTATGCAATAACCTGGCTGTCTGAGTATTCTTCCATACACAACGGCTTTCCGTACGGATACTATCGATATATCGAGGCGACTAAGACAAAGGAGCTATGGGTCTTTGGAGTGCCTTTCATGGATTCCCTGAGTTATGTGTTTCTTTCGTATGCGAGTTTCTCCATGGCGGTCATGGTGCTTTCCCCTGTCAAAAGCATCAGGGGTTTGTTTTACGTGCTCGAGACAAAAAAAATACGCAATTCGCTTCCTGCAACGGCGCTTGGTGCTTTATTCATGACATATCTAGATATTATTATAGACCCGGTTGCTTTACGGGGAGACAGGTGGTTCCTCGGCAGGATACACGAATATCCGGGTGGAGGCATCTATTTCGGAGTGCCTATCTCGAACTTTATCGGTTGGTTTGTGGTCGGCTTTGTACTGATCTTTGCTCTTCAGAGGATAGACAGATATTTGAACGACGCAAAAAATATTGCCGGTCACAATGTTTCCTTGGGATACGTCTTAGGCCCGGTACTGTATTACTCGGTCCTGGCCTTCAATCTGGTTATTACCTTTTTTATCGGCGAGTACACTATGGGATGGGTGGGGATTTTTATTGTCTTATGTCCGACTGTGCTCTTGTATTATTTCATGAAAGAGAAGCTCTACCTCCGGGAGAATGCAAAATAGAGCAGTGTTATTGAGCTTAAAGCTACGATTCTATCTGCCTCTTGCCGTTTGCAGTTGAGTTGCCGGCCGGGATTTTTTGCGCTATGGTTAAAGAAGGTAAACCCGACGGGCAAAGGAGGATATAATGAAAAGAATACTGAGCTTCATCTTGATGTTGATTATCGCTGCAATTTTGACCGGCTGCGCCACTTATCAATATCAGGATCAGGGAGACCGGACACCCGAGATGCATCCGGGTCATACCGGCCATGAAGTGCACTATTAGCAGGTATATTAGGCAGCGGTATCGAGAAAAGACTTTACAAGGTTGCCGAGGCTTTTGGCTGCCCTTTCGGAATTCCTTCGCAGACGTACCATATCCATTAGAAGTCCCGGCTTATACAAAACCCTTTTAGAGAGGCGGAAATATAGGATTTTGCCTGATTCATCGAATATATCCAGCAGCTCGGGCGGAATCTCATGGTCTGACGTATCCGAGATGGAACGGGCCGCAAAAAAGGGAATGCCCTGCCGGGTTGCGGTCCTCGCGAGGACAAAAGTTTCCATATCGCAAACCGGGAAAGAGATTTTGGCAGGCAACCTTTTTCTGATTTCCGGCTTTTTCACAAGGCTCTCCAAGGTCACTATGCATCCCTCGCGAAAAGATATTATCCCGGCCAGTTTATCCGCTACTCTCTTCGACTCGGGCAAGGGGATTTCAGGGAGTTCAGGGCCTTTAGTGTCCGGAGTCCTATCGGAGAGAAAGAAAACCCTCGATGCCCAGATAAGATCACCTGCAGCCAACCCTTCATAGAGTGCACCTGCGAAGCCGAGCGATACTATGAGGTCAGGGCGAAGTTCGCCTAACAGAGTTGTTAATGAAGACTCAGAGTGGTGAGTGCCGATTCCGGTCCGAAGCAAGACGATCTCACCGGATGTTGTTTGGACCGAAAAAATACCACCTGAAGTCCACTCCCTCCTCCCCGCCGGAAAGTTGCTTAGCACATATTTTAATTCCCGGGCAAGCGGCGCACAAATCAGTATTTTTTTCATATTGACAGTTTACTCATTTTGGATAGATTATAACAGGCATTGTACTCGGAGCTGAAATTGTTTTTGTTCATATATGCTGTTTCAATATTGGAAATGCCGTACCCTTGATGGTGGTGATTGATAAATGATATATGTTGAGTGTATAAAGACGGGCCTGGCGATTATTATCGCGGCCGGCTGCGGTTACAGTATATACGCACTCTTTTGTATGCTTCGTTTTTTCTCCTCGCAAAAGGGAAACGTTGAGACGATGAGGCACATACCCGTATCTGTGCTCAAGCCGGTAAAGGGTCTTGATCCCGACTTTCGGGAAAACATAGAGAGCTTTTGCAGGCAGGACTACCCGGAATACGAGGTGCTCCTCGGCTTCACAGATGAAGACGACGAAGCGATAAAGGTCGCGCTGGAAATCGCTGACTCGATCCCTGACGGGAAGGTCCGTGTTGTTGTGGGTAATGAGAGGATCGGTGTTAACATAAAGGTGTCCAATCTCCAGGGACTTCTGAACGAGGCGAAATATCCGCTTCTGGCGATAAGCGACAGCGACATGAGGGTGGGGGGGGATTATCTAAATACCATTGTCCGAGAATATCAGAGCAGTGGGAACGTAGGTCTCGTCACTTCACTTTATAAAATTTCGAATCCTGCCTCTTCCGGGGCCGCCCTAGAGTCACTTACCATCGCTGTGGATTTTATCCCCTCGGTTCTCGTTGCCCGACAACTGGAAGGAATTACCTTCGGACTTGGAGCGTCGATGCTGTTGTCAAAGGAGGCGATTGAATCAATAGGCGGCCTGAAGGCGATAGCCGACCACCTGGCGGATGACTACCAGATAGGCAACAGGCTTTGGAAGAAGGGGCGGAAGATAATCCTTTCCAATTATGTTGTCGAGGACGTCGCCGGAGATATGGCCGTGTCTGAATATTTTGTTCATCAGCTTAGATGGGCGAGGACCTACCGCGCATCAAGGCCCTGGGGGTTTTTCGGTTATGGGATAACTCATGTCTTCCCCCTCTCCCTGCTTCTTATTGCGACCGACGGCCCGACGGTTTTTTCACTTTCGGTCATGAGTGCGACGCTCCTCCTGCGACTGGCCATTGCCTGGGCAGCGTATCGCTATGTGATACATTCGGGAAGGTGGCTGGGATGGCTTTATCTATTGCCGCTGAAGGACGTTTCGGCCTTTGCGATATGGGCATGGAGTTTTGCGGGGCGAAAGGTCCTATGGAGGGGGACCTCTTATTTGATTGAAAAAGGGGGGTTGATAAAGCAAGCTGCAGCAAGACGCCCGTTGGAATGATTTGTCCCGAGCGTCAGATATATTTAGGTTGTAACCGGCTGGTCGTTTTGTGCGTCTTTGTTGTATAATTTCATTGAATAGAATTCCCGGCGGTCTAGCAATTCCCCGGGCTTCGGGTGTGCATCGATGTAAGGCTTGAGAGAAAATTACAGGATTTACTCTTTTAGAGTATATTCGGGTTTTTTAAAAGAGAAACATTTTACAATCAGGAGGCGGTTATGGAAAAACTTGGTAGTCCTAAGTGGTTGAAAGTTTGTACGCTTTTTATCGTGGGAGTATTACTGCTGTTTCTCGGCGGCTGTGGAAAAAAAAATGGTAATTCCCCGGCGTTCAATATTGCCGCTGCGTGGTATATATATAATATAGAAGTCATTAACGGCACACCCGGGGGACAAGAGTCTCCTTTTACCTTCACGACTTCGGACACTACCCTCAACGGGACAACCTCACAAGGCATGTTATTTACAGGCACAACCAACGATACGGGTGTCAATTTCTCCGGAACGGACACCACAGGGGTGACATATACTTATAATGGGACGGTCGGCGCCAATGGGACGACTATGCAGGGCTCATTGTCCATTTCCCCCAACATCCAAGGGACATGGGCCGGAATAATAAATTTTGGGGTTGCGACGGTAGCTATTCCGACGAGTTCCTGGGCCTTAGCAACTGGAGGAACGCTGGGGACAATTGATGTAACATTCACGCAGTCCAACAACAGTATTACCTTAACAACCCAGCAAGGGCAGCAGTCCCCTTTGGGGTCGATCGCCTCTGGAGGATCTGGCATTAATAATGTTGCCTTCGTTGTTAACGGAAGCGATGGGGCAACATATCTTTTTGTCGGGACGGTAACCTCTTCAGCAAATTCTCTGGCGACTGCCATGTCCGGTACATGGACAAGCACTACCGGGGCATCAGGAACATGGAGTGCAACAAAGAGCTAAAGGATGAACTTCATGCCACGGCGATTAGGCCATGGCGTGAAGTAGTATTTTCCTTTCCTCAAAAGATGTTATGACACAAAGGCTCCGGAAGGCCGGGGCCTTTGTGTTGGCACTGTTTTAGATTATTTGTAGTTGCTACTACTTAACCTGACTGACAATGTCTGAAGGAGTCGGCAGAGGAACCGTAAGCTTCCCCATTACGTAGACAGTTGCAAAGTAGGGTTTTCTGCATTTGTGCAGACAGTCTTAACGTCTTAGCTCTCTTAAGAAAGTTGAGGCTGGCCTCGCAACCAGCCTCACAAAAACCTAATGAACAGAACTGCTTCTCAGAATAATCATTCAGCTCATCAGTCTGCAAAAGATTTGCTTGAGCAATAAGACTGCACATTGTTTTTTGAGTCCGGCAGCCTTATTGCTCAAGATATGATCAAGTCTTATCAGTCGTGATACCTTTCACCTATCATCCGCTATTTCCAAAAATTACATGGTGACGTGCACGAGCCGGTAGGATCTGTACCGTTTATTATCCATTGCGTCCCACTCAAGGTTATAGTAAGTGAGGTCGCCGGAGTGCCAAAGAGCGGCGGCGGGGTGCCGGTCAATGTCGCCATATTTCCCGTGGCTGTGAAATTCGCGGTAGCACCGCCGAAATTGCTCCACATAATATTAGTGTAGTTTGTTGAACTGTTTACTGTGACAATCGCGGTGCTTGGGTTGGACTCGCCGCAGCCTCCGGGACAGTCGAGGGTGTATGTGCCAGCTTGGAAACCACTAGTCGGCGTTAGAGGAATGGAACAGGCTGTCTCAAGATCAGCCTCAGTAGGATGGGTCCCAACGACAGTAACGCCAGAAGTGACTTTGAGCCCATCAGGAGAAATTATCGTGCCAATGATATCACCCCCGTTCATGCTATTTATATAGAATGTCCCCGATTTTGGAATCCCCTGACTGTCGGACAGCCGATTATAGATGACAGGCATGAACCAGGCGTTCACGTTGGGGCAATCGCTAAATATGTGCCCCGATTGCACGTTGAGCGTATTAGTCATTGCGGTTGGATCAAACACAGTGTTGAAATTGACATTAGCGAATTTGAAATTTGCCGATAAACTATTAGGTCCATTCACAATGACTCCCGTTGTCATGCCGCTCATAGTTCCCGTATAGAAGTTGTCCGATTGTGTCCCAACAGTCCACAAGTTATTGTAGGTGATGTCGTAAGAGCCTGTTGAGTAACTACTCCGAGCGCGGAAATGGTCGGTATACCAGGCCCCGGATGTTCCAAGCCAGAACTGTCCGTAAACCGTCGTGTTCTGAAATAGTCCGTTGCAGCCATCAAACGTAAATTGTATGCTGTATGGGCTATTATAAGCGATTTTCCAGATGCCCCCTTGTCCGCAGGAAAAAGTCTGATCGGAGGTATAACGTAGCGAAAGATCTAACATCGCGAGATGGTAGTTTTTCGCTTGATCAAGAATATGTCCTGCTACAGATGTTGCGCCTGCAAAATTGGAGGCATTTGAGACGGAGGCAGGGTTTCCTGAACCAAACTTGTATGTATCGAAACCGAATCCAACCTTCAGTGGGTTATACTTAGCCTCGAAATAATAGGATTTGCCTAAGTATGACGCGTTCGCAGCGGTAAAATAGTCGCCATCGGCGGCGTGGTAGGCAAAATTGGAGGTAGTCAGGCCAGCTTTGGCATATGAATTCAGATGAGAAATGACTTGAAAGTTGTGATTTGAATCGATGGATAACCGCAGATCGTACGATTTGCCGTTATAGTACGTGTGCGGGATTATAGCTTGCATTAAATCCCGTGAAAGAACCGCCGAACCCTTACAGCCTAACGACCCGGTAATCCCGTACCATAAATCAAAGGTTGTTGAGGGGATGTTGGTACCTGAAATGGCAAGGCCGCCTGTTACCGGGGAATTTGAGGGCAGCGATGATGGGTCGAAGTTAATACCGTCGATTTTAATGACATGAGAGTCTGCAGGAAGGAGATTAATGAAATCAAGGACCATCCCGTTGTTCCCATCAAGAGTAGCTGTAGAAGGCATAAGTTTATTATCTATCTTGACCTTGACAGAGCCTGACGTGTCAGGCGTTACGTTCGCATTAAGGGAGAGACGGATTCTCGCGTCGTAGAAGTCAAAAGGGATATTTATCGATGGGGCAGGTAGGTCCGAATGGTTAGAGCTTGCATCATAACCCCGATATCTTATGTCTCCACCAAGAGTAATCTGAGTACCAGGACCAGCATATGCCACTGAATGCACTACTAACAATACTAAAAACACCCCAAAAATTATCTTAACGTTTCTTAAAAACATGGTCTACCCCCTTCTTCCATAACATTCTTCTTTTTTGTGCCGCCGAGGTAATTCCTTCATTAAATACTATGGTTCTGGATCTTCGAAGATCAGCTTCACGCGTACCTTCTGCCATTGAAAAAGATGAAGCCGAGCTTCCCAAACATGAATTCTTCGGCAGCTCCAACGTATTGACATATTTTCTTAGTTTGGGTGTATCTTTGTCACCTTTCGGTACCACCACCTCCTTCATTATGTGCATTTTTTCCGAACAATATTCCCGAAATCCCCTTCTCACAGGGACCGACATAGGCGCGTTGTATATCCTTGCGAAAGAAGGTTGGGAAATGTATATGATTTAAGTCTAACAGAGAGAAATCGCGTGTCAAGTGTAGCGGAGCCAGCATGTCACAAGTATTGGATGTACTACTTCGCTATTCCCTTTCCGAAGAAAGCCTATTTCTATTGGGAAGGAGTGATCTCCTTTGGTAGACTGTTTTTGCGTGTTGGTGGACTCGACGAGCCAGAAGTCGAATGCTGCAAGACTATTAAGCTCGATACACCTAAATATTTTTTGTCTAAAAATGAATTCGAATCTACGGGCTACTGACCTTAAATCAGCGTCTTCATCGTGAGTCTGAACTTTAAATAACGAAAATGATAGGAAAATCCATTACATTTGTCCTAGACCGACGACCTACTGATATTTGATCAGCGGCTCCATGACAAAATGTAGACACTTTTTTGTAGACACTTTTTCCAGCCTTAACGCAAAACAGGGAGTTAAGATCAACTCTTAACTCCCTGTTTATATTCGATAAGTTGGAGCCGAGAAACGGATTCGAACCGTCGACCTGCTGATTACGAATCAGCTGCTCTACCAACTGAGCTATCTCGGCGCCCTCGATATTCTATCAGAAAGTAAAAAAATATTTCTGCTCTCCGGACGGTCTCGAAAAAAAAGTTCACCCAAGAAAAAGAACGGTGGAACTTTTTTTTTCATCGTCACTCCCTGGATTTCTCCTTCCCGAAAGCCAGGATCTAACCAGATGCCTCGGAATCCCTCAAATCCCTGGTAGTGTGTCAATTGCGATATTTCTAAATGCCGTCATGCTTCGGCTTGACCGGTCGCCCCAAGCGACTCGCCGAGGAGAGAGTATCCAGAGAAGAATACTGGATTCCCAGATCAAGTCGGGGAATGACAATCCTATAACTTTATTTTTGTAAACTGACCCACTACCCTAAGGGACATGGGAAAAGTAATAATAAAAAAAAGACGAAATAACAAGATGTTGATGAGATTATATTAAGTGTTGACTTAAGTATTTGGGTGCTTCCTTTTTTCCCGCTTATGTCCTTTTGAGTTAAGCAAGGGATCTTCTTGTCGCACTTAAACAGACCTTCCCGCTCCTGTGATTTTTGTATTGACAAGTTATATAAATTGAGAGAATATGTCATGAGAAAGCTAATGAATTGATAATAATAACTAATAGTTTTCTGCCGGCTGGTCTGGTGACTGAATCATTTAAAAACCAGTGTCTTTTAGTCTTTGTTTCAAGAATACGTCAAATAATCACCTTATTAATTAATCATTATAATCTTCCGGAGGTGGAGTTATGAGTTTATCAAGAAGGGATTTTTTAAAGCTTTCAGGCGGCACAGCTGTTGCCAGTACACTTGCTTCCGGCCTCGCTCCTCAAGAGGCAGCTGCTGCAGAAATGGAACTGAAGATCAAGGGAGCAACGGAGACGAAGACCATATGCCCTTACTGCTCGGTAGGCTGCGGGATATCGGTCTACACAAAAGACGGGAAGGTCATCAACACCGAGGGAGATCCCGAGCATCCGACCAACGAGGGGACCCTATGTCCCAAAGGCGCATCTTTATATCAGATTATAAACAACCCTCTCCGGTTAACCAAACCGAAATATCGCGCCCCCGGCGCAGCCGAATGGAAAGATGTGGAATGGGATTGGGCGCTTGACGAGATCTCAAAGAGGGTAAAAGAAACACGTGACAAGACATTCAAAACCATGTCGAAGTCGAAGGTCAAGGAGAAGCAGCCCGACGGCAATGAAGTCGACGTCGAAAAGGAATTCGCCGTGAACAGGACGGACGCTATCGCCCATGTTGGGAGTGCTGCACTTGATAACGAAGAATGCTATATGCTTCAGAAACTCATGCGTTCCTGGGGACTTGTCTATATCGAACACCAGGCCCGAATATGACACTCCGCAACTGTTGCGGCTCTGGCAGAGTCGTTCGGTCGCGGTGCGATGACAAACAACTGGATTGATATCAAGAACGCCGATGTTATCCTGGTGATGGGGGCGAACCCCGCTGAAAACCATCCGATATCGATGAAGTGGGTCATGAGGGCAAAGGACAAAGGTGCAAAGCTCATCGTCGTCGATCCCCGCTTTACGCACACGGCCACAAAGGCCGATATATATGCCCCGATGCGCTCAGGTACCGACATCGCATTCCTAGGCGGAATGATCAAGTACATTATCGATGAGGGCCTCTATTTCAAGGAATATGTTGCGAATTATACAAATGCGTCCTATCTTATCAATCCGGAGTTCAAGGGTCCGTCGCAGCTTGACGGCCTCTTTTCAGGGTATGACCCGAAGACTAGGAAGTACGACAAAAAGACATGGTCGTACCAGATGGACGAAAAGGAAATACCGAAGAAAGACATGACTCTTAAGAGCCCCAACTGCGTATTTCAGCTACTCAGGAAACAATACGCCCGCTACACCCCCGAAAAGGTTTCATCCATAACAGGGACACCGGTAGAAAAACTTATCGAGGTATATAAGACCTTCGGTTCAACGGGAAAGCCCGATAGATCGGGCACGGAGCTTTATGCGATGGGCTGGACACAGCATACTATAGGTACACAAAACATCAGGGCCATGTCGATAATACAGTTACTTCTGGGGAACATGGGTATCGCAGGCGGAGGCATCAACGCGCTAAGGGGTGAAAGCAATGTGCAGGGGTCCACGGACAACGGGCTCCTGTTCAACAGCCTGCCGGGTTATCTCGCGGTGCCGTCTGCCTCGATTACGGACCTCAAGGCCTATATAGAGAAATTTACGCCGAAAACAAAGGACCCAAAGAGCGTCAACTGGTGGGGCAACCGTTCGAAGTATATTACGAGTTATCTGAAGGCAATATACGGGAAAAATGCTACACCTGAAAACGACTTCGGATACTCATGGCTTCCCAAACTCGATGAAGGCATGAACGCCTCATGGCTCATGCTTTTCGACCAGATGTTCAAGGAAAAATTTGAGGGCTTCTTTGCCTGGGGCCAAAACCCGGCCTGCTCGAGCGCGAATGCCGGGAAGGTGAGGAAGGCACTGTCAAAACTCAAATGGATGGTCAATGTAAACCTTTTTGATAACGAGACGGGCTCCTTCTGGAAAGGCCCGGGCATGAAACCAACGGAGATCCAGACGGAAGTGTTTATGCTTCCGGCATGCTCCTCGGTAGAGAAAGAGGGCAGTCTCACCAACAGCAGCAGGCTTGCACAGTGGAGATATGTTGCGATAAAACCTATCGGTGAATCAAAGCCCGATTCCGAGATTATGAACGAGCTCTATTTCAGGGTGAAAAAACTGTATAAGGAAAAAGGCGGGAAGTTTGTCGAACCTATCATGAACACCACCTGGGACTATGGAGAACAGGGGCCCGACGGAAAGGTCAAGGAGGTGAACATCCATAACGTCGCCAAGGAGATCAATGGTTACTACCTTGAGGACGTCTTTGATAAAAAAGCCACTCCTCCTAAGCAGCTCGGCAAGAAGGGCGAGCTCTGCGCCAGCTTCGTCCACCTTCAGGATGACGGTACCACGTCATGCGGCAACTGGATATTCTCCCAGAGCTATACGCAGAAGGAGGGCAAGGTAATAAACATGATGGCCAGGAGGAAAAAGACCGATCCTACGGGACTCGGTCTTTATCCGGAATGGGCATGGTGCTGGCCGGTGAACAGAAGGATACTTTACAACCGCGCTTCGGTAGATCTGAAAGGCAATCCGTGGGATCCCAAGAGAGCTGTTATCAAATGGAATCCCAATAAGGTTGACCCGAAGACAAAAGAGCCTGCTCCGGGATGGGATGGAGACGTCCCTGACGGCCCTGCGCCCCCGATGGCTGATGAAAAAGGGAAATATCCGTTTATCATGATGTCCACAGGGGTGGGGGGTATCTTCGGTCCGGGCCTTGCAGAGGGCCCATTTCCTGAACATTATGAGGCGCTCGAATGCCCTCTCCAGGAAAATCCCATGTCAAAGCAGAGGATCAACCCTACGGTCAAGATCTTCTACGAACAGGGGAAAAAAGGCGTAGTCGAAGACGTATTTGCCTCCTGCGATGTCCGTTTTCCGTTCGTGGGTACGACCTATCGCGTGACCGAACACTGGCAGACGGGCGTAATGACGAGGCATGTGCCCTGGCTTTTAGAGATGATGCCCCAGCAGTTCGTGGAGATGAGCGAGGAACTGGCAAAGGAAAAGGGGATAAAGAACGGGCAGAAGGTGAAGGTCTCATCCGCGCGCGGCGAAGTATGGGCGATAGCTGTGGTGACGAAAAGGTTTAAGCCTTTTAAAGTCGCCGGCAGCACAGTGCACCAGGTGGGACTTCCATGGTGCTTTGGCTGGCAGCATCCGGCGGACGGAAGCGGAGGGGACAGCTCCAACCTGCTGACCCCGACGATAGGCGATGCAAACACTATGATACCCGAGACAAAGGCCTTTATGGTCAATGTCGAGAAGATATAGGAGGCGGACATGGCAAATGATAAACCTAAAGGCGTGCTCGTGGATCTGACAAGGTGTATCGGTTGTCGCGGGTGTCAGGTCGCCTGCAAACAATGGAATGAGCGTTCGGTCAAGAAGACCGTGCTGAACGGCAATTTCACGAACCCGCCCGAACTCAATTCAGAGTGCTATACGAATATCAGATACTTCGAGCAGGAGCAAAACGGCGAGCCGGCATGGAGTTTTGTAAAGAACCAGTGCTTGCACTGCAAGAACCCTGCGTGCGCTTCGGTCTGCCCGGTCGAGGCGCTGAAAAAGACGGAAGCGGGACCGGTGACCTACAACTTCGGGCGGTGCATAGGGTGCCGCTACTGTATGGTCGCATGCCCGTTCTATGTTCCCAAATACGAGTGGGAAAAGGCGGTCCCATGGGTAAGAAAGTGCACCTTCTGTTCCGACAGGGTTGCAAATGGACTGGTCCCGGCCTGCATCAAGGTATGTCCTACCCAGACGATGTACTATGGAGACTATGACGGAGTGAGGGCCGAAGCGGAAAAGCGAATGGCGCAGAGTCCCGGAAAGTATATCGATCATATTTACGGCAAGGATGAGGCCGGAGGCACTTCCTGGATATATATTTCCGGCGTACCTTTTGAAACGCTTGGATTCAACATGGCCATACCGGCACAGGTGTTCCCCGATCTGACTTGGTCTTACATCAGCAAGATTCCTTCGGTGATCGGCCTTGTGCTGGCTGCCGGCGCGGTCAGCTGGGCGGTCACCCGGCGCAATAAGAACATGGACAAGGAGGAATAGGCATGAAATCAGAACATGAAATAAAGATGTGGACCCCAACGACCGTTGTTATGTTTCTCCTCATGCTGGCCGGAGGGGCGATTCTTGTTGTGCGTCTTATAAAGGGACTCGGTGCGGTGACCAACCTGAATGACAGGTTCCCGTGGGGGCTCTGGATAGGAATGGACGTGTTGGGCGGAGTCGCCATGGCTGCCGGGGGGTTCCTGATCGCAGGCACGGTATATATATTGAATATGAAAAAGTATAAGCCGATTGTAAGGGCGTCGATCCTGAACGCCTTTTTCGGATATCTTCTTGCCGCCACCGCCATAACCCTGGACATCGGCCTGCCCTGGAACATCTGGCATCCTATTTTTATGTGGCAGATACATTCAGTAATGTGGATAGTTGCGATACACGTGGTCCTCTATACCACCACGCTCGCTACGGAGTCCAGTCCCATGTTCTTCGAAAAATTCGGGATGGAGAAGTCAGCAGGTTTCATACACAAGATTATCGTACCGGTCGTACTCTTTGGCGTGCTCCTGTCGACACTTCATCAGTCTTCTTTGGGGGCGGTTTATCTGATCGCAGCAAAGAAGTTGTCGCCGTTCTGGTACAACGCGCAGGTGCCGACACTTTTCCTCGTATCCGCCGTCATGATGGGGCTTTCGATGGTCAGTTTTGAAACCATATTGAGCGAAAAATTTTTCGGGCATAAGGCTGATATCGGCATCCTTTCAGGCCTGGCGCGAGGTGTCCTGGTTACGGGCGTGATCTATTTTCTGTGGAAACTCTGGCTTCTCTTCAAAGGGCCGGGCATACCCGCCGCCTTCAACGGAAGCATGGAGGCGAATATGTATCTTTTGGAGATGGGCATAAGCGTTGTCGGCCCGATCATATTGCTTTCGATGAAAAACGTGAGAGAGAATGTGAAGAGCATCTTTTTCGTCGACGTACTCGTCATATCCGGCGTGCTTTTAAACAGGCTCAACGTCTCTATCTTCGGAGTGTACAGGGACCAGAGCGCAACCGGGTTCAGCTACTTCCCTACCTGGATGGAATTCGTCGTGACCCTTGCGTTCATATCTTTTTCTATAGTCGGGTTCAAGGTTTGCGTGAAGTATCTCCGGGTCTTCCCTGAGACCGAAGCGCAGCACTAAGACGTAAAATCTGAAAAGGCGGGACACGTCAAGGTGTCCTGCCTTTTTTGTCAGCCAAGGAGAATCCGCGATGAAAAAAACAGCTTTAACGGTCTTGTTCCTGCTCTCTTTTTCGATGGCCTTCGCCGAGGGAAAACGTTTTGAGGTCCCGCTCGCAGACTCGCCGCAGCTGGGACCGGCGAATGCGCCCGTTACCATCATAGAGTTCCTCGACTTTCAGTGACCGCACTGTAAGGCGGCCGGTCCGACCGTCAGGAAGATCATGGATGCCTTTAAAGGCAAGGTAAGACTTGTGATCAAAAACTACCCGTACAAATACCGCGACTACTCGCATATTGCGGCAGAGGCCTCCCTGGCGGCTGCCGATCAGGGAAGATACTGGGAGATGCACGACACGCTCCTGAAGAATTCGCCAAAGCTCGACAGGGACAGCCTGATAAAATATGCAAAAGAGATCGGGCTTGACACAAAGACATTCACTGACAGCATTGATAAGATGAGACACTCCGCCCTGATAGAGCGGGACAAAAAACTTGCCCTTTCCCTTGATCTTTACAGTACGCCGACCTTCTTTATCAACGGGAGAAAAGTCGTCGGGGACGTTCCGTATGATTACCTGAAAAAGATCGTGGAAGAGGAGTTGAAAAATGCGAAGAGATAGAGATGCCCTGCGCCATTTAGAGTCTCAGCATAAACTACGCTTTTTTAAAAGGCTGTCATTCCCGCGAAGGCGGGAATCCAGGGAATACGGACATGGATGCCCGACCAAGAACTTCGGGCATGACGAACAAACGGCATTTATACACAGACTCTATATAGCGATTTTCATGCTTTTCTTGATGCTGCAGGGCATGTTCCCATGTCCGGCACATGCGGCAGGCCTTGAGCCTCTTCGGTCTGTGCCTGTTCCTGCGAATAATGCCCAGACGCCGGAAAAGATAGAACTCGGGAAAAAATTGTTCTTCGACAGGAGGCTTTCGGGTGACGGCACGATGAGCTGCGCCACATGCCATAACCCCGAGCTGGCCTTCACGGACGGGCTCGACATATCCCTCAGTTATCCGACCACAAAGAACTGGAGAAATTCACCGACGCTTATCAACATCGCTTACCGCAAACACCTGTTCCATGACGGAAGGGCACAGACCCTCGAGGAACAGGCGCTTTTCCCGATGATGTCCGCCTTCGAGATGAACAAAAACCTCGACTATCTCGAAGAACATATACGGACTGTGCCGGAATATGCCGGAGAGTTCAGGAAGGTCTTTAACGGAGAGGTAACAAGGGAGCGGATCGCGATGGCCATCGCCTCTTTCGAAAGGACGCTGATTTCTAAAAATACCCCTCTCGACCTATTTTTGAAGGGCGATGTTAAAGCCCTTTCAACCGATGCGAAGAAGGGCCTGGAGGTTTTCAAAGGCAAAGGAAGGTGTATCGACTGCCATTACGGTGCTGACCTGACGGACGATAAATTCTATGCCCTTAATGTGCCGGAAAACCCGAAGCTGCTAAACGATCCTATGGTGACTGCTACGATGAGGTTTGTTGCAAAGGTCTACCATTATGACGATTACCGCAACCTCAAAGAAGACCCCGGAAGATATCTTATCACGAAGGACAAGAAAGACTGGAAGGCGTTCAGGACTCCGATGCTTCGTGACATCTCAAAGACCGGCCCCTATATGCATAACGGCGTGTTTGAGGCGCTTGATCAGGTCATCGATTTCTTCGACAGGGGAGGGGGCGAGGGCAACACCTCGCTGAAGCCGCTCGGACTGACCGCTGAAGAAAAGAAGGACCTGAAGATATTCCTCACCGAGGCCCTGACCGGGGAAGAGTTGGTAATCAAATTTCCGGAGATACCGTGAGAGGAAAAGCGCTGCCTCAAACTGAACTCTATCCTTTATGAATTTCCCCGGGTATGCTATATTCAGCCCATGGGGACAGTGTTATGGAGTTTGTTATCAGGTAAAGCAAACTGCCTGAAATACGGGGTCTCTGTCCCGGTTGTCAGCCCTCGAAATATCTCGGCGTCACTTTCTTGCGCCCGGCTATCCGCTGATAGACTTCGTCGGGATGTCCGAGGGCGATAACCGCGTGAATTTCCTCTTCCGGCCGAATGCCGATAGACTGCCGGATCGAAGGATCTTTCCTCATTGCTGCTACGGCATATCCGATGAGACAAGAGCCGAGTCCCATGCTATGGGCGGCAAGCAGGATGTTTTGCGTTGCGAGCAAGGCGTCCTCAGCCGGACAGCTTGCTCCCGGCTTAGATCCGATAAGAATGGCAGCCGTGCTGCCGTGAAAGAGGCGGTCTTTGCCTGATCCATGCCATTCTTCAAGTGCCTCCTTCACCTTCCGGTAATATCCGCGGTAATAGGCATCGAGTTCTCCTTTGCCTATTAGCTTGAGAAACATTCGAAGCATGGTCTTCTCCGCGGTATTGTTTAATCTCCCGAAATAGGACGAGATGTGTCCTGCAAGGGATTTTACCGCCTTCCTCGTCGGCAAAATGGTAAAAGTCCAGGACTGACTGTTGGTTCCGGACGGTGCGGTGATACCGATCTTTACGAGGTCTTCGATCATGGCCCGGTCTACGGGCCGGTCGGTGAAACAACGGCAGGACCGGCGCGATGCCATAAGCTGTACCAAACCGGATGTACTGTATTTTCCCGGAGGAAGCCACTGTTTCTCCGTGACGAAAGTCGTATACCGTGACATCTCTTCATCAATTGCGGTGACTCGGATCGCCTCCTGTGGACATACCGCCTCGCAATGTCCGCAAGAGATCGACTCCCCTCCCGAGACAGCCGCCTTTCCTTCTATGAGTGAGATGGTCCCCGTGGGGCACACGGTGACGCATAACCCGCAACCATTGCAAAGATCCCTATCAATTTCTATCCTGTTTTCTTCCATTGCCGACCTCTCAATAAATATTCTGATGACCTGATGTATTATTTTACCGTTTCACGCAAGTTGCGGATATGGACAGGTCTGATCATTGAAGCGAAAGATACCCATCAGGTGCCAGGCTGGTTGCCAGCATCACCATATTTATATTTCCATGCTCCGACCAGGCGGGGGATTCCCGGTTTTTATCCTCAAGCCAAAATGCATTGATCGCCTTACTCAGTCTGGCGTATCGCTCGAAGCTCTTGATGAGAGAATGAACGGAAGGCTTTCTGAAAACGTCCGGATACTGGCGGACCAAACCCTGCAGTTTCTGAATGGCCTGCAATCCGATGGACAGTCCAAGCTCCCGAAATGCCAGCCGATAATCGGCGGGCAGCTCTAGTAGAGATTGTCTATCAAAGGATTCTAAACCCGTCAGGGAATCTTCCAATACAACCTCAAAGAGGTCAGGGCGCGGGAAGCCGCCTGCAAGGATCAGCGGTGTCATCCTGTAGGCGCCGATCAGGAGACCGCCAATGCCGAGGGGGTCGTCGGTTGCCCAGTCTTTACCTTCACAAATCGCGACCATGTCCGCGATCTCTCTGCTGAGTTCCCGCGACGGTGATTGTCCTGACAATTTTCCCGCAGTCGCCTGAAGCTCGCTGTAAGTAATGAGTCCTTCAAGGGGATCGTGATGTCCCATGGATGATACGAGAGGATATGTGAGGTCTATACTCATCTTCCAGTAGAGACGTTTCTCTTTCGCCTCACGCGGTGCGTAGGTAAACCTCGCATGTGCCACCTTTGCAAGTTCTAATGCCCACCTGCTATAGGTCGGGTCCCCAATAACTCTACTCACACTATCGACGGCGTGCATCCACTGCGTCAGGTAATGGAAGTACTGCCCGTCCCGGTCCCATTCCAAACGCTCGTCGAAGGGTTCGGCCGGTCCCCTCTCTCTCATCTTCTTCCCGATCCTGAGTCCGCCCTTTGTGGGATGTCTCCGGCCTTCCTCGTCGCTGAGGCCGCTTATCCAGCCGGTTCGTTCGTCATCTCTGCGGTGCCGGCCCAATACGGCATGCACCTGATCGACAAGGAGCCGGGCCAAATGTCTGTACTGCTCATCGCCGGTTTTACGATGAAGTCCGAGGAAGTTGCATACCGCAAAGGCATCGGTCCATAGGTAACGCTCCTGTGATAATCCTGCCGAAGAGAGTCCGGTCTTCTCCGCAAATTCGACCATAATATCACGGACCATAATCCAGTTTGTGTCAGGAGTGGCCATATGAATATTAGGATAGTAAATATTTCGTAATCAGCATGCCCTAGAATGCGCGTCGATGGTTGCTTCGCGTCTGTAAACGTCCTGCGCGAGTTACTTTTTCATTCCGCAAAATCAGCCTCTATGTCGAGGGTGATATCGACGTCTTTGCCAACCACCAGGTTTCCGTTATCAAAGGGGAGGTTCCACATAATCTCGAAGTCTTCGCGGTTGATGGTAACCGACGCAGCGAACCCCATGGTCGTCTCCCCGCCGAGATCAACCGGGCTCTTTATCGGGCCGAAGTATTCCGCCTCCATAGTGACAGAACGGGTGACGCCGTGCAGCGTGAGGTCCCCTGTGATCTTGCCGCGGTTGATGCCGGTTTTTTCCACCTTTGTGCTCCTGAAGGTTATTGTAGGGAAACGCCCGACGTCGAAAAAGTCGGCAGACATTAGGTGTTCATCGCGTTTCTTGTTGCCGGTCGATAGGCCTGCCAAAGGGAGCGACGCCTCGACGGAAGAGTTCTCTAACGCAGCGGGGTCGAAGAGTATTGTGCCGGTGACCCCGGTCACTGTCCCGCGGATGTTTGTAATCATCAAATGCCGTACCGCAAAGCTTGCAACCGAATGATCAGGGTCGATATTCCATTTCGTCATATGTTTTCCTCCTCATGTAATCATTATATGCAAATCTGTTCTCCTTCCCTGCATTGTACCAACCCTGAGAAAGAATGCAATCAGACTGAATAGGGAAAAATATTTTGGCTGCATCGGTGATTGGCAAAGTGTGACATTATGGGATATCTACGCGAGGTACTTGACGCGTCTGCATGAAGGGACGCCCCCTGCCTAAATGTAGGCCGGGATTACTGACCATTCATGTTCTGCCTGTTCGTTGTGTAAATGAAATCTTTGTGTCATAATAAAAATCTCTTGTCGCGGTAGTGCGTCGGCAACCCATGGAAATACATATAGCGTAGGACGACACGTGAGAAACAGAATTATCTTGGCAGCGATCCTGGTTTTTGTCTCTGCCTGTTCCGTCCGGGCGGTGAAGCCGGCCGAGACAGAGAAGGCGGTCCCCGGCCATGCGTATGAGGCGGATTACTATTTTATGCTCGGTTATGAGGCCTCTCTATCTTACCAGTTCGACGACGCGGTCAAGTATTACGCAAAGGCCCTCGATTACGATCCGAAGTCGTTGTATATAAAGACGCAGCTGGGCATGATGCAGTATCGTTCCGGCGACCGTACCAAAGCGCTGCAAACGGAGGAAGAGGTAGTCAGGGATAATCCGGATTATGTCCCCGCCCTGATGATAGTCGCGGACATCTACAGCGGGCAGAGAAAAATTGCCGAAGCGATCTCGATCTGTAAAAAAATACTGAAGATAGACCCCGACAACAAGGATGCGTCCCGCTTTCTTGGAAGATTATACTACAGCAGTGAACAGATCGATGAAGCCGTCGATATCTTCGCCGCACTGGTCAAGAAGGATCCTGAAGATTATCTGTCGCTCGATTATTTGAGTTCCCTTTATATCGACAAAAAGGATTACGACAAAGCGGAAGAATATCTGAAAAAGACGATCGATGTACGGCCCGCTCTCGATACGACATACTTCAAGTTGGGTCTCATCAATGAAATCAGGGAGCGCTTCGATGCCGCTGTTGAAAATTATGAAAAAGCTATCGACAACAATCCCCACAACAGCCAGGCCAGGGAAAGACTTGCACAGGTATATCTGAGACAGAAATCATATGGTAAGGCGATCGAGGAGTTCGAGACCCTGAGCAGGGAACAACCTGACAACGCGGAGATGCACATGAGGCTCGGTATGCTGTATTTTGAGGAAAGGGAATACGAAAGGGCGCTTGATGAGTTCAGGTCCGTCCTCAAGGTCAATCCGCAAAACACTCACGTACGTTATTACCTTGCCCTCGTCCTTGAGGAGACGGCGCACTTCGACGAGGCGGTTGTGGAATTGAAGGAGATTATATTGAGGGAGCCTAAGAATACGAACGCCTTTCTTCATCTCGCCTATATCTACGCGAGGCTTAAACGGGATGACGATGCGATAAAGATGTATGAAGAGATTCTGGAATTCGAGAAAGACGAACCCGATATCTATCTTTACCTTGCTTCGGCTTATGTGCATAAGAAGGACTATAAGAATGCCGAAAGGGTCCTGAAAGAAGGGGTCGAGAAGTTCGGCAAGAATGACGATTTCTATTACAACCTCGGTATTGTTTCGGACAGGACCGGGAGTTTCGACGAGATGGTGATGTACCTCAGGAAAGCGGTGGAAATTAATGCGAAGAACGCGGATGCGCTGAATTATCTCGGGTATTCGTTCGCCGAGAAAAACATTAGGCTCGATGAGGCCGAAACGCTCATCAGTTCAGCCCTTGCACTCAAACCTGATAACGGCTTCATCATGGACAGTCTCGGCTGGGTCTACTTCAGGCAGGGAAGGCTGGAGAAGGCGCTCGAAATATTGACGAAGGCGTCGGAACTGACGAGGGACGACCCGGTAGTGCTAGAGCACCTGGGAGACGTATATCATGCGATGGGTAACGCTGAAAAGGCCGCTGAGTTTTGGAAGAGGTCATTAGGCTATAACGAAAAAGAGGAAGGGCTGAAGGAGAGGGTTGAAAAGAAGATCGAGGATCTGAAACAGGAAAAGGGCTTTTGAGTTTCTCCCTTTTGTTCTCCAGTCTGCACTGCAATGAAATTTTCTATCCACGCGCCTGCAAAAATTAACTGGTTCCTTTGGATTAAAGGAAAGAGGCCCGACGGTTACCACGACATCGTCAGCCCTATGCAGTGCGTCAGTCTTTTTGATGTCCTGTCTTTTGAAGACGCACCTGAAATCGAGCTGGTTTCCGACCTTGACCTTCCTGCCGGAGAAAACCTGGTCTATAAGGCTGCGGTTCTGTTGAAACAGAACGCTTCATACGGCGCGGGGGCAAGGATTGTCCTCGAAAAGAATATTCCCCTCGCGGCCGGCCTCGGGGGCGGGAGCAGCGATGCCGCGCAGACCCTCATAGGGCTGAACAAACTCTGGGGGCTGGGCTTTGGGGAGGAAGAATTGATGGCATACGGAGTCCGTATAGGTTCCGATGTTCCTTTTTTTATGAGAGGCCCTTTTTCCGTTGTGGAGGGGCGCGGTGAGATAGTAAACAGGCTGAAGACGGAGATTTCTGTGGCTATGCTTCTCGTAAAACCGGACGTCGCAATCCCTGCTTCCTGGGCATACGGAAAGTACGTTGCAGAGTTGACAAAAAAATCCGTTGATATTAAACTGTTCTGTCTTGCTCTTGAGAGGAAGGATTTTGCTTCCCTGCGGCAAATGGTTTTTAACGACCTCGAAAAAGGGGTTGTGGAAAAATACCGGATCGTAGCCGAGATAAAAGAAATGCTTCTTGAGAACGGCGCGGAAATCGCCTCGATGAGCGGAAGCGGGTCTGTCGTGTTCGGCGTATTTCATTCGGAAGAGGAGGCGCGTCGGGCATCAGGACTGATGGGAGACTACTGGTGTCGGGTCGTTAGGACGCTGGTATAGCTCACCTATGGAGCGGAGGATGTGGAGGCAATAGTCCCTGTTCATTTTCCCAGGACAGTTGTTTGGGGCGTCGACAAACGGCAAGTCAGGAGATTTTGGATCTCCCATGTGGAGGTTCGAATCCTCCCGCCCCAGCCAGTATTGAATGAAGGGATTGGATTTGCTGAAGGAGAAGAGGAATGAAGCTGTTGACAAATAAGAAGATCGCGCTGCCTTGTCTCGGCGGTTTCTTTGCGCAGAGGATGGTATCATGCCGCAGGGGTTGAAACTTTTTACGGGTACCGCACATACCGACCTGGCGAGAGAGGTCGCTTCCTGTCTTGGAATTCAACTGGGCGACGCTGCCGTCGCGACCTTCAGCGATGGTGAAATATTGGTCAGGGTAAATGAAAATGTGAGGGGCTCGGATGTATTCGTACTTCAGCCGACATCAATTCCCGTCAATGATAATATCATGGAGCTCCTCCTTATCACGGATGCACTGAAAAGAGCATCCGTCGGACGCATCACGGCTGTCATCCCCTACTACGGATATGCGAGGCAGGACAGGAAGGTCCAGTCGAGGGTGCCGATATCGGCAAAACTGGTGGCAGATCTTATCACCGCTGTGGGAACGAACAGGGTGCTTACGGTAGACCTGCACGCAGGACAGATACAGGGCTTCTTCAATATACCTGTGGACAACCTCTATGCCAGTCCCATACTCCTTGATTATATCAAGAAGAAATATGACACGGAACATCTGGTCATCGTGTCTCCTGACGCGGGGGGCGTGGAACGTGCGAGGGCCTTTGCGAAAAGGCTCCAGTGTTCCATCGCTATTGTGGACAAACGCCGCGAAAAGGCAAACGAATGCGAAGTGATGAACGTGATCGGCGATGTCTCCGGAATGGATGCGCTGATACTCGATGACATGGTCGATACGGCGGGAACGATGACGCAGGCCGCTGCTGCCTTGAAGGAAAAAGGCGCAAGAAAGGTTTCTGCCGCGTGTACTCATGCTGTCCTTTCCGGCGCTGCGGCGGAGAGGATCAATAACTCGGCCCTCGTGGAAATCATTGCCACCAATACGATACCGCTCGACAGCAAGAAGGAACAATTGAAGCAACTGACGGTGCTTAGCATCGCGCCTCTCCTAGGAGAGGCGATAAAAAGGATTCATGAAGAATCATCAATAAGCTCGCTGTTTGTATAGTAACGGCCAGAGGAGGAAAGATGGAAAGGCTTAGTATAGTAGCAGAAAAAAGGGAAGAACAAGGTAAGGGAGTTGCGCGCTCTCTCAGAAGAGATGGCATGGTCCCCGCGGTCCTGTATAGAGGAGGGGGTTCACAATCGATAAAGCTCGTAAAGAAGGATTTGGCGAAACTTATAAACTCGATGTCCGGAGAACAGGTCATGGTCGACCTCCAGTTCAAGGACGGCGAGAAGAAACTTGCCCTGCTGAAAGACTACCAGGTGGACCCGATCAGAGGAGAGTTGCTGCATACGGACTTCTTCGAGGTCTCTCTTACGGAAGAGGTGAGGATCCCTATCCACGTGACGACAGTGGGCGAACCCATCGGCGTCAGGAGGGATGGAGGTATTCTCCAGCACACGCTGAGAGAAGTCATGATAGAGTGTCTTCCCGACAAGATACCGGGAAAGACCTCGGTCGATATTTCTAAACTCGAGGTTGGTCAGTCCATTCATGTGAGCGACCTCATATTTGAAGAAGGCATCAAGGTCCATAACGATCCTAATGATGTGATCGTGACCGTAGTTGCTCCTGCAGTTGAAGCGGCGCCTGTCGCTGCCGAGGCTGTAGCCGAGGTCGCCGCCCCGGCCGAGCCCGAAGTGGTAAAGAAGGGGAAGAAGGAAGAGGAAGGGGCCGAGAAGAAGGAGAAATAGTATTTGTGGCTCCTCGTCGGACTTGGAAACCCGGGCAGCCGGTATGCCAGAACGCGCCATAACATCGGCTTTCTGGTAGTAGAGGAATTTTCTCGTAGAGAGGGCCTGGAATTTAGGGAAAAGGCCGACTATAAGATTTGTGACGGCTCCATTGAGGGCGAAAGGATCGCCATCATGGAGCCGTTGACGTTTATGAACAGGAGCGGTTCCGCCGTCAGAAAAGTCGCCGACAAGTTCGCTGTACCTCCCGAAAATATGATAGTGGTACATGACGATCTCGATCTCGAAACAGGCAAACTGAAGATCCGCAGGAAAGGTTCCTCGGGGGGACATAAAGGGGTGGAATCTATCATCCAGAGCATCGGATCGGGCGATTTTACAAGAGTGAAAGTCGGCATAGGCAGAGACCAATTTGTCCCTGTTGAGAAATACGTCCTTTCGAAATTCACAAAAGAGGAACTGCCGCTGGTCAAAGAGGCTGTGGGAAGGGCCGCCGATTCGATACTGTTCATCATCCTGGAGGGCGCAGAAAAGGCGATGAACAAGTTCAATAGAAGTTGATCTCACCTCTCGTCTTTATTTCCTGTCCGCAAAAATTGCGAAGCAAAAATTTAATCTGAAGAATTACTCGAAGCCGGGTTTTTTTTAGGGAATTCGTTGCATTTTAATTGTCACTCCCGCTTGTCGGGAGTCTTTCCGAGAAAAGATTCTGGACAAGCCAGAATGACAGTGTTAAAAGTGTTTTGTTCTCCATGGGCGACAGCGGTACCACGAGTCGATTCTTCATCCGGTCATTCGGCTTGTAAGTCGGTATTTGTCTGATATAATGTGCCTATGGAATTGAGCGAGAACGCAAAGACTGTCTTGAGGAACAGATACCTTCTGAAAGACGAGACGGGCAGGGTGACCGAGACCCCCGAAGAGATGTTCTTCAGAGTCGCCAAGAGCGTTGCCGGGGCGGAAAAGAATTACGACGGAGATGAAGACTACTGGACCGAACGCTTTTTTACTCTGATGAAGGACCTCAAATTTCTTCCGAATTCACCGGCTATGATGAACGCAGGGAAAAGCCTTGGCCAGCTCGCCGCATGCTTTGTGCTTCCGGTGGAGGACTCTATGGACAGCATCTTCAATTCCCTGAAGGACGCGGCCATGATCCTTCAGAGCGGCGGAGGTACCGGTTTCTCTTTTTCGCACCTGAGGCCGAAGGCCGACGTTGTCCGCTCTACCGGCGGTGTCGCGAGCGGTCCGGTGTCCTTCATGAGGGTCTTCGATACTGCAACCGAGGTGATAAAACAGGGCGGCGCCCGGCGCGGTGCGAATATGGGCATATTGAGCGTCGACCATCCCGACATACTCGAGTTCATAAAGATCAAGAGGGATGCGGGAGAACTCCGGAATTTTAACATCTCCGTTGCGGTGACGGACGCCTTCATGGAGGCCCTGCGTCGGGACGGCGAGTACGAGCTCTTTAATCCGAGGACAAAGGAGGTATACAGGAAAATCAGGGCAAGGGACGTCTTTGACGAGATTGTGAATAGCGCGTGGGAAACCGGTGATCCGGGCGTAGTGTTTATCGACGCGATAAACAAGGCAAACCCCACTCCGCACATGGGAAGAATGGAATCGACGAACCCATGCGGAGAGCAGCCTCTTCTTCCTAACGAGGCGTGCGTTCTGGGTTCGTTAAACCTCAATAAGTACGTGACGCGGAAGTCGGGACGTACGGCAATAGATTTCGCGGCGCTTTCGGAAGATATCGCCGCCGCCGTCAGGTTCCTCGACGATACGATCGATATCAACAAATATCCTCTTCCCGCGATCGAGACGATGCACAAAGGCAACAGGAAAATAGGACTCGGGGTGATGGGCTGGGCCGATATGCTGATATCCGTCGGGGTGCCATACGATAATACGAAGGCGTTCAACCTCGCAGAAAATTTTATGAAATTCTTTAGAGACAGGGCCCGAGAGTGCTCCGCCGATCTCGCCGACAAAAGGGGCGTTTTTCCCAATTTCAAAGGGTCTGTTTACGACGCCCCCGGCATGCCGGGGGTAAGGAACGCGACAACGACGACAATAGCACCGACGGGCACCCTCTCTATAATAGCCGATTGCTCGAGCGGAATCGAGCCGCTCTTCGCCCTTGCATATAAGAGACTCATTATGGACACTGAACTCTATGAGGTGAACAGGCTTTTCTTTGAGACGGCGAAAGAACTCGGGTTCTACTCCGAAGAATTGGAAGAAAAAATCGTCCGGCGAGGGACCCTCCGGGCCATGCGGGAAGTCCCGCAGAAGATCCGACGGTTATACAAGACTGCTCACGAGATTAATTATGTAGACCACATCGAAATGCAGGCCCGCTTTCAGAGATACACCGACAACGCCGTCTCAAAAACGATCAACCTGCCGAAAAAAGCAAAGAAGGAAGACGTAGCCCGCGCATACCTCCTGGCGTATGAAAAGGGCTGCAAGGGGATTACCATATTCAGATACGGCGGACAAAAGCGGGGAACGCTTGTGCGGTTCCCTGACGCCGACTGATATCAGGCTGATTGGAAGGCCCAGCGTATTATTGAAAGAACGCTACAGATGATGATAGAGATATGCGTTGATATCGCCAATCACATTATTGCCGACGGCGCAATGAGAACGCCGATGAACTACGCCGACACATTCAGAGTGTTATCCGAGAATACGCATTCGGCATAAAAAATAATGTTAGACCACAATCCAAAGGATAACACGATGAATCAAAAAGAAGTCGAAATATCAGAAAAGCTTTTTCGCACGAAATATGAGCAACTTGGCAAGCAAGAGAAGCATGTTGCTCATCATCTCGCCGAGAGAACCCACATTGCAAGGAATGTCGCTCAAGACTTTTCCGAACAACTGACTTTCGGCCAGAGGATGGCTGATAAGGTCGCAACTTTTGGAGGCTCTTGGTTTTCATCTCAATCTTTGCGGTTGTAATGGTTACTTGGGTTTTCCTGAATTCGTTCGTTCTGATCAAGCTTGATAAATCATTTGATCCATACCCGTACATTCTGCTAAATCTTCTTTTTGTCTATCCTTGCCGCCATTCAAGCCCCAATAATCTTGATGTCTCAAAACCGACAGGCCTCCAAAGATCGACTAAGCGCGGAGCACGATTAACGAAGTCAACTTAAAGGCGGAGCTTGAAATAATGACGCTCCATGAGAAAATAGACTTGCTTAGGGAGAAGCCATGGAGTGAACTTATTTCACATCAACAGGAACAACTCAGGCTTCTAAGCCAATTAATTAAAGACCTAAAGAAAAATCAGTGAACCGCCGTCTAACGAGTCGCTCAAGAGGAACGCGGTAAAAACCCACCGTTCACCTTAGTTCAGTCGGTAAAGGTTGTACCCTTTACTTCTTCAATAGGTCATTTTCAAGTTGATTTCAGGAAGTATATCATGCGGACTATTTCAGTGAGAAGGTCTCACATTAATTGGGGTGCTGCACTGGACAATAATATCGTCCATTATTTTATTATAGAGCCATGAGAGTCCTTCTGATTAATCCCAACAGGTATAAATCCCCTCCCGTGCCGCCGATAGGGCTCGAACATGTTGCCGGCACACTCGAGGAATCAGGTCACGCGGTGGAGATACTCGACCTCTGTTTTTCCGATTCCCCCTTTGGTGATATCGATAAGGCGGTGGTTGAATTTAAGCCCGATATTGTCGGTATTACCGTAAGGAACGTGGATACAGTCCTCCACCAGACAAATGAATTCTTTCTCGATGACATAAGAGATATCGTATCGCACATAAGACAGTTGTGCGGGTTGAAGGTAATTTTGGGAGGGAGTGGGATGGCGACTGATCCTGAGAGTGTCCTTGAATACCTAGGCACCGATTACGCGGTTACCGGGCCTGCCGAAGGCTGCATCGATGAACTGCTTGCCGATATCGGCAGGGGAGAGAACATGGGGCAGAAAATACATTCCAGAAAATATCGATATGATATTTCGTGTCCGCGCAAGGCGGATAAAATAGATTACGAAAAATATGTCGAACATGGGGGAATCGCGGGCTTCGATACGCACAAGGGCTGCAGTTCGTCCTGTGTGTATTGTATCGAAGCGAATACCAGGGTGTCATTCAAAAGAATTCAGGATGTTGTCGGCGAGATCCGGCAGTTCGTCGATGCCGGATGTAAGCGCTTCCACCTCTGCGACTCTGAATTTAACGAAGACCTCGATTATGCGCTGGATTTTTGCAGCTCATTAATAAAGGAAGGACTGGGCATTGACTGGGCCCTTTATATGAAACCGGCAAACTATAATAAAAAGCTCTTCAGGCTGATGAAGGATAGCGGGGTTTCCTTGATAACGCTCACTGTTGATTCCTGGAAGAAGTGCCCTATGTACTGGACCGACATCGAAAAGATGATATTCCTCGCTAAGTCAAGCGGACTCAAGATCGTAGTGGATTTTCTTTGCGGTTTTCCCTATGAGGAGGAGGATACACTCCTTTTTTACCTGGATCTATTCAGGAGGGTCCAGCCTGACAGTGTCGGCATCAACACGTATATCAGGCTCTACCGGAAACTCCAGATCACTGATATAATTCTCAGGGATGGGTCGTTAAGAAAGAACTTGATCGGCTATCGCGACGACGGTAATCTGGTGATGCCTGTTTTCTATAATCAACTGAAGCCCGAAAGGCTCGGGGAACTGATCGCAGGAGAGCCGCTTTTCAGGATCGAAGGGCTCGAAAAAGGGGTGAATTACAGCAGGTCGACATCACCCTGTTAAAAAGGATTCTAAGTATTCTTGAAAAATGTCTGCTTTTTGGGGAAGCTTACGTGTCCGACTAAGTGATACCAAGCCGATTTAAGATAGGGGGGGAATTATTGGCAGGAAGAAGCATGGAGTGTCACCACTGGTGGGCAGTTTTGCCGTATAGAAGTGTCGGCATAGGCCTTTTGGGTAATGCTTATGCATTTATAAATTAAAACTATCACCCAAGTGCTTTATTTTGGAGTCCAAAATATGTTATTTTTCCTATCTTTACGTGTCGCTACATGGTAAATTAGACAATGTTGCCTATTTTGATCTTTTTTGCGGAAAGGAGGCCGGTAAAATCTTATTAGTTAATAAAAAAAACTTATTAACTTTATTAAAATAATAAATTTTATGGGCTTATTAAAATATGTTATTGTTCTTAGGATTATTCTAAGGAGTATCTATAAGATTTATTATTAACTGTTGTTGATGCTCTGTTTTTTGAAGGATTCTCACATTTTTTTTTCATGAGAAATTTATAATGAAAAGTTAAGGAAAGGAGTGCGAAGTAATGCTGATAATAGGCGAAAAGTTGAGCATCATAGCGAAGAAGGTCAGAGAAGCGATGATGAAGAAAGACAAGGGACCGATACAGGAGATCGCGACCCGACAGTGGAAGGAGGGGTCCGGCGTAATTGATGCCAATATAGGCCCTGCAGAAGACGGCGGAGAGGATTTGATGCAGTGGATGGTTACAACGATTCAAGAGGTCGTCTCTCTGCCGGTATGCCTTGATACAACAAATGCAAAGGCAATAGAGGCAGGATTGAAAGTCCATAACAATCAGTGGGGCAGGGCATTAATTAATTCAACATCCAATGACCCCGAGAGATTCCCTATTCTTGAACTTGGAGCGAAATATAAGGCACAAGTCATTGGGCTTACGGTGGGGAAAGGCGGACTTCCTGCAGACGCCGGGGAAAGGGCTGCACTAGCTGCGGATATAATGGCTAGGGCAATGGAGTATGGGGTGCCACTTGAAGACTTATATCTTGATCCGTTGGTCCTTCAGATCGCAACTTCTCAGGACCACGCAATGAAAGTTATTGAGGCGATTAAGATGTTTCAGGAAATGAACGATCCACCGATGAAAACCGTTGTCGGGCTGAGCAATATTTCCAACGGTTGCCCTAAGCAGCTAAGACCGATATTGAATAAATATTATTTTTTAATGCTTATGAATGCGGGACTGACCTCCGCCATTGCTGACGCCCACGAGATGGCAGAGGCCATTAATGAAAAGAAACTGTTTGACGATGTTCTGGCCGGGAAGAAGCTTGATGACGCAAAAAAAATGGCGGAGATAACAAAGACGCTTGATGTCATTAGGGGCAATACCCTTTACGCCCATTCGTATCTCGAAATGTGATAAATGCAGTATCAGTCAGGATAATGAATCCGGACTGACATAACGCACTGATACTAAACACTGATACTGATTATTAGGAGGATAAGATGGCTTTTACACCAGCAAAAGAGACATATTCGGGGAAGGTATATCCCGTAACCATCGGAATGGGGGATAGCGCGGCTACGGTCGGAGGAGAAAACGTTCTCCCTTTCCATTCTTTTGAAGGCAGTGCTCCGAACAGGCCGGTTATTGCACTTGAGATCCAGGACGTGCCGCCTGCGGACTGGCCGGAGAACGTGAAGAAACCATTTGAGGGGGTTTCGGGTGATCCGGTTAAGTGGGCCAGATATTGCCAGGATGAACTCAAGGCGAAGGCTATAGCGTTGAGGCTGATCGGTACTCATCCTGACAGGGAAAACCGCTCACCTGAAGATGCTGCGAAGACAGTGAAGGACGTTCTGGCGTCCATTAATGTGCCCCTCGTCGTCCTCGGAAGCAACCATCCTGAAAAGGATTCGGCAGTGCTCGTGGCTGCTGCCGAGGCGGCAAAGGATAAGAACTGCATCATCGGCAAGGCCCAGGAGGCGAACTATAAGACGATAGCTGCCGCGGCAATGGCAAACAATCATAAGCTTATCGCCATGTCTGAGCTTGATATAAACCTCTCGAAACAGCTCAACATCCTTATTGGCCAGATGGGTTTCGAGAAGGAAAAACTGATAACGGACCCCATGTGCTCGGCACTGGGATACGGGCTTGAATATACCTATTCGGTCATGGAGAGGATACGACTCGCAGCGCTGACGCAGAATGACGCCACCATGCAGCCGCCTCTAATGGGCGACGTCGGAATGTATGTCTGGAAGGTCAAGGAGGCTCAAGCATCCGAGACGGATCTGCCTCACTGGGGTACTGTCGAGGAGCGCGGCATCGCATGGGAGGCTGTTACAGCTACCGCCTTGCTTGTTGCCGGTGCTGAGTTGCTTATTATGAGACATCCAAAGGCGGTTGAGGCCGTCCAAAAAACCATTGAAGAACTAATGTAACGGAGGTCAATCAAATGGCGTTATCAGGCGTTGAAATATTTAAGCTGTTACCGAAAACAAATTGTAAGAAATGCGGACATCCTACCTGCCTTGCCTTTGCGATGAAACTTGCCCAGCGGCAAGCGACACTTGATTCATGCCCGGACGTATCTGAAGAGGCAAAAAGGGTACTCGGCGAGGCGTCTGCCCCGCCTGTCAGGCCGATAACCTTTGGTGTCGGCGGCATGGCAGTAAAGATGGGGGAGGAGACTGTCCTGTTCAGACATGAGAAGAAATTCGTGAATCCCTGCGTCTTTGCCGTCGAGATAAGGGACACTGCTTCAGAGGGCGAAATATCCAAGCTGGCCGGAGAGGTGCTCGGGTCTGAAATAGACCGCGTCGGTCAAAAGTTGAGGATTAACGCTATCGCACTTACGAATGCATCGAATGATGCGGGCAAGTTCGAAGCCGCAGCAAAAGTGGTTGCCGGCAAGGCCCCCGATGTTCCCGTGATCCTTTGCACCGCTGATCCCAAGGCCGCAGAGACCGCGATCAAACTGTTTGCGGGTAAAAGGCCGGTTGTGTATGGCGCGAACGCTTCAAATTTCGAAGCAATGGCGGCTGTCGCCAAGACGCACAAGGCCGTCCTCGGGGTTGTTGGAAACGGCCTCGATGAGCTCTGCGATCTCACAGAAAAGATCAAAGGCCTTGGCGTTGAGGATATGGTGATAGACTCGGGCGCAAGGAAAGCAAAGGACATTCTCGAACACAACACGCTTATGAGAAGGGCCGCCGTAAAAAAGAATTTCAAGCCCGTGGGATATCCTGTGATCAATTTTGCGCAGCGTGAAGATAGCCTTCATGAAGCCCTTATTGCTGTTATCGGCGTGGCCAAATATTCTTCAATAGTCGTTTTGAGCAGCATCGAAAAATGGAAGAACCTTGCCCTGTTTACCCTGCGCCAGAACATCTATACCGACCCGCAGGTCCCGATGCAGGTAGAACAGAAAATCTATACTATAGGGGATGCGAAGACGGAGGCTCCGCTCTTCATCACGTCTAATTTCTCCCTCACCTACTTTATCGTTTCAGGAGAAATAGAGAACAGCAAGGTGCCGAGCAGATTGGCCGTGTTAGATTGCGAAGGGCTTTCGGTCCTGACCGGATGGGCAGCGGGAAAATTCACCGCATCGAAGATAGCACAGTTTATCACGGAGAGCGGCGTTGATAAGGAGATATCCCACAAGGAACTTATTATCCCGGGATACGTCGCTATATTGAGCGGTTCTATCGAGGACAAGCTCCCGGGATGGAAGATAACAGTAGGACCCAGGGAAGCGAATGCGATTCCCGCTTTCCTTAAGGCGCGAGCAAGCTAGGAAATATACTTTATATAGTATATAATAAAAAAACATAAGGAGGTTGGAGAATGTCCAAGTTAATAGCGACCGCAGTCATTAGAGGTACGCACAAACTGGTCAAGCAGGCGGATGATCTGCTTCAGAAGACGATAGCCGAAAAGGGCAAGGACTTTGTGTTCGAATTTCCGGATACGGCCTTTTATCTTCCCATGATTTATGCAATGACAGGGTTTCAGGTAAAGACCCTCGGCGACATGAACGTTGCGATGGGATTTGCCAAAGAGCTGCTGCATGACGAACCGGAGGAACATATCTGGAAACCGTATCTCGGTGAGGCCCTTGACTCGGGCATGGGAACTCTGTTCGCCGAGGAGATCCTGCTGGCCCTCAGATATATACATGGGCTGGAGCCGTGCAAGGACCCGGAAACCGGGTACGTCTATAATGGTTTCATCTCAGATACGATCCAGAGGAACCTCGGCATTCAGCTCGTTGATGGAACAATGCCCGGTTTTGCTGCTATCCTGGGAGCCGCACCGACTGATGACATCGCGGTAAATATCTGCAGGGAACTCCAGGGGAAGAACATACTCACCTTTCTCTCGGGGCAGTCGAAAGGGGACAGTGTGACAAAACAGCTCCTGAGAAAGGGAGTAGAACTAGGGTGGGATACCAGGATAGTACCCCTCGGTCCCGACACTGAACATACGCTCTATGCCCTGGACTGGGCGATAAGGGCCTCGCTGATCTTCGGCGGCAAGAAGCCCGGAGATTTCAAAGAGCACCTTAAGTACCAGAAGGACAGGGTATTCGCCTTTGCTATCGTGCTCGGTGAACTCGACGACATAAAGTGGTCCACAGGGGCCGGCGCCATCAACATGGGATTCCCGGCCATTGGGGACACGGACATTCCGGTCATCCATCCTACCGGTGTATGCACCTATGAAGAGGTTGATAAGGAGTTCGACCATGCCAAGATTGTGCAGAAGGCGATCGAGATGAGAGGTCTTAAGATAACTGTCGAAAAACCGCCGATCCCCGTTGCATTCGGCCCCGCCTTCGAAGGGGAAAGGATCAGGAAGGAAGATACGTTTATTGAATTTGGCGGCCAGCGGACTGCTGCCTTTGAGTGGGTGCGAATGAGGGAGATGAACGAGATCGAGGACAACAAGGTCATCATCGTCGGCGAAAACTGGCAAGAGCGTTTTGAAAAAGGCGGCCAGATGCCCCTCGGCATGCTCATCGAGTGCGCCGGGAGAAAGATGCAGAAGGACTTTGAGTCGGTCATCGAGAGGAAGATCCATTCAAACATCAACGAGGCCCAGGGTGTCTGGCACATGGGACAGAGAGATATTAACTGGGTAAGGATAAGCACCAACGCTAAAAAGGATGGCTTCACCCTCGAACACCTCGGCATACTTAACGCCGCCATGACCCATCATCGGTTCAGATCCATCGTGGACAAAGTCCAGGTGACTTTATTCATTGACGACAAAGACGTCAAGGAACAGCTCGGGCATGCCCGTCAGGCTTACAAAGAACGAGACCAGCGTGTCGGGAGCCTCACGGACGAGGCGGTGGATACGTTTTATTCCTGTCTCCTCTGTCAGTCCTTTGCTCCGAGCCATGTATGTGTAATTACCCCTGAAAGGCTCGGACTCTGCGGGGCCTACAACTGGCTTGACGGAAAGGCGGCCTATGAGATCGATCCCACGGGCGGGAACCAGCCAATAGCAAAAGGTGAGTGTCTGGATGCGAGGTATGGCCGCTATACCGGTTCTGATGACTATCTGAGAAAGGCTACAGGCGGCGCCGTTGAAACAATGAATCTCTATACGCTGATGGAAAACCCTATGACCTCGTGCGGATGTTTCGAGTGCATTATCGCCATCATACCAGAGGCAAACGGCGTCATGCTCGTGCACAGGGGACATACCGGGATGACACCTGTCGGCATGAAGTTCTCCACCCTCGCCGGCACCGTCGGCGGCGGCGCCCAGACTCCCGGCTTTATGGGAGTCGGTGTGAATTTCGTGGCGAGCAAAAAGTTCCTTTTTGGGGACGGCGGTATCAAGAGGATCGTATGGATGCCGAAGTCATTGAAGGAGCGGATAAGCGATGATTTCAAAAAGAGAGCCGAAGAGGCCGGGGTTCCCGACCTCCTCGACAAGATAGCAGATGAAAGCATATGCGAGGACTCGGAGAAGCTCCTGGAGCACCTGTCAAAGGTGGGACATCCTGCCCTTGAAATGGAGCCGATGTTATAAACCGCAGTAGCATAAATATGGTTCCGGATCATTTCTTGACGCATGGGAAAGGAGCCGGGATTTAAAAGATGGAGGTAAATTATGAGTAAGGAAGAAAAAAAAGAGAAACGGGTAAGAAGCGCTGAGCCTGCTGCTGAGGCGATACTGGAATGGGGTAAGTTCGAGGAGATCGAAACCTGCTTTGACAGGGCTGAGAAGATGAAGCCCTGCCCGATCGGTCATAGCGGTGCATGCTGCAAGAGTTGCCATATGGGTCCCTGCAGGCTGACAGGCAAGGATGCTGAAAAACAGGCGAAGGGCATATGCGGCGCAGACCTTTCTACCATTTCAGCACGCTCTATTGCGAGAATGGCGGCAGGAGGATCTGCCTGCCACGGCGACCACGGCAGGGACATGGTCTTTACCCTCCTTGCAGTTGCCAACGGCGAGGCCAAGGACTTCCGGATCAAGGACGTGAAAAAGCTGTACCGGGTTGCAAGCATACTCAATATTGAATTTGAAGGAAGGCCCGTATTGGATGTCGCCAAGGATGTGGCTACCAAGTTTATGGAGGACTTTGGAAGGCAGCGTGGTGAATTAAACTATGTTGCGCGCGCTCCCAAAAAGACCCAGGAGCGCTGGAAGAAATACGGGATCACTCCAAGGGGCGTAGACAGGGAGATTGCCGAGACCATGGACAGGACGACCATGGGAATGGACGCGGACCCCGATTCCATTCTGGACCAGGCACTGAGATGCTCATTGGCCGACGGATGGGCGGGCAGTATGATCTCTACCGATATTTCTGATATCCTGTTCGGCACGCCGATGCCGGTGAAGGCGGAGGCGAGCCTTGGCATATTCAAGGAAGACGAAGTGAACATCATAGTCCACGGTCACGAACCTTCTCTTGCTGAGATGATTATCGATGTCGTCTGCGAGCCGGCAATGGTTGCGCATGCAAAGGCTAAGGGTGCTAAGGGGATCAACGTGGGAGGTATGTGCTGCACGGCTAATGAAGTGCTCATGAGGCACGGGATACCGACTGCAGGCGGGTTCACCAACCAGGAGCCGGCCATAATGACCGGACTTATTGATGCCTTTACTGTGGATGTCCAGTGCATCATGCCTGCCATTGTCGATGTGGCGAAGAAGTTCCATACGAAGGTCATTACCACATCAGATAAGGTCAAGATACCCGGCGCGATCCACATGCCCTTTGATGAACACAGGGCGAAAGAGGTGGCGCGTGAGATCGTGAAGATGGCGATAGACAACTATCCCAATCGCACGACGAAGGGAAGCCACTCTTCAGCCCGTTTTCCGGTCATTGCAGGGTTCTCCCAGGAGTATATCGAATACATGCAGGGCGGAAAATGGCGCGGTTCTTTCAGGCCGCTTAATGATGCTATCGCAGCAGGCAGGGTCAGGGGTGTTGTAGGACTGGCAGGATGCGACAACCCGAGGGTTCCTTCAACGGGTGTTCACAAATATCTTGCAAAAGAGTTGATCAAGAACGATGTTCTTATCGTCTCCACCGGCTGCAGCTCGGGCGCCTGCGCCGGCGCAGGCTTTCTCACACCGGAAAATGCGCTTGAAAATGCCGGCCCCGGCCTGAGAGAGGTTTGCGAGGCTATCGGCATACCGCCCATCCTGCACCTCGGCTCTTGTGTAGATAATACGCGGATTCTCACTATCGCCACCGCCATGGCTGCGGAAGGCGGTCTCTCCGATGAGATCGGGGGCATGCCTGCAGTCGGTATCGCACCTGAGTGGGTCACGGAAAAGGCGGTGGCCATCGGCATGTACTTTGCGGCCTCCGGCGTTCCGGTCATCTTCGGCGGCGCGTCTCCGGTAGAGGCGAGCAAAGAGGTCACTAGGATTATGACCGAGGTCTGGTTCGAACGTTACAGGGGAGCGCTCCACTTTGAGCCTGACCCGGAAAAAATTCTCGCCATGGCTCTTGACTACATCGACAAGGCGAGGACGGCCCTCAAGCTGAGGAAGTACGAGTATGGTAAGTTCGGTACCGAGAAGGTGCTTATGGATATGGCCGCAAGACGTGATATCGAGCGGGCTGCGAAGCCCCATGTGGGCATCTATTAAGAAAAAGCATTCTTCTTGAGGTCGGAAGTGAAGGCCCCTGCTCTAAGGAGCGGGGGCCTTCTTTTTGGTGCGCATGAGAATTCCTGACTTCCTAGATGCGGAATGTGCGGGGCGAAAGGAGTGGAGGATGCCAAGAGGCTTTGAAAATATTTCTTTGAAGTGAAATCCACAGCAAAAACTAAGTGTGATAACAAAAGACCCCGCTATTCCTAGCGGGGTCTTTTGTTATATCCGATCAGGAGGCCCGTCTTATTCCCAATGGGCTTCGCCCTTCAGAAAGTTGTTGATGTCGGCTGCAGCCCTCTTGCCGGCGCCCATGGCGCTGATCACCGTTGCCGCGCCTGTCACGATGTCGCCTCCGGCCCAGACGCGATGTCTCATCGTCCTTCCCGTTTCGGTGTCCGCAACCGCGGTGCCGTGTTTTGTCCTTTCGAGCCCCGCTGCATCAACAAAGACGAGCGGGTTGGGGCTGGTTCCGAGGGCCATGATGACCGTGTCCATCTCCATCTCGAACTCAGAACCGGGTATCGGCACGGGCTTTCGCCGGCCGGAGGCATCGGGTTCGCCGAGCTGCATCTTGATGCAGCGGAGCCCTTTCACGCCGCCTTTTCCGTTGCCGACGATCTCGATCGGGTTCGTCAGGAAGTCACAGATGACGCCTTCCTCAATGGCGTGGTGGAACTCTTCGGCACGTGCGGGTATCTCATCCGAGGAACGGCGGTAAACGAGGTGGACCTCACCCGGTTTATCTCCGGTCTGCTGCGCCTGCAGCGCCTGAAGCCTCAGACTGCACCTGACTGAGTCCATGGCAACATTGCCTCCGCCGACGACAGCAATCTTCTTTCCGATCTTAACCGGTGTGTCGAATTCCGGGAACTGATATGCCTTCATGAGGTTTACCCTCGTCAGGAACTCATTTGCAGACATAACGCCGTTAAGGTTGATGCCGGGTATCCTCATGAAAGAGGGGAGACCTGCGCCGGTGCCGAGGAATACTGCGTCGTAGTCAGTCAGAAGTTCATTCAGGGTGAAAGTACGCCCGATGACGTGGTCGGTCTTGAGCTGGATGCCGAGGCATTCAACGGCGTAGCTTATCTCGCCATGCACTACTTTCTTGGGCAGCCTGAACTCAGGGATGCCGTAGACGAGCACGCCACCCGGGCCGTGGAGGGATTCAAACAGTGTTATATCATGACCCGCCCGGCCGAGGTCCACGGCACAGGTGAGGCCAGCCGGTCCCGAGCCGACTACGGCAATCTTCTTCCCGGACTTCGGCGCCTTCACGAGCGGGCAGGTGCGGTGCAACAATTCAAAATCGCCCACAAACCGCTCGAGCCTGCCGATGGCCACCGCCTTGCCCTTCTTCGCCAGGATGCAATTGCCCTCACACTGGACCTCCTGGGGGCATACCCTTCCGCAGATGGCCGGAAGGTTGTTCTTCACCTTCATCCATTCCACAGCCTTGATCATATCGCCCTCCCTGAGGGCCTTGATGAACTGTGGTATCATGACTCCCACAGGGCACCCCTTGACGCATTTCGGCTCTTTGCACTGGAGGCAGCGCTCGGCCTCCCGCCGGGCCGTTTCTTCCGAATAACCGAGAGCGACCTCTTCGAAATTGCCGCGCCGGATATGCTGGTCCTGGTTCGGCATGTCGTGGCGCTTTATCTGCATCCGTTCTTTTTGTGTTAGTTCAGCCATTACTTACCTCCCCCGGCAGCTCCTTCAAGTTTGCATTTGTGGTCATAATGTTCCACTGCTGCCCGCTCCTCTTCCCTGTAGAACTGGAGGCGCGACAGAAGGTTGTCCCAGTCGACCTTGTGGCCGTTGAATTCAGGGCCGTCCACGCAGACGAAGCGCGCGCCGTCCTCGAGCAGAACGCGGCAGCCTCCGCACATGCCCGTTCCATCGATCATGATGGTGTTAAGGCTTACGGTGGTCGGCACGGTGAAAGGTTTCGTCGCCGCAGCGACGAACTTCATCATGATGGCGGGGCCTATGGCCCAGACATGGGCGACCTTCCTGCCGGGGTCCTTGAGTATCTCGGTGAGGGGCTCGGTCACAAGGGACTTTCTTCCATGAGAGCCGTCGTCTGTGCAGACGATAAGTTCGCTCGATACCGCCCGCATTTTCTCTTCCCAGAAGAGCAGGGACTTATTACGGGCGCCAATGATGGATATGACCGAATTACCCGCTTCATGGAGCGCCTTGGCGATGGGATAGATCGGGGCCACACCGACGCCTCCGCCCACGCAGACAACCGTTCCGTAGTTTTCGATCTCGGTCGGGTGTCCCAAGGGTCCCGCAAATGAGGCGACGGTATCGCCAGGCTCGAGTTTGCCGAGCTGCATGGTGGACTTTCCCACTTCCTGGAATATGATTGTGATCAGACCCGCATCCCGGTCATAATCCGCGATAGTGAGCGGTATCCGCTCGCCCTGCTCATCGATGCGCACGATGATGAACTGGCCCGCCCGCGCCTTTCTGGCGACATGCGGCGCCTCGATGTCCATAAGTTTTGTGACATCGCTGAGCACCTCTTTTTTCAGAATCTTATACACGTTCTGCCTCCTTCCATCTGCTAGGCTGAATTTAGGAAAAATACCGACAACTGGATGGATAAATTCATTAGTTTTATTTATAATACCATAAGCAAATACGCACAGTCTATCACAAAAGAATGCATAATTATTATATATTATTAGGGAGTAAAATATGGAACTAGTTCCCATAAAGACGGTACACGGAGAGGAGAAAGTCTGGAAAATCCTTGAGGGTCTTCCTGCGCATGACGTTTGTCGGAGGGCCTCGGTAAGGCATGATGATGAGAAGGGGCCCTTTATAGTAAAATCATTCGGCATAGATTTTTGTGTTTCAGTAAGCGAGAGAAGAATATTCAGCAGTTCTGAAAACAGCATTCTCTTCCTAAATAAGTTCAAGGATTTTTTCAGGCTATCTCTCCTTTGGTATCTGTCCAGCGCGAAAGATATCCCTTTCACCGGCAGGCTCATCAGGCCTATCGACGTAAGGGGAGGACAGCGTTTTTTCACCGGGACCCATCTGCTGCCGCTCGACCGGGTTGCCGCCATATACGGCAGAGACAGGGACACGTTCATCAGGCGGGGTCTTGAATTCGGCGCCGGGGAGGCTGGGCACGGAGATGCCTCCCTGATTCTTTACCCACTTCCGAGGGTGCCAATTACTCTGATCTTATGGCTTGAGGATGAGGAATTCCCCGCCAGGGCGGATCTCCTCTTCGATTCCACCTGCGACCTTCAGATAGGCCTCTCTGACATTGTTTGGTCCCTTGCGATGCTCACCACCATGGTTATGATCGAGTCGTAGAAGTCGCCACCGTAGCAGAACCTTCTTCGTGTTTTTCGATTGTGTCTCTTTTCCCCGGCTTTGCTGTTCGCCCATTTGCCCTTCAGCTGAATGATCTTTAAGGCGCGGGTTCATGGCTTTGATACCTTTGATTATCGCCGTATCTTGTGATATAGTTAAGACCGGAAGGCATAACGATGATTAGGTAGGAGGGAACGAAAAATGAAGACTTTATCTTATGTTGTGTTTTCGCTTATTTTGGCTTTTATGATATGTTCCCAGACATACGCGGGGAGTGAAGATTTCGAAAAGGGGTTGAGGTATTACGGGAAAAGGGATTACAGAAAGGCCGAGATGCATTTCAAGAATTATATATCTAAAACTCCTGATCCTGTTGCGTATTATCTGCTGGGATATGCGGACTATAAGTTGAAGAAATTTGACGACGCCAGCAGGTATTTTTCGGAGGCTTATCTCATTGACCCGGAGGTCTCTCCAAGAGCCGCTCATATCGTGAAAAAGGCAGGAAAGCGATAGAGGAGGTACGCGTTAAGACCGACACGAGTCCAGTCGCTATTCGGCCCCGAAAGTTTTTTCGACATCATAGCGCTATCGTGATCCAGAGTCCTGTCATGCCAAATGTACATATCGTGAATCGCATTTGACGGCTTCTTGGGCTTTTCATCGGGAGAAAAATACCTATTGCGAAGTGAGCCCCGGTCAGACCAAATTTTCTCACAATCTGTTAAAATACTGCCGTAAAATATGAATTGAACCATGGAAGACCTTTATAATATTAAATTACCGGCATTCGAGGGCCCGCTTGATCTTCTCCTCCATCTCATTAGGGAAAATAAGATTGATATTTACGATATCCCCATCTCATTTATCACGGGCCGTTATCTTGAGTATGTCGGGATGATGAAGGAGCTCAATCTTGAAATAGCCGGGGAATTTCTTGTTATGGCGGCTACACTCATACAGATCAAGTCGAAGATGCTGCTGCCGCCCGAGGAGGTGGCTGCCGCAGGAGCCGAGCAGATGGAAGATCCCCGACTCGAACTCGTACAGAGACTTCTTGAGTATCAGGCGTACAAGGATGCCGCGTCGATACTGAAGGATAAGGAGGATGAGTCGCTCAGGATCTTTTCAAGGGAGCCGGAGGAAACGCCCGGAGAGGAAGGGGAAGATACAGAGGCAGAGCCTTATCTTTTCGAGGTGAACATCTTTGATCTGCTCGGGGCTTTCAGGAAAATACTTGAGGCTGCGCCTCCCGAAGTGCGCACGATCACTATGGAGACGCTGACTGTCAAAGACAAGATGTTCTTGATTGTCGACCTCCTAGAAAATTCTGAAAGTATACGTTTTGAGGAGCTTTTCGAGGGCGGCGTGACAAGGAAGCGGTGGATCGTTACCTTTCTTGCACTCCTCGAGCTTTTACGTCTCGGGCTTGCGAGGGTGTATCAGGAAAGGGAGTTTGGCTATATCTGGATCATCAAGCCGGAGAGAGAGATTGCGGAGGCTGAAGTCAGGATGTGAACGACCAAGCATGCGTTCCATGTTAATATTAGTAAAAAGAAAAGAGGGGGTCTATGATAAAGGCCAAGGACATCATGAGCACCGTGGTGATCACGGTATCTCCCAATACAACGGTGGAGGAGCTGGGCAGACTTTTTATCGAAAAAGGAATTAGCGGGGTCCCTGTTTTGGATGCGGAACAGAATCTCTTCGGGGTAGTGACCGAAAACGATCTGATAAAACAGAACAGCAGGTTTCATATCCCTACAATCGTAAGGCTTTTCGATGCCTTCATTCCCCTCGGCACGTCTTCTATGGAGAAAGAGATACAGAGGATGTCCGCATCGACGGTTTCCGAGATATGTACTCGCGCAGTGATCACAGTCGGTCCCGAAACGACGCTCCAGGAAATCGCCACGATCATGTCTGAAAAAGGGGTGCATCTGCTCCCGGTTGTCAGTGCGGGAAAGCTTGTGGGTATTATCGGCAAGACTGCCGTGATCAAAGGCACGATGGGTGAAACTGGTAAGTAACGATCCGGATGAGACCGAGCAGGCAGGGTATGAACTCGGGAAAAGGTTGAAGGCCGGTGATGTTGTTGCGCTTTATGGGGATCTGGGGACCGGCAAGACAACGATGGTAAAGGGAATTGCGAGGGCCTTCGGCGTCGCTGGAAGGGACGTTACGAGCGCCAGCTTTACGATAATAGCCGAGCATGACACTGTCCCGGCTTTTTTTCATATAGACCTTTACAGGGTGGAGAAAGAAGAGGACGTGGACGGTACGGGGATCTGGGACTGTCTAGGAAGGGATTCTGTGGCCGTTATAGAATGGGCCGAGAAGCTCGGGGCGTCTGCAGCCGGCTTCATAAGGGTCCGATTGAAGGATGTGGGTGATAATCGAAGAGAAATATATATAGAGGGGTTTAATGAAGAAGATAGGCATAATCAGTAAGTCCGGGAGGCCCGAATCGCAGGAGATCATGAAGGAACTTTTGCCCCGCCTGCGGCGGCAGGGACATGAGCTCTATGTAGATCCGGACACCGCCGCCCTGCTGAAGATAGAGGGACATACAAGGGCGGAAATAGCCTCTCTTGTTGACGCAGTGATAGTCCTGGGCGGCGACGGAACGATGCTCAGCGTGAGCAGACTGGTTGCGGAAAAGGGCATACCCATACTGGGTGTCAACCTGGGGACGATGGGATTTATTACCGAGATAAACCGTGGCGAGATCTATCAGGCCGTCGACGCAATGCTTTCCGATACGTATATCATCGAAGAAAGGCTGATGCTCTGTGCGAGGATCGTAAGGGAGGGAGAAAAGATCGCCGAGTATACCGTTCTCAACGATGTAGTGATAAACAAGGGCGCTCTTGCGAGGATTATCGACCTGGAGGCGTTGATCAACGGGGTTTATGTGACGACATTTAAGGCCGATGGGTTGATCATCTCGACTCCGACCGGCTCTACAGCCTATTCGCTTTCAGCCGGTGGGCCCATACTCTATCCGACCCTCAACAGTATCGTCCTTACGCCGATATGCTCCCATACGCTGACAAACAGGCCTATCGTTTTGCCTGATGATTTTAAGGTTGAGATCACCCTGAAGACTCTCAGCGAAGACGTATATCTGACCCTCGACGGGCAGGTCGGTTTTTCACTCAGAAAGGATGACGTCATAGAAATCAATAAATCGCCGTTCAAGACTAGGCTGCTTATCCCCTGCGAACGCGATTATTTCAAGGTCCTTAGGACTAAACTGAAGTGGGGGGAGCGCTGACCTGCGCGGCAATTTCGCTATGAATGGACGGAGAAACGACATCATCGACGATTTAAAGACTATGCTCGAGTTCTACCAAGCCCTCGGCATCGAAGGCATACCCCTCCGCCTGGCACCCCCAGGCAGCATTGATCAGTGCAATGGAGACAAGGAACGCCTCCTCTCGGGACTTAGAAATGAGATTGGTGCTTGTGTCAGATGCAAACTCTCGAAAAACAGAAATAGTATTGTTTTCGGTGAGGGGAATCCCGGGGCTAAGATCATGTTTATCGGCGAAGGGCCGGGCAGGGAAGAGGACTTGAAGGGAAGGCCCTTCGTCGGCGAAGCCGGGATGCTTCTCACAAAACTCATCGAAAAGATGTATATAGGGGATGTCGGCCTGAAAAGGGGCGACGTCTATATTGCCAATATCGTGAAGTGCAGACCGCCGATGAACCGGGACCCGGAGGAAGATGAGGTCGCAAGCTGCAGGGGTTTCATTGAGCGTCAAATCGAGATTATACATCCCGAGGTGATTATCACGCTCGGCAGGATAGCCCTCCAGACGCTGTTAAAAAGACAGGAGTTAAAGATAACCGCGGTTCGGGGTAATTTTTTTGATTATAATGGAATCCCTGTGATGCCTACGTTCCATCCGGCTTACCTTCTCAGAAACCCAAAAGACAAGTGGCTTACGTGGTCCGATGCCCAAAAGGTCATGGAGCGTCTCTCCGGGCGGGAATGACGATGGAAAATGCCTGCGGTAAGTGCAAATTCGGTTACGACGTAAAGCCGGGAGGTCAGCGTCCTGCTCAGGGGACGGTCTGGTGCGGACAGCGCCAAATGCAGATGGCCAAGAACAGGCAGATGCCCTGCCATGTGCCTATAGGCGGTGTAAAAGTCAGGCACTGCATTTCGTGCAAGAAGGCCAAGATGCTGAAGCCGTCCGGAGAGACCCCTCAGCTTGGAAATGTCTGGTGTGAGAAAAAACATACAGAGATCAACAAACAGCGCAGTATGGAGTGTTTCGAGTAGGGCGCTACTATGTCCTGGCGTCTGTCATCTGCAGCAATTCATGGCGTAATGAATTACGCCCCGACACCGGATAACAAACAAACATCAAATTGCATAGAGGCGCGATTTATCGATCCCGAAATTCTTTAGCCTTTCCTTCAGTCTCGTATACCGCATCTGCTGCTTATTGTTCCTTATCGCGATTGCAAGCGCCTTCTTTGTGCCGATAAGAACGACCAGTTTCTTCCCGCGTGTGATCGCCGTGTAAAGGAGGTTTCGCTGGAGCATCATGTAATGCTGAGTAAGAAGCGGCATTACCACTGCCGGATATTCGCTCCCCTGACTCTTATGGACTGAAACCGCATAGGCGAGCACGACTTCATCGAGTTCCATGAAATCATAGGATATGCATTTGCCTTCATAGTCCACGCTGATTTCCTGTTCTTCCCTGTCGATCGATAGGATCTTCCCTATGTCGCCGTTATATATGTCCTTGTCGTAATTGTTCCTTATCTGCATGACCTTGTCCCCCGTCTTGAATAGTCTGCCCCCCCTTAGCAGCTCATCTGCAGATTGATTAAGATGTTTCTGGAGTTCAACGTTCAGGTTCGCCGCGCCGACGATGCCCCTGTGCATAGGGGACAGCACCTGTATCTCATTTATTGGGTGGAAGCCGAATTTCTCGGGTATTTTGTTACGGCACATGGTCAATATCGTCTTGCAGACCTCTTCAGGATCGTCCAGATCGATAAAATAAAAATCCTGCGGTACGTCTTTCTGGGAAGACAGGACCGGAAAGTCGCCATGGTTTATCTTGTGTGCGTTCACGACAATAAGACTCTGATCGGATTGTCTGAATATCTCGTCGAGCTTGACGGTGGTGACGAGGCGGGAATCTATGATGTCTTTCAGGACGTTCCCAGCCCCTACGGACGGCAGCTGATCGACGTCGCCTACGAGAATGAGCGTCGCATCACCAGATATAGCCTTAAGTAGATGATGCATGAGTAACGAGTCGATCATCGATGCTTCATCGATTATGACCACATCCGCATCTACATGGAAATCTTCGTTTCTTTTGAAACTGCCGAGTTTCGGGCTGAATTCGAGGAGGCGATGGATGGTCTTGGCGTCCTGTCCAGCGGCCTCCGACAGCCTTTTGGCGGCCCTGCCTGTCGGGGCCGCGAGCGCCACACTGCTGCCGTGTCTGCCGTAGACCCTGATAATCGTCCTGATGATCGTAGTCTTTCCGGTCCCTGGCCCCCCGGTAATTACGAGCGCATTTTTCTCCAGCGCCGCCCTGACCGCCCTCGTCTGGTTCAAGGCGAGTGTTATCTCCAATTCTTTCTGCACCTTCTCGATCTCGGCATCGCAGTCAAACCGCAGTATCTTGGCTTGATTACGTGCGATCTCCCCGAGTTTGTCGGCGATGCCCTTCTCGGAAATCATGAATTCAGTGAGATAAACTGCCCTGTCGCCTCCCCCTTCCTCTCCGAAGGGTCCTTCGATCGTGATTTTCTTCTCAGCAGCGATTTTTTCGACGGCGTGAACGATGATGTCCCGGCTGACCGCGAGGATCTTTTCACACTCGTCAGTCAAAGGCCCATACGGGTAAAAGACGTGTCCTTCGGACGAGAGCTGTTCCAATACATGGAGAATGCCGGCCTCTGCCCGCATCGAAGAGTCCCTGGGGATGCCCAATTTCTCCGCGATCTTGTCCGCGGTGAGGAACCCGATTCCGAAGATATCCCGGGCCAGTCTGTAAGGATTCTCTCTTACTACTCTGATAGAGTCTTTTCCGTATTGCTTGTAAATCTTCGCGGCATATGAAGAGCCCACCTCGTGGCCCTGGAGAAAAAGCATCACTTCCCTGACCTCTTTTTGCCCGTCCCACGCCGTTTTTATCATTTCGATCCTTTTGCCCGCGATGCCTTCGACTTCCTGGAGTCTTTCGGACTTTGTCTCGATGACGACGAGCGTCTCCTCGCCGAATTTATCGACGAGACGCTTTGCCATTATCGGCCCGATGCCTTTAATAAGACCTGACCCGAGATATCGTTCTATACCCTTGACGGTGGCAGGCACAACGGATTCGTAGGACAGGATTTTGAACTGTTCCCCATATTTCGGGTGGGTCTCCCAGCTGCCCGTCAGTCTGAGGACTTCACCTGGCGATGTGGTCACAATATTGCCGACGACGGTCACGAGGTCCCGCCGACCCTGCACCCTGAGTTTAGCGATCGTATAGTGGTTTTCCTCGTTGTGGTATGTGATTCGTTCCAACTGGCCCTGCAATTGCGTGAGCATGCTCTATTCTACACAAAAAAAGCTTAGATGAGCAGGAGAGGGAAAGAAACAGAAAAAAAGGTAGAAGGAAAGGCGGAGGAAAAAGACGTGCAAGGAGTGCTGATCCTTGCACGTCTTTGGCGAAAAGACATCAGTGGCCGGTGGGGAAGAAGGTGTAACTTACCCAGACGAGTAACCCCAGAAGCGCGGTCCCCAATATAAGACTGTAACCTATAAGCTTCTTCTCAATGGGGAGAAGTTCCTCGTACTCCATTTTCTTAAGTTCTTCCGACAATTTAGGTTCTTCAGGCATATGACCTCCCTATTAAATCGTTTAACCGGTTACCAGGGGCGGTTTTACTCCGTGGAAAAACAACCACGAAATAAACAACCCTATCCAAATTATAAACCCAAAGAGGCACAGCAGATACACTGCTGCCAATCTGCCTATGCCCTCTTCCCAAAGCTTCTTGAAATTGGACACAACGCCGATCGTAAAAAAAGTCATGGTGAAAAAAATGCCTCTAAAGACATTGTCCTCGCTCATCGCCGACTTTGTCTTGCCCATCAAAGCAGGGTAAGTAATACCGATGTACAATATTACAAGGAACGTGACCACATACCCGATGACAAACTTTGGAAATCTGTCCCAGATTTGTCCTGGTCTGACCCTTTCGCCCGGTTTGCACTCAATCACCGAGCACCATATGATCGCAAGGATGAAGGCCCAGATGCCGATAAAGACATCGATGAAGACCTTTACCGTTGTGGCAGCGCCCATTATCCAGCCTTCTTTATAATTTACCCCATCTACCGCAAGGGCTTTGGCCCGAATGAGTGAATCTGCAACGGCCCCGCTAGCCACCGCAGCGCCGTCTGTTTTTACGGCAAGACCCATCCAGGCTCCTGCGACCATCGGTTCTTTATAGAGGAACTCCTGCGCGATGAAAGGGAGGACCAGAAGTTCAACGACTGCAAAGATGACGACAAGAGAAGACACCATGATGGGTACTATGGGTCTGGCCTTTATTGCTCCGCCCGTTGCGATAGCGGCAGAAACTCCGCAGATAGATATGCCCGATGCAAGAGGCGCAGCCCATTCTCTGCTGAACTTGAAGTATTTTCTCGCGATAAAATAAACAAGGGCCCAATATATGAGGTACGCTTCAACTATCGCGCAGAGGCCCCTAAACATGACAGCGGTCGCCAGCCCCAGTTTTTCTGCCGCAGTCACTCCCAGAAAACCTCCGAGTATAACTATGGCGGTTTTGATATAGAGTTCAGGCCGCACCGCTTCTTTTATGGCAGCAGCAAAACCCTGGAAAAAATTCCCGACGATCAAGCCGAGGATCAATGCCACAATGAACCCCGCCTCCGGAGTCAATTTCAGCGACCAGGTGATCCCGAACTTTTGCATATCAGGAGGGGTTGTGGCCGCGATATTCGCCCAGCTTCCTATGATCCAACATATGTAACTTATGAAGAATATCAATGTAAAACTGACGATGAATTTTCCTATTTTTGCTCTCAGAGCAGCAGCGCCTATCGTCATAACGACCAGCAGGAATGCATAAGTGGCGAGCAATGAACCGATTCCCCCTAAATCCGCAAACGACTTGGCAACAGGCTTCAGCGCTTTTGAAATGTCTGTCCAAATACCTGTAGTTATTCCGAAACCCAAAAGGTCAATTCCAGCGAACACACCGAGCGAAAGAACAAATATAAAAAGACCTATGCAGACAGCCAGCCAGTCCTCGCTGATACCCCTCTTCTCGGTTGCGCACGTCTCCGGACTGTTGCATTGTCCTTCAGCGAGTTTATCTTCATTAATACCCTGCCTCTTTTTTTCCATACAGTAACCTCCCTGTTGGGAATAGTGGTTAAAAGTCAGTCAGACTATATCCTGCCACTGAAAGAAAGCATGCCCTGAGAAACCCCACCTCCTTCCTCTTGCAGCGTTATTGTTTATACACTTTTCATGGTACTCCTTGCAAGATCAACTTTCAATAAGAAAAAATTGTTAAAAGTAGAATTATGTGCAAGCATATATTTATAATTTCATGAGTGGAGATACGGTTACGGGTACTGCTGGACCGGCAATATTTCCAGGAAAAAATTGTGCAGTGGTATAATTAAAAAATAACTTAAATTCAGCAAATTTAGTCAAAAGCAGGAGGAGCAATGGAATCAAAAGTCAAAGGTTATTACAATTCTTTTCTTATTGTCGCTGTGATGTGTGTTCTCGGTATTGCCTTGTGCGGAAATCTTTGCCTTCCGGCGGATTCCTTTGGAGCAGCACCTAAGGTGTCAGCGCAGTCGGTAGAATCGTTGACTAAGATCGGCAGGGCAATGGCGGAGGTCTCGGCTGCGGTCAAGCCGGCGATCGTGAACATCTCGACTACGCGGACGGTAAAGATTGCGGGCGGCTCAGATCCCTATGATGATCCCTTCTTCAGACGTTTTTTTGGGGACAGGTTCGGCCAGCATAGACAGCCAAAGGAACACAAGTCTGCGGCGCTGGGTTCGGGGGTAATCATTTCTTCCGACGGATATATCATCACCAACTACCATGTTGTCAAGGACGCGGACGAGATTAAGGTCCTGTTGTCCGATAAAAGGGAATTCAGCGGAAAGGTGATAGGGTCAGATCCGAAGACGGAGATATCGGTTGTAAAGATAGAGGCCAAAGGCCTTCCGCCCCTGAATTGGGGGGATTCCGATGCACTTGAGGTGGGAGAGATAGTCCTGGCCGTCGGCAACCCGTTCGGTCTGAACCAGACTGTCACCATGGGCATTGTTTCTGCCGTCGGAAGGGCAAATGTCGGGATAGCAGATTACGAGGACTTCATACAGACCGATGCCGCGATAAATCCGGGCAATTCCGGCGGGGCACTTGTGAACGTCAGGGGCGAAGTAGTCGGTATCAACACGGCCATCTTCAGTACGAGCGGCGGATATCAGGGGATAGGATTCGCGATCCCGAGCAATATGGTGAAATCGATCAAGGACAGCCTCGTCAAGAAGGGAAGGGTGGTAAGAGGCTGGCTGGGTGTCTCGATACAGAGCATCACTCCTGAGCTTGCAAAACAGTTCAATCTCAAGGGAGAGAAAGGCGTTCTTGTGAGCGATGTGAATGAAAGCAGCCCGGCGGAAAAGGCAGGGCTTAAGAGGGGTGACATCATTTTGGAATACGACGGGAAGAATACCGATGAGCCAAGCCAGTTTCGCAACATGGTTGCAAATACGGTCCCCGGCGAAGAACACTCTCTAAAAGTGTTGAGAAATGATGAAACGCTTATCTTGAAGGTGACTATCGGTGAACTCCCGTCCGACCTGCAGCAGGCCCAAAGCAGTGATTACGAAGGCGCGTTGAGAGGGATAAGTGTGCAGGACATTACCCCGGAAATAGCGAAGAAACTGAACATCCCGGGCAGGGTGAGGGGAGTGATTGTGAGCGATGTCGAGGAAGATAGTCTAGCCGCAGGCGTACTGATGCAGGGCGATATTATCCAGGAAATAAACAGGAAAAGGGTCGGCAGCGTTAAGGAGTATCAGGAGGCAGCCGCAGGGATCAAGAAAGATGAGAATATCCTGCTGCTCGTTTACAGGGGGGGCTCTTCACTCTTCATAACTCTTTCCGGCAAATAATAGCTGTTGCAAAACCCGCGGCCGGCAAATCCGGCCGCGGAAGCCGGGTCGATTCTATTCTTCTATGCGGTATCTCTTCATCTTATACCCTATCTGCCTGGGAGTTATGCCGAGAAGTCTTGCGGCCTTTGCCTGAACCCAGCCGGTTTTTTTCAGGGCATCTGCGATCTTCTCTTTTTCAATATCCGCAACTGCAGCAGGGAGCGCGTTTTTCATCAATACTGTGCGGGCCGCCTTTATTGGCTGATCGCGTATGGTGAGTGGAAGGTCGGAAAGGGCGATGACCTTTCTTGATGACATTACTACCAGTCTTTCAATCGTATTTTCCAACTCTCTGACGTTCCCAGGCCATTCATATTCGACGAGGGCATCAAGAACTTCAGGTATGATTTTGGCCGATTTGTTGTTCTCTTCGTTATATTTCTTCAGGAAGTACTCTGCAAGGACAGGGATATCAACCCGCCTTTGTTTCAGGGGCGGTAAATAGATAGGGACAACGTTGAGACGGTAGTAAAGGTCTTCCCTGAATTTCCCAGCCGAGACATGTGCTTCAAGGTCCCTGCTTGTAGCTGCAATCAGTCTTACGCTTACTTTAATTGTTTTTTCTCCACCCACTCTCTCGAACTCTTTTTCCTGAAGCACCCGCAGTATTTTTGGTTGGAGCGTCAGGGGCAAGTCGCCGATTTCGTCAAGGAAAATGGTCCCCTTGTCCGCCAGTTCGAAACGGCCTTTCCTCATGGACAGCGCGCCCGTGAAGGCCCCCTTTTCATGGCCGAAGAGTTCGGATTCGAGAAGCCCTTCAGGGATCGACGCGCAGTTAAATTTGATGAAGGGCTCCTTGGCCCTGGGACTCATAAAATGGATCGCCTTTGCCACAAGCTCTTTGCCTGTTCCGCTTTCGCCCCTGAGAAGGACGGTCGCTTTGGCGGGCGCAACTTTATGAATGGCCTCAAAGACCTCCTGCATGCTGTCCGATTGGCCGATGATATTCTCAACCCTATATCGTCCCTTCAGTTGTTGAGTGAGACTTTCTTTCTCTTCTAGGAATGCCACCCTTTCCCTCTCTAACTCCATGTGCAACTTCACTGACTGCGCCATAAGAGATGCGATGATCTTTAGCAGCCGTAGGTCCTCCTCAAAGGATACCCCTTTTGTTTCGAAGAGCCTGTCCACGCTCAATACTCCGAGGACTTCGCTCTTGAACTTGATAGGCACGCAGAGGAAGGAGACGCTCTCACGCCTAATCATCTTTCTGGCGCCTGTTTTATTGAGAAACAGCGGTTCATCGCCTATGTTCGGGATGACGATAGGAGACCCGAGTTTCGCCACCCTGCCGATTATGCCTTCCCCGAGCTTGTATCTGCCCTTTCTTATTTCCTCCTCGCTCATTCCGTGGGCCGCAACGATCGATACCTCGTTTCCATCGCGAAGGGCCACAGTCCCCCTGTTCATATTGAGGTATTCGGATAAGACGCGTATGACTCCCCTGAGGTTAGACTTTAGGTTAAGAGACGACCCGAGAAGTTTGCTTATCTCATATAATGCCGTAAGTTCTATTGTTTTATAGTCTTTTTGCATCACAGTCCCTTTTCACATATAAATTATATAACAATTATCGGTCTTGATGGTCAAAAAACACCTTTGGCACTAGGAACACATTCCCTCCCGAATAGGAACATCTTCTCATTGTGCCGGAAGGGACATTGGATTATGCTTAAATCAAGAAGAGAGAAAAAGAATAAAGGAGGATACGAAAATGTTAAGGTACAACGCCGGCAGCAAAGTAGGAAAAGGAACATACTGGAATTTCGCCAACGGCGAAAGGATTGACGTGAGTGATGAGGGCGTGCTTCCGGGCGGCAAAAGGACAGTATATTTTAGACTTCCTGCCACGGGAATCATCGTTCTTGGCCCGATAATTGGTCTTTTGTATGCCGCTTTTCTGCCCTTCATCGGAATAGCTATGCTCATAAAGGTGGTTCTCCAGAAGGCGGCGCAGATGGCGTTCAGTTCGGCAAAGAGCAGAGCGTCCTTCGGATGGAGGCCCAGTGAGTCCTATCTCGCTGGCCAGAAGAAAAAAGAGGGGCCTTCGGAAAATGAACCGGAAAAGAACCGGCGGGATAAGGAATAACGGAGCATAGTATATCGAGACCGAGAGGTTCCGGATTCCGGAACCTCTTTTTTTTTGAATCTGCCTTCTTTTTGGGCAGCACTGATTAAGAACTAGGCAATCCGCCCGACAACTGCCCTGAAAAACCTTTTATTTCCAAGATGATATTTCTGGCAAGTTTCTTGTTATGTCAAGATTCGTGAGTGTGCTTATCCTGAAAAATGTATCCTCAGAGGGCCCCGGTACTATAGAAGACCACCTCCGGGGAGAAGGGATTGATTACAGTATAGTCGATCTTGCTACCGAGGAGTTGCCTTCAACTGAAAAGGCGGATACACTGGTAATCATGGGAGGATCCATGAGCGTCAATGAATCTGACATTTATCCTTATATTAGGAGAGAGGTCGAGCTTGTGCGGGATTTTATCCGGGAGGGGAAAAAGGTATTGGGCGTCTGTCTCGGCGCGCAGATAATGGCCAGTGCGCTCGGGGCAAGGGTTTATCGCGGACCGGAGAAAGAGGTCGGCTGGTTGGACATCGAACTCCAGGAGGAGGGCGTCAGGGATTCGCTGATGACAAAGATGGCCGTTCACCCGAAGGCCGGGGATTTTTGGAAAAGGTTCAAGGTTTTTCATTGGCATGGCGAGACCTTCGATCTGCCGAGCGGCGCTGTCAGGCTTGCGAAATCGGCGTTATACCCAAACCAGGCATTCAGGTACGGGAACAATGCGTATGCGTTTCAGTTCCATATCGAGGTCAGGAAAGAGATGGTCTACGACTGGCTGAAGGATGAGCCGGTCGATATGGGCGGTATAGTCGGGGATACCGAACAGTATTATGACGACTACCATCAGCGGGCGTTGAATTTTTACAAAGGCTTTTTTAGGGACGGATTCATAATAGGGAATAGGAGGTGATTGATGAAAAAGATTGAGGCTATCATTAAGCCTTTCAAGCTCGATGAGGTCAAGGACGCATTGAACGAGGTCGGCATACAGGGCATGACGGTAACTGAGGTGAAGGGTTTCGGCCGTCAGAAGGGGCATACCGAGCTCTATCGCGGCGCTGAATACGTTGTGGATTTCATACCGAAGATAAAGCTGGAGATCGTGACATCCGACAGTCTTGTGGCAAAGGTGGTTGAAATAATCGAAAAAACCGCGAAGACCGGCAAGATCGGAGATGGGAAGATATTTGTGTATCCTGTCGACGAAGCTGTCAGGATAAGGACCGGCGAGCGGGGAGAAACGGCAGTTTAAAAGACAAAGACAGGGATTAGAGTTTTTTTTTCGAGATTAGTAGAGAAGGGAGTGGGTACCTGATTTGATGTCAACCCCATTCACCAGGCTCCAATAACTTTATTTTAAAAAAGGAGAAGAGATGACAACAAAGGACGTAATCAAGTTAGCGCAGGAAAACAAGGCGGTGATGGTCAATTTCAAGTTCCTCGATTTTCCCGGCATCTGGCAGCATTTTGCAGCACCGATAGCTGAGCTGAAGGAAGAGATCTTCGAGGAGGGACTGGGTTTCGACGGTTCTTCGATCAGGGGCTGGCAGGCGATCCATACCTCGGACATGCTGGTCATACCCGATGCGGAGACGGCATTTATGGACCCATTTATGGAGTATCCCACTATCAGCCTGATCTGCAATATCGTGGACCCCATCACAAAGGAATATTATACCCGTGACCCCCGGTTCATAGCCCAAAAGGCAGAGAATTACCTGAAATCAACTAAGCTGGGCGACACCGCGTACTTCGGGCCTGAGGCCGAGTTTTTCATCTTCGACAATATCCAGTTCGACCAGAATTCGCACAGCGGCTACTATTTCCTCGATTCTGTGGAAGGCATCTGGAACTCGGGCCGGGACGAAAACCCAAATCTCGGGTACAAGCCGAGACACAAGGAGGGATATTTCCCGGTACCTCCGACGGACAGCCTGGTGAATCTCAGGACCGAGATGGTCATGGAGATGTTGAAGTGCGGGATATATGTGGAAAAGGAGCACCATGAGGTCGCCACAGCCGGGCAGGCGGAGATAGACATGAGGTTTGAGTCGCTTGTAAGGATGGCCGACAAACTGATGCTTTTCAAATACATCATCAAGAATGTGGCCAAGAGACATAATAAGACGGTCACCTTTATGCCGAAGCCGCTTTTTGGCGACAACGGTTCGGGAATGCACGTCCATCAGAGCATATGGAAGGGCAATAAGCCCCTTTTCGGGGGCAACGGATATGCGGGTCTGAGCGATTTGGCGCTTTATTATATCGGCGGAATCCTGAAGCATGCACCCTCACTGGCCGCGCTGACAAACCCGACCACAAATTCTTACAAGAGGCTGACGCCTGGCTTTGAGGCGCCGGTGAACCTGGCATACTCGGCGAGAAACCGGTCTGCATGTGTAAGGATACCTACGTATTCGGCAAGCCCGAAGGCAAAGAGGGCCGAGGTGAGGTTCCCCGACCCGTCTTGCAATGGATACCTTGCGTTCGCAGCTATGCTTATGGCCGGTCTTGATGGTATAGAGAACAAGATACATCCGGGAGAACCGCTCGACAAGGACATCTATGAGCTCGGTCCTGAAGAACTGGCTTCCGTGCCTACTATGCCGGCCAGTCTCGACGAGGCACTCAATAACCTTGAAGCCGACCACGAGTACCTAATGAAGGGGAACGTATTTACCGAAGACGCGCTGGAAACCTGGATCAGTTATAAGAGGTCCAAGGAGGTTGATGCCTTAAGGTTGAGGCCTCATCCGTATGAATTTTTCCTCTATTACGATATTTAACTCTCTCCGTAATAGTGATCTTAAAGGGAAGGGTTCTGCCCTTCCCTCTTTTTTTTGCCCCTCATGCATTATGAAAAAAGTTTAAAGAGGAGGAAGGTGAGGGCGGCTCCCATTAAAGCCCCTGCGACAACCTCCCACTGATTGTGCACCTTCGCACTCACCCTGCTCTGGGCTATCAGCGCCGCCAGGACAAAACAGAGGAGCGATGCAAGAAAGTTTTCGGTAGTATAGGTTACGGATACCCATACGGAGAAGGCAAGTGCCGAATGGCCGCTAGGCATTCCGCCTTTCAACGGATGCCCTTTCCCAAAATAAGTTTTAGCGATGATCACGAATATCAACATGAGAATGAAGGAGATTAGGGAGATGTCCTCCTTTGAGTGTCTCGCCACATGAAAACCATCATAAAAGATTTTCTTTACATACGGGAAGAGGATTACATAGCCTAATACTGCTGCGCCGAACGCGGCAATGAAGACTGCCCCGGCGGCAATGTCTTTTGCGATTCGGGCTTTTTCCGTGTAATCAGGTGACAAGAGGTCAACAACTGCTTCGACTGCGCTGTTAAGCATCTCTGCAGACAGGACGAGGATCACAGCAAGGGAGAGAAGAATAAATTCCAGTCGCGAGACGCCGAGAACATAACTCACTATCAGAACCGCGGCTGCCGATATGAAATGGTACCTGAGATGCCTTTGGGTCCGGGCGCCGTGCAATATGCCCTCTATTGCGAAGTTGGCGCTCTTAAGCCATTGCCGTAAGGGCATCGAGAAGTTCCCCCTCCTTTTTTACCATCTTCCTCTTTTGATACGCGTTTAATTCATGGTCGTAGCCGGCCAGATGCAGCAACCCGTGGACAAGGAGTCTCTGCGTTTCCTCGTGAAATGATATGCCGTACTCTTTTGCCTGGAGCAGAGCTATAGGTACGCATATGACAATATCGCCGAGCGGGAATGGGGTGTTACTCCGTTTTTCGTCAATCGCCGCAAGTCGGCCGACCGACAGCGGAAAAGACAATACATCTGTGGACCTGTCGACACCCCGGTAACGGGCGTTGAGGCGTTTCATTCTTTCGCTGTTCACGAATACGACGCTGAGTTCAGCTCGCGAAAGACCTAGTAATCGGAGCGCCTTGACGAGGTCCCTTCTTATCTTCTGCGGATGCAGCCTTGTCGACTTTTGTAGGTTCTTTATGTATATTTCCATCACCGAAATCAAATCCCGGATAGTCGATCCTCTTGTGGAAAATCCCCGTAAGGATGTAGGTAAACCTCTTCTTTATCTCAGAGATGTCCTTGAGTGTAAGTTCGCACTCATCGAGCTGGCCGTCCAGGAATATATGATTGATTATTTTGTCTACAAGGGCCGATATCCGCGCCGGAGTCGGGTCAGTCAGAACCCTCGATGAAGCTTCGACAGCGTCTGCCATCATTACAAGTGCGGCAACGCGGGTCTGAGGCTTTGGTCCTGGATATTTGTAATCCTCTGCGATGGACAACTGCTGCTCACCGGTTTGCTCCCTTGCCTTCTGGTAAAAATACGTGATAAGCGAGGACCCGTGGTGCTGCTTTATAATATCGATAAGCACCTGCGGGAGTTTGTATTGTCTGGCCAATTCCACGCCTTCCTTCACGTGGTTCACGATGATCATACTGCTCATATGGGGGGTGAGCTTGTCGTGTTTGCTCGGGGCACCGCCCTGATTTTCTATAAAGTACTCCGGCATCTTGACCTTGCCGATATCGTGATAATATGAACTTACTCTTGCAAGAAGCGGGTTGACACCTACGGCCTCGGCCGCCGCCTCGACGAGGTTTCCCACTATGACGCTGTGATGGTATGTTCCCGGGGCATTTATCATGAGGGTCTTCATGAGGGGCTGGTTGAGGTCCAGAAGCTCGAGGAGGCTGATATCGGTGGTGACCTTAAAGGTGTATTCCAGAAAAGGCAGCAACAACGATACGATGGAAGAGACTGTAACGCCCGAAAAGACCGCAAATATCACCGATGATAATATCTTTCCCGGAAGGACATCTCCCTTGCTGATCAGCAGTATCAGCGCGATGAGTACATTTGTAAGCGCCACATAAAAGCCGCCACGAAGAAGAGCGGACCTTTTTTTGCACCGGATGACGCTGAAGGCCGCAGTGAGGCTGCCGACAAACGTATAGATCGGATACGAGGGGTCGCTCAACCAGTATCCTGTGAGCAGACTTATGGTAAAAGAGAATGTGATAGCAGTGTGAAAGTCGAAGAGTAGAGTGACAAGCATGGCGCCCGCGGCGATGGGGATGCCGAAAACCGCGGTATCTGCATCTATGGACCCCATGCCCTTTGAAAGGTTCAGCAGGAGATAGTCAAAAAACCTCCCGATAACAAGTGTGCTGACGATCATCAGTCCAAGCAGAAAAAGCATGTTGTAGTTATTGATATAGGCCGGCCTGTAACGCATAATATCCCTGTAGAGTATAGCGAGAAGAACGAACGCAATGAGAGCCCCTCCGATAAATCTCCAGGGGCTCAGATTGACCATCAGAGACAGCGATACGACAAATGAAGAGAGGCCGATCAGGAGCAGTCTCCTCCAGTTCGACACCCATTCTAAGGGGAAAAGTTTACTCTCCTTCGGGATCCCGTTTTTCATATCTTTCGTACGCCCTTACTATCTCCTGCACCAGTTTATGTCTGACGACGTCTTTTTCGGAGAAGAAGACGAAGCGTATTCCTTTGACTTCCTCAAGTATTTTTACTACTTCGACAAGACCGGAACTTTTTCCCGGCGGCAGGTCGATCTGCGTGACATCGCCTGTAATGACGGTTTTTGAATTAAACCCAAGTCTTGTGAGGTACATCTTCATCTGCTCGGATGTCGTATTCTGAGCCTCGTCAAGGATAATAAAAGAGTCATTCAGGGTCCTCCCCCTCATAAAGGCAAGAGGCGCTATCTCTATCACCCCGCGTTCAATGAGCCGCGACGCCTTCTCGGCCTCCATCATATCGTAGAGTGCGTCGTAAAGCGGCCTGAGATATGGATTGACCTTTTCGAACATATCTCCCGGCAGAAACCCCAGCTTTTCTCCGGCCTCGATGGCAGGACGTGCCAGCACTATCCTGCTCACCTGCTTCTTCAGGAAGGCGCTGATCGCCATTGCCATTGCGAGATAAGTCTTGCCTGTTCCGGCGGGGCCTATCCCTATAACCATGTCGTGATTGCGTATGGCGTCGATATAGGCCTTTTGCGTGGTTGTCTTGGGTATGATGAAGCGCCGTTTCGAGGCTACCGGTATATGGTCCAGCAAAAGTTCTTTCAGAGACAACTCGGCCCCCTCGGGAGCGGACCTGATTGCATGGCGAATATCATCCGGGCTCAGGGAAGGGATTTCCCTGCCGAGGTGCATCAGTTCGCGAATGAATTTTTCGGCCGTCCTGATTTTTCCTTCTTCTCCCTTGAGGAATATCTTGTTCCCCCTCGAACTGGCTCTTATGTCAAGGGCCTCTTCGATGACCTTGAGATTTTTTTCGAGATTTGTGATGAGAGAGGTATATTCCTCTTCTTCAGTTTCAAATTCTATGACTGTGGTATTCGTAGAAGCTCCTTAATCGTTTTTCACTGTCACAAAGGCGGACAGCCCTTCGTTCTTCTTGAGTCGAAGGGCCAGAATCTCGGCGTCCTTTTTCTCCCTGAATTCTCCGGTCCTCACTTTGTAGATCTTCATCTTGCCTTTGCTTCGTAAGGCAGTTATATATATTTTGTATCCCTTTTTGGCGTATTTGGCCTTTAATTGACGGGCCTCCCCCGCATTCTTTAATGCGCCCAACTGCACGGTGTAGACCGTCTCGTTTGCCCCCGATTTGACATGCGGTTTGCCGTCTGTTTGGGATGACTCTCTCGGTTCCTTTTTTGCGTCCTCTTTAGATATGTCATTTACTGCTTCTTTTGGCGCTTCGGCGGTCTTGCCTTCAATATGACTCTCTCCCGAAGGCAAAGAGACATTCTTCTGAGCGGTCATGTCCTGGACAGGCATACCCCCGCCGGCAGCCTGGCGTTCGGATCTCGGGGGCTGCGGCTGAGCCGCAGGCCCGATTTGTTGCGGCTCGATATCGGCAGGTTTAAGACCTGTTTGGACAACCGGTTCGGCCTTTTTTTCGGCATTATTCTTGCCGACGAAGTAACCGAGTGTGAAGCTCAGGGAAGAGAAGACCACCACAACTGCGATAATGAATTCCCTGCCCACTATACGCACCGACGCGTCTTCTTTCCGGGCCTCGCCGTTCATAAAACAAGCATAGCATCACCATAGGAGAAAAATCTATATCCCATGGATATCGCGGTTTCATATGTCTGAAGGAGTCTCGCCCTGCCCGTAAAGACCGCAGTGAGCATCAGTGGCGTGGAACGGGGGAGGTGAAAATTTGTAATAACAGAGTCCACTGCCATAGGGCGATAACGTCCATGGATAAAGATATCCGTAAGCCCGCGAATGGCGCCGTGAGAAGATACAATCTCGCTTTTCCCGCTAAGATAACCTTCAACGGCCCGAGTGGTAGTCGTACCGACGGCAATAATCCTGCCACCCCGACTCTTTACTTCAGCGATCTCAGACAGCAAAGAGGGGTTGATTTCGAACAACTCCTTCTCCATAATGTGGTCTTCAATGTCATCCGTTTTTACCAACTTGAAGGTCCCGGTTCCGACGTGGAGTACCACATGCCGTATCAGAACGGATGCCGCGGCGATAGCGTCGAGAAGTTCAGGGGTGAAATGAAGACCTGCTGTCGGGGCGGCGATCGACCCCTCGATTTCTGCATATACGGTCTGATAGCGCTCTTTGTCACAGTCGTCAGGCTGACGTCTGATATAAGGCGGAAGAGGCATTTCTCCCTCCTGCCAAATTAACTCCCTTAGACGTTTCGGGTCCTTGAAAAGGGCGATTTTTCCTCCTGAAATGTATGCCGTAAGTCCTTCTGAAATCAGCATCGGACCCGTATATTTGCCCTTAGCCATGATATCCCACATCCCCGGAGAAGTCTCCTTGACAAGAAGTATCTCAAGCCTTCCCCCGCCCCGCTTGATACCCGATAACCTCGCGGGGAAGACCTTTGTCTTGTTCAGGAGAAGCATGTCGCCCGCCCTCAGAAAACAGGGAAGGTCCCGAAATCTTTTGTGTTCGACCCCGCCGTCTCTATGCAGCACGAGCAGTCTGGAGTTGTCCCTCTTTATGGACGGCCTGTAAGCGATAAGTTCTTGAGGGAGGAGAAAGTCGTACTCAGCGGTCTTCATATATTTTGATGACCGTACCAGGATAAAAAAAGGAAAGGATTTCTCTATAGTTCTTACCATCACGGGCCATCTGGAGGGCCGACCACTGGCAGAGTCCCACGCCGTGGCCGTATCCCTTTCCCTCAAAGATAAAATTGCCGTTTTCCCGGGTCACCTCGAAGTTCGTACTCGGCAACCGGCTCCATCCCAGCATTTTTCTCAGGTCAGTTGCCTTTACGTTCGCAACCCCCCCGTTGTGTACGACATCTACGGTCTTGACCCGCCTCGTTGATGTGTAGGACTTTATGGTAATCTCTTTGAGCCCGGAGATATTTATCGCTTTTTCAATTTCGTCCACCGGTATCTTTCTTTCCCACATCCAGTAAGGGGATATCTCGCAGTTTGATGTAACCGGTTTCAAGTAAGGATAACTCTTCCCGAATACCTCGGAGGCGTCTTCAGTCATTCCGCCGCTTGTCGAATGATAAAGCGCTTCGATCAGCCGGTCGTTATAATAGAGAACCTCACCCTCGGTATTCATTACTGCATAGGCGATCCTTGCATCCACTGTGCTCCCTTTGTACACCTGATGGAGGACTGAAGAGGTCAGGTCATATGGTGTGTTCCCCGCAGCCATTTTTTGGTAAAGGGCATAGGTTCTTGCGATTACGGCCTGGACCTTGAGCGCTTCCATGTCCCAACTGGAACTCACTTCTGCCCCGACCACATTTTTTACGTATTCCTCGATTGGCAGTTCGTTTATAAGATACATCCCGGTTTTGCCTTTCATGACCGCGATATCACCGCCATAATGGGTGCCGCCGACCAGGAGGTCACCGCTGAGCTTGCCCATTTTTTCGAGCTGTTCGTCCTTTGCAGGTATATTCTGGAACACATCATCCAGTATCAAGACCTTGATTGTCCCCGCCTCCAGCCTTGAGCAGGCGAGCAACATCAGGAAAAAATATATAAAGATCAACCTCTTGCGCATGTTATCTCCTCCCAAATATCCAGAACAGAAGCGTGAGCACAAGACTTATCAATATGCTCGTTGCGAGGGGGAAATAGAACGTGAAATTCTTCCTGTGAAAAACGATGTCCCCCGGCAGTCTTCCCAGCCACGGGAGTTTGCCTGAAAAGATGATGAGTACGCCGATCGCCGCTATTGCAACGCCAGAAATGACCAGTAATCTGCCTATATGCTGCATCTCATCGACCATCCCGCTCAATATTTACCGGACTTTTCCGCTATCTGCCAGCGGCAGGGCGCTTGCCTTTCTTTGCGTATCTTTCCATTTCCGAATATATGCAGCCGCAGTATTTTTGTCTGTAAAGGCCGAATTCCGAGGCGAGACCTCTTGAAATGTTCCATCCCTGCCTCAGGTCTTCGTAAAAAAAGGAAACTCCCTGTCTTCGGCCGATCTCTTCACCTATTGCTATTATCATATCAAATTTCTGATATGGACTTGCAAGAAGAGAGGTCGTGAAACCCCCGATGCCCATCTTTTTTGCAGTCCAGGCGGTTTTTTCCAGCCTCGTCGCATAGCAGATTTCACACCGGTGCGTCCCCTTGCCGACCACGGATTTCAAAAAATCATCCAGAGCATAGTTTTCGTCATATTCAATATCCAGGTTCCACATTCGCTGAAGTTTCCTCAGAGAATCGAGCCGCTGCGCATATTCCGTATAGGGGTGTATGTTGGGGTTGAACCACAAGCCCGTAACGTCTATCCCCTTGGTCAAAAAAACTTCGAGTGGAAAGACACTGCAGTTTGAACAGCAGATATGCATCAGGAGTTTCATGGGTTATGGTCGTCTGTTCTTTACATTTCCGAAAAGGCCGGGATCATCGGATTCACTTTTGCGGGAGATATTGAAATGGGAGTACGCTCTTTCGGTAGCCTTCCTTCCCTGTGAAGTACGAATGATAAAACCTGTTTTTAATAAATATGGCTCAACCACATCCAAAAGCACATCTGTTTCTATCTGAAGAGTGGAGGCAAGCGCTTCAATTCCAACCGGGCCGCCCTTATAATGGAGTATTATCGTCCTCATCAATTTTCTATCGGTTTCTCCTAATCCATCGTCGTCAATTCCTTCCAGCGCGAGCGCATCCACGGCTACTTTTTTTGTAATCTTTCCCTTTGCCCTTACTTGTGCAAAATCACGGACGCGTTTTAACAATCTGTTAGCAACTCTCGGGGTCCCCCTTGATCTCCGGGCTATTTCATACGCGCCTTCCTGCTCAACAGTTATTTCCAGGATTGCTGCAGACCGCTTCACAATACGAATCAGGTCTTGTTCCGTATAAAAATCCAGGTCCCTTGTAATTCCAAACCTTTCCCTTAAGGGTGAGGATAACAGGCCGGCCCGTGTTGTCGCCCCTATGAGAGTGAAAGGCTCAAGTCTGTACCTGTGAGTTCTTGCATGCACTCCTTTATCAAAAATGAAGTCCACGGCAAAGTCCTCCATTGCCGGATAAAGAAATTCTTCAACGACCTTAGGCAGCCTGTGAATTTCATCGATAAAAAAGACATCTCCTTTTTCCATATGGGTGAGAATTCCCATCAGATCCCCGCCTTTTTCCAGCGCCGGCCCGGATGAAGTAATTATTTTTGACCCCATCTCATTCGCAATAATGTGGGCTAAAGTGGTCTTACCCAGCCCCGGAGGGCCATTGAATAATACATGGTCTAAAGGTTCACTTCTCCCAAGGGCAGCTTCTATTGCGATGTTCAGTGTTTCAACTATTTTGTCCTGCCCTATATACTCCGATAGCTTCTTCGGTCTTAAATTTAATAAGGTGCTGTCTCCCTCCAAAATATCGTTATCTTTCAGAATTTCGGGAAGATTGTTTTCTTCTTCGAAGATCACTTCTTTTGCCCTCTATATACTTCCTCAAATAATTCCTCAGACGAATTGATGCGGGGATTCCTTTTCATGGCTTCCTCTATCATCTTGCGAGCTTCTATCTGTTTATGTCCAAGCTGGGTTATCAGAACGTCCTCGACTTCCTTCTGGAAATCTTCAGTCACTTCGGCAGGCGCTTCCAGTTCCGGCATCAAGGCGTATTTTGCGACCTTTCCTTTCAACGTCGCAATAATCTTTTCCGCCTTTCTCTCCCCGATACCTTTTAATTGTTTTAGTGCTTTTGAATCTTTCCCTTCAATCGAACGCGCGATTTCTCTCACGGGCCTGATCAATGCCTTCACCGCCGCAGTTGGACCGATATCTTCGACCGATATAAACAGTTCAAAAAATTCTTTGTCCAAGTCCGACTCAAAGCCGACCAGGACCGGTTTGGGTTGTCGCTCCGTTTGATTGTATGAAACGTATAATTCCAGTTCGTCTCCGTCGGATTTTTCTTTTTTTATCCTATTCATCACATATGCAGGTATTAATATATCATACCCTATACCATTTACTATCAGAGTGATTCTCTCATCAGACAACGGTTTAATCCTTAGACTTCCCTTTAAATAGGTTATCATTTGAGCTTCCCCCATGATGTTTTTCTGTGGAATGCGGTCAAGGCTATGGCTAATGCATCTGCAGCATGGAAGGACCTGATGTCCGTAATTTTGAGTAATTTTTTTACGGTCTCTTTGACCTGTTTCTTGTCGGCGCTGCCGTAGCCGACCAGAGAATTTTTCACTTCTTTAGGTGTAATTTCAATCATCGAAATATTATTCTGGCACACGGACAGATATATAATACCTAAAACCCCCCCTAGGAGAATACCGGCTTTAGGATATCTGACCAGAGAAAATACATTCTCAATGGCAATTAAATCCGGTTGAACCAGATGGATAAGACGGGCGATATCGGAATGAATTTGGGACAGTCTGTGTGAAATATGGTCTTCGGGCGAGGTCTTTATGTGACCGCATTTTAACAGGGAGGGGGAGCTGTTCTCGCATTTGATTGCACCGAACCCGGTACTTGCCAGGCCCGGATCAAGGCCGAGAATTATCATGTTTCAAGTTCCTTGCCCGTCTCTGATATTAGTTCTCTCACCGCATCATCAACCTTCGAGACCATAAAGGGAGTATTCCCTGATTTTTGAATGGATGAAATATTCAATTCTCTTTCTTTAAGTACCATATCTATATGAAAAACTTTTGGCCCGGGGAACTACTTTTTTCGAGGTTCTTCAAAGAGTATTTCTTCGACCATGAGGCAGATTACGTGCCCCAGGGTAATATGTGTTTCCTGTATTCTCGGTGTGTTATCTGAGGGTACGACAAAGGAATATGACGCCTTGGAGGCGAGTTTCTCCCCTTTAGTTCCCGTAAAGATTATTGTTTTCAATTTCTTTTTTTTCGCCGCGTCAAGCGCCTTGATGACGTTAGAAGAATGTCCGCTTGTGGTGATGGCGATTACGACATCCCCTTCGGCGGCGAGAGACTTGAGCTGGCGGGAAAAGATCTCTGAGTAATCATAATCGTTTGCTATCGATGTAATGACCGCCATATCGGTATTCAGTGCGATAGCCGGCAGTCCCGGACGCTCTCTCTTGAACCTGTTGACAAATTCTGCCGCGATGTGGGAGGCGTCAGTGGAGCTTCCACCATTGCCGAAGAGAATCAGTTTGTTCCCTTCGTTAAAGGCGGCTGCGATGGCCCTGGACACATCGATGACTGCGTCCAGATGACCCTGGATGAATTTTTCCTTGACGGAAATGCTTTCTTTGAATTCTTTAAGGATCTTTTCTTTCATCAGAAAATGCTTAACCCGGAAGCGGTCCCGCCGCGGTTTGCCCTGCCCGACACTTCGAAAGAGCGTAACCCAATCGCTGATCCTCTGTCAACCGGAGAGCTGCGAACCGGTTACTCAACGAGTTTGTTTTGAATCGCATAGTGCGTGAGCTCGGCGTTGTTTTTCATCCGCATCTTTTCGAGAATGCGTGCACGATAGGTGCTGACCGTCTTGACGCTCAGCGAGAGCTCGTCGGCAATAGCCTTGATCGTTTTACCGGAAGCGATCATGCACATGACCTGGAATTCACGGTCGGAGAGTGTTTCCTGGGGAGGTCTTTCATCGCCGCTTTCAAGGCTGAAGGCGAGCTTTTCTGCAACACTAGGGCTGATATACTTCCTGCCCGTCGAAACCTTTCGTATCGCCTCTATCAATTCATCAGGCGCGCTTTCTTTGGTCATGTAGCCTGACGCGCCGGCCCTCAGGGCCCTTAAGGCATATTGCTCCTCGGAATACATGCTCAGCACAAGCACGGAGAGTTTAGGCCGGTCGCTTTTTAATTGTTTCAATATGTCCAGACCGCTTCTTCCCGGCATGGATATGTCCAGGAGTAGTACGTCGTAATCGTTGTCCCAGACCTTTTTTAACACCTCTTGCGCGTTATTGGCCTCGTCCGTAACGATCATGTCCTGTGTTTCGGCAAGGATCTGTTTCAGCCCCTCACGGACAATCCTGTGGTCATCGGCGATGAGTATCTTTATCAATTCAATCCTCCCGGGACATCATCTCGAACTCCTTTGCCGCTCATTTCAAGACCTTTTCCCGGGTGACGGTATCTGCTCCTTCGCCCACTGGAATGGTGACCGTCACGGTAGTCCCTTCGTCCCCGGTGATCTCCATCCTGCCCGCAAAAAAGTGCACCCGCTCTCTCATGCCTATCAATCCTATGGATTTTGGGTTCGAAATCTGTTTTTCGGATATCCCTTTTCCGTCATCTTTGATCTGGAACATCAGAGTGTCTTTCTTCTTTTTTAAGCTTGCGCTGACCTTTTTTGCCTTCGCGTGCCTTACCACATTGGTGAGCGTCTCCTGAAAGATGCGGAAGATGGCTGTCGAGACATCTCTGTCCAGCTCCATGTCCTCGGGAAGGACCGAAACTTCGCACTTTATCCCGGTCCTTTTCTGGAATTCCTCAGCCTGCCATTCGAGGGCAGCAGTCAGGCCCAGATCGTCGAGCAGTCCCGGTCTCAGCTCTGCGGCGATCCTTTTGACAGTCTGGATATTCATGTCGATCAGCTTTGACATGAGACGGGCCTTCTCCAAAAGGGGCCCTTGGTCTTTGCCGAGCCGCTTGACCATCCACGAGAGGTCCATCTTAAGGGCCGTCAGGGACTGTCCCAGTTCATCGTGGATTTCGCGGGATATCCGGGTCCTTTCGTCCTCCCTCACCGACTGGTGGTGGGCCAGGAGCCGGCGGAGTTGCTCGCGGGAACTCTGCAGTTCTTCCTCAAACATTTTGCGCTCGGTAACGTCCTGAGAGATGCCGAGTACGAGTTTCAGATGACCGCCGGAAGTCCTCTTGAATACTATATCTCTGCTATAGAACCAGCGCCAGTCGCCGTTGTAATTCTTCAATCGGTATTCCGACTCTATGATGTCGCCGTCATTGGCTTTGAGAAATCTCTTCCAGAGAGCGTCGATGACCGGAGCATCGCCGGGGTGCAGGAGTTTCTTGAAAAAAGCACTCTTCATATTCTTAATATCTTCCGGAGAGTAACCGAGGATGTCCTTGATGCGCGAATTTATGTAAATATTCCTGTTTTCGACCGCGTCGTAGAGGTAGAGTATGTTAGGGGTCGCATCAGCGATACGATGGACGAAGCGCTGGCTCTCAATCAGGTCCTTCTCCATTTGTATGCGGCGCATGATCTCGGCCCTGAGCTCCTTGTTGAGCTTCCTCAGCTCGGAGGTGCGGTCCTTCACCATCAGGTCCAGATGGTCGCGGTGTTCGCGCAATTCATCTTCCATTTTTTTGCGCTCCGTTGTGTCCCTGACGATCTCGATACCTGCAATGATTCGGCCCGAGGCATCTCGCAGAGGGGACGCCGTAATCTCGATGTTGCGGAGCCCAGTGTCTGTTGAAATGGTCTTTTCGGCCTGGTGTATCATACCGTCCCTGAAAGACAGAGAAACAGGGCAATCTGTGCAGTGACTTTCCCCCACGCGGTATGCTCTATAGCAGTATTCGCCCAGATGGTCGCCAATGATGTTTTTGTGGATCAGATTTTGATAGGTGATTTTAAAGTCGCTGTCCTGGATGACGATACCGTCGCCCAGCGCTGCGATTATCGCTTCGGACTTCGCCTTTTCCTCTTTCGCCCTTTTTATCGCCTTGCGCAGCGCCTCTTCCGCTGTCTTGCGGTCGGATATCTCTTGTTGAAGCTGCTCGTTTGTGCTCCTTAATTCGTTTGTGCGCTCTTCGACGAGTTCTCCAAGATGGTCCCGGTGCCTGTTCAGTTCTTCTTCCGCCGCCCGCTTGGAGGCGCGTGATTCAGCCTCTCTTAATTCCCTCTTTACGGCAGGGACGAGCCTCGCGAGGTTGCCCTTGAGTATATAGTCATGGGCACCCGCCTTCATTGCCTCCACTGCGATGTCTTCTCCTATTTTTCCCGAAACGATAATGAACGGTATGTCAAGACCGCTCTGTTTGAGAAGGTCGAGGGCCGCGGGTCCGCTGAATTGCGGCATGATGAAATCGGATATGATGACATCCCACTGTCTTTCGGCGATAGCCGCCGCCATGTCCTCCGCTGTCTCGACCCGCACGTGGAGAGGTTCATATCCGCCGAGTTTGAGCTCCCTCAGTAAAAGGACTACATCATCCTCGGAATCCTCAATAATCAGTATTTTTAGTGGGATGCCCATAGCTCAATATTTTCGCTTAAGTGTAAAATAAAATACGCATTTTTTGCCAACTTTTTTCTTCGTTTTTGTCTTAATACGCATGAGGTTCATTCGGGCTGGAAAAGGACCCCCGTGATTTCAGCGGCGGGTCCCTCCCGCGAAGGCCCTACCGCAGCGATCCGGTAATCTCTTTTTACATATGGCGTGTCCTTGTCCAAAAAAGAGGGTATCTGTGTCTCGGCGATCAGGGCATAATCGCTACCAGAGAATCTCCTGTATACCCTGAAGCCTGTGATCCAAACCGTATCAGCTTCTTTCCAATACAGGTAGATCTTATCGGATGCGGCAAAAAAGCGGATGTCCCGAGGCGGCGCCGGTATGAAATCCGAGGGGTTAACAGTTATTTCCTGTGATGCCGGCCCCTCTGCCGCCACTGTATTCTTTACCAGACTCCGGATAGTATAATGCACCGGCCTGTCGAGAAAAAAATTGTCTTTAAAAAAATTCTCTGGAATAGGCGACTTGTTCACAGGGGGCATGCCGTATTTTCCTTTTTCGAAGGTCCGGTACACGTTATACCGGACCTCTTTTCCGGTCTTCTCCCATGAAAGCGACAGCGAATCGCTCCCGATATTCCATACTATATTCGCAGGCGGCTCCGGCGGCGTTAGGACGACCACCGTGACGGAATTTGAATCCGCGCTCAATATCCCCCTTTGGTTCTGCGATACGACTTTATACGTGTACTTCATCCCCTCCTTTACATCAGTATCGATGAAGGCGCGCATATCGCTCCCTGCCGACGCAATTTTATTAAAAGCCGAATCCCGTTCCCTGAGTACGATAAATCCCGATATCACCTTTTCCTTGTCAGCCGGAAAGCCCCACGAGAGGAGCATGCCGTTCTCCCTTTGGGAGACGCTGAGGACGGCGGGGGCCGGTGGTTTTTCATAGGAAGCGAGTGAGGGCGCGGCTTTCTTGCCGCAGGATGAAACAAGAAAGAGGGCTATAATGACCAAAATCGGACCGGAGACCGGCAGGCTCCGTAATTTACGCCAACGATGATTATTCGAGAGGGCCATTTTACCTGAGGATCTTCCGGAAATATTGTATCTGCCTCATGACCTGGGAAGGGGCGGTCCCGCCGTATGAAGACCTGGCCTTGACCGACTCTGCCGGGTCCAGGGCCTTAAACACATCTGCCGAGATAGTATTCGAAAAAGATTTTAGTTCCTTAAGTTCGAGGGACTGCAGGTCCTTCTTATTGCTGATGCAGTAAAGAACGATCTTGCCGGTAATTTCATGGGCCTCTCTGAAGGGGACACCTTTCCTCACCAGATATTCTGCGAGGTCGGTCGCAGTCGAATACCCTTCACCGGAAGTCATGCGCATCCTGCCGGACTTGAAGGTAATTTCCGGCAGCATGGCGTTGGTAACCGATAAACAGGATTTCAGCGTGTCGACCGCATCGAAGACCGGAGGTTTGTCCTCCTGCATATCGCGGTTGTATGAAAGCGGCAGGCCCTTCATAAGCGTAAGGAGCGAGATGAGGTGTCCGTATACTCTCCCTGTCTTGCCTCTGACGAGTTCGGCAACATCAGGGTTCTTTTTCTGGGGCATAATGCTGGACCCGGTAGTAAATGTGTCGGATATCTCTATCAGCCGGAATTCTTCCGTCGACCACAGTACTACCTCCTCGGCAAGGCGAGAGAGATGCGTGGCCGCAATGGAAGAGCATGAAAGAAATTCCATTGCAAAATCCCTGTCTGAAACAGCGTCCATGCTGTTTCGCGAGACCTCGTCGAAGCCGAGGAGCTCTGCAACGTAACCCCTGTCGATCGGCAGCGTGGTCCCTGCGAGAGCGCATGAACCCAGGGGAAGGACGTTCATGCGCTTCATGCAATCTTCAAACCGCCCCTTGTCTCTCTGGTGCATCTCGACATACGCCAGCAGATGGTGCGACAGCAGGACCGGCTGGGCGCGTTGCGTATGGGTATAGCCGGGCATAATAGTATTCAGGTGCCGCCCGGCAATATCGACGAGCGTCTTCTGAAATTTTTTTATAAGGAAAAGTATCTCTTTTATTTCTTCCCTGAGATAAAGCCGCATATCGAGGGCGACCTGATCGTTCCTGGAACGCGCGGTATGCAGCTTCTTTCCCACGGCGCCGATCTTCTTTATGAGGGCTGCTTCAATGTTCATATGGACGTCTTCGAGATGTTCGCGGAATCTAAACCTGCCCGACTCTATATCAGAGGCGATCTCCCTGAGTCCCTTCACGATCAGTCCGGCATCCTTATGAGGAATGATACCCTGCCTGCCGAGCATCCTGGCGTGTGCGATGCTGCCTTCGATGTCATATCTCCAAAGCCTCTTATCGAAGGAGACGGATTCTGAAAAGGATTCGACTATGGCAGATGTCTTATTGGTAAACCTGCCGGACCAGGGCTTTTTCACAGAAATAGACCTCCTTCATGACGCTTCCGGGACGCATCCCTTCCGAGGTTCGAAGATATTCTCCCGATTAAAAAAAGTTACTTTATTATATAAAAGTATGAGATATTTTTCCTCAGCCCTGCCCGTGAATCTTCAAGCTGCCTGCACATCTGCTGAATAAGTTCGGACGCATTGAGTTTGATAGGTCCCCCAAGGACGCTGGAAGGGAGATCTCCCTGAATAAACTCGAAGGTGCCTTCGGCCCATGCCGCGGCTTCGAGTAATATCTCTTGCGCGTGCCTTTCGATAACGCTCCTTAGACCCGCCGGAGTGAAATAGTTCATCTTGAGCAGCCTCTGAGTGAAGGGAATTTTCATGTTTTGGGCCTCGCTCAAGGCGGCCTTGATTTTGTCGAGGTCTATATGAGATCCCCTCTGAAGGTACTCGCCGAGACGTTCTCCATCCTTGGTTGAGGAGACGAAGACTATCTTGCCTCCTTCCAAATAAATCTTTTTCTCGATATTATTTTTTTTCACGGTGATCGCGCCGGTTTTCCGGTAGAGTTCTCCCCACTGAAGGAGATCCGTTAGACACATTACCGACAAATGGCCCTTAAGCGAACATTCCATAGCTTCTCCTGTGTATAATATGAAATATGGATAATCATATGACAAATCCCGCCTTAAAGCAACTCAGCGGGCAGGTCGGCGCGGTGCTCAAAGGAAAAGATACAGCAGTTAAAATGGCTATCGTCTGCCTCCTGGGGAGAGGCAACCTGCTCATCGAGGACGTGCCGGGCGTGGGGAAAACGACGCTCGCATGCGCGCTCGCAAAGGCCACGGATTGCACATTCCAACGGATACAATTCACCAGTGATATGATGCCCTCGGACATTATAGGCGTCAGCGTCTTCAGTCAGGAGACAAAGGAATTCGAGTTCAAGACTGGCCCTCTCTTTTGCAACATAATACTTGCAGACGAGATCAACAGGACGAACCCGAAGACCCAGTCGGCTCTTCTTGAGGCGATGAACGAGAAAAAGGTGACTGTCGAGAAGAAGACATTCAGGCTTCCAGAGCCTTTTATGATCGTCGCGACACAGAACCCCGTGGAGTATCATGGTACATTCCCTTTGCCCGAGAGCCAGCTCGACCGCTTCATGATGCGTATTGCGCTGGGGTATCCCTCTCCGGAATATGAGAAGATTGCCGTATTGGAGGGACCGAGCTTCCCACTGCTCGAAAGAATGGTACCTGCGGTCTCAAGGTTTGACATCCTACGTATGCAGGAAGAGGCGGAAAAAGTCGAGGTGGAAGAGAGTCTCATTGACTACCTGATGGAGATCGTCGCGTGCACGCGGCGGGACGACAGAATCAGACTTGGGGCGAGCACGAGAGGAGCCCAGTTTTTCCTCAGTGCGGTCAGGGCCCACGCCTATTATGAAGGAAGGGATTACGCTGTCCCCGATGATATCAAAATACTCGCCCCGCTTCTCCTTGGACACAGGCTGATCCTGAAGTCCGGGAGGTTTTTTTCGGATGGGGAATTGATTGTCCGGGAGATCGTCGAAAAGGTGCCGGTGCCTGTGTGATGTGATGGAGGTATCGAAGGAAGGAAAGAGGTTTGCGATAGCCACTTTCCTGATCGGCGTGGCTGCTCTCAATACGGGAAACAACCTTATCTATCTCATATTTTCTCTTATGCTTTCCTTCATTATGCTTTCCGTAGTTCTGGGAAGGGCCAACCTGTCCGGTCTGTCTCTTGATTTCGGGGGCAGCCCTGCTCTGTTCGCGGGAGAAGATGCCATGTTGACCATATCAGTCAGGAACCATAAGCGCATGATACCCTCCTATTCAGTGCAATGTCTGTTTCCCGGCGCCCTTGCGCCTGCTTTCTTCGGGATGATACCGCCGCTTCAGAGAGTAGAAAAAGAGATGGCGGTGAGATTCGAGAGGAGGGGGATATACAGCTACGGGGATTTTCAGTTGCTGAGCGACTTTCCTTTTATCCTGCTGAGAGGAGAGAGATCGATGGGGGTAAACGGCGAGCTGCTTGTATATCCGGCTCTGCGCTCACTCGGAGGTCTTCTCGACAGTGTCAGTGGAGAAGAGGGGATGGAGGTCTCCGGCCTTTCGGCATCCGGGGACGAAGTGTATTCCCTCCGGGAATTCAGGGACGGCGACGACCGGAGGAGCATTCACTGGAAGGCATCTGCGAAGACAGGGGTCCTTTTCGTCAAGGAATACGCTGAATTCGAAGTCAGGAGGTTGACCGTCATTCTCGACAATCTCTTGCCGGAAGGCGGGGAACTATTCGAAAGGGCGGTTTCACTGGCCGGCTCTCTTGCCAAAGATTTTCTTGAAAGAGGATATTTTGTCAGGTTCGTTTCCTGCAGGAAGGTAATACCCTTCGGCAGCGGTGAAGAACAGCTCTTTACGATCCTTGATAGCCTTGCGGTGATACAAGAGGAGGACAGCTGGGACAACCTGCAGCGCGACGCCGGAGAAGGGTACTTTGTGAGCATACTGAAGTCGCGGCGATCTATGCGCCGTACGTATGACGGCACCGGTAGTAAGGTAATTTATGCCGAGGACGTATAAAATTCTCACCGCTTTTCTTGGCCTTACCGGAAGTATAGGTCTCGTCCTTACCGGTGAGATAAATCCTGTCATGGCAGCCGGCGGCATAGCGATAATCCCCGGGTACTACCGTTTTCTGAAGGGCAGGGGGGCCGCGCCCGGCTGGGTCATCGGGATGTGTTCCGTGCTTGCCCTCGCTGTTTTCTCATTCGATTCGCTCGTCTCCGGCGACTTTTTTATCGCCGTTGCGCACCTTACCATAACATTCCAGGCGATAAAGAGCTACGACCTCAAAGAACCCTGGGACCATCTCCAGGTATATTTCGTCTCGCTCCTTCAGATGGTGATTGCATCGGAGCTGTCTCAGTCGCTCGTCTTCGGTGTTGTTTTCATTGTCTTCCTTGCGGCGCTCGTCGCGGCGATGGTATTTTCTCATTTTGTGAAATATAGACATGAGGGGGAGATCGGATTGTTGAAGCCTATCATGATGATTTCTGTGTTATCTCTTGCATCGACAGTGGTTCTCTTTATCGCCCTGCCGAGGAACACCTATACATTTTTGGGAAAGAGTCATGTCAAAGGGATGAGGACATCGGGTTTTTCGGACCGGGTAAATTTCGGTTCCATGGGTGAGGTTAAGCTTGATCCGTCGGTAGTCATGCGGATTGAATTGGGACGAGACCCTTCTCCTCCATATTACTGGCGAGGCATGTCACTGGATCATTTCGACGGCACTTTGTGGAAGAATACAGTGAGCGAGCGGTACAGGTCAGTGAAAGTCGGGGAGGAGTATGTTATCGGCAGCTATGACAAAGAGTCGGCAGTCGAGCAGAGGATATACCTGGAGCCTATCGATTCGGATATCATCTTCGGGCTGACGGAAATAAAGGGGATAAAAGTCGATTCTTTCTTGGTCTGGACGGACCGTGCGGACGCCCTGTTTTTGTCCCGAAAGGCTGCAAGAAGGGCTTTTTATACGGCCTACAGCATCGCGCGCAGTGCGGTCCCGGGTGTCGGGGATTCCAGATATCTTCAGTCGCCCCCGGGACTGGAAAGGGTGCAGCATCTTGCACGAAATATTGCGTCGAAGGGCAGGACGGACAGGGAGAGGGCGGTTCTGATTGAGCGATATCTGAAGGAGAATTATTCCTATTCGTTGGCTGTTTCCCGTTCGCCGGAAGGGATAGACCCCGTCACCGACTTTCTCTTTTATTCAAAAAAAGGGTTCTGCGAACATTTCGCGACCTCAATGGTTTTGATGCTTCGGGGATTGGGTATACCCTCCAGGATAGTCAATGGTTTCTATGGAGGTGAAAGAAACCAATATGGGGGATACATCATAGTGAGGCAGAGCGACGCGCATTCATGGGTCGAGGCTTTGATTGACGACAGGTGGACAAGATTTGACCCGACACCGTCTGTTCCCTCGCGGCGTCTGACGGCAGTCACCCTTTTGCTGGATTCGGTTAAAATGAACTGGGAGAGGTACGTGGTGGGCTTCAGGGGTGAAGACCAAAGGACGATCCTTAAATCCTTGGCTGATCTTTTCGCATATCCTGCTGCCTACGTAATAAAGGCCGGGAAGATGAGGGACTTGTGGTATTTGGTTCCTTCTTCTGTACTGCTCGCTTGCCTCATCTATGTAATCCGCAGGGCGATCGGCCGAAAAAGATATGACTTTGTGAGCCAGAAATATGTAGATATCAGGGAGGCGATGGCGGGGCCCGGAGTCGCTGTTCCGATTTCGATTACACCAGGAGAGGTAGTAAACAAAGCTCGCGGTCTTCCGATTGAAGGAGAGGTAAGGGAATTTATGAGACTTTATGAGGAACACAGGTTCGGGCGAAAACAGATGGGCCCCGGGGAGCTAAAGAGATACGGCAGCCTTCTGCGGAATATCAAGGCGGGGCTGAAAAGATGATCCCTTTGACTTTGTCCGCACCTAATCTTTCTCTTTCCATCCATGTTCACCTATAAGCGGCACGAATACGCACGGCGTGTGATATTCTTCCTCAAATCCCGATTTCGTTTTCTTTATTCTGAGAAGTTGCTGGGAGTATCTGCTCCCGACCGGTATGACGATGATGCCGTTTTCAGAAACCTGTTCTTTCAGGGGGTCAGGCATCTTTGGCGAGCCAGCGGTAATGATTATCCCGTCAAAAGGCGCTTTTTCCGGCCATCCGAGTGTGCCGTCCCCTATTTTTACATGGATATTGAAATAGGCGAGGTCGCGGAACCTCTGCTCTGCCTTTTCTGCAAGTGAAGCGATGCGCTCGATTGTAAAGACCTCTTTTGCGAGATGGGCCAGCACCGCCGCCTGATACCCCGAGCCCGTACCGATCTCGAGCACTTTTTCCTTGCCGGTCAACCCAAGCAGTTCAGTCATTACCGCAACCATATACGGCTGAGAGATCGTCTGCCCCTCGCCGATGGGAAGGGCCATGTCGTCATATGCCCTGTATTGCGTCGATTCGTCAACAAAGAGGTGGCGCGGGACCGTGCGCATGGCATTCAGGACCGCTTTGTCTCTAATGCCCCTTGGTACAAGCTGGGTATCCGCCATATCATCTCTGAGTCTTTGGTAGTCCATCTACTTTCTTAACACTTCATGACACGCCGGCGATACCGGCACGGGCCAGTATCTCTCTTGCCGCCACGACCCCCGATGCCGACGCCTGTATGAGCCCTCTGCTGACGCCGGCCCCGTCCCCTATGGCGAATATGTTAGCTATCTCGGTCTCGAGCCTGTCGGTGAGCTTCAACTGCATGGAATAGAATTTTACTTCGACGCCGTAAAGGAGGGTATGCCGCGAGTTCACCCCCGGCGCTATCCTGTCGAGGGCTTCCAGCATTTCCATGATGTCGCAAAGATAACGGTAGGGGATGACGAAGCTCAGGTCACCTGGAGTGGCGTCGTCGAGGGTAGGCCGCACTATCCCTTTCGAAATGCGTTCTTGTGTAGAACGCCTGCCCGACATCAGGTCACCGAGTCTTTGAACGATCACCCCCTTCCCCAGAAAGTTCGCGAGCTGTGCGATATACCTCCCATACGAAATCGGCTGATCAAATGGCTCGGTGAAGTATGTGCTGACAAGGATGGCGAAGTTCGTATTGTTAGTCCTCCTGTCGGCGTAACTGTGACCATTTACTGTCCAGATTCCTTTAAGATATTCCTTCACGACTTCGCCATAGGGATTTACGCAAAAGGTCCTGACTTTGTCATCGAACCTCTTTGAGTAGAAGAGGAGTTTTGGCTCGTAGGTGATTCTGGTAAGCGGCTCAAGGACGGAGGCGGGAAGCTCTACCCTAACCCCGATATCCACGGGGTTCTTAAGCAGCGTAAAACCAAGTCTCTTGGACTCTTCCTCGAGCCAGCGGGAGCCTTCACGGCCGGGAGCAAGGACAAGGAAGTCCGAGAGGAACTCGGTACCGTCTTTTAGTTTCACTCCCCTGTATTTGCCGTCTTCGGTAATCACGGTCCCTGCCTCAGCCTGAAAAATCGTCTCGATAGAGTTGCAGATGTCTTCGCGGACCCTTTTTAGGAGCACCTTGCATCTGTCGGTGCCGATATGTCGAATTTTAGAGGGGATGAGAACAAGGTTGTTGAAAGATGCGAGCTTTTCCAGTTCCTGCACTTCTTCCGGGCTGTTGCCGAATATCTCGGCAGGGGCGCCGTACTTCAAATATATTCCATCGACATAATTTATAAGTGATCTTACCTCGTCCTTATCCATGTAACGGGAAAGGAACCCCCCGACCTCAGGAGAGAGACTTAGCTTGCCGTCACTGAACGCACCAGCCCCGCCCCAGCCGCTCAGGAGATCGCATTCCTTGCAGGCGGTACAGGAGATTTTTTTGACCTTTACGGGGCAGGCCCTTTGGTCGATATCTTTACCTTTTTCGATCATGAGAATGCTTAATTTCTTATTCGACTTGAGAAGTTCGAGTGCCGCGAATATCCCGGATGGCCCGGCGCCGATGACGATAACGTCAAAATTTTTCATTTGGTTTATCTTTCCACATTTCGTCCCCACGCCATTTTTCCTTGAATAAGGAGAGGGCATTGTAGTTTGTGAGGTCCAGGTGTATCGGCGTTACCGAAATATAGCCTGCCTCAACTGTTTCTATGTCCGTATCTTCACCCCGTTCCCAATATGGTTTTCCCCCTCCTATCCAGTAGTGCTTCTCTCCCCAGGGATCAAACGTTTCCAATATCGCACCGTCGTAAATACGCTTCCCTTGCCTGGTGAACCGGATGCCCCTGATGTTTTCTTTATCGACATTCGGTATATTGACGTTCAACAGCGTATCATAGGGCAGTGAGTGCTCCAGGACAAATTTGGCGATGTCGTGTGCTATGGCTGATGCTGCATCGAAATGGCAGTGCTTTGCCGCCGGCAGCGAAAACGCAATGGAGGGTATTCCGAATATGGTCCCTTCGATCGCCGCGGAGACGGTCCCTGAGTATGTAACATCATCCCCGAGATTGGCCCCCCTGTTAATCCCCGACACGACAAGCGCCGGTTTTTCGGGCAGGACCTTGTTAATACCCAGGGTTACGCAATCAGTCGGGGTGCCGTTGATGCTGTATACCCTTTCCCTAACCTCTGTCACTTTCAAGGGCCGGTGGAGGGTGAGGGAATGGCCTGCAGCGCTTCGTTCCCTGTCCGGAGCAACGATGTATGCGTCACCCAAATGCTTCACCGCCCCGTAAAGCGCCACAATCCCTGGAGAATGCACGCCGTCGTCATTCGTTACAAGTATCAGAGGCATCACCCATATCTTAGCAGAAACACCTCTTTTCGAGAATAAGGTTCTGAGCCTTTAGGTGTGGCAATAAAGAATATAAAATGCATAATTAAAAATTTGACTTGCCCTTTAGAATGACTTTGTGCAAAATATATTCGTTCAAAACGAGTCCTGCCTCATCAACTATTTTATGGAAACAAACAAAAGACTTACCTATAAGAAGGCCGGAGTTGACATTAACGAGGGAGAGCGGTTCGTCCGGATAATTAAGCCCCTCGCCAGAAGAACTTTCAGGCCCGAAGTAATGGCAGATATAGGCTCTTTCGGCGCTTTTTTCAAACTCGATACCCGCAAATATAAGGATCCAATCCTTGTGAGCGGGACGGACGGTGTCGGCACAAAGCTGAAGATAGCCTTTATGACCGGCCGGCACGATACGGTAGGTATTGACCTTGTTGCCATGTGTGTCAATGACATACTCACCAGCGGGGCGGAGCCGCTCTTCTTCCTCGACTATTTTGCCACGGGTAAGCTGAAGCCGGAAAGCGCTGCTGAAGTGCTAAGAGGCATAACAACCGGTTGTCTTGAGGCCGGATGTTCTCTTATCGGGGGTGAGACGGCAGAGATGCCCGGTTTTTACGCACGTGGAGAATACGATCTCTCGGGATTCGCCGTGGGGGTTGTCGAAAGAAGAAAGCTGATTGACGGAACCCGGATTAAGGACGGAGATTCCTTAATCGGCATTCCTTCAAGCGGCCTGCACAGCAACGGATACTCCCTTGCCAGGAAGGTCTTATTTGATTCGAAAAGAATGAGCGCAAAAAAAATCCTTCCTGTAATAGGCGTTTCGCTGGGTGAGGAGCTTTTAAAGCCCACCACTATCTATGTGAAGGCGTTTAAGGCGATAAAAGATAAGGTGGATGTGAAAGGGATGGCGCATATTACGGGAGGCGGTATCCCCGGGAATCTGCCCAGGATATTTCCTAGAGGTCTCGGGGCGTTGCTTTATAAAGGGTCTTGGCCTGAACCGGCGATATTTTCGGTGATTCGCAAGGCAGGTAACGTACCGGAAGAGGACATGAAAAGGACCTTCAATATGGGGCTCGGGTTAATCGTTGTCGTTAGCGAGAAAGAAGGAAAAAAAGTTCTCGCCGCGTTAAGAAAGAAGGGCTTTGGGGCTTACATGATAGGAAGTGTCAAAAAGGGAATAAGGGGGGTTAGATATGCTTAGGACAAAAAAAATACTGAAAAAGGCCTTTACCCCGGTGACCATCATGGTCATTCCTCATAGTGATTCAAAATCGTGGAGGATTAAACTGCCTTCGCTTGGCGTCATTGTTTCGATTGTCATATGGGCGGGGGTTTCTATATATCTTTTTTCTATCGGAGTAAATGCGGTGAAATATAAAGAGATGAATCAGCGGCTTAACTATTATGCATCGCAGTTCATAGAAGTTAAAGCCACGATAGCCAGTTTGAAGAAAGCAGATACTGAGTTCAAACGACTCTTTTCTTTTAGCTCCAAGGAAAAAATACTCGAGAATCTTGACACGTCCGATAGTGGCTCAATAGACATGGAAGACTTAAAGAAACAGATTAGGGCAACGATGGAAAGTGTCGGTGAAATAAAGGATTATTTAAGCCAGCAGAGAGATATCTATGTGGCCACTCCCAAGGGCTGGCCGGTTGAAGGATACGTTACTTCTCCATTCGGGCTTCGGGAACACCCGACGTCCGGTGAGAGCGAATTTCATAGCGGTGTCGACATAGCGGCTGAACCCGGGCGTCCGGTAAAGGCTACAGGAGAAGGCATTGTCAGTTTTTCCGGCTGGAGCGGAGCAAATGGAAATCTGGTAGTTATCGAGCACGGGGCAGGTTTCTCAACGTTTTATGCGCATAACAAGATGGTTGCGGTCAGAACAGGTCAGAGGGTAAAGCGTGGAGATATCATAAGTTATATCGGTTCGACCGGCAATTCTACCGGCCCCCATGTGCATTACGAGGTGTGGCTTAACGGTAAGGCGGTAAATCCGGATTCGTATCTTAAAGGGAGGTCATGATGTTCCACAAGAATACTGAAAAATTGGAATCCCTTGTAGGCCCCGACTCGATGTTCACGGGGGATGTCAGCACGAAAGGCACGATCAGGATAGACGGGATAGTGGAAGGCAATATTCAGGCGGATTGGGTGGTACTGGGGGAAAAATCCCGGGTGAAGGGGGATATAACAGCACGCGGAGTCGTTGTCGGCGGAAGGGTAGAGGGCAATTTAAAGATAGGAGAGATATGCGAGATAAGAAATAAAGGCGAGATCATCGGAGAGTTATTTACCACTACACTTGTGATCGCTGAGGGTGGAATATTCGACGGAAGGTCAACAATGAGAAAAGAGGACCCCAAGGTTATTGAATTATTTTCAAAAGAGGCCGGCCAGTAGTCTTTAACCGGACGCTCTCGTGATTTCTGCTCCGGGTGCTACGGCCGCCAATAACACCACTAATTTTTTTATCACGACTAGGGACGTGAAGCAACCTGGAAAGAACGGCCTAATTTGAAACAGAGGTTAATTCATTATAATTCCTAATGAATTTATAAGAATTTCTTTAAGTTTTCATATTGAATTTTTATGGATTTGTAAGGTACTCTATAAGTCCTATAAATTTAATAGGAATTATGATTTTTAACTTGTTGGGAGGAGTATCCATGGCGAAGTCAGCAGTTAAGGCGGCTAAGAAGAGTGCAAAAAAAACGTTGAGAAAATACGTCTATTTTTTTGGTGCCGGCAAGGCCGATGGTAAGGCCGAAATGAAAAATCTCCTGGGCGGTAAAGGGGCCAATCTTGCGGAGATGACGAACCTCGCCATACCCGTCCCGCCGGGATTTACGATTACGACTGAGGTATGCACACTGTATTACAAGAACAACCGGAAATATCCGCCTGAATTGAAGACACAAGTCTTTTCGGCCGTAGCCAAGGTCGAAAAGATAATGGGGAAAAAAATCGGAGATCCCATGGATCCCCTCCTTGTCTCGGTTCGTTCAGGGGCGCGCAGTTCAATGCCTGGCATGATGGAAACGGTCCTCAATGTCGGGCTCACAACGAAGACGATCCCCGGACTCATAAAAAAGACCAACAACGATCGTTTTGTATACGATGCGTACCGTCGCCTGCTCATGATGTATTCAGATGTTGTCATGGAAAAAGCCGCCGGAGTTGAGCCGGAAGAAGGCGGAGGAATCCGTCACAAGCTCGAACATTTCATGGACCGGCTGAAGAAAGAAAAGGGATACAAAAGCGATACTGACCTGAACGTAGAGGACCTGAAGAAACTCTGCGACGAATTCAAAATGATTATAAGGCAGACTCTCAAGAAGGATTTTCCTGACGATCCCTATGAACAGCTGTGGGGTGGTATCGGAGCAGTCTTTCAGTCGTGGATGGGCAAGCGCGCAGTATCATACCGCAAAATAGAGAAGATACCCGAGGACTGGGGGACGGCAGTTAGCGTCCAGTCGATGGTATTCGGCAATACAGGCGATAATTCCGCAACAGGGGTCGCCTTTACCAGGAACCCCGCAACGGGTGAGAACGTGTTCTTCGGTGAATGGCTTCCCAATGCCCAGGGCGAAGATGTTGTCGCCGGCATCAGAACCCCGAATCCGGTGAATGAGGCAGGTAAGACCGAGGACACTAAACACCTTCCTTCCCTGGAGTCTGCGATGGCGATGCTCTATAAGCAGCTTTACAGTATCCAGAAAAGACTCGAAAAACACTACGCCGATATGCAGGACATAGAATTTACTATAGAAGAAGGACGACTCTGGATGCTCCAAACGAGGGTCGGCAAGAGAAATGGTCCGGCGGCGATAAGGATGGCGGTAGAGATGGCCAGGGAGAAATTGATTTCGAAGGAGACTGCTGTCCTGCGTGTAAAGCCCGATCAACTCGATGAACTTCTGCATCCGAGTGTTGATCCTAATTCCGAGAAGAAGGCCGTTGAACTCGCCAAGGGATTGCCTGCCGGGCCGGGGGGGGCCATTGGTAAGATCGTCTTTACTGCGGACGATGCGGAAGAAAAGGCAAATAAGGGCGAGAAAGTCATTCTCGTCAGGAACGAGACTTCCCCCGAAGATGTGCATGGCATGCATGCGGCGCAGGCTATACTTACCGCAAGGGGCGGAATGACGAGCCACGCTGCCCTCGTTGCAAGGGGATGGGGCAAATGCTGCATTGTGGGCTGTTCAGATCTCAATATTGATGTCCGTAAAAAGGAGATACATGTGAACGGGAGGGTCCTTAGAGAGGGTGACTGGATAACCCTGAACGGGACGAAAGGCCGCGTGTATGAGGGCCAACTCGACCTCCTGCCGGCCGATCCTGATCGCAATCTTTGGTATAAGGAACTGATGAAATGGGCTGACCAGTTTAGGGGCCTGAGGGTCAGGACGAATGCGGATACCCCTAACGATGCCACTGTTGCAAGAAATTTCGGGGCCGAAGGGATAGGACTCTGCAGGACCGAGCATATGTTTTTCGGACCTGACAGGATAAGGGCCGTAAGAGAAATGATCCTCTCTGAAACCATTGAGGGAAGAAAGAAAGCCCTTGCAAAGCTCCTTCCGTTCCAGAAGGTCGATTTCATAGGAATATTCAGGGCTATGGCGGGCTTTCCGGTGACGATAAGGCTTCTCGATCCGCCGCTCCATGAGTTCCTTCCGCATACAGATGAAGAACTGCAGGAACTTGCAGATGAAATGGGGGTTCCGTTCGAGCAGTTGAACGTCAAGAACAAATCACTCCATGAGTTCAACCCTATGCTCGGACACCGCGGATGCCGTCTCGGGGTCACGTATCCCGAAATATATGAAATGCAGGTGCAGGCTATTATGGAGGCGGCCTGTGAGCTGGTGAAGGAGAAGGTCAAGGTCGTTCCGGAGATAATGATTCCCCTCGTCGGTCACGTGAATGAGTTGACGAATTTGAAGGAACTTACTATTGCGACGGCTGACCGGGTGAGAAAGGATTTTGGCGTCAGGGTTCCTTACACTGTGGGGACTATGATAGAACTCCCCAGGGCATGTGTGACTTCCGACGAGATAGCTGCCGTTGCCGACTTTTATTCTTTCGGCACTAATGACCTTACGCAGACGGTATATGGCCTGTCGAGAGACGATGCGGGAAGGTTCCTTCCCTTCTATGTTGAAAAAGGTATTTTGAAAGAAGATCCCTTCATCACGATCGACCAGAACGGCGTCGGTGCATTCATGAAACTTGCAGTGGCAAAGGGCAGAAAGGTGAAGAAAGGACTTAAGATGGGGATTTGCGGAGAGCATGGGGGCGAGCCCAAGTCTGTGGAGTTCTGTCATGCCATCGGTCTGGATTACGTGAGTTGCTCGCCTTACAGGGTGCCGATTGCGCGGTTCTCGGCGGCGCAGGCTTCGCTGAAGGAGAAGACCGCGAAGAAAAAATAAAGGAAAAAAAAGGGGCCTTAAAGGCCGTCAGCTGATAAAAGGGGGCAGAATTCTGCCCCTTTTTATTATATGATCTGCGGCACGATTACTTGATAATTATAACTTAAAGTTGACATTCCGAATTGAAATACTGAATTATAAGTGAATTTCAAGTACATGAGCCGGGTTTAATAGAGAGGGAGCCTTAGATGGGAATATCAGAGGCGAAAAAGTACATTCAGGATCTACATAAAAGACAGGAAAATCCATACTTGTGGCCGGATTTCCTGACCGGTCTGCCCGATAAAGTTGCGATCATAAAGAGGCTGGAAGAGATCTATCCTGACATAGGCAGATACTCGGTCGCCTATGTAAGGATCGCCAATATCCATCCCTATCTGATAAAGTACGGTCCCGACAGGCATGCTGAGATAATACAGTGGGCCGCTGCCATTCTTAAAACTACTTGTGAAAAATGCGGTAAATGCTTCGTCGGTACGATGAGTACCCACGACTTTGTGATCATGTGCGAGACGAAAAACATGATCAAGCATTTCAGGGAAGCGGCGAGGACCTTTAAGAAGAAGATGGAGGCATACTATACGACGGAAGATCAGGCGACCAAGACTACTTTATCGTTTAATAGAAACGGAGAGAAGATTAATATCGGCCTTATGGCACTAAAGGCGGTAATTACGGACAGAAAACTCAGCATAAAAAAGAGTCATCTTCTTCAGGATATGGGGAAAACTTGTGAGAGTTTGGAACGGACTGAAGAGGACATTGTGGTAATGAGCGACCTGAGCGCAGGCAGCGTCTGAAGCCCTGAATTGTCTTTATCCCTATTGTCGAAGGGCGATGTGAGCTGTCTTGAACCAAGACCCGCAAGCCGAGATCATATTGAAGAATTATAGTTCCCGCGAAAATGCGGCTGTTGAAATCATATCGTCCGCGTGAAAAAGGCCGGCCACACACCTCTCATAGCGATAACCTGCGGAACTGATGCCAGCTTTCCTCTTGAACGCGAGCGGTATAGGACTGCTGTAGAGAATTCAGGGGGAGATGCGGTCTTTGTGGCTCCGCAAAGAAGAGTGAGTGGTCTTGCAGTCTGTTATGACGGTTTGATTATCCCCGGGGGCAAAGACCTGCCAGCATCGTTATATGGCGAAGGCCCCTTATGTCATATTGTGCCTGAAGAGTCTGTGAGAATTGATTTTGAATTTTCTCTGCTGCGTGAGATAATGGGACGGAAGAAACCTGTTCTCGGTATATGTTACGGGATGCAATTGATGAATGTTTTTTTTCAGGGCAGCCTTTATCAGGATATTCATTTGCAGGTTCCGGGATCTCTGGATCATGTGCGGGGAGTGCATGGCATAAGTATAGAGCCTAACCCTTTTGTACGAGTGCACGGGAGTCAAGTCAACAGCAGCCATCATCAGGCGGTAAAAAAGGGGGGAGACTGCCTGAAACCTTTTGCATGGGCAGATGACGGCATAATCGAGGCATTTTATGGAGAAGGATATCGCTTTCTTGTCGGTGTCCAGTGGCACCCCGAGAGGATGGAGGACTCTTTGTCAAGACAACTGTTCAGTCACTTTGTAGGGGCTTGCCGTGTTTAAAGATAGGTTTTATGTCCTTACCCTGCTGTTTCTTCTTGGAGCGCTGGGGTACCTTACCTATGAGATTATGAGTCCCTTTTTTACCGCCATAGCATGGTCCATCGTAGTTTCTATCATCTTTTACCCTGTCTTTGCGTTTATTTCGCGTCATGTCAGAATCAGGGGGATAGCCGCCGGAATGACGGTCATCTTGATACTTATCGTCCTTATCGGTCCGATTACCTATCTTACGCTGATGCTGATCGACGAAGTGCAGATCGTCGCTGCTAAGATCAACGATGCTAATGTCGGGTCACTGAGTTTGATCGTCAAAAAATTATATTCTTCAGCCCTATTTGAAAAAATAAGGTCCTATAGCGGCGCGTCCGACCTGATTTCGGAGGAGGTTATCCTGGAAAACGTAAAAAAAGTAGGGAAGGGTCTGCTCTCGGAATTCTCGATGAGGATCCCCAACATATTGGCGGCGGGGATAGATTTCATCTTTGTCCTCTTTACCACGTTCTTTTTGTTCAAAGACGGCCCGGGTCTTCTCTCGAAGACGAAAGATTACATGCCTTTCAACGAAGTGCAGAAAGAGAGAATTGCGGGACAGATTAAAGACATGATAGTATCGACAGTATACGGCGGGGTAATAGTTGCAATTATACAGGGTATCCTCGGGGGTATCGCATATGCGTTCATGGGCATCGAGGCCCCGGTCATGTGGGGGATGGCCATGTCCGTGATGTCGTTTGTTCCGCTGCTCGGTACTTTTGCGATCTGGGGCCCCACTTCCCTGTATCTTATAATCGAGCATAATTACACCCAGGGAATCGGTCTTCTCCTCTTCGGTGTCTTTGTTATCAGCATGGTCGATAATATTCTTAAGCCCTTGATAATCGGGAGCAGGACCAAGATGCCGACGATCGTAATATTGTTCAGCGTACTGGGCGGAATAAAGCTGTTCGGTGTGATCGGCCTGATTATGGGGCCTCTCATAACCGCCGTCTTTATCTCTGTGTTTGAAATCTTCCGGCGTACAGAAGACGGTATCGCCGCGCAGTGAATGCCCTGATAGCAACGGATGTATTATAATTATTCGTGCGAGATATCTTTAGCAAGAATAGTAAAAGGATCCTAGGCGCCTTTTGTCTTTTATGCCTATTTCTGTATTTCCCTGCATGTTCGTCCCGGAACAGGACGGACGGCTTCATCCACTACAGGCTGAATTACAATCCAACGACCCTCGATCCGGCACTTATCGTAGACGTGACCGGCGGAGTAATCGCCGCCAAGCTCTTCAACGGTCTGGTGAGACTTGACGAGAACCTGGACGTGATTCCTGATTTAGCCGAAAAATGGAAGATCAGTGACAAAGGCACTGCCTACCTTTTTTTTCTCAGACATGGAGTCAGATTTGCCAATAAACGGGAAGTCACCGCGTATGACGTGCAATATTCTTTCAAGAGGATACTCGATCCCCATGGAAAGTCTCCGAACTCCTGGGTTTTGGACAAGATACTCGGTGCGAAGGAGTATATGAGCGGGAAGGCTGCTGACGTGGAGGGAATCGAAGTAAAGGACAGATATACCCTAAAGATAAGACTGGTAAATGCCTTTTCGCCTTTCCTGAATCTCCTTACGATGACTGCCGCCTACATAGTGCCCGAAGAGGAAGTGAAAAGATGGGGTGTCGATTACGCGACCCATCCGTCCGGAAGCGGTCCTTTCATCTTGAAGAAATGGGAGCACAACAACCAGCTCGTACTGGAAAGGAATGAGGGATATTTTAACGGCCGGGCACGCATTGGAGGGATACTATACAGGATTATTCCCGAAGACCTCACGACAGTGACTGAGTTTGAACTCGGGAATCTCGATGTAATAGCGATTCCTGCGTATGAATACTCCAGGTACAAGAGGTCTCCAAAATGGAGGGACCTGATTTCGTCCGTCAAGGGTCTGAATACTTATTATCTGGGTTTCAATTGTTCGAGACCTCCCTTCAATAATATTAATCTCAGGAAGGCTGTTTCCAGTTCTATAGATAGAAAGAAGGTCCTGGAAACTTTTTATGAAGGAAGGGGGCGACTCTCGGAGGGACCTGTGCCTGATCTTCTCAGAAAATGGAACTTGTGTGTCACCGGCGAATATGACCCGGCAAGAGCAAGAAAGATCATTCAAAGAGAGGGCGCATCGAACAGAGTTGTAAATTTCTACATCACTCCCGATCAGGAAATGGTGGACATAGCCGAGATAATTCAGTCCTTCCTTGAAAAGGCGGGGCTCGACGTGCATATCAAGCAGCTTGAATGGAGCGCTTATAAATCCGCCATAAACAGAGGCGATGCAGATCTCTTTTGGATAAGCTGGTGGGCGGATTATCCTGACCCAGAGAATTTCCTGTTCCCGCTCTTTCACTCGGCCAACCACGGCGCAAGCGGCAATAGGGCGAGATATACAAACAAGGAGGTGGACAGGCTTATTGAGGCGGGACAGGGTTCGATCGTCCCATCTGAACGAAACCGTTATTACGGCATTGCGGAGAATATTATTGCAGAAGAATCTCCCTGGGTTTTTTTCTGGCATAAAACGGACTTCACCCTTCGGCAGCCATACGTGAAGAACTACAGGATATACCCTATCTACAGTATGGATAAGGGATTGGAGGTCTCTTTTTGAGTTCCTATATCATAAAGAAGATAGCGCTTCTAATCCCGCTGTTGCTGGGGATTACCCTGATCACCTTTGCTCTGACAAAGGCACTCCCCGGAGACCCTGTCTATACCCTGGTAGGGGAAAGAAGCAGTCCGGAGATCATAGAAAAGATAAGGAAAGAAATAGGTGCCGATAAAGGGACAGTCAGACAGTACGTAGGATATGTCTCGCTCTTGATAAAGGGAGAAATGGGGAGGTCCTACTTTACAAACAGGAAGGTGTTTGATGATATAAAGTCCAAATTCCCTAATACACTCGCGCTGGCGGCAGGGGCGATGGTCATTGCCGTGCCTCCCGGCATATTACTGGGTCTCTTCTCGGCGCTCAAGAAGGGTGGCATAGCAGACCGGCTTATCTCTGTAGCAAGTATTTTGTTTCTCAGCGTCCCCGTGTTTTGGAGCGGGCTACTGATTATGCTCTTTTTCAGTCTCAGACTTAGAGTCCTCCCTCCATCCGGCACAGGGGGACTGCGATATATGTTGCTTCCTTCCCTGACGCTTGCGCTCCCCGCGTTATCCACCATAGCCAGGGTAACGCGTGTGTCGGTCCTGGACGTTGTGACAATGCCGTTCATCAGGACTGCGAGGGCGAAGGGAATAAAGGAAAGCCGTATCAATGCCCTTCACGTTATGAAGAACGCCATGATACCTGTCGTAACCGTGATAGGTCTGGATTTCGGTAGTTACCTTAATGGGGCTGTGCTTACCGAGACTATTTTCGGGTGGGACGGTCTCGGAAGATTTATGATGGAGGGCATTGTAAAGAGGGATTATCCGGTGATAATGGGATGCATTATTGTGGGGACCATACTCTTCGTCTTGATCAATCTGTTTGTCGACGTCATGTATCATTACGTAGACCCCCGGGTGAGGATAGATGGGACTGATCGGTAGAATATCGGCCTGCATCTTTCTCTGTATAGCTATTCTGTCGGTGATCTCCCCCGCTCTTACGCGTTATTCTCCTAATGCCATAGATCTCGACAGTCTCCGCCAGCCTCCTTCTCTGCAACACCTCATGGGAACGGACAACAAAGGAAGGGATATCTTTACAAGGGTGCTGTATGGCGGGCGGATTTCGATTGCTGTTTCTGTCGTTGCTGCACTCTTATCTATGGGCATAGGGCTCTTCGTGGGCCTCATGTCCGGTTATATCGGCGGTAAGGCAGATACGATTTTTATGGCGCTTGTGGATCTGATTCTTGCTTTCCCCTCGCTTCTTCTCGCAATCGGCGTCTCTGTATTATTCCCTCCAGGCATTTATACGGTCATGATCGCATTGTCTGCTGTAGGATGGGCGTCATTTGCCAGGCTCATGAGAGGACAGGTGCTGTCTCTTAAAGAATCTTCCTTCGTTGAGGCGGCAAGGGCCGTCGGGTGCGGTGACTTGAGGATCGTATTTGTGCACCTTTTCCCTCAGTGCGTCCCTCTTGCACTGGTGATGATCGGCATGAAACTCGGAGGCTATATTCTGACTGAATCGGCGCTGAGTTTCCTCGGCCTCGGGGCACAACCACCCACTGCGACCTGGGGTTCCATGATAAGCTCGAACCGCGCCTATATAAACTCGGCTCCCTGGATGGTTCTTTCGCCGGGTATTATGATAGCGGTAACGGCTCTTTGTTTCAATCTCATCGGGGATGAAATGAGGGAAAGATTCGATATCGGGAACAATAGAGACATCAAGTAAGGCGTCTGACAGGTTCGTGTATGAAGACGGTGCAAAGGGTTTATGGTGAAGCGACTATCGCAGTCTGAGACGAGAGAGGATAAGACCGATGGATTTGTTCAGAACATGGTCCCTCGACAGGAAGGAGAAGACGGGATTCTTTCGGAGGCCGAGGCCCTCCAGGAGCGCCTTTATATCCTGATTATTGCCGAACGACAGGCCCCTTCTCAACTCTGCTATCGCCTCGTCCTTTTTTTTCGCCTTCAGGTAGACCCTTCCGAGGTTTAGATAATGTTCGGGGTTGTGAGGATCTCTTTCGATGGCGGCCCGGCAGAGGTTTAATGCCTCGGCGATCTGGCCCCTCTCCGTCGCGATACAGTAGCCCAGATAGGATTGGATTAATGGTGACGTTTCCTGGATATGGGCCCTCTCAAAACAGGCAAGAGCACCCAGGAGATTTGCTTCCCCTAAGAGCTGAATGCCCTTCATGAAATATTCATCGGCCGATATCATTTTCTGCATGCCGTATTAAACATACAAAAAAAGCGAATGCATTGACAAGCAAAAAATGCTTCACCGGAATATTGGCTATTTGAGCACTTTCTTCAGGTATATCTCCCTGGCTATTTCGGGATCAATCGCGACGGTCGTTTCGTCGATTTGAAGAACGCACGAAGGCACTTTCTGGATAAATTTAATGACGCTTCCGGCAGAAATGCCCAGGGAATTGAGCTTGCTCAGCCTGGAGGGGTCTGAAGGAACGATAAAGGTGATCTTCCCAATTGCACCGACCTCGAATTCCGACAGCCTGGTCACAACCGGCGTCACCCCCACCTTCAGCTTCTTGCAGCACTCCCCTCTAGGAATCGGTTTTCCGTGAGGGCATGTGGGGGGATGGCCCAGGAAGATGCATACACTTTCCGTAAGCTCTTCACTTAGGATATGTTCCATTTTGCATGCATCGTCGAGCACGGTGTTCTCCGGCATCTCAAACACATCCGTGAAAAGCCTCTCTGCCAGGCGTTGTCTTCTGATAAGTCCCCTGGCTATTCTGCGTCCCAGTTCTGTTAGATGGATCGCGCCGCCGTCTATGAGTATAAACCCCTCATCTTTCAGTGTGTCTAAGAGCACGGTGACATCCGCATCGTCGGAGCTGAGGTTGAAACGGTCAATATCCCGATGGCCCTCCTCCTCCAACACCCAGATAAGTTCCAGCGCCTCGTCAATTCTCTCTTTATCGGTTATGGTTCCCATGGCCTTTTTATTTTATAGGTACTGAATTAATAATTTCAACGAAAGATTTGAGATGTTCAGAAAAGGGGAAGGGACATAACGCCGGCGTAAGATTTTCTATGGATGGGGGAGGGGCCATGAAGCTGTATCAGGCTGAGATGTTCTTTCGTACCATATCCTTTATGTCGTTTGAAGTTGTATTGGGGGTAGATGTCATGATAATGCAGCATAATAGAGTCCCTTACATATTTTGCGATGATCGATGCGGCCGCAACAGAGGCGCTTTTAGATTCAGCCTTAAAGGGAGATATCTGTCTGATCGGCACCGAGGGGAGGGTAACTGCATCGATGACAAGCATATCAGGCACCATACCCAGATCATCCAGTGCCCTTGCCATTGCCAACTTAGTGGACTGAAGGATATTCAGTCTGTCGATTTCATCGTGTTCAGCGATTCCGACCCCGATTCCCAGTGCCGAGCAAAGTACGTCCCAAAAAAGGCCCTCTCTCTCCTTTTCCGGGACTTTTTTTGAATCGCGAAGCCCTTCAATCCGGATACTGTCACACAAGACAACTGCAGCGGCTACTACAGGTCCGGCGATGGGTCCTCTTCCCGCTTCGTCAATACCGGCAATGATCGCATTTCCCTGCCGCCTCAAGGACCCGTCATGCTGGTATATGCCCATAACAGAGCTCTTATTACGCCGACAACCCCTTTTCTTTTATCTTTGCAGATTTGCCCTTCTTGCCCCGCAGATAATAAAGTTTCGCCTTTCTCACGTCTCCCCTCTTTACGACTTCAACTCTGTCAACAATCGGGGAACATACAGGGAATATTCTCTCCACCCCCACACCGAAGGAAACCTTCCTGACGGTAAACATCGCCCTCGTTCCGCTTCCTTTCCTGCCGATAACGGCACCCTGGAAAGGCTGTATCCTCTCCTTGTCTCCTTCTACGACCTTAACAAAAACCTTTACTGTGTCTCCGATATTAAATTGTCCGAGGTCTCTCCTGAATCCCTCCTCGACTGCCGCGACTAAATTCATTTCTATTCCTCCTTGAGTTTGTCTAATATTTCTTTCTCTTCAGGCATCAAAACATATTCATCGATAAGTTCAGGCCTTCTTTCTAAAGTCTGTTTAAATGACTGTTTTTTCCGCCACCTCTTTATCTCGCTGTGGTTGCCGGAAAGAAGTACGTCCGGCACCTTCATACCCCTGAAGATCTCCGGCCTCGTATAATGAGGATAATCGAGAAGCCCGCACGTAAAAGAGTCTTCCTCAGAAGAACGGCTGTCTCCCAACACACCCGGCATCAATCTGGCGACGGCATCTATTATAACCAATGCGGGCAATTCTCCGCCAGTCAAAACATAATCGCCGATCGAAATTTCGTCATCAGCCAATTGTTCCTTAACCCTCTCATCTATGGCTTCATACCTGCCACAGAGAAAAATAATTTCTTTTTGTTCCCGGGAAAGTTCCTCTGCTGTCCTCTGACTGAACAATCGCCCCTGTGGGCCGAGAAGAATGATCCTCCGATTCTCTTTTCGGGGCCATAAGTCCTCCGTGATCCTAAAAAAAGGTTCCGGTTTCATGACCATGCCGGCCCCGCCGCCATAGGGGTAGTCGTCAACACTTTTGTGCTTATCCGTAGTATAATCCCGGAGGTTATGGACGACAACACTTATGATACCGCTATCGACGGCCCTTTTCATAATACTCGCGTTGAAATAAGTCTGGACCATATCAGGAAAAATTGTGACAATACTGAACTTCATTTTAGTCGAAAAGTCCTTCCATCTCCTTTACGATAATTTTCTTCTCGGCGACTTGTATATCGCAAATGAATTCTCTTACTGCCGGTATTAAATATTCCTTTTCATCCTTTCTTACCACATACACATCGTGCGCTCCGGAATCGAATATATCAACAACTTTCCCGATCTCATTCCCATCGCTTGAAATTACCGTGAGACCTATTATCTGCTCATAGAGAAATTCCCCCTCTCGCAAGGCTATCGCCTCGAATGAAGAGGAGAGAAGGGCGCCGCGGTACCGCACGGCCACATCCCTGTCCGTGACTTCGTGAAATGACACGATGAAATGCCTGTTCAACTTCCGCAGTGATTTAATCGTGCATTGCAGAATATCGTTTTTGACATGCAGGCTGACATTCGCATCCGGCCCGAGGAGGGAGAATTGTTCGGAGAGGGGGAGGGCCTTCATTTCTCCCTTTATCCCCCATTCTTTTATGATTTTCGCTAACGCGGTGCAGCGTGGACCGTTTAAGTCCGGCCCTTTAGGATGAATTATTCGAGAATTTCCAGTACGCAGCGTTTTCCGATCTTCGTACCCGAAGCACTGAGAATGGTCCTCATCGCACGGGCGGTCTTTCCTTGTTTTCCTATAACCTTCCCCAGATCAGTCGAAGCTACCTTGAGCTCATAGACCGTAGTTTTTTCACCGTCGATTTCATTTACAGCTACATCTTCAGGTTTGTCCACCAATGCCTTCGCCATTCTCTCGACTAACTCTTTCATCTGTCCACCTCCGTGTGAAAAATTGGCAGCCTATATGCCAGCCCGTTGCATCAGCTTCTTAGCGGTGTCCGTAGCCTGTGCCCCTTTCTGCAGCCAATATTTGGCTTTCTCTAAGTCTATCTTGATTTCCGAGGGTTCCTTAAGAGGATCGTATGTCCCCAGAATCTCGATAAAAGGACCGTCCCTTCTCGCCCTAGAATCTGCCACGATAAGCCTGTAAAAAGGTTTCTTATGAGCTCCTAATCTCGTCAGTCTGATTTTTACCAAAAAACACCTCCTATAAAATATGTGAAATTTTAATATATTGCGGTTTGTAAAGTAAAGTCCGCTAAAAAGGAAACATCTTCGGGAGTTTAAGGTTCTTCTTGCCTTTGAACATCTTCAGCATTTTCTTCAGTTCGACATACTGCTTTATGACCCTGTTTACGTCGGCAACATTCGTTCCGCTGCCGATGGCAATCCTTTTCCTCCTGCTTCCGTTCAGAAGGTTATGATTCGTCTTTTCCTTCTTTGTCATGGAATTAATTATCGCTTCGATCTTTACGAATTCCCTTTCGTCGACGTTTACATTCTTCATCTTGTTGAACCCCGGTATCATACCCAATATGCTTTCCAGAGGCCCCATACTTCTGATCTTCTTCAACTGTTCCCTTAAATCGTCGAAGGTAAATGAATCATCGAGAATCCTTTTCTGAAGAGTTTCAGCCTCTTTCTGGTCGAAGGACTGCTGCGCCTGTTCGATAAGACTCAACATGTCACCCATTCCAAGTATTCTCGACGCGATCCTATCAGGATAAAACGGCTCGAGCATATCTATTTTTTCACCAACCCCGATGAACTTGATCGGCTTCTGCGTAACTGCTCTGATCGACAGGGCAGCTCCGCCCCTCGCATCTCCATCCATCTTGGTGAGTATAATGCCGTCAATTCCTATCTGTTCATTGAAATGCCTTGCTATCGTCACAGCATCCTGTCCGGTCATCGAATCCGCAACAAGGAGTGTTTCCCTTGGAGCGACTTTTTCCTTGATGTCTTTCAACTCGCTCATGAGCGACTCGTCGATGTGAAGTCTGCCGGCAGTATCTATTATCACAATGTCATTTGCGTCGACTTTTGCCCGGTTTACCGATTCGAGCGCAACGCGAACAGGGTCTTTTGTGTCCATGGATGAGTAAACGCCTACATCCAACTGTTTCCCCAGTGTTCGTAACTGGTCGATGGCAGCGGGTCTCTGGAGGTCGCACGCTGCTAGTAAAGGCCTTCTTCCCTCTTTCTTGAAATATCTGGCTAGTTTTGCCGCGGTGGTGGTCTTGCCGGAACCCTGGAGGCCGATCATCATGATTACCGTGGGAGGGTTCGGGGAAAGTGTAATTTTGCTCTGTGACCTGCCAAGGAGTTCGCAGAGTTCATCGTTAACTATCTTGACTACCTGCTGCCCTGGAGTGAGACTATCGAGGACTTCTTTTCCGACAGCCTTTGACTTGATTTTTTCGATCAAATCTTTGACAACTTTGAAATTTACGTCAGCTTCGAGCAGGGCGAGGCGGATTTCTTTGAGCGCAGCCTCCACATCCTGGCCCTTAAGGAGACCTCTACCCTTCAATTTTTTCAGGATCGAATCTAATTTTTCGCTAAGATTTTCAAACATGGCTTCTTTATATGTTTTTGTCTATCTGCTGAGATATGAGGGCCTCAAGATTATCAACGTATCCCTTGTATGCGGTGATGATTTTGTTGTCTTTGCCGATAAGAAACGTGGCTGGGACGCTCATGATGCCGTAGGCCCTGGAGACCTCTTCGCTACCGAGTAATATCGGGTAATTGATCTTGTTCGCTTTTGAAAAAGCAGACAATTTCGAGGCAAGATCTCCGCCTTCATCAATGGAAATGCCGAGCACCACCAGCCCCTTTCCGGCATATTTCTCTTGCATTGCGATCAATTCCGGGATCGTTGCCTTGCAGGGGGGACACCATGTTGCCCAAAACTCCAGTACGACCATTTTTCCTTTGAAGCGGGACAACTGTATGTCTTTGCCTTCGATATCCTTAAGGACGAAATCCGGCGCCATGCCTGCAGTCTGTGAAGGGGAAAGCTTTTCCGTTCCGGTGTCGCTCTTTGTGCATGAGACAAGGCACAGCGATATGAGTAAAAAAATAAGAAGCAATGCTCTTTTCACAAACCACACCTCGGGGATATTATGAAGTGAATTGAAATTACCGATTGATCCTGAAAAATAATGACAGATTTTCAGGCATTAATCAGCGCTTCGAGTTTTGCCTTAAGCTGCGGCTTTGGCACAGCGCCTACGATCTGATCTATTTTTTGGCCTGCTTTAAAGAACATAAGCGTCGGAATGCCCATTATTTTATATCGACTGGCTATTTCGGGGTTTTCGTCTGTATTTAACTTTACGACCTTTACCTTTCCCGCATATTCCTTCGCCAGTTCCTCTACTGTCGGTGCTATCATACGGCAAGGACCGCACCACACTGCCCAGAAATCGATCAGCACTAATCCGCTCTCATTCAAGACTTCCTGTTCCCATGAAGCTGTGGTAACCTCAAGAATCCCTTCAGCCATATAATACCTCCTAAGATAAATGAGTTTCATTATAGTTATAATAGACGTTGTTTGTCAATGAAACGCAGGCGTCACTGAACTCAAAAAGGAGAGTTTCATTGACAGTCTGAGATTTTTCTGCTATTTTTTCTATTAATGAAAAGACCCATTTTTCTTATAATCGCGATTCTTCTTTTTTCCGGAGAATCATTTGCATTCGATGTTTCCGGCCTCCAACCTGTAGCCCCCAACAGCGTCTTTTCCACCTTCAGTGCCGAGAGCCTTCCCAAGAATAAGGTGGCCGTTGAGACCGGCTTTGAAAAATCGAAAGACCCTAATTTTTATCGATTCAGCCTGAAGAGCGCTTTTGGTATTTCCGATTCCGTAGAATTCAATTTGACCGTGCCCTACGTATATAATTTTACTACCACAATAGACGGCATGGAGGATATCGCTGTCGGGTTCAAACACAGATTCTATGATGAGGGGAAATACAGGCCTTCTCTGGCCTATGTGATCAACGCTTCACTAAATAATGGCCGTGAAGAATTCAGCACGCATGGCAGATACGGTATAGGTTTGATCATGAGCAAGAGAGTCGGCCCTTTCAAGGGGCATATGAATTTCTTTTATGAAAGGCCGGGTTCGGGAGAACTCAGGGAGGAAATTACTTTTCTGGGAGGCATAGAGTTTTCCGCCGCCAACAACTTTAAGATGCTTGGGGAACTTCTTGTGAGGAAGAGCCATTTCTCAAATGAATATGACCAGGTGGAGGCGCGTTTCGGATATAGAATTAAGACTACTGATTTTTTTTATACCACACTCGGCATCGGCACGGACCTAAACAAGAGAACCCCCGAATACAGGATTCTGATTTCGATCAGCTATACGTCTCCGCAGGAGAAGAAGGAGATCAAGAAAATTATTGAGGAAGAATAGGCCTCCCTCCTTGGATTTTTTCAGTTTTTTGCAGTGTTTGATATAGGATTCCAGGAACTCATAGTAATTTCTTTGGTGGCGCTGCTTGTGTTTGGACCGGAAAGACTTCCTGAAGCGGGCAGGACTCCGCGGTGATGGATTAATGAAATCAGGGGGGTATACATAATGCCCGGTATGCGGATGGAGACAGAGCTTGACGAGTCCGGGCGGAATGCCGTCGAAGAAACTGAGATGACTCGTCGGTCAGAGGAAAAGGCGAAAATGTGCTTTCAGCCTGCAGAGAGAAAGAAGAGGGATAATTGGAAAATTACAAGATGCCCCTGACAGGACACCTTACCGAACTTCGCAAGAGAATTTTAGTTTCTCTGGCCGCGATCTTTGTTGTGTTTGTCGGGGTCTTCAATTACTCCGAAAAGATTTTTGACGTGATCACCTTTCCACTCAGGTCCGAGCTCAAGATTAGCCCTGTCTCCCCCTATTTTCAGATAATCAAGAAGACAGCCGCCCCCCTGGTCTTCCTGGCGCCCGCCGAGGCCTTTTGGATGCACCTTAAGGTCTCCCTTGTCGCCGCCCTGATTCTTTCTCTCCCGATAATTTTTTACCAGCTGTGGCGCTTTATCTCTCCCGGGCTTCTCGACAAAGAAAGGAAATATGTATTGCCTTTCGTTTTTTTTGCTACGGCAATGTTTATATTAGGCGCGTTCTTTTGTTTTAGCATCGTGCTTCCCTTTGCGATAACCTTCTTGCTGGGATACAAGACGCAGAATATGACACCTATGTTGTCCGTGGGCAGCTATGTGGACTTCTGCCTCAAATTCGTGCTCGCCTTTGGCGTTATCTTTGAGCTTCCTCTTGTGATTATCTTCCTGACACGCATAGGCATCGTAACTCCGGCAATGCTGGCCAAAAATAGAAAATTTGCAGTACTTTTTGCGTTTATTGCCGGCGCCATTCTTACCCCGACGCCTGACGCCTTCAATCAAACCCTAATGGCTGTCCCTATTATAATTCTTTATGAAATTGGTATACTAGTATCCAGATTTTTATATAGAAAGAAGAAGCATGTCAAACGTGAGGGGAAAGAGTCTTAAGGCAACCATTCATGACATCGCGGAGGGATACGTGGTGGTGAATCCGTTGTTTCTGAAATCCTTTGAGCACGAAACGCTGCGTGATTTCTATGTTGAGATATCGAAGGTCCAGAATGAGATCAGGGCTGAGAGGTTCCCGACCCACGATGTCTTTGCGATACGAAGCAGAAACCTTAAACTTCAGAGGTTATTTTCCGCCACAATGATAATTAGAAATTTCGCGAGAGAGAGAAGGGTGTCTCTTGTATAGCGCAATTGACACATCTTATTAATCATTGATACAGGTTCGTGATAGGTATGAGCGAAGAACTTAAGAAGGCCAAAGACATAATCCAGTCTTTCCTCAAATCAAAGAAGATACTAAGGATGTATCCGTCAAATAACCCTATCTATATTAACACTATCGAGGACGATTTCAAAAAATTCAAAGAGTTCTTTTATTTCAAAGACGAACTGTGCCTCAAGATAAAACAGAACGAAATATTTTTCGATTCTGAGCAGGTCTATGTGAGTCTAGAAAAAGAAGATAACCTCGCGCTTTTTTTCTTTAAGGACGGCCTGAGAGAAATTACCTTCAGAAAAGGTCTTGCTATGGAGGAGATGGAAGATTTCTTGAAGATCATCTCATTGGATTTCAACCGGGATGCATTGGAAGACGACATAGTAACGCTCCTTTGGGAGAAAGACTTTCAGAACATTCAGTATTTAGTCGATGAGACGGTCCTGGCTGATGAGGATGACTATGAGGAGAGCGCGGTGAACGCGATCGTAGAAAAGAAACCTGATCAGGACTCGCTAATGAAGGCATACGAAGATGCCTTCAAAGAGGAGCTGGTACACGATGTCTCAATCGTGCCACTTTCGGACAAAGACCTGCAGCTTCTGATGCAGGAATTTGACAAAGATTCGGAGGATAAGACCGATAAACTGACCGACATTTTGTTTGAGATGATTTATCTCCAGCCGTCGAAGGAGGATATCGAAGATATAGTCAGGTTCTTCGTGAATGCTATCGAGTACGCGGTGGGTCGCGGCAATATCCAGTTGGTAACGCGCATCCTGTCACGTTTCAGAAAAATGGTCGAAGACAGAAACGAGGATGAGGAAAGAAAGAGGCTCGCCAAAAAGATACTTTTACTCGCGGGAAGTGAAGCCATAATCAATCTCCTGGGGGAGATCCTGGACAGCGGCCAGGAGATGGAAGAAAAACTCTTTGAAGATTTTGTGAAGTTCCTCGATAAAAATGCGATCGTACCGTTTATGAAAATACTGGGGGAACTGAAAAGCATTCACGCAAGGAAGATAGTGATCGATGCCCTGATCCTTTTGGGGACCAAAGACATTACTACTCTTGCGAAGGGGTTAAGCGACTCTCGCTGGTACGTAGTAAGAAATATTATTTACATACTCAGGAAGATAGGAGACAAGAGGGCCGTAGATTATCTGCTTAAAACGGTCAAGCACGGCGATATCAGAGTCAAGAAAGAAGTCATCCGCGCGCTTGGAGAGCTCGGTGGCGGCGGGGTTTTGCAGGCGCTGAGGGACTGTCTTGAAGACGCGGAGATCCAGGTACGTTCAGCTGCCCTGAGGGCGTTGGGGAATATAAAATCGGAGGCACCCAAGCGTATCATCATGAATAAGATAGCGGACAAGACTTTCAAGGACAAGGATTTTGAGGAAAAGAAGGAATATTTCGAGGTCCTTTCACAGTGGAAAGACGATGAAGTATATGCTTCAGTTGTTGGAATTTTTAAGAAGAAGACTTTTCTTGGAAGGGCAAAGAATGATGAGAACAGGGCGTGTGCCGCATATTGTCTCGGACTCTTGGGGAACAAAAACGCACTTCCGATTCTGAACAAATACAGGAACGACGGCAATAAACTCATGCAGGAACTCATCTTCTCCGCAATGAAGAGGCTGGAATATGGACAATAGAGAAGATATAGAAAGATTCAAGACTGGAAAAGACCTGGTCAACCAGCTCTCCGTGGTACTCCGGACATCGCATATCCACGACCCAGACAATGTCGCCGTTACATCGGTTATCGACAAATTCGTATCCATGATAAACCTCCTCGTCGAGCACGAGCGCGTGATTTCCCTTGAATTGAGAGGTGAGTATTTTTATATCAACGATTATCGCATTCGGTATTCGTTGGAATACCTTTTGAACTTCGACTTTCTGATAAGGGAATTCAAGAAAAGGGAGTTGGGCAGTCTTGCCTTTAAGGACAAGATCACCGCAGAAGAGGTTAAAGTCCTCGTAAGGGCTCTTCTTTCATCCCCCTACGCGGAGTCGCCGTTCGAGGCGATAGCGGAAAAAATGTCGAATGCCAGAAATATATCGGTAGAAAAACTCAAAAAGGTCGTGGAGGAGAGGTCGCTGGAACCAAGAAAGATGGTCAAAAAGACCTATTTTAATGCGGTCTCCTATGCGCGCGGCGTGATCAATAAAATAAAGGGCGGCGAGAAGGTAAACATAAGAATGGCCAAGAGGGTAATCGAGACTATGGTGGACCAGATTCTAGAGGAAGAACAGCTTCTTCTTGGGATGACTGCAATAAAGGACTACGACGAATACACCTATCATCACTCGGTAAACGTCAGCATCCTTTCGATTGCATTGGGCCAGCGCGTCGGATTGAGCCGAAAGATACTCACGGAACTCGGTATGGTGGCGCTTTTTCACGACATCGGAAAAATGGACATACCCAACGAAATTCTCAACAAGCCGTCGAACTTTAACGATTCTGAATGGAACATTATAAGAAGACATCCGGTATGGGGAGTCAAGGCTTTATTGAAATTGAAGAAGCTGGACCCCCTGACGATCAAATCAGCGATTGTCGCCTTCGAACACCACATGAACTTCGACCACTCGGGTTACCCGCGCGTAAAGAAGGATTTCGAGATTGATTTCTTCAGCAAGATCGTGAGCCTTGCTGACCAGTATGATGCGATGACCTCAGCCAGGGTCTATTCGAGAGTACCGATGGCCCCGGACAAGGCATTGAGCATCATGATGGAGCGGTCTAACACACAGCTTGATCCGCTTCTTCTTAAATTTTTTGTCAATATGGTCGGCGTGTTCCCTATCGGCACTTTGGTCATGCTCAACACTAAGGAATTAGGGCTGGTATGTGAAAGCAATCAGGTCTTTCCGGCAAGACCGCGCGTGCTGATCATAATCGACGAAAAGGGGAGCAGGATAAAAGGACATGTGGTCGACCTGACCGAAAAGGACGATAGGGATTTATACGTCAGGTCCATTTTGAAGACAATGGACCCCAATAAATACAGGATTAATCTTGCTGAATATCTCCTCTAACAGGAGGAAACAGCCGTCATGGGCGTCTCAGTCCGATTTAAAATCTGAACCAGCGTCTCTTCGTTTTTAGCCCTTGGAAGCGGGCGGAAAGATCCTTCAGCGAGCGGCTGGTCTCTTCCTGTTCCTTCTTTATAGACCTGAGGTCTTTCATCTCCTTGCTTAGTACATACAGCGAATTCTTAATATCTGTCAGGATACCATGGAGACCCGTCAGTTCCTCAGCAATCTGATCAACTTTGTCAACGGGGAGGACAGGGATTTCCTCTGGCCGGGGAGAAAGGATCTTCTCTCGCTCCGGTATGCGCCCGTAGCCGCTTTCAAGGTCTTCTTCAGACGATAACACTGCGTCTTCACCGGATACCACTCTGCTGTCAGGTATGATGGCCTTCTCAGGAAGAGAAACCTCCGTCCGCACCTCGGGAGAAACAGAAAAAGCAGGAAGAGGTGGAAGTTTATCTACAACCGCCTCAGGTTTTTCCACCGACTTTTCTTCTTCCTTTTTTTCAGGCTGTTGTATTTCTATCTGATGTTTCTTCGCGATAAATTTCAGCAAAAGCTTGGTAATTAGCTTAAAGGATTCCTCAACCCCCGAGCCGTTTATCGCGCACGCCTCTACCACACGGTATCCATAGGGATTCAGCCCCGCATTGAGTTCTTCAATGGAAGCGACGTTATTGAGATCTCTTTTGTTGTACTGAAAAATTACTGGTATCTCGTCAGGATTGATATTATTAGAGAAAAGATTTTCCCTCATATTCTCGAAGCTATCTATGTTCTGTTCCTTCATATCTCTCTGGGAGTCGGCGACAAAAATGACCGCGTCAGCACCCTTGAGGACAATCTTTCGCGTGGCGTTATATCTTACTTGACCAGGTACGGTATAGAGCTGAAACCTAATGGAAAAATCGCGAATCTTCCCGAGTTCGACGGGAAGGAAATCAAAGAAGAGCGTTCTATCAGCCTCTGTAGATAAGGAAAGCAGCCTCCCCTTGGTTTCCGGATTTAAGATAGAATGGAGATACTGAAGATTAGTTGTCTTGCCGCTCAATCCGGGCCCGTAATAGACGATCTTGAGAGTAATTTCCTTTGTAGCGTAATTAAAAAGCGCCATCGCTATACTATAGCATAAACGCCATTTCGTGTCTGATATTTGACCCTGTACATCGCCTCATCCGCCAACCTCAGTAGATCCTCTTTGGATTTTGCGCTCTCGGGATAAGAAGCGACCCCGAAACTTGCGGTTAAATGAAGCGAATATCCATCCTTCTTGAGAAATACATTTTGTTCGACGGCCTTGCGCATTCTCTCGGCGATCTGAACCGCAGCACTGGGAACGGTCTGCGGCAGGACGATAACAAATTCATCGCCGCCATATCTGGCCACAATATCTATGGTTCTTAAACGTTTTATGAGCAGCTGTCCTACTTCCACAAGCAGCTTGCTGCCTATAAGATGACCATAGTTATCATTGGTTATCTTAAAGTGATCAATGTCCATGAAAATGAGTGAGAGAGAAGACTTGTGGCGGGTCGATCGCGTAATCTCTATCTCAAGGGTTCTGTCCAGGTATCGTGTATTGAAAAGTTTAGTTAAGTCGTCAGTGATGGACAATTCGGCCATTTTCTGATATAGCGAGGCTCTCTCTATCGCAATCGCCGCATGGTCGACGATTCTCATAATTATGTCAAGATCGTCTTTGGTGAAGGCGGTACCGGTCGCCTTGTTCACAATTTCCAGTACGCCGATAATAATCCCCTTGCTCTTTATCGGCACGCATATGAGCGATTTGGCCCCGATATCGGTTTCCTTGTCCATCGCCGAACAGAATCTCTTGTCTATCGAAACATCCGGTATTACCACAGGAATACCTTCCTGCGCTACCCAGCCGGCGATCCCCTCGCCAATCTTGAGCCTTATCTTCTTTATTTTGGTTGTATTTTCCTTTTTGCCCGTTATCTTTTCGAACACGAGTTCCCCAGTCTCTTCGTCAAGGAGAAGTATCGACCATGTCTCGGCCTTTATAAGCTTCTTTGATTTCTTCATTATCGTGGTAAGGATATCATTCAGTTCGAGCGTCGAAGTAAGGGTCTTGCTGACCTCATTGAAGAATTCGAGTTCATATGTCATATTAACGAGTTGCTCCTTCAGCGACCGATTCTCACCGAGGAGGTCCCTAACCTTAAGCGCCTTCCTGATAATAAATTCGATTTCCCTTGCAGATGGATTCTGAACCGTATAGGTCTGGGGATACTTTGTCCAAGGGGCGAATCCCGTGTAAGAGTAGGAAGCTGACAATACGATCTTCGGGATATCTTTGAAGGACGCCTGAAATTCCCTAAACGACGGTTCGGAGCTTTGGTTCTTATCGACGATGATAAGATCAGGCCTGTCTTCAGGCCGGTATCTCATGTCCTTGATGGACTTGAGTTTTAATACCCTGTTTCCCCTAGAAGCTAGGGCTATTTCTTTTTCTTTAATGCGGGGGGCCTGGCCTATAGAAAATATTTTACTCATTCGCCCCACAGCATTTTTTGTATTTCTTTCCGCTGCCGCAGGGGCAGGGTTCGTTACGCCCTGTTTTTTTGCCTTTCGTGACGGGCTGCACCGGCCCGCCTTCTCCTCTATTATAGTTAAGGTTAACCCTTCTCTCCTGGCTTCGTACTACCGCCTCATTATTCCTCTGTACCTGGATTTTAAAGAGCCTGGACACGATCTCTGCAGATATCCTCCCGGACATCTCTCCAAACATATCGAATGCCTCTCTCTTATACTCCACAAGGGGGTCCCGCTGCCCATATCCGCGCAGACCGATGCCTTCCTTCAAGTGGTCCATCGCCAGAAGGTGGTCCTTCCACTGGGTATCTACGACCTGGAGGACTATCATCTTTTCGAGATAACGCATCATCTCCTGACCTACCTCATCCTCTTTTGCTTTATATAGTCCCCTGATGTCGACCGAGAGTTTTTCCCTCAGCGTCTGTATATCTTCAGGAATGTCATCCGGTACCAGGGAAAAAACACCATACATGGAATCTTTCAGCCCCTTCACGTCCCATTCGCTGAACCTTGTGTCTTCCGGGCAATAAATGGCGAGCAACTCATCAACGATCTCATCCATCATCGAAAGAATCCTTTGTCGGAGGTTGTCGCCGCCCTGCAGTATTTCTTTCCGGAACGCGTAGATTTCTGTCCTCTGTTTGTTCATTACATCGTCATATTCGAGAAGGTGCTTCCTGATATCGAAGTTCTGGGCTTCGACCCTCTTCTGCGCGTTCTCTATCGCCTTGGAGACCATCCTGTTTTCTATAGGAATATCTTCTTCCATGCCGAGTCTGCCCATTAGCCCTGATATCCTGTCAGAGCCGAATATCCTCATCAGGTCATCTTCCAGGGAGAGATAAAAGCGCGTAGACCCCGGATCCCCCTGTCTTCCCGAGCGTCCCCGCAGCTGATTGTCGATCCTTCGTGCCTCGTGCCTTTCCGTGCCCAAGATATGGAGCCCTCCAAGGAAAAGGACTTTTTCTTTGTCGGCAGCGCACTTTTGTTCCGCTTCTGTGAGAGCTTTACGCCAATCCTCGTCTGTGTAATCGGGTATATCCCTCAGCATATCCCTTGCGATCGCTGCCGGATTTCCACCCAAGATGATGTCGGTCCCCCTCCCGGCCATATTAGTCGCTATTGTCACTGCGCCGCTTCTGCCTGCCTGGACGATGATCTCAGCCTCTTTTTCGTGGTATTTCGCATTGAGGACAGAGTGCTTTATCCCCCTTTTCTTCAAAAGACCGCTGAGGAGTTCCGATTTTTCTATCGATATGGTCCCTACGAGTACCGGCTGTCCCTTCTTGTTGAGTTCTTCAATCTCTTTGATGGCCTCATTGAATTTACCTGTTTCCGTCTTGTAGATTACGTCGGGGTAATCCGCCCTTATCATGGGTGCATTAGTAGGGATCACGAGAACGTCGAGGTTATATATTTTGGCGAATTCCTCAGCCTCGGTTTCGGCCGTACCCGTCATGCCCGCAAGTTTCTTGTACATGCGAAAGTAGTTTTGGAAGGTGATTGTCGCAAGGGTTTGGTTCTCGCTCGCTATCTTGACCCCTTCCTTCGCTTCAACGGCCTGATGAAGCCCATCGGACCAACGCCTTCCCGGCATAAGCCTGCCAGTGAACTCGTCGACTATTAAGACCTCTCCATCCTTTACGACGTAATCGACGTCTTTCTTGAAGAGGGTATGCGCCTTGAGTCCCTGAAGTATATGGTGGACAAGTTCTATGTTCGAAGGGTCATAAAGATTGCCTGCTCCCAAAAGCCTTTCTGCCTTGATATTCCCTTCCTCCGTGAGTATGACGGTCCTCGCCTTTTCGTCCACAGTATAATCGGTCTCTTTCTGGAGTTTTGGGATAATCTTATCGATTTTATAGTATTTGTCGGTCGACTCTTCAGAGGGGCCTGAAATAATCAGGGGCGTGCGGGCCTCGTCTACCAGGATACTGTCCACCTCGTCGACGATTGCGAAATTGAGTTCCCTCTGTGCAAACTGGGAGAGGTCATATTTCATGTTGTCTCTCAGATAATCGAAGCCGAATTCATTGTTCGTACCGTACGCAACGTCGGAGTTATAGGATACTTGTCTCTCTTCATCCGTGAGACCATGGACAATTATCCCCACGCTCATACCCAGGAATTCATAGAGAGGCCCCATCCACTGGGCATCCCTCTTTGCCAGATAGTCATTTACCGTCACTATATGGACGCCTCGGCCTTCGAGTGAATTGAGGTAGACGGGTAGGGTGGCTACCAATGTCTTGCCTTCGCCAGTCTTCATCTCGGCTATCTTTCCTTCGTGCAGTACCAATCCCCCGAGAATCTGGACATCGAAGTGTCTCATCTTCAAGACCCGTTTTGACGCCTCACGTGCCACGGCGAAAGCCTCAGGAAGCAAATCGTCCAGGGTCTCTCCATTTTCGAGCCTCTTCCGAAATTCAGCAGTTTTGCCCCTCAGATCAGAATCTGAAAGCGTGCCGATGGTGCTTTCCAGGGAGTTAATATGTTCTACAATAGGGAGAAGTCTCTTGATCTCGCGATCATTCTTGGTGCCAATAATTTTTTTCAGTATTCCAAACACATTTTAATATTAAATCAAACACGTTAATATTGCAAGAAATCACAATATATCAACGCCTTAGAATATCCATATTTAGAAAGGCTAATATCTAAAATTGAAGAAACCTTCAAGATCATGTTACATTTTTAGATGCGTAAGTCAGTGTTCATTTATACATACGGGTGCCAGATGAATGTCCACGATACCGAGAAAATGCTCGGCGTTCTTTTCGAAAATGGCTATAGCAAAGCTGACCTTCCCGACCACGCAGATCTCGTTATTTTCAATACCTGTGCGATCAGGGAAAAAGCGGAGCAGAAGTTTTATAGTCAACTCGGCAGGACCAAGGTGCTCAAAAAAAAGCATAAAGGGCTTAAGATAGCGGTCGCCGGGTGTGTTGCCCAAGAGACCAAAGAAAAGTTGATGAAGAGGGCTCCCTATGTTGACTTTGTACTGGGCCCCCAAAATATTCATCTTGTCAGCGATATGCTTTCTGGAAGGCTTCGATCATCTCTGGTTGATGATAATCATGAGTTGGCCTTTCAGGATTTGGCAACTAACCGTCAAAGCCTGATAAAGGCATGGGTTTCCATCATGTACGGCTGCAACAACTTTTGCGCATACTGTATCGTGCCATATACGCGGGGAAGGGAGGTCTCCAGACCAAGCAGCAGTATTATTTCTGAGATTAAGAATCTTGCAGGCAGGGGCTACAAGGAAATCACCCTTCTCGGTCAAAACGTAAACTCCTATAGAAGTGATATCGATTTCCCTGATTTGCTGCGAAGAATCGATGACATTGGGATCGACAGGATACGTTTCGTGACTTCCCACCCTAGAGATTTTTCAGATCGGTTGATCGAAGCTATGGCAGAGTTGCCGCATGTTTGCGAGCACTTGCATCTGCCGATTCAGTCCGGTTCGGATAGAATACTGAAACTCATGAACAGGGGGTACACTTATAAGGAGTATAGAGAAAAAATCGACCGCCTAAGGAGAAAGATTCATGATATCGGGATCACCGCGGATGTGATAACAGGTTTTCCAGGTGAAACAGCAACGGACCACGAAGCAACCATGCGCGCAATAAAGGAAATCGGGTTCGACGGGCTTTTTGCCTTTAAGTATTCCGCGAGAAAAGGTACAGTAGCTTGCGGAATGGAGGGGCATATAGCGGATGATCTTAAATCTCAGAGACTGGGCGGGATACTGAGATTGCAGGAAGAGATAACATATAGGAAGAATAAGACCTTAGAAGGCACCATTCAGGAGGTTCTTCTTGAAGGCCCTTCCGAAACCGACAGCGAAATGCTTTGCGGAAGGATGAGGACGAATAAGATCGTTACCATCAGGGACAATGGCGAGAAGGCAGGCTCTTACTCTTTCGTGAGAATCGAAAAGGCCAGACAACATTCGTTATTTGGAACAAGCATCAACACTGACGGAAATCCCACCGGGTCGTGAAGGTATCTTTTTTGACATTAGGTTGTCGCGTCAACCAGTCTGAAAGCTCGGTAATTGAAGGAACACTTAAGGAAAATGGCGTAACTATAGTCGGTTTAAGTGAAAATCCGGACTTCTGCATAGTGAATACGTGTGCTGTTACTGCAAAAGGTGACTATAATTCGAGGCAGCTCATTCGGAGGGCGGTTCGTTCTGGTGCAAAGGTTGTTGTTACGGGCTGTTACTCCCAACTTAAGTCGGACAATGTGAAGAGCATGCCTGGTGTGTTTGAAGTTGTTGATAATGCGAGAAAATTCGATATAGTAAAAATGATTACTTCCGTAGATGTCGATCTCTGCTATGGCAGTCATGGTCGCTCTCGACCATATCTAAAGATACAGGATGGCTGTAATCTCCGGTGCAGCTATTGCGCTGTTCCTTTTGCGAGAGGAAAGTCAAGCAGCATTCCTGAGGAAGAGGTAATCGAGAAAGTACAGATCATTGAATCCCGTGGATACAATGAGGTTGTCTTAACGGGGATACATATCGGCTCTTATGGGAGGGATCTTACGGTAAAGTCGAATCTTAAAAAGGTTTTAAAGCGTATCCTATGTGAAACAAGGATAAGGCGGATTCGCCTGAGTTCCCTCGAGATCACCGAGGTTGATGAGGAATTTATCGAGATAATCAAGGACCAACGAATCTGCAGACACCTGCATCTTCCATCGCAGAGCGGCAGCGACACCATCCTGTGTCTCATGAGGAGGGGGTATAGCTCCTCAGAGTTCTCTCTGCGATTGCAATCCATTGCCGGAAGAATCGACAATATTTCCTTGGGGACAGACATCATAGTCGGCTTTCCCGGCGAGCGCGATGAGGATTTTAATGCAACGTTCGATTTAATGAGAAGCCTTCCTATCTCGTATATGCACATTTTCCCGTTTTCGGTGAGACCCGGTACAGATGCGTCGAAGATGAAGGGACAAATAGACGATCTCACGATTAAAATGAGGACTGAAAAGCTGGCCGATCTCAATAGATCAAAAAAACGGGGTTACATGGAAAGACAGATAAATAATCCCCTCGATATTATTTTGGAAGAGTCAATGGGCTCGGGAGTTTATACGGGAACATCCGGAAATTACCTGAAGGTGAGAGCTTCCGTGAGGGGGCACTCAAAGGGAAACATTGTGTACGTAAGGCCCGCGAGGGTGACAGGAGACTTTCTTGATGCGGATGTTATGCTTTAGCTGTAACGTGTGGGATCAATGTAATAATCTCTCTGCCTAATACCTAGTCAGGGCGGGCGCAGACAGTATCTTTCCAGAGAAGTGTCCATTACTCACATGATTATCAACATGATGTCAACAATTGTTGTTTATAGCTAATGTCCGATAAGATATATTATGTTAAATACACTCAGAAGAATACTTCTTGAGTAAATTGACCGCCTCACTACATGTCTTGATTTTATGGCTAAATTCCGCTTTCTTTAAACTTAATATCGCTTTGCCTAGATTTACTCCCTTCGCGAGGCCACTGATGACAATAATTTCCTCTGTGGACAGGAGGCTTTTTTTCATAATTGTCCTGAATCTTTCGTAGTCGGGAAGAAGAGTAGTCCTGCCCTTGACTATCAGAAAATCGATCGAGCCATCGCCCATTATACTAAATGCTTCGAATAACCCGGCCCGCGACACGCTACGGCCCCATAGTATCCTTTCACCCTTTTCGATATCTTCCACCCTCCCTATGATCTTAGAGCTCAGCGATAAGGCCTTTGCGGGAAGGCCGCTCATGAGGACTTCAAGTCGTATCATACCCTCCCGTGAAAGATTCTGTGAATAAATTTGACCGAGCAGGCCTTTATACTTTAAAGGTAACGCATTAAGTATTCTATTAACTCTAGAAAGAACTCGAAGTTTGGAAGATAACTCTTCCTCACCACAAAGAAATAGCTGATTTAAAAATCCATCGTTAGCCATCATGACAAGGATTGTCGAAGGATCTTTTAGATTTAGTATTTTAAAGAATTCTAAAGTAATCCTTTCACTCTTTGCCTCGATAATTCTTCCTGAAAGTTCCCTTATGATCCGTCTCGTGGGACGATCAATCCGAAAGGATAATTCGCCCGCAAATCTATAGGCCCTAATCATTCTGACCGGATCGTGCTCTATACTATCCCTGCTGATAATACTAATCCTCCGCTGGCGCAGATGCTTCACCCCTCCGTGAGGATCGACAATCCCCGTGCCTGGAGACCATGCAAGTGAGTTCATGGTAAAATCTCTCTGGGACAGATCATCGGCTATGTCATTTATCAGGGGTGAAAAATCAAGCGTTGAATTATCTTTGAGTACTATCCGGCGTAGGTAGTTGCCGAGTCTTATCACTTTCCCGCCAGTCTCGGCCACTATCTGTTCCAACAGGGACTCGATATCACCTCCCGCCACATAGTCCCTGTCAAGACTGTCCCTGCCTATCAATAAATCTCTAAGATAACCACCTACAAGATAAAGGGGTAGACGCCGTCCGGCACTAAAGACAAGGCCGTTATGCCTGTCGTTGAGTATCCTTTCCCTCAATTCCCCGCGCTCGGATACCGTGAACATCGTTGTCCCTTTTTCTCCTCCGCTCCGCCCATGCCTATAAAATTTATTGTATTTTATCATGCAGTGATAACCATAGCGATCTACTGACTTGAATTGCTTGACATTTGCCCGTATTCTGATTTATAAAACACTATCGCGGGCGTAACTCAGTGGTAGAGTGTTAGCTTCCCAAGCTGAAAGTCGCGGGTTCGAATCCCGTCGCCCGCTCCAGTCTAAAATACGATAAGAATAGGTCGGCTAGCAAAGGCATAGAATTCTGATACGACGAGGCTTACCTAGCGACGTTCTGTGATCTTCCAGACATGATAAATACGCTGAATTACGGTAAACTGCGTTAATATAACCATCGCCCATAATACGGGAATGATCATTCCCGTCACAGCTCCCAAAGAAAGTAAGAGTATTCTCTCCGGCCTTTCCATAAGACCGTGGGTGCAGTTTTCCCCCAGCCCCTCCGCCCGCGCCCTCGTATAGCTTATCAAAAAAGCACCGACGAGAGTAAAGAGACTTAGCGCCAGACCCAACACATTGCCGCGATTGAAAAGATTCCAGCCCACTGCCAGCATAATGAAGGCGTCGGAAAAACGGTCCAGTACTGAATCGAGAAATGCGCCGAACTTTGAGTCCTTTCCGTTGACACGCGCAACTACGCCATCGAGCACATCGAAAAGCCCGCCAATAATTACAAGGATCCCCCCAAGCACGAGATTCGAGGCAAGTGCCAGCGACGCGACAACGGTAACAAGGAACCCCGCTGTTGTTAAGGTATTCGGATGAAAGGGTATTTTCTTCGCAAGATTCTCAAGCGGCCTGTCGAAAAGGTGCCCTAACTTCTCGCTAAACAATTGTCATCTTTCTATCTTCCCTTGAATGAAGTCTTCAACCATCGTCTTCGCCACTTCGTCGGGAAACTGTATAAGAGGATGTTTCATGAAATACGCTGACGGAGAGACAAGAGCTCCCCCAATTTTTCTGCTGCGCGCAATCTTGCAGCAACGTATGGCATCGATAACCACCCCCGCGCTATTCGGAGAATCCTCGACGGACAATCTCATTTCAAGATGCATAGGAACGTTGCCGAACCCCCTGCCCTCCAGCCGGAGAAAGCAGATTTTATTGTCATTCAGCCATGGGATGTAGTCTGAAGGACCTATATGAATATTTTCACGATCAAGGGGCACCTGAAGTTGCGACTGCACCGCCTCCGTCTTCGATATCTTTTTCATCCTAAGCCGGCTCCCGTTCAGCATATTCAGGAAGTCAGTGTTGCCACCTACGTTAAGCTGGTACGTCCTATCGATTTTGACTCCTCTGTCTTCGAAAAGTTTTGCCAGACACCTGTGAATAATCGTTGCTCCCACCTGACTCTTCACGTCATCGCCGATTGCGGGTATCCCCTTATCCTTGAACCTTTTAGACCATGCCTTGTTCGATACGATGAATACAGGGACACAGTTTATAAGGCTCACTCCCGATTTGAGGCATTCCTCAGCATAATAGGCAGTGGCCTTTTCGGAACCTACGGGCAGGTAATTCAAGAGAATCTCCGCACCTGTTTCTCTCAGTATTTTAGAAACATTTGCAGGCCTTTTATCTGCGACCATGAGCCTTCTCTCCTCAGGATAATTACTGAGGTGCTCGGCCACGCTGTCCAGCACATTTCCCATATGGACCTTTACGAGGTTCCGACGGGAAACTGGATGGAATCGTTTTGTGCAATTAGGCGCGCTCGCTATTGCTTCGCCGAGAGACTTGCCCACTTTTCTTTTATCTATATCAAAAGCAGCGACTACCTTAATATCGCCGGGAGCATAACCACCAAGGGTATAATGCATCAAACCCAGCGAACGATCGGCATCATTCCCCCTTATGCTTCTATAGTACTCGATGCCCTGGACCAGTGAGCTTGCGCAATTACCGACACCGGCGATTGCAATGCGTATCTGTCTCATTACGTTATCCTTCTTCTGTGCTTCTGTATTTAAGCGGGAATACTGCCAAAATTTTTATAGCAAAGATTGCCTTTTATGTCAAGAACAAATAATACGAACCATAATATAGCTTGCCATTGCCGGACTTCTTTATTTATAATTACGTTCTCATGAAATCCAAGGTTTCGATAATCGGGGCAGGTCATGTAGGAGCGACGACGGCCCATTTGGTTCTGCAGTCAGGACTTGCCGATATTGTCCTCTATGACATTATGGAGGGTGTTCCGCAGGGAAAGGCGCTTGATCTCGCAGAGGCAACTCCTCTCTGGGGTATATCATCCCTGAGTAATGGCACAAATGACTTGGCCGACACCGCAGGATCAGATATTATTATCATTACTGCCGGCCTTCCGAGGAAGCCCGGGATGAGCAGGGACGATCTTCTCGTTGCAAACAAGGAAATAATTGCGAAGGTTGTGGGGGAGACTTCAAAACTGTCGCCCGGCAGCATTTTTATCGTTGTGACCAATCCGATGGATGTCATGACGCAGGTTGCGTGGAAGGTTTCAGGGTTCCCGGCGCAAAGGGTGGTAGGCATGGGCGGAATTCTGGATTCTTCAAGGTTCCGCACGTTCATCTCCATGGAGCTGGGGGTTTCTGCGAAAGATGTCGAGGCTGTTGTGTTGGGAGGGCACGGCGACCTTATGGTCCCCATGCCGCGTTTTACCACCGTAAAGGGAATAACGCTGACCGAACTGCTTGACCATCAGCGGATCGAAGAACTAATACAGAGGACGAGAAACGGCGGAGCTGAAATAGTGGCACTGCTCAAAACCGGCAGCGCTTATTATGCTCCGGCCGCCTCGGTTTTTGAAATGACAAAGGCTATTCTTCTCGATGAAAAAAGGGTTCTTCCGTGCGCGGCCTATCTAAACGGAGAATACGGGATCTCCGGCCTTTTTGTGGGCGTGCCGGTCATTCTGGGCAAAGAAGGAATAGAGAAAATAATAGAATTAAAACTCACGGATGAGGAAAAGAAGGAGTTCAATAAATCGGCTGCTTCGGTGAAGGGATTATTGGATAGGGCACTGGTTTAATGAACTGTGACAGAAAGGGATTTTTCGTATGCTGAAAGAGGAATTTGAGCAAACACTTGTATTGATTAAACCCGATGCACTCAAGAATTCATTGACGGGATATGTGCTTTCACTGCTTTCAGAATTTCATACGGGCCTGCGTTTCGCAGGAGCCAAGATAGTGCATGTGAGCAGAATGCTTGCAGAGGAACACTATTCCGAGCATCGAGGAAAAATATTTTATCCTTCGCTGATAGATTACATTATGGGCTGTCTTCACTATCCCGACCAACCTCATAAGCGCAGGGTGATCGCTTTCGTGTATCAGGGCCCCGATGCTACGAAAAAGATGCGGGATATATGCGGACCAACGAATCCCCACGTCGCCCGTGATACGAGACCGGGGTGCGTTCGCTCTCTGGGCACGATAGTTCCTATTAAAGATGCCGAGGGAAAAATAATTGGCGACCGGATGGATAATCTGATCCACGCCTCAGCTAATGACAGTGACGCTGAACGTGAGATAAAACTATGGTTCCAGCCGGTTGATATTCCTCCATCCATGCGTGAATACCCCGCTGAGATAAACAGTGAACATTTTTATTATAAGGATAACACCCTCTATATGACTCATGAGCCGGGAAGTGTTTCTTTGCTCGCCCCGGGTGATATTGCATGGAAGTCCGACTTGGAGACTCTTCGCCTGATCTATCAGGGAGTGCCGGCCCCCTTTTCTCTTCAGGCAGTGGCCGCCAAGTATCTCATAAATGCAAATCAGGAGAAAGATTAAGGCATATTGCTTCGTGAAGCATGCCCGTTGATCCCGCCCATCGTCTATACCATCCCTCATCCAAAACAACGATTAAAACGCATTCCATTTGTTGACTTTGGCACCTCAAAGACAGTATTATTTTATAAGGAACTAAGAGGTTCTGATAAGGAGTCACATTATGTTTGAGAAATTTACTGAACGAGGCAGGAAGGTCATTATTTTCGCAAAGGAAGAGGCTGAAAAACGCCAAAACGATTATCTTGGCACGGAACATCTCCTTCTGGCTATTTTGCGGGAGGATGACGGTCTTCCCGTTGCGATATTGAAAAAAATGGGTCTTACCGTTGAAGAACTCAGGATGGAAATTGAAAGGAACCTTCCAGCCGGCATGAACTTGTTGACATTCGGGGATATCCCTTTCACCCCAAGGGCTAAAAAGGTTCTGGAATTGGCCGTCGAGGAGGCGAGGTTACTGGGCCATAATTATATAGGAAGTGAGCATCTTTTGTTGGGTCTTATCAGGGAAGACGAAGGTATCGCCGGCAAGATACTGAGGAATCTGGGCGCCAACCTCCTGGGCGCCAGACAGTTGACCATAAACCTTTCGATGAAGTCATATACGAATATGCGTGAAAAACGCAGTGCTACTCCGGCTCTTGATGAGTTCGGAAGGGACTTGACCCAGATGGCGAAAGAGAACCGTCTCGATCCCGTGATAGGCAGAGAGGATGAAATAGAAAGAGTGCTCCAGGTACTGGGCAGGAGGATAAAGAACAACCCGGCGATCGTTGGAGAGCCCGGCGTCGGCAAAACGGCCATTGTTGAAGGTCTTTGCCAGAGGATCGTGGCCGGCGACGTTCCGGAAAGCCTTTTAGGCAAAAGGATCATATCACTTGATCTTGGCGCGCTCATAGCCGGAACTAAGTACCGGGGGCAATTCGAGGAGCGGCTTAAGGTCGTTATGAAGGAGATTGTCCAGATTGACAACGTTATACTTTTTATCGATGAGTTGCACACTCTCATAGGCGCCGGAGCGGCCGAAGGATCAATCGACGCTTCCAGTATGCTGAAGCCGGCCCTGTCCCGCGGAGAAATACAATGCATTGGCGCTACGACGCCTGATGAATACCGGAAATACATTGAAAAAGACAGGGCGCTTGAGAGAAGGTTCCAACCCATCAGTATCCAGCCCCCGGATGTAAGCGATACAGTCGAGATCCTTACCGGCCTTCGTTCGAGGTATGAGGCGCATCACAGGGTCAAGATCAGCCCGTCGGCTATAACCGCGTCGGCCAAGCTCTCGGACCGCTATATCCCGGACAGATTCCTTCCCGATAAGGCGATAGACGTTTTGGATGAAACAGGCTCCAGGATCAAGCTGAAGAGGTTTACCCCGCCTATGGAATTAAAGGAATTGGAATACAGGATGAACAGACTTACTAAGGAAAAGAACCTGTATGTGAAGCTGCATGACCTGGACAAGGCATCTTCAGTCAGGACGGAAGAAGAAAAAACCAAGAAGATATATGAGCAGATGCAGAAAAAATGGCGGGACGATCTGAATAAGGAAATTCCCGTGATTGATGAAGAAGACGTTGCCTACACCGTTTCGAAAATGACGGGCATCCCGATTATAAAAATCGAAGAAAAAGAATCGGAGAAGCTGCTCAGGATGGAAGAAGAACTCCATATGCGCATTATCGCGCAGGAGGAGGCCGTAAGGGTCGTTTCAAAGGCGCTCCGCAGGTCAAGGGCAGGCCTGAAAAGCAGCAAAAAGCCGATCGGTTCATTTTTCTTTCTCGGGCCTACGGGAGTGGGAAAGACAGAGTTGGCAAAGGCTCTCGCCACCTTCCTTTTTAACGACGAGAGCTCTATCATCAAGATCGATATGTCTGAATACATGGAGCGGTTTAATGTTTCGAAGCTTACCGGTGCCCCGCCGGGTTACGTGGGCTATGAAGAAGGCGGACAGCTTACTGAAAAGGTGCGCAAGAAACCCTATTCGGTCATCCTCTTCGATGAGATAGAAAAGGCGCATCCGGATGTCTTCAATGTACTATTGCAAGTTCTTGATGAGGGCGTCCTCACCGACAGTTTCGGCAGGAGGGTCGACTTCAGGAACACGGTTATCATAATGACTTCCAATGTCGGCGCGCGGATCATCGAGAAGTCCACACCGTTGGGTTTCCAACGGAGCGATTCCGGGGAAGTATATGAAAATATGAAAGAAAACGTTCTGAGCGAGTTAAGAAAAACTTTTAATCCGGAATTTCTCAACCGTATCGATGAAATCGTGGTTTTTCATCCTCTTGACAAAGGGCATCTCATTTCTATTATAGACCTTCTTATAGAGGAGACGAACAAACAGTTGATCGAGCAGGAACTTGTCATCGAGGTAGCGCCGGAGGTCAAGGAATGGATCCTGGACCATTATTACAAACCTGCTTACGGTGCAAGGCCGATGCGCAGGGCTATCCAGAAGGTCATCGAGGATCCTCTTTCGGAAGAGATTCTCAAGGGCAGATTCAAGGGCGCCAATAAAATTAAAGTCCTTCTGGAAACGGATGGGCCTGTATTCATTTCTGCGGAGGAGGCATCCCTTCTTACCGGGGTAAACTGAGCTTTCGTGAAACACAAGGTCATAATTTTGGCCGTCCTCCTTCTAGCAGGCGCGGCCTTTCTTTTTTTCAACGCAACCCGCAGCAGCAATATCGGGAAGGGGTCGGAGGCACCTGGTTTTGAAGTAAGAGATGCGGCGAGCGGCAAAGAGCTGTTTTCTTCCGATCTGAAGAACAAGATAATTTTTGTCAATTTCTGGGCGTCTTGGTGCCAGCCCTGCAAGGAAGAGATGCCTTCCATCGAGGCCCTTTACAGGGAGATGATGGGCAAAGAAGATTTTGTAATGATTACGATTCTTTATAAGGACAGCCCGGGGAATGCCATCGGTTATATGAAATCAAACGGCTATACGTTTCCGGTGTACGTCGACCCCGACGGCAGCTCTGCACGAAATTACGGCGTGACGGGTGTTCCGGAGACGTATATTGTCGACAAGAAGGGTGTGTTGGTCAGGCGAGTAATAGGCGGAGCTGACTGGAACTCCCCTGACGAGAAGAGTCAGATCAAAGCGATGTTCTGAAAGCAGCCGACATGCGCCGGAACTATCCCGAGGAAACAGTCATATTCATAGCATCGCTCTTTTCTTCGCAGGAAGACTTTAACAACGCCGCCCCGAGAATCCGCGATCTGTTCGGACATGTCTATTATGAAAGCCCTTCTCTGCCTTGGAATTTCAGCGCTTATTACAACGGAGAGCTGGGTGCTCCACTCTACCGTACTTTCATGTTTTTTGAGAACATCGTGGACCCTATTTTTCTCGTAGATGCGAAGCTCGCATTGTGCGAGATCGAAAAAGAATTTTCAACAAGCGGGAATAGACGGATTAATCTCGATCCGGGCTATATGTCTCTTGCGAAGGTTGTTCTCGCATCGAGAAAGAATTATTCCCATCGTATTTACCTCGGCAGGGGCGTGTTCTGTGAACTTGAGCTGTTTTATCAGGAAGGGAAGTTCAATCCTCTTCCCTACACATACTATGACTACAGAGACGATCTGATCCTCAAGTTATTCGCTGATGCAAGGGGTATTCTCAAGAAAAGACTGGAAAAAAAGAATAACACTGAAACTATTTTGATAGCCGGGGATTTATAAGGCCTTCTTCAGCCATGCCGGCGCCCTCTATGACTACTTTGCTGCCGACTACCCTCAGTCTGCCTTCCGAGAAAAGTCTTATCGCCTCGGGATAGATTTTGTGTTCGAACTTCAAAATCCTTTCCGATAAAGTTTCTTCTGTATCGTCGTCACTTACCGGGACAGCGGCCTGGATGATGATCGGCCCCGTATCCATCCCTTCGTCGACAAAATGAACCGTACAACCTGATATTTTTACCCCGCAGTCATGGGCCTGTTGCTGGCCATGTAACCCCGGAAAGGAAGGCAAGAGAGCCGGGTGTATATTCATTATCCGGTTACGATACGCATCGATCAGTGGCTTTCCAACGATGCGCATAAAACCGGCCAGGACTACAAGTCCCACATCCCTGCTTTTCAGTTCTTCGGCGATCGCCCCAAAGTAGCCGTCCTTTGAAATAAACTGCTTAGGCCTCATTACTATGTGCTCTATTCCGTGCTTCTTCGCCCTTTCGACAGCGAACGCCTTTGGGTTATCGGTGATGAGGACTTTCAATTCAGCCTTTACACATCCGGCCACGACCGCGTCAATGATGGATTGGAAATTAGAACCCCGTCCCGATGCAAGAACCCCTACCCTGAGATTGTCCAACGCCCCTCCTCCGTTAATTTAGTGTTGCAGCGCCGGGGTCCTCCCGAAGAAATCAAATAGCTGCTGCCTGCATTTGACAAATCGCAGAGAATAACCACGCCTAGAGCCTGATTTCTATATAGGATTTTTCCCTCAGACTTTTTATCCAGGCATTGTACCGTTCTGTAAATGTTTTATTGATTAGAGCGGTCTTTGCGTCTTCTTTGATTTCATTGGGGCTTTTCGCGTCAATTTTTTCGTTAAGTCTGATGATGTGCAGGCCTCTTGCCGTCCAGAAAGGGCTACTTACCTCTCCCGGCTTCATAGTTGAAACAGCCTCTGAGAACTCCTTGGCTATCTGACCTTTTTTGATCAATCCGAGATCTCCACCTGACGGGGCCGAGGGGTCTTCAGAATACTGTCTTGCCAGATCAGAAAAGTTCATCCCCTCTTTCAGCTTCCTAAGTATTGCAGCGGCCTTCTCTTCAACAACACCCTTTTCTCTATCGTCCTTTGGGCGTTTAAAGAAGATCTGACTTATCCTGTACCCCTCACCCGATTCGAATAATTCTTTGTTCTCATCCACAAACTTATTAATTTCCCCTTCAGATGCGAGTATTTTGCTCCGGATCTGAATATTTACGATTTTGCTTATCATGATCTGTTCGCGAAGTCTCTTTTTATATTCGTCGAGGGTATACCCTTCCTTCTTAAGTGAGTCTATGAAAGCAGAATCGGTCATAGAGTATTTTTTTTTGATATTATCGATACCCTCTTTCAGTTCCTCGTCTGTCACGCTGATGCCCAGACCCCGGGCCTCCTGAAGCTGTAATTTTACGTTGATCAGATTGTCGAGAAAAGACGCCTCACTCTCCTTGAAGACCTGACGCCTCTCATTCTCCTTCATCTCCTTTAGCTGGGGGGCTGCGTCGGCTTCCATAGACTTGTATAACTCGCTCCACGTTATTACTTCCTGGTTTACAACGGCCGCTACTTTGTCCAGGAGTATGCTCGCCTGACTGGGTACAGCGAAAAAGACGAAAAAAATAACAACCAGTGAAGACTTTATTTTCAGCATTTTATTTCCTCCGGGTTCATTGCTCTTACAACGGAATTTGTGACAATATAATAACAGAGAGTCCGCCATGCAGGTGCAATAAATCTATTAATATTATTAATGAACTAAAACCCCTCTTTTCCTTGACAGTGTTTCTTCTTATATGATAATTTTCAAATCCATGTTTCTATATTAATGTATTCAGATGGAAAAAGTCTTAGAAAAGCTAGATGAAAACGCATAGGCAGCACGAGTGCTTAGACGAGCCGAGAATTACTTGCGATTTTCTTCTTGCATTTATCATTAATTTTTCTTATCATTTCATAAGTAATGATTAGGTAACTATCTTGCCCCGTCCAGGCCGGGCCTGGGGGCAAAAACAATATCAGCAAAAAAAAGGAGGAATTACTATGCCGTATGATGCAACGAAATTAGCCGATTGGCAGATTTCCGAAGAAGCAGAGAAAAACATGCCTACCCCGGAACAGTGGCGCGAGCGGCTGGGACTGCAAAAGGACGAGATACTGCCCATGGGCAGACTGGGCAGGGTTGACTTTCTGAAGGTTATCAACCGTCTCAACAATAAACCCGACGGCAAGTACATCGAGGTGACAGCCATCACCCCAACCCCTTTGGGCGAAGGCAAAAGCACTACCTCATGCGGTTTGATGGAAGGTCTGGGCAAGCGGGGCGTGAATGTGGGCGGGTGCCTGCGCCAGCCATCGGGCGGCCCTACCATGAACGTCAAAGGCACCGCAGCCGGCGGTGGCAACTCCCTGCTAATCCCGATGACCGAGTTTTCCCTGGGTCTTACCGGCGACATAAACGATATCATGAACGCCCACAACCTGGCTATGGTAGCGCTGACCTCCCGTATGCAGCACGAGCGGAACTACAATGACGAGCAGCTACAAAGGCTAACCAAAATGAGAAGGCTCGACATCGACCCTACCCGCGTAGAAATGGGATGGATCATGGACTTCTGCGCCCAATCTCTTCGTAATATAGTTATCGGACTCGGCGGACGACAGGACGGCTTTATGATGCAATCGAAGTTCGGTATTGCCGTGGGGTCAGAGTGCATGGCGATCCTCTCTATAATCAGGGATCTTGCTGACCTGAAAAAGCGTCTTAATAACATAACAGTCGCCTTTGACAAGAGCGGCAATCCTGTAACTACAGGTGATCTGGAAGTCGGCAACGCTATGACCGCATGGATGCGCAATACCATCAACCCCACTCTGATGTGCACGGCTGAATACAACCCCTGCTTTGTCCATGCAGGGCCTTTTGCCAACATCGCTGTGGGCCAATCCTCCATCATCGCCGACCGCATCGGTTTGAAGATGTTTGACTACCACGTAACCGAGTCAGGTTTTGCTGCCGACATTGGCTTTGAGAAATTCTGGAATGTCAAGTGCCGTAACAGCGGTCTCAAACCTCATGTCTCGGTGCTTACTGCTACTGTCCGCGCCCTGAAGATGCACGGCGGTGGTCCGAAGGTAGTGGCCGGCAAGGCCCTGCCCGACGAGTACACCAAGGAGAATGTAGCCTTGGTGGAAAAAGGCTGTGCCAATATGGTCCATTTGATCAACGTCATCCGCAAGTCGGGCATAAACCCGGTTGTCTGCATCAACCGTTTCTACACTGATACGGATGCAGAGGTGGCCGTGGTCAAGAAAGCTGCTGAAGCAGCGGGCGCCCGCTGCGCCGAATCCCAGCACTGGCTTAAGGGCGGTGAGGGAGCTCTAGAACTGGCGGATGCGGTTATTGACGCCTGCAACGAGAAAAACGATTTCAAATTCCTCTACCCCCTGGAGATGAAGTTGCGCGACCGTGTGGCGCTCATCGCCAAAGAAGTGTACGGTGCAGACGGGGTCTCCTGGCTGCCGGAGGCCGAGGCAAAGGCCAAGATGCTTGAAGGCGATCCCAAATATGCGGACTTCGCCACCATGATGGTCAAGACTCACCTAAGCCTCACACACGACCCGGTCGTCAAGGGAGTGCCCAAAGGCTGGACCCTGCCGATCAGGGACGTCTTGATTTACTCCGGGGCCAAGTTTCTCTGCCCATGCGCCGGAACGATCAGCCTCATGCCCGGAACGAGTTCCAATCCGGCCTTCAGAAGGGTCGACGTAGATGTCAATACCGGAAAGGTGAGTGGATTGTTCTAAGAACTAGGCGATAATATTTAAATAAGGGCAGGGCCTCCCCTGCCCTTTACAATGTTAAATTTCACTTGTGGATTCCATCATAATATGCTTCCATCAGGCCTACAACCCTGCGCTCTTCACCGATATTTATTTTTTTCATGCTGCGTGATAAAATTGAGTGCCAATGAAGAAGATAGGATTCATCTATGACGACGTATTTCTTCGTCACGATACCCCGCCCGGCCATCCTGAGTCAAAGGAGAGGCTCATTGCAATCACAGACGCTCTCAGGAAAGTGGACTTGTGGGAAGGACTTATTCATCTTTCACCCCATAAGGCCACAACTGAAGATATCCTTTTGGTCCATACGGCTCCATATTATGAAAAGATAGTTGCCTTTACCGGCTATTACGACGCCGACACTTACATCTCACCCCATTCCATCGAGGCGGCCCTTTTCGCAGCGGGCGCTGTAACAAGTGCTATCGACAAGTGCAGGGAGGGATATCTGGACGGAGCTTTTTGCGCAGTGAGACCGCCTGGCCACCACGCTGAAGCAAATCGGGCCATGGGTTTCTGCATATTCAACAATGTGGCGATAGGCGCGCGACATGCCCAGAAGATCGGCTATAACAAGGTCTTTGTGATAGATTTCGACGTTCATCATGGTAACGGCACTCAGCATATATTTGAAGAGGACGATTCTGTTTTCTATTTCAGCACTCACCAGTATCCCCATTATCCCGGAACCGGGAGCGACTTAGAGCACGGGAAAGAAAAGGGAAAAGGCTTTACCTGCAATGTCCCGATGCGCCATGGCTCAGGCGATAAGGACTATTTTGCCGCCTTCCATGACTTTCTTCCTCCTCTGGTGAGCAATTTCTCGCCCGATATTGTCCTCGTGTCGGCCGGCTATGACCTTCATGTTAAAGACCCGCTTGCCGGTATAAGGGTCACCAACGAAGGTGTCAGGAATATCGTCAGGTCGATAATAAGCTCCCGGAAAGACATACCCTTTATCTTTTGCCTTGAAGGCGGCTATGACCTTGTGTCCCTGGGAGAATCCGTGGTGATCACAATAGAAGAACTTCTCAACGGCAGATGATTTCCGTTTAACCGGATCATCCTTGCCCTTTAACGGCAGGAGCTTTCGTACAGTGCAACTTCTTTTTTTAACTCCCTATACGTAAAGGGAAAGAGTGCAAAAACAAATTGCGTCGAGACAAACTCAAGCAGGCCCACCTCTTTGTCGATGGATTGTTTGAGCTGAACAAGAGAATGGCGGCTTAGAGATGTCGTCCCAATCCAGAGAAAGCCGAAAAAAAGCGGCGCGGCAATCAGCAGGTAGTTGATCCCTGTGCTTGATATAACGGTGAAGATCGATAGAAGAAAAAGCACAAAAAATGCCACAGCAGCAAGCCCCCAAAAACGATAGACGGAAAGCAACCTTTCTATTTCACGTATGTTCGACTGCACAAATGATGCCCTACTTTCGAGACGTCTTCTTCCGAGCAGGCGCCTTTTTTTTGGCCGGCTTCCCTGCTGCCGTCTTTATCGCCACTTTCCTGACCGCCTTCGGGACCGGTCTCTTTGTTGTTTTCTTTTTTTCGGGGTTCTTCGCAGAAGAGATTTTTGCAACCTCGATCCCGCAGCAGTAAATAGGCCGCAGAGGGGACTCGTGTGTTCCACTTACCACGATCTCACAACCGCACTCTTTGCATTCGTAAGTAATTACCTTTGCCATAACCTCTCCTTTTCTCTTATGGAGAATTTTGATTTCATTATAACAACTTTTCAAGGATAAGTTACATCGCTTAGTGCCCGGGCGCCGCCGCGGTTTTCGAATTTTCACTATGGGGATGCATTCTTGTACAATAGTAGCGTGCCATTATTAATTGACGGAAAAGAATTTCCCTCTCTGATGCTTGCCCCGCTGGCGGGAATAAGTGACCTTCCCTTCAGGATGTTGAACCGGTCATTCGGATGCGGCTTCGCTTTCGCTGAGATGATCAGCGCCCGTTCCCTGGTTTATCAAAGTGAAAACACCAGGAAAATGCTGTCAACGAATTCTACCGACAGGCCCCTCGGGGTCCAGCTTCTGGGAGATGATAAAAAGGTCATGAAGCAGGCGCTGGACATCCTGCGCACTTCGGATTTCGATCTTCTGAATATAAACGCCGCCTGTCCTGTCGAAAAGGTAATTCGCAAGGGTGAAGGCGCCGCCCTTATGAGAGACCCGGTAAAGCTGCGGGACATCCTGAGGACATTGGTGAACAACTCTCCGCTTCCTGTCACTCTTAAAATACGGTCCGGCTGGGACGAGTGCTCTGTCAATGCAAGGGATGTTGCTCTGTATGCGTATGAGGCCGGTATAAAGGCCCTTTTTATCCACGGACGGACGCGGTCGCAGAGGTATGGCGGCAGCGTAGATTACCGAATTATTGCAGAGGTGAAGGCGGCAATCGACATTCCGGTGATAGCCAGTGGTGACGCCCTCTCTCCCCTGCTGATAAAGAAGTTGTTCGATGAGACCGGCTGTGACGGTGTTACCATCGCAAGAGGGGCTCTGGGAAACCCGTGGATATTCAAAGAGACGGAGGAATTTCTGGAAAAGGGAACTATCTCAGAGAGACCCCATATCCGAGACATTATAGATACCATGACTGATCATCTTGCCATGTGTTGCGATTTCCAGGGTGAAGCGACGGGGACCAAGCTCTTCAGAAAATTTTATGCATGGTACACAAGGTCCCTTTATGGATCGAAACCTCTCAGAGAAAAAGCGTTTCACGCGATAACAAAGAAACAGATGCTTGACATTATCGGCGAGCTGCGACTATCCCCGGTGGACTGTAGAGAGATGAAAGAAGCGGGTGAGTTTAATCCTTAGAGACCGGGAATGAGGTAATGAACTCGCTGCCCGCCCCCAGGGTACTCTTTACCTCAATCTTTCCGTCATGGGCGTTGAGGACCCACTCTGTTATAGAGAGACCGAGTCCCGTCCCCCCTGACTTTCTCGAACGCTCCTTATTGACCCTGTAAAACCTTTCAAATAAGTGGGGTATTTCGTCTTCAGGGATTCCAATCCCCGTATCGCTGATCGAAATGATGATCTTATCATCTTCTCTATTCGAAGTCACCGATATCATCCCTCCGGAAGGAGTATAATTGATTGCGTTCTCGACGATATTGGAAAATGCCTGTTCGAGGAGATCAAGATCGCCGCGCATCTCGATCCCGTCCTGATAAGACTCAGAGATTGTGATCCCCGCAGCTGAAGCCCTGTATTTTAGGCGCTCAACAATATTTTGCAGTAGATGTGAGACCTCAAACCACTGCTTCCTCAATTCGAGGATATTATTATCGGCCTTGGTAAAGAAAAGGAGGTTATCCGTAATTCTTGAAAGTCTTATAATATCGGAAAGGTTTGTATTTAAGATGTCCTCATACTCCTCCGGGGTCCTTTTCTTCCTTAATGCTACTTCGATGTTCCCCCTTAAGGAGGTAAGGGGAGATCTCACCTCGTGCGAAACCGCCGCGGTGAATCGCTTTTGCGACTCGACAGAGTGCTGGATGCCGTCGAGCATCTCGTTGAAGATGACCACCAGGTCCTGAATTTCTTTACCTTTTGTCTCCATTTCAATCCTCTTGACCAGCCTTCCCTCTCTTACCTGACTCGCAAGCGAGCTGATTTTTATAATAGGCGACAGGGCCTTGCCGGAAAGAAACCAACTGGCGGCGAAGGACATAGACACGACAAACGGGAGAGAGAGGAGAAAGAGATTCCTCAGGCTTCTGATGCTTCCCTCGATCTCTCCCAGGGACAAGACTATCCTCAATATCTTTTCCGCGTTGATCGGAAAGTAAAGGATCCTGTAATTCGCACCTCTGAAATAAACGGTGCTGAACTGGGGAACCCCCTTGAATGCTTTCAGCAGCGTTTCGCTGTCGAGCGGCCAGCGCTGATTCTCTGCGCTCAGCGACGTAATGAGTACCTGCCCTTTGTTGTCGATGACCTCAAAGAACTCGTCACCGAACCTCTTTATGACCTGGCGGTTTTTAGGGGGGAGTTTAGGGTTGCTCTCGACGAGGATCTCCTCGTTTGCTTCCTTAATCAGGTAGCTATCAATCTCTTTCGACAAGCTGTGCCTGTATTGAAAGTAAATCGCAGTCGCAAACACGGAAAGTATTCCCGCAACTACGAGCGTGTAGATTATGGTCAGCCTTAACCTAAAGGTCCTGACTATCATCTTCGGCCTTCAGTACATACCCCGATCCCCTGACCGTATGAATCAATTTCTTATTGAATTCCTTGTCTATTTTTTCTCTCAGAAACTTTATATGTACGTCCACTACGTTGGTATTCGGATCAAAATTATATCCCCAGATGTTCTCAATAATCTGTGTTCTGGACAACACCCTCCCCTTGTTTCTTAAAAAATATTCGAGGATTGCAAAGCTCTTCTGCGTGAGAATGATCTCCTGTTCACCTCTAAAAACTCTCCTAGACAAAAGATCCATGCGCAAATCGTTCAGTGTAAGCTCGCTCAGCGAATCCGGTGCTCTCCTCAACAATGCCCTTATCCGCGCAAGGAGCTCTGAAAAGGCGAATGGTTTTGTAAGATAATCGTCGGCGCCGCTTTCAAGTCCTTCGACCTTGCTGCCCACGGAATCGAGGGCCGTGAGCATGAGTATCGGCGTTTTTACGTTCGAGCTTCTCAATTTCCTGCATATCTCGATACCGCTGATCTCGGGCAGCATTACGTCCAAAATGATGCAGTCATATTCCTTGGAAGTAGCCATGGCAAAACCGTCTCCCCCATCCTCTGCAACATCTACTGTATAAAATTCCTCTTCGAGTCCCTTCTTCAGAAAAGAGGCCACATTCTGCTCGTCTTCTACCAACAAAATTCTCATATTCTATTATATCGCGATTGCCGCCGAAAAATCACGCCGGTAATAATGTTTGTCGACGTGCTTTGCCGGAAATGATGGTTATTGTATCTATCAGAACCTTCGGTACGAAGAAGATGCCCGGCCTTTTTTTTAGAGGCAGGAATACATTAGGCAGTGACCGGCAGGTTAGACTCTAACGACAATGAGACACTATATATCATTACCCAAGAGCCTCCCATAGTGTACTCCTGGTTGACACGATCTCAGCAGGTTCCACCGCACATCCGATGCGTCCGAGTTCTTCAATCACCGTGCTCACCAACTTGTCAAGGCTCGCCCTGACCTCATTTGAGAGGCCAAGGCCGAGCCTGACTGTTTTGGGTTCGACCCCGAAAAGCACCAAATTTCTCGGGAGCTGGCCGGAAATTGTGGCTGCCGCAAGTACATCGGACAGACCTAGCTGGTGCGGCGATATTCTCGTCATGAACCTTGCGGGAACATCTTCGCCTTCCACTTTCACGACCGTCCCAGGAGGAAGTCCCGATTTCAGCGCGTCAATTATGATCAAATGATCGCGGTCGCCTATATACGAGAGAAGTTCGATGCCCGAAGTACCGCCGTCGAGAAGCTCCACGCCCTGCGGGAAGCAGTATCTCTTCTCGAGCTCCTCGATAGCACGCACTCCGACGCTGTCGTCCATCATAAGGACATTGCCTATCCCGAGTACAAGGACATTCACGCTCTTATCAGACCGCCTTGACCTTCACGATTTCATTATTAGTCTTGTCGACCATATGTATGGCGCATGCAAGACAGGGGTCAAACGAATGCACGGTCCGCAATACCTCGAGAGGCTTTTCAGCGTCTATCACGGGGTTTCCGATAAGGGAAGCCTCATAAGGCCCTAATGCATCTTCGCTGTTCCTGGGGCCGGCGTTCCATGTCGAAGGCACTACGGCCTGATAATTCTTTATCGCCCCGTCCTTAATGACGATCCAATGAGAGAGAGCGCCCCTTGGGGCCTCGTGAAAACCATAACCCCTCTGTTCGCCCGCTGGGAAAGTCGGGTGGTTGAAGGTCTTGACATCTCCCTTCGAGATATTCTCTACGAGCGCCTGCCACTGCGATTTTAGGGTATCGTAGAGTACCGCACACCTGATTGACCTGGCACCGATCCTGCCGATTGTCGAGTGGAGCGCTGCAATCCCGACTTTAGTACCGGCCAGGGCGCTTATAGTATCAAGCATCTTCGTGGCGTACTTTTTTGTCGGCTCGTGGCCCGCTGCAAACATACAGAGAACATTGGCCAACGGCCCCACCTGTGCCGGTTTACCCTTGAAAGTCGGCGACTTAACCCATGAATATTTTCCTTTGTCCTGGAAGTCGGTATATTTCGGAAGCGTATCTTCCTCGTACGGGTGGCGGTCCCAGTCGCCGTCGTACCAGGAATGTTTGATGCTCTCCTTGACATTATCGCGGAAGAACGGGTCCTGATAACTCTTTATCGCCTGGAATTTACCCACATCTCCACCGGGGATGTATCCGCCTGGAAGCGCAAAGGTCGTACCCTTAGTGTCCATTGGCATATCTGGAACCGAAAGGTAATTCATCACGCCAGAGCCGTACTTTGTCCACTCCGCATAAAACGCAGCGACTGCGGCAGTGTCCACGAGCAGCACATTTTCAACAAAGTCACCGACCTTATCAATCAGCGTCTTGATATAGTACAGCCTTTCCATGTTGAGGGTCGAAGGGCTGTCCAGATTGATGGCATTGGAAACTCCTCCTACGGCCACGTTCTGTATATGCGGCGTCTTCGAGCCGAGAATGCCGACGACCTTATTGATCTCCCTTTGGTACTCAAGCGCCTGAAGATAATGATGGGCCGCAAGCATGTTCACCTCGGGCGCAAGCTTCATTGCAGGATGGCCCCAATAGCCGCTTCCATACACACCGAGCTGACCTGAACCCACAAAAGTCTTCAGCCTGTCCTGAGATGCCTTGACCTCGGCGTAACTGTTCCCCGTCCATGGAGAAAGCTTCTGGCCCAGGTTCGAAACCGCTCTTGCATCGGCCTTAAGGGCTGAGACGATATCTACCCAGTCGAGAGCGGCAAGATGATAAAAATGGACGATATGGTCATGTGTTGCGTGAGCGCCCATAATCATGTTCCTGATATATTGCGCATTCACAGGGATCTCCATCCCCAGGGCGTTTTCTACCGAACGCACTGAAGCCAGTGCGTGGACCGACGTTCAGACGCCGCAGAAGCGCTGTGTGAATAACCATGCATCGCGCGGATCGCGTCCCTTGAGGATAACCTCTATCCCTCGCCACATCTGCCCGGAGGACCAGGCATTTGTGACTTTGCCGCCATCAACTTCGCAGTCTATCCTCAGATGTCCCTCTATTCTTGTTACGGGATCAACTGTTATCCTTTTTGCCATGTCGACCACCTCCTGAAATATATTTTCCTGCTATAGTTCATACGCATAGTCAGTGCTCCAGTTTCAGAACATTCAAGTATTTTACGCAGACTTTAAATCCCAAAACTGCAAAGGCCACCATCGCCATCGTGACCGCGATTTCCATCCACGAAGGGAAATAATCACGCCCCATCAAACCGTTGTATTCGACCATGCTGAAGATGCCGACGTTCATACGATTGAGCACGGTTCCGATTATCACGAGTATATTGACGCAAAAAATGCCGTTTAGCCGGGTCCTAACGCCGCTATTCAGAAGTAATACAAAGGGAAGAATAATCCCTATGATCATTTCAAGGAGGTACATATTGGAAGTCAGACTCCCGTTAAACGCCAGTCCTATGCCAGGGCCTCTAACCAGGTCCCATATTTTCAGGAACAAATAAAGACCGATAACAATCAAAGAACCCCTTGCCATGCCGTGGAGGATGTCCATGGGGGGCTTATGTTTAAAGACCCTTCCGCTCAAAATCGTCTCAAAGCTCACCATTGAAAGCGCCAGCACTACTGCAGAGACAAGAAACATGTAAGGGAGCTTGCTGCTGTACCAAAGGGGTGACACTTTCGTCGGAGCGATAAGAAAGACCGCTCCGAGTGATGACTGGTGCAGCGTGGAAAGAAGCACGCCGAACAAGACTATGCCTACCATAATCCTTTGAATGAAGTTCAGGGCCCTCGGCATTTTGAGTTTCTCAAAGAACATCGGACTGGACTCTGTAGCAAGAGTGGTCGTATAAAGCACCACATGGATGGCCACAATGAACATAATAGAGTTGATCTGCCACATAATCAATGGGTGATATATGCGCCAGGGAAGCCCAATGTCAAGCGTTATTGAAGTAGCCGCCAGGAGATAACCGAAAAATGCGTTCAGTATCGCCGGCCTTACAATCGGCTTGTATTTCTTCCAGTTCAAAATATAAACCGCTCCTGCAATGACAAACCCTCCTGCTGCCAGAGCAACGCCGCCCAAGACATCGAAGGATATCCATAAACCCCACGGCCATACATCATTGAGATGCGTTGATGCCCCGAGTCCGAAGAACACCCGGTACAGGCCAGCGACAGCGCCAACGGCAATGATAAGAAGCAGCACCACAGTGGTAGGAGTGATCAGTTTAATGTCTCGCTGGTTCATATGGTCATCCCTCCTTATCTTTGTTCTTGTTCCTGGTAACGGCCCAGGTCGCTGTGCCGGCGAGGATTATCCCTGCGATCACAGCCGGAATCTTGGCTATGTACGCCCAGGTAAGATCGGGAAGGTAAGAGTCCTTGATATTCTTGTTGAATCCCAGCCAATCAAACGGCACCCCGGCAAGTAATAGATACTGGGTGCCCCCCACCTCCGTCATTCCGTAAACATGGTTTAAATACTTTGAAACAGGGCGTCGCATTTTTTGAGTCGAATCGACTGTCTGAACCGGAAAGTCATACTCTGTTCCGGGTTTCAGCGTAAGTCTTTTTTGGGCCTCTTTCCTGAGGTCTACGACCTTTCCGAAAATTGACGCCCCTGTCGGGCAGAACTCACAGCATGCGGAATACTTTCCTTCCGCATACCGGTGATAGCACAGCTGGCATTTCCTGATCCTTGGATTCGCGCTCTCAAATTCATATCTCGGAATATTGAACGGACAGGCAATCATACAGTAACGGCAACCGAAGCACCGGTCTCGATCATACGAGACGACACCGTTCACAGGATCTTTTTTGATTGCACCGACCGGGCATACCGATACGCAGGCCGGAGATATACAATGAAGACAGTGCTGTTTTATGAAGGAAAAGCCGTTTTCAACGCTGTCCTTGTTCACTCCAGTCCCGCTTTTATTGATCTTGATAACATTGACCGTTTTCGATGAAAGATTTTCCGCCGCATCCCAATAAGGCTCACCAGGCTTCACTTCATACGAGATTGTGCGGCCTTTCTGATAAAGCGCTCCGCCCGGTACGCTATTGTAAATCTTGCAATTCACCATACAGGACTTACAGCCGATGCAGAGCGTCGCGTCATAAAGAATGCCGACGGCCTGAGGAGGCAGCTCCGTAGGCATGCTGGCAAGTGCGGGGTTCACTTTAGAGGCAAGGAGCAGTCCGCTTCCGGCGGCTATCTTCAAGAAGTCTCGCCTTTCCATACTCATGGCCTTAACCCTCCTTGTCTTTTTTGTCTTCTTTTTCTTCGTCCTTCTTGCCAAGACCGGTAAGTATTGCCGCTCCCGCAGCTCCTATCGCTGCTCCCGCAAAGCCGGCAGCCAGTGCCTTGACTCCCGACGGAACACCTTCTTTACCGGGGTAGACTTCCGTAAACAACGCCGGAGGGGTAAGATATTGCGGCCTCGACGGAGTATGGAGGGGCACGGTAAACCCGACCCCTTTTTCGGAACATCCGAAGCAGGGATGCCCCGTCCCCACAGGCCACGCACCGGACCCCACATCTCCAAAAAGCAATGTGGGACAGTTGTTATATGTCTCAGGTCCTTTGCATCCCAGTTTGTACAAACAGTAGCCTTTTCTGTGTCCTTCATCTCCGAACTCCACCGCGAACCTGCCGGCGTCGAAGTGAGGGCGCCGTTCGCAGTTTTCGTGTATTATCCTTCCATAGGCAAACTTGGGCCTGCCCTGATCATCCAATTCCGGAAGTTTTTTGAATGTCACGAAGTACAAAACCGTGGAAAGAAAATTATAGCCATTGGGAGGACATCCTGGAATATTTACGACCGGTGTTTTTATGCCCTTGGTCTTGAAGATTTCATGAACAGGGGTTGCTCCGGTCGGGTTAGGATCTGCAGAAGGTACCCCTCCCCAGGAGGCACAAGAACCAATCGCAATGACCGCCGCTGCCTGGGATCCCATCTCTTCGAGGAGTGAAAGGGCGGTTTTTCCGCCGATCTTGCAGTAGATTCCATTGTCCTTAACAGGGATGGAACCGTCCACCACCAAAATATATTTCCCTTTATTCTCCTGCATTGACTTAATACGCGCAGCCTCGGCCTGATGCCCTGCCCCCGCATTAAGGGTCTCGTGATAATCAAGGGATATAAGTTCGAGGATCAGTTTTTCGAGGGTCGGATGGTTTGTTCTTAAGAGGCTCTCAGTACAGCCGGTGCATTCCTGAGCAGAGAGCCAAAGGACAGGAGGCCTTTTAGAGCTTATCACAGCCTCCGCGATCGTTGAGCCCATTGCCACAGGGAGTCCCAGCAGTACTGCAACTCCTGTGCAGAATTTAAGGAAATCCCTGCGTGACACCCCTCCCTTTATGAGCCTTTCAAGGGATTCTCCTGACTCTGTGGAAAGACTATCCAAAATATCCTTCATACAGCACCCCCTTAACGGTTTATCATTATGTACAGCTTATTTCATAAGTTTGCCAAATTCAACACTTATTTTATTAATCCATAAAATATTTTTATTGACAGATTGCAGAAGCGGTGCCAGAATTTAAATTTATCGCCGTCCCTATCATCTGAGCCTCCCTTATTCATTATGACTTCAAATAACGGATTATCGCGCTGACTTCTCTGTAGGAAAGATGCCCGAAGCCGGGCATCCGCGAGTCCGGATTGTGCTTTTTCGAATTCTTAATCTGGTCCCGTATCCAGCCGTCGCTCCTCCGACGGGTGACCCCGGTAAGGTCAGGACAGACCTCTGCGCCCTTACCTTTAAAACTGTGGCAATTGATACACCCCTGACTTCTAAAAAGTTCGGCACCGTCAGGCGAGCCCTGTGTAAACAGAAAAATAATCACGCAAATTACAGCGACACTTGCGGCAAGGCCCCATTTTAGGCTCGAATTCATGCCCTTTTTACTCCAGGCCATTTATCGGTTGAGGTCCCGCATTCAATCATCTAAAACACATTATATAGTTTTTAAAAAAAATTGCAACCAGTTACTGAGGTTTCGCCAGAGGCCGACATCGTGGTAAGATACTGGTGGAGGAATTCACATTAATCCTCCCGCATACGGTTGAAGCCGATGCGATCACCCTTGCAGACAGGACAATCTTGTTTCAGTGAGAGAATTAATGGAAAAGATATTCCGTAGACCAAAGAGTTTGAAATCCGTCCCGTTCCGGTATTGTCCCGGCTGCGGCCATAGTCTGTCTCACCGGCTGATCGCAGAATGCATAGATGCCCTCGAAATTCGTGAAAAGGTCATCGGGATAGCTCCTGTCGGATGCGCGGTCTTTTCTTATGACTATTTTAATTTTGACATTCTCGAATCGGCTCATGGAAGGCCTCCTGCCGTCGCCACCGCATTAAAAAGGGTTATGCCGGGCAGGATAATATTTTCTTATCAGGGGGACGGCGATCTGGCTGCAATCGGCACTTCCGAAATCGTGCATGCTGCTGCGCGTGGAGAAAACATATCCGTCTTCTTCGTCAATAACGCAAACTACGGTATGACAGGCGGGCAGATGGCTCCCACGACTCTCTTGGGCCAGCGCACAACTACAACCCCCGCAGGAAGAAGTGCGGCCTCAGAAGGATACCCCTTGCATGTATCTGAACTCCTTGCCACTATTGAAGGTGTCGCCTTTATCCAGAGGGTCTCCCTCGATTCCCACAAGAATCTCGTTATTGCAAGGTCCGCGATAGAAAAATGCTTCAGATATCAGATAGAAGGAAAAGGCTTTGCCTTTATCGAAATCCTGTCTCCTTGCCCCACGGATTGGGGGTTATCGCCGAGGGCGTCACTGGAATGGATAAGGGCTGAAATGCTGAAGGCATACCCCCCGGGGATAGTGAAAGACAAATACGCGGAGGCAACCTGAATGGAAACAAGGGTAATCATCGCCGGCTCCGGAGGACAGGGGATATTGTTTCTCGGCAAGGTTCTTTCGTATGCTGCAATGGTGGAAAACAAGGAAGTTACATGGTTTCCCTCATACGGCGCAGAAATGCGCGGCGGCACGGCAAATTGCACGGTCATCGTTTCGGACGAAATGATCGGTTCGCCCGTGGTGCTGAGCCCCGATGTCCTTGTGATAATGAACAAGGCGTCTCTCGAGAAATTTCAGCCGAGACTGAAGAGGCATGGGCTTATCTTCTACGACAGTTCTTTCATCAAGGACCTTGTCATCAAGAACGGTGCAAGAGGTATCTCCGTTCCTGCAACTGAGATAGCGAGTTCGGCCGGAAACACGAAAGCGGCCAACATGGTGATGCTCGGTGCGCTCATCGCTGAAACCGCACTTCTCAGGAAGTCTTCGATACTGAAGATCGTCGAGGGACCTTCAAAGTCGGCCGTCGGAAACGGGATAAAAGTAAACACAAATTCAATCTTGAAAGGGATACAGTACATTGAGGATACGAAGGGCGAGGATAGCTGATATAAAGGAAATCCAGAAGCTCGTAAACGAATTCGCACGAAGGGAAGAGATGATTCCCCGCTCGATCAATGAGCTTTATGAAAATGTCCGGGATTTTGTCGTCAGCGAGGAGAAGGGAAAGATCCACGGTGTCTGCGCCCTGCACATCCTGTGGGAAGACCTCGCCGAAATACGTTCTCTAGCGGTAAAAAAAGAGTCCCAACGGATGGGTATAGGAAAAAAGATGGTAAAATGGTGTCTTGACGAGGCAAAGGCACTGGGAGTAAAGAGGGTTTTTGCCCTTACTTACCGGCCTCTTTTCTTCAAGAAATTGGGGTTTACAGATATTGACAAATCGGACCTTCCCCAAAAAATATGGGGTGACTGCATTAGATGCCCCAAATTCCCGGAATGCGACGAATTCGCCCTGATCTACATTGTTTAACCGGAAGCCTGACTGAATGAAAACCAGAACCTACGTCTACTTTGTAGTAGCACTCATCGTTTTCCTTTGCGACCAGGTGACGAAATACATAATCACAAATAATCTCGGCCTCTATCAGGTTATTAAAGTCCTCCCATCCTTCAACCTCGTGTATTACCGGAACATAGGCTCGGCCTTCGGCATGTTCAAGAGCATGGGGAATCCTTTTTTTATTTTAGTATCGGCTGCCGCAATAGCGGTGGTCTCCCTCATGATCGTAAAGGACGGAGGCAACAGGCCCGGCCTTTCGCTTATTCTGGGCGGCGCGGCCGGAAATTTGACCGACAGGGTCGTCCACGGATACGTGATTGATTTTCTGGAGGTCTACGCCGGCGATTTCTACTGGCCTGCGTTCAACGTGGCGGATTCGGCCCTCACAATAGGGATTTTGCTGCTCATGATCAAGACGGTCTGGCCGCGGGACTAGAGGAAAAAACGCTTTTGACTTCCCGCGATCATGATATGCAGCGCTACTCTTTGATCCATCCGCTCTTTATGGCCTTCTTCTCGAGGTCGTTGTACCAAGATGTCGGAAGGAACTGGAAGGGTGCCGGACTTCTCTTCCTTTTCTCCATTGTTGCCCTCTGCACAATCCCTTTTGTGCTTCTGCTTCAATCGGAACTCTCAGCCCTGCTGAATGAAGAAGCGCCAAGAATAGTAACGCAGATGCCGGCCGTCAGGATCATCAAGGGAAAGGTGTCGATAGACAGACCTGAACCGTATTACGTGAAGGATGAAAAATCCGGAGAGCCTCTCATTGTCTTCGACACGACCGGACAGATCCGCACATTAACGGGTTCTAAGGCGGCTGTACTTGTTTCACAGTCGTCCCTCATTGTCAGGAACAGTACCGGGGAGACCAGGACCATCGACCTATCGGGGATCGACGGTTTTTCCATGGACCGGCGGCTTCTTTATGAATGGATAGATGAGTTGGAAGGGTCTTTCGCCGTTATCCTGTATCCTTTCGCGGTGCTCTTTTTTTTCCTCGTCCGCCTTATAGAGGTAGCCATTTTTGCTGCAATCGCTTCTTTTATTACGCGATCGCCGGGCACACCTTCGGACTACCGAAAATATATGCGGCTGGCGGCCGTATCTATGACGCCTGTGATGGCCATTGGTGCGGTCCTTAATATTGCGGGGATTGTCCTTCCATTCTGGTGGCTCACAAGCATACCGCTAACGGCCGGATATTTTCTCTTTGCAGTCAAGGTAAACAGAGCAGTCGAATAAGCCGACTCATCTTGTCGTCCCGATGATTTCCTGGTACGCGGGACGAAATCGTCCTATTTGACGGTGTCAAAAACGGTTTTCTTGACAAAGAGGGCGCGATTCAAGTATAAAAATTACTCGATGAAGAAAGTGTTGCTGGTTAACGACGCGCAAACGGTGGTTGAAAAGGAACGGACTATCCTTAACAGGTCGGATATCGAAATATTCACCGCCATGTCGAGCGATGAGGCCCTTGCTATTCATAGGAAGGAAAAGGTCGATCTTATAATAGCCGATCTCGACATGCCCGTCATCAGCGGCGACAAACTCTGTACGATGATCAGAAATGACGGGGAACTGAAGCAGGTCTCGTTTATCATGCTATGCGGCGGGAGTGAATCGGATCTTAGCCGCATTGCAAGGTGCAAGGCGAATGCACATGTCACAAAGCCTATCCGGCCGCTGCAGTTTATCGAAAATGTCAGCAGGCTACTGGATATTCCGGAGAGAAAGAGCTACCGCGTACTCCTCAAGGCCAAGGTCGACGGCAAATTCGGTAACGAGCCTTTCTTCTGTTCCTCACAGGACATTAGTGCAACCGGCCTCTTGCTTGAAACGGACAAGGCCCTCGAAAAGGGGGATATTATGAGCTGTTCTTTCTTCCTTCCCGGCGCCGCAAAAATCGCCGCAGATGCCGAGGTCATGAGGATAGTCAAAAGCGATGATGGTATGCTCCGCTTCGGCGTGCGATATGTCGGTCTGCAGCCTGCCTATAAGGCAGCGATAGACTCATTTATCGGGAAAAGGTCGCAAAAGAAGTAATTTTTTCCCCTAACGTCGCGCGCTCAGTCCCTGAAGGACATTGCGAGTTCATACATGCCCGCTTCGACATGTTTCTCGATCTCGAAACCCGCGTTTTCGAAGACCTGGAGCATCGGCTTGTTGTCCTCCAGCACCTCTGCGGTAAAACCGTGCAACCCATTCTTCTTCGCGAGGTACGTAAGGTATAACAGGAGCTCGGTGCCTATTCCCTGGCCTTGATATTCATCACGGACCAAAAAAGCTACCTCCGCAGTATGTGTATTCTCATTGATAAAATACTGTCCCATGCCCGCGATCACCTCCTTGTCTCCCTCCTGCTCTGCCGCCAGGATAACCATTTCCTTCGTATAATCTATGACCACAAACTGCTGAATTCGGTCATGATGCATATCTGCGCGGATTGAGATGAACCTGCGATACATACTGTCGCCGGAAAGTGAATAGAAGAAATCCTTCAGTGAGTGTTCATCTGTTATCTTTACGGGTCGTAAAAATATCTTCAGCCCGCCCTTTGTCGTCCTGTAGGTCTCGAGCGTCTCCGGGTACTCGCCCTTTTTCCCAGGTATAAATGCCTGGTCCTTATAGATAAGTGACAGCTCCTTCGCTTCCTCTATGAGGCGATGTCTGAATTTCGGGTGGGCGATGGCGATCAGGTCCATGGCACGCTCCCTGATGTTTTTCCCATGGAGATAGGCGATGCCAAACTCAGTCACCACGTAGTGGACGTCTCCCCTCGTAAGCGTGACTCCCGCCCCCTCCTTCAGGAAAGGCACTATTCTTGACACTTCGCCGTCCTGGGCCGTCGATTGGAGCGCAAGGATCGTTTTACCCCCTTTAGAAAGGATCGCTCCCCTCATGAAATCCGCCTGTCCCCCTATCCCGCTGAAAAAATACTTGCCGAGAGACTCGGCCGTTGCCTGGCCCGTAAGGTCTATTTCGAGCGCGCTGTTTATCGCCGTAACATTTTCGTTCCTCGCAATGTTAAGAGGGTTGTTCGTATAGCTTACAGGCCTGAATTCTATGCTTGGGTTGTCGTTGATGAATTCGTAAGTCTCGGGCGTGCCCATGCAAAAGGCGGCCACGGTCTTGTCCCTGTTCAGGGCCTTCCTGGTATTGTCTATGACCCCCCTTTTCATGAGGTCTGCGATCCCGTCGCTGAGAAGTTCCGTATGCACCCCCAGGTGACGTTTTTCGCGCAAATGCCCGAGTATCGCATTGGGTATACTTCCGTAGCCGACCTGTATCGTGTCCCCGTCCAGCACTATTCTTGATACATATCTGCCGATTTTCTCTGCGATCTCATCAGGTACCACCGTCCTGAATACGAGCAGCGGCTCGTCGTATGGGATGATGAAATCTATGTCCCTCACGTGTATGAAGGTGTCGCCGTGGACCCGCGGCATACTGGAGTTGACCTGCGCAATGACCAGTGATGCGCTTTCCGTAGCGGCCTTGACGATGTCGACGCTTATCCCTAAACTCATGAAGCCATGGACATCAGGCGTAGAAGTCTGTATCAGCGCGACGTCGATCGGAATCCGCTTGCTGTAGAAAAGAGCCGGCACCGCCGACAGAAAGATCGGCGTGTAATCCGCGGCGCCCTGATTGACGGTCTCCCTCGAGTTCTCACCGATGAAGAAGGAGTTGTACCGGAAATTGTCCTTAAACTTCTCATCAGCGTAAGGCGAAACGCCGAGGTTCCAAACCTGGAGCACCTCAGCGTCAAAAAATGCCTTCGGGTGAGACTGGACATATTTTATAAGCGCCCGCACAAGACACTGCGGTTCACCGCATCCGGTACCCACGAATATCCTGTCTCCGGGGTGTATATGGGCAAATACCTCTTCTTCCGCGGCGAACTTTTCCGGGTAAGCTCTCAATATCTGTTCAAGCCTACCGTCCACCCTGATACCTCTTCCCCCTTATGAAGAACGACCCGCTCATAGAAAAAGTATATCAGATATAACGAACTCCTGCAGGGGGATAGGTCACTGCAATTTGCCCAGCCTCTTCGCCAGATTGACCGTCTCATCGAGAAGGTGCTCGACTTCGTCCAACCCGCTCTCCCAAAACCCTTCGTCTTCTATGTCTATCCCGAGCCTGAGAAAGATATCTTTCGGAGAGTCCGAAAGACCGGAAGACAAGAAATCCTTGACCTTGGCTATAAAGGCCGGTTCTTTTTTTACCGCGTTCTGTAGGGACTTCGAGATGAGAAGACCGCTTGCGTACGAGTAGACGTAAAAAAAGTAGCGGATGTGGTTCCAGTAGACCCACCAGTTTTCAGACCCTCTTGTCTGTTCGACACAATCACCCATGTATTCCGCCATGTGGCGTCTGAACAGCCTCCCTATCTCCTCCTTTGAGAGATAGCCCTTACTTCTAAACAACTCATGGAGGGCGGCCTCAAACCTATAACATGCGACCTGTCTGAAAATAGTTGAGACGTCGTCATCAAGTTTCTTCATCATGATCGCAAGTTTCAGTTCACCGCCGGCCTTACTAAGGATCTCCTGAAGCACAAAGTCTTCCATGAACGTGCTGGCCACTTCGGCCGTCGAAGTCGGCGTCCCGAAATTAAGGGCGTTCTGACTCCTCCTGATAAGTTCATTATTGATGCCGTGTCCGACTTCGTGGGCCAGCGTGAGCACATCACTCAGCTCACCCGTGTGGTTAAGAAGGATATAGGTAGGCTGGGAGATAAGGTGGTGCGCACAGAACGCGCCGCCGGCCTTTCCCTTTTTCGGGTAGACGTCGATCTGACGGTTCTCAATGAACCCTTCAAAGATCCGTGAGAATTCACCGTCGAGCCCTGAGAGAGTTTTGCGTAAAAGCCTGCACGAGGACCCGAACGAGTATTTGGTTCTGATGTCTCCATAGGTAACATTTCGCTCATGATATTTAAGTTTTTTAACGCCCATCAAGCGGGCCTTAAGCTTGTAAAAACGGGAGGGGATATCGAACCTTCTTGAGACGGATTTCAGCAGAGAATCAACAACCCCGCTGTCTATGTCGTCTGCAAGATGCCTTGAAAGGTCCGCCCTGGGAAACGCCCGAAGTTCATCCTCCGTCTTCTTATGCGCGAGGACCGAATTGATTTCAGCCTCGGCCACCTCTACGTTTCGCGACAGTATGTCGTTAAATGCCTTTGCTGCAGAATCTCTCACCTTCCTGTCCCTGCTGTTCATCAGGCCGGTTATTTCAGAAAAAGGCCTCATGCCTGCGCCCCTTTTTTCCAAAATGACCTTCCGCTCCTCCTTAGCGAGGAGACCGAACGTCATCCTTATCCAGTTGGAATAAGAAGTCGACATCTTGAGGTTCAGTATCTTCTCTTCCCGTTCGGTAAGCAGATACTTCGATTCTGCCCATATCCGCTCCAGAAAATGCCTGTAATCCCTGAGCCCTTCAGATGCAAGAAATCCTTTCTGCCGGCCCGGAGTGATCTTGGCCAGCCGTAAATGGAAGAACTGGATATCGTTTTCTATCCTGCGGCCGAACTCTTCGATCTTGTTGAATCTTGCCTTGAGGTCGGGGTTGTTCTGGTCCTGCTCCGTTCTAAGCCAGAAGTAGTATCCCGCGTCACCATCGAAGCCAAAGCGCCTCTTCCACTTTTCGTACTCGTTCAGGGCATTGCGCAGCGCGGACGGATCGGAAAGATAATCCCTGCGCGACCTCCATTTGCGGATAAAACGATAACTTTCTCTCTCGACCGCCCGGATTACTTCTTCGATCCGGGGATCATTGTCGTCACGGAAAAGCTTAGTGAGGTCCCAGGCTGCTTTGTGTGTTCTATTCACTCCCGGCATTATCTTCATCACTCCTTCTATTCTTTTTGCTGCCTTCATACAGTTCATATTCGAGCAATCTGCATTCTATAGTGCTGTTGAAAAACTGGACCCTGCGTTTAGCCCGTAACCCCACTTTTTTAGCCAGAGAAGGATTTCCTGTAAATACATACCCCGCATATCCCCTGCAGCTCTGCTTGAAGAAATCTCCGATCCTCTTGTAAAGCTCCTCCAGATCCTTTTCTTCACCCATCCTCTGGCCGTATTCCGGGTTTAGAACAACCACCCCGCCACCGCCCGGGACCGGTGTCTCGGCGAAGTCGCAGACCTTGAATCCGATGAGGTCCTCGACCCCCGCATTCCCCGCGTTCCTCTTCGCGGCCTCAACTGCTGCGGGATTTACATCCGTCGCTATAATTCTGGCGCTTAAGTCCTTCTTCGTTTCGGCCCGTGCAGTCTCTTTAAGCCGCTCCCATAGGGACGCATTAAACCCGCTGATGTGCATAAATGAGTAATTGTCCCTTATCAGGCCAGGCGCCTTATTGAGTCCAATGAGGGCGGCCTCTATCGCCAGGGTCCCACTCCCGCACATCGGGTTTATGAAATTGCTGCCTCCGTCCCATCCCGTCGCCATAACGACCGCTGCCGCAAGTGTCTCCTGGAGCGGCGCCTTCAGCGGCGTTTTTCTGTATCCTCTTTTTGACAGGGACTCACCCGACGTGTCCAGATATACCGAACACCATTCTTCCGTCCAGTGAAAAAATATGACCACACCCTCCCTTGAGGGCCCGGAGTCAGGGCGACGGCCGCACTTTGCCCTGATCCGGTCGACTATAGCGTCTTTACACTTCATATTGGCATAGCGTGAATCCCTGATGCTCTCGTGGTAGACGCTCGACGATACGCACAGATATCCATCCGCAGGGATGTAATCCTCCCAGTGTATCCTCGACATCCCATGGTAAAGGTCCCCGGGGTTTCGCGCCATAAAACCCTCCAGGTAGTAAAGCACCCGATGGCCGGTCCTCAAGAACAGGTTAAGCCTCAGCGTGTCTTCGAATGTCCCTTCCGTCATCACTCCCGAAGCTGTTTCAGACGTAACAGGGAATCCCAGTGAAAGGATCTCCCTTGACAGAAAAGACGAGAGTCCCTTGGGACAACTGACAAGTATTTTGCTCCTCGCTATCATTCTACCGGTTATTATAACCTTCCGGCACTGATTGAGGAAAAAAAGGGTAGTGACCCACTACCAAAAAAAGACATGACTTCTTTATAATAAGTACATACGGAATTGATGCACATTATGCCGGATGAGATCAGGATTACTGAAAGGAGCACACATGAAAAAGTTTTTGGCAGCGGCAGGGTTTGGGGTAATAGTAGCCCTTCTGACAATGTTTGCAGGGGGAGCTTTTGCCGACGGTGAGCTGTCGGGTAAGGTCGTGGAAACAATGAGCAGCGGTGGTTACACCTACGCGCTCGTCGAAAAAGGCGATAAAAAGACATGGATCGCCGTACCCCAGACCAAGATCGTGAAGGGGCAGACGATAACGTTCCTGCCGGGAGTTGAGATGGATAATTTTCAGAGCAAAACACTGAACCGCACTTTCAACTCAATCGTCTTTTCCGCCGGAGTGGCAGCTGGCCCGTCTTCACAGGGTGATTCCGGAGTCTCCGCCGCCAGCAAGGGCGCCCTCGTTGTCCCGGCCGAAAAGATCAAGGTCGATAAGGCATCGGGGCCGGATGCCTATACGGTTGAAGATATATACAAGAACATAGAAGGTCTCGACAAGAAAAAAGTTTCTCTAAAGGGAAAGGTAGTAAAAGTCTCGACGGGGATCATGAATATGACCTGGATACACCTGCAGGACGGTACCGGTGACCCGAAGAAAGGGAGCCATGATCTGGTCATCACGACCGAAGAATCCGCAGCGGTGGGAGACATCGTTACCGCCACCGGCACCATAGCGAAGGACAAAGACTTCGGCAGTAACTATAAATACAAAGTGATCATGGAAAAAGCAAGCATAAAAAAATAAAAGAGCAGGCAGCAGCCGAATAAAATAGAAAGGCCGATGCAATCATCGGCCTTTCTATTTATATCTATTTCTTCTCGGCTTCCTTGATCGAGATCAGCTCAACGTCAAAGATGAGGACGGCATTGGGTCCTATCGTACCTCCCGCCCCTTTATCTCCATACGCCAGATCCGAGGGGATAAAAAGCTGCCACTTTGCCCCTTCCTTCATCAGCTGAAGTGCCTCGGTCCATCCCTTGATTACACCGTTTACGGGAAATGTTGCCGGCTGGCCGCGTTTGAAAGAACTGTCAAACTCGGTCCCGTCGCTGAGGGTGCCACGATAATTAACCGTCACCGTATCTCCAGCCTTCGGCGTCTTGCCCGTGCCCTCCGTGACCACCTTGTACTGGAGGCCGCTCGGAAGGGTCTTTACACCATCCTTTTTCTTGTTTTCGGCCAGAAACGCGTCGCCTTCCTGCTTGTTCTTTTCGGCAAGTTTATTCATCGTCTCCTTCTGTTTGTCTGCCATTTCGCGTGAAAAAGCGGTCATGGTTTCGCGTATTTCATCATCGGTCATCAACTTCTTACCGCCAGACAACGCGTCCTTTAACCCCTTCACAAAGATATCGGTGTCGATATCGATAGACTGCTTTTTCATTGCGTTGCCTACATCCAGTCCGATGGCATAGCTCACCTTGTCTTTCTTCTCCTTCAACGAAATCTCCTCCCCGTACACCTGCACCGCCAAAAAAAGCGTGCCTACCGCAATAACTGCCAACAAACGTCTCATGCGAACTCCTTTCTGAAAATAATTTTTATGGACATGAAATCATATCCGCAACAGAATACAACTATTTTAGGCATTTAGATGCCTTAATGCAAATCCATCGGACCTGCGGCTAAATGAGAAATATCCGGCCCGCATTCAGGCGGGCCGAGCGCTCCCCTCCTTCCATCTTACGGGAAAAGAGATCTTGAACGTTGTGCCCTTGTCTGTTTCGCTCTCGACCCGTATCTCACCGAGGTGTTCGGATATTATCTGCTTGATGAGAGGCAGACCAATGCCGAACCTGTAGAAATCCCCGCTGTAAACGGGATCGAATATCTTATCGAGCAGATCACCGGGAATGCCGCGTCCGGTATCTGAAACACTGAGATATATGTGGTCACCGTCTCCCGCCGTCTCTACCGTGATACAGCAGCCCTCGCGCGACGACTCGACGGCGTTTCTCAGTATATTGAAAACAGCCATTTTCAAAAGGTCTTTTTGAGCGTTGATTTTCAATGGTCCCGCCGCCAATCTTACCCTGAATTCCACATGTTTCGAGACGGCCTCCCTTTCTATGATCGCCAGCATGTCCCTGACGATTTCATTTATGTCCTCATAACCGAAAACTGATTTCTGTTTCGTCAGCAGCGCCTGAAATTCCTTCACAATGACATCGAGCTTTTCCGCCTCCGCCACAACGGTCTCGACGGCTTCCCGCGTCCTGTCGGGTGCATCACCCCTCCCGAGCATTTTTTTCCCGAGAAGCCCTATTATGGATGCAGGCGTCCTTACCCTGTCAGCCAGTTTGAGGGCCATCAGGCTCATCGTCCTTTCCGCCACGAGCGTCTCCAACTCCTGGTTAAAGCGTTCAAGCATGTCTTTATATTCCTTTTCTTTCTCGGCCAGCTTTCTTTCGGCAATGTCGCGGACTATCCCGGTAAAGAAACTCTTCCCTTCCCTGATAAATACGCCATACGATATTTCCAGAGGTATCTCGCGCCCGTCCTTATGCAGGCCGGGCAGTTCCATCGCCTCCCATTTTACATCTCTTTTGCCGGTCGTCAGGAACTGTCTCATCCCGGCCAAATGGGCCTCCCGGAGACGCTCAGGCATCAAAATGGTCAAAGGCTTTCCCGTGATCTCCTCAGGAGAATAGCCAAAAATCTTTTCGATAGCGGAGTTCGCAAACACGACAACACCACTTTCGTCTATGGTAATAATCGCATCGGATGCGGTCTCCGCGATGATGCGATACTTCTCTTCGCTGTCCCTCAGCGTCTCTTCCGCCCTCTTTCGTTCGGTAATATCCCTGATCACCTTAGAGAATCCCCGGAGATACCCCTCTTCGTCCCTCAGCGTCGTTATCACCACGCTGGCCCAAAAGAGGGAACCGTCCTTCCTGACCCTCCAGCCCTCGTCCTCGAACCTCCCTTTGTCGCCTGCGATCTTCAGCTCCATCTCCGGCAGGCCTCGCCTGACATCTTCGGCTGTAAAAAAAAGAGAATGGTGTTTTCCGAGCACCTCATCGGGTCTGTAGCCCTTGCTCTTCTCCGCCCCGATATTCCAGCTTACGATATGTCCCGACGGGTCGAGCATAAAGATTTCATAATCAGTAATTCTCTGGACAAGTTGACGGAAACGTTCCTCGCTTCCACGAAGCGCCTCTTCAGAAGTGCGGATGGCATCGATGTTGCGCAGTATAACGATATAAAGTATGACAGCGGTAACCGCGATGAAGAACCATCCCTTAAAGATCTCAAGGCGCATAAGAAATGAAAGATCTTTAAACAGCGCCGATATCAGCAGGTCCGAAAAAAGGATCCACACCCCTCCCACGAGCAAGTAAATCAGGCTGATCTTCAGGGGGATGCGGTATCGCTCAAATCTCATACAAAAATTCTATCACAATTCCGTTGAGTTCCAAGGCCTTTAGGGAACAAGGAGTGCCGACAAAGAAAAGGGATTACACTAGGTTTCGAGCCTGATTATGCCTTTCTGTATCGCAAACTTGATGAGTTCAGCCTTCGAGCGAAGACCCAATTTGTCGCATATGTTAGTATGATGGGCTATCGCTGTCTTCACACTGATACCGAGCATGGTGGCCATTTCCTTATGGGTATTACCCTCGCCTATAAGCTTTAAAATCTGTTTTTCCCTGTCCGTCAGAGACTCATACGGGTCGGAAACTTCTACTGTCTTCCCTATGTAGCCGTCGACAACCTTAGCAGCGATCGATGGATGGAGGTAACATTCTCCTTTCGCAACCGCCCGGATTGCGGTAATGAGCTCGCCGCCGACGGCCCTCTTAAGGATATAGCCCGAGACATTGGCCTTAAGAAATCTGCTCACGTATTCCCTGTCGTCGTACTGGCTAAGGACAAGTATTTTAATCTCGGGATGATGCTTCTTTATCTCCAGGGTCGCCTCGAGCCCGCCGAGTCCCGGCATAGCGATATCCATAAGTATGACATCGGGTTTTAGCCTTGAGGCGGCCTCGATCGCCTCTCTGCCGTCAGCTGCCTCCCCAATGACTTCAACATCGTCATGGAACTTCAGGAGGGCGGTAATGCCTTCCCTCACAAGTGAATGGTCGTCAACTATCATGACTCTTATCTTAGACATTCTGAACCTCCAGGGAACTTAACGGTATGATTATCGTAATTTCAGTCCCTTCGCCGGGAATGGAACGGATGTCCACAGTCCCTTCGAGAAGGGCGGCCCGCTCCTTGAGCCCGATCAGGCCGAATCCCGACCGCGCCCCCGAATCGGCCTCTCGCAGCACCGTCTGCACGTCGAAGCCTACACCGTCATCTTTGATACATGCCTTGACCGCCTGACCATCAAAAAGGAGCGATACCGTTACGTCGGTCGCCTTGGCGTGTTTCGAGACATTGATCACCGCCTCCTGGATAATCCTGAAAAGCCTGAAGACGGTCTTGTCATCCAGTATGGTTTCCTCGCTCGAAATGAGTTTTTGGAATTCTTCAGAGGCGGTCAGCTGATATTTTATCCCTTTTACCGCGAGATGTCTCTCAAGCAGCCACCGCACCCCCGATTCCAGGCCCAGGTCATCGAGGACCGGCGGCCTCAGGTCCTGGATAAGACGGCTGATGCCCTCGAGCAATTGGGTCACCTTCGCCCTGAGTTCGTATATTTTTTCTGGCGTAAGCGCATTTTCCTTAAGCGCGATCGCCGCAATCTCGATCGACATGCCGAGCGCCGCTATGGATTGGCTCGTCTCGTCATGGAGTTCTCTAGCGATGCGCTTTCTCTCCTCTTCCTGCGCCCGTATGACCTCATGGAGCAATATGGACAGCCTCTTGCGGCTTTGTTGCAACTCTTCAGTCCTCTCTACCACCCTCTCCTCAAGCTCGGTATTATATTTCTGGATTTTATCGAGAGAGTCGGACAGCCTCTGTCTCATCGCCTCGAAACTCATGCCGAGCGCTCCTATCTCGTCCCTGGAAACAACTGTAACAGGGCCTTTAAGGTTGCCGCCTGCTATTTTCTTGGTAGCGATCGTAAGGGACCTGATCGGCTTTACAATGCTCTTGCTTATCCCAAGTGAAAGAACCAGGCCGGTTCCTATAGATATCAAGGCCAGTATCAGGAATTTCTTTTTGAGCTGTGACGACGGGGCAAAGACCCTCTTTTCGGATTCCCTAACCGAGATGCCCCACGGCGCCTCGGAAAGGGGCGCGAAGGCAAGCATGTCGATAGTCCTCTCCCGGTCCGCTCCGACCGACCCGTTTTCTCCCTCGTGACATCTGTGGCATTTCATTACCGCGGTTTTTTTGGCGGCAATAAGGTTGCCCAGGATCTTGTTGCGGTCGCTGCAGGCAAAGACCCTAACAGGATTGTTCGAGGCGATCACCACGCCGAAACTGTCGACAAGTTCGATGATCGTGTCCCCCCGGGTAGGTATCGACCGTATGAGGTTCGTCAGGACATAGTTTGTGGGGTTGATCTCACCACCCACTGCGCCTATAGTCCGGCCGCTTTTATCCCTCAGGGGAACGAGGACGTAAACCACCTTTTTTTTCGTCCCCTCCTCCGTATAGATGTTCGAGATGACCGCCCTGTTCTCCTCTATCGTCTTTTTCACGTACGGATTGCCCATGAGGTTCCTCTTTTGCAGCCCCGGAGGATAGGACCGTACGACGTTCCCTTTAAGGTCGAGAAGGAATATCCCGTCCGTGAATATCGAATACTGATATGCGGTCTTCAAGGCATTGTCTTCCGGCTCCCAATCGTCGTCGTTCAGGTCTATTGTACCGGACAGGGAGATATCATAAAGCCTTGTAAGATTGTTCTGGAGGCGGTAATCCGTATAGCTTGCAAGGATGCCGGCCAGATCAGTTCTTTCGGCAAGGGAGTGTCCTATGCTGTCGTTTATGCTGAGATTGCTCATAATCCCGAGACTCAAAAGGATAACGATCACACTCAGCAATGTCGAGACAATTATTTTTTTCTGCATCGACTCCGCCGTATTATATCAGTCATCGTTGACCACTGAAAACGTTCGTCTCCATGATGTAAAGGAAAGCGCACCTCATCAGGCGCTCTTTACATCATCTTCCTGAGCCTTCTCCCCGGCATCTCCTTCATGATGGTCCTGAAGTTTCACGCCGGTCAGTCTTTCGTATTCGATGGGATGCTCATGGATCATCCGCTCCCTCGAAATTTTGCCCGTAAAGATGGCGGTGTCCAGCGGAAAAACGTCGGGACTGAATACCGAATTGTAAATATGCCATATGACGATGACGAGAAATGCGAGCATCGCCTCGTTCGTATGCAGGGCCTTCGCCGCCGGAATGATCTGTCCGGGAAGGAACGGGATGAGATGAAAGACCCGTGTCGGAAACCAGAGGGTAAGCCCTGTAAGGACCATCAGTATCCCCCCGATCACCACTCCCCAATACTCGAACTTCTGCTTGTAGTCGTAGCGGTCGCATCTGGCCGGGCTGTCGGTAATGCCGAAATAATACTTCAGATTGTCTACGGCGTCTGTAAAGTCCTTGATGTTGATAACCATGTACGGCATCCACCTCTTCATGATGACCCCGTAGGAGGAGATCAGTATATGTTGGACCGTAAGGAACCCTAGCAAAAGCCCGGAATAGCGGTGGATGAGCCTTGCGTTATCGATCCCGCCAAGGTTTATTATGATCCATTCCGCCCACGACGAATCATGGAACTTCTGAGAAAGTCCCGTAATAACGAGTACGATGAACGCGATGGCATTCGCCTGATGCTCTATGATGCGCAAGGGATGGAACCTTCTTAAATATTCGCTGTCTTTCTTTTCAACCTCAATCATAAAGCCCCCTTTTACCTGTTGACCGCATAGCGCCAGATATGCAGGATTATTTGCAGGACGAGCCCGACGATCATGAACGGAATAAATATCGTGTAAATAAGATTTATAGCGTATACGAGCGGCGCCCTCTTGAAGTTCGGTTCATAGTGGGAAATCCAGCTGTCAGGGAAGTTCTCAGACGCGCCCGCATGACATTTCCTGCACCTTCTGATGAGATTCGCCTTCACGACGGAGGCGTCAGGCCCTTTCGTCCTCGTGATATCATGAATCCCGTGGCAGTCGGTGCAGACAGCAATATGCCTGATCGAGTTTTTCTGCTTTCTGTAATACGAAACGGTGACGCCATGGAAATCCTCCAGATATGACTGCAGCACCGCGGTCGAAAGGCCATATCGCCTCATCAATTCCTCGTTAGCGTGACAATTGCTGCACATCTGGGGGATATCGTTCCGGAAATCAGCCATCCTCGGGTCTGAAATATCGTGCGCCCTATGGCAATCAGAACAAACGGGCACGTCCTGGTTGTTTGAAGAGAGGAGGGCCTTGCCGTGAACGCTCATCGCATATATCGCATAGATATCCTGATGGCATGTCTGACACCTCCTTGCACTTCGCAACTTCTCCTTCCGTCCCGAGTTTATGGCATGTGCGCCGTGACAGTCGACACAGACCGGCGCCTTGAGGTTACCCTTGAGAAGCATATTGAAATGGATGCCTTCAAGGGTCTTCGTGTACTTGTCGAAGTGGCATCGCCTGCAAGTCTCGGACGTGACGATCGTGAAGTTCCTCTTGTCCTGGAAATTCCTATCGGGATGTTCCTTGGACGAAAAACCGAAGTGGCAGTCCGAACATCTCAATTTGTTGTGTACCGAGGCCTTAAGGACCTCCTCCTGTATCTCGAGAGATGTTCTGCTGCCGTCGTTGAAAGAAAGTGAAAAGCCATACTTGTGGCAGCCGAAACAGGAATCCCCGGATTCCTTTACGGGTTTTATGGAATGGGAGCCGTGGCAGTCGGCGCAGACCACCTGTTTCAGCATGCTCATCATCCTGAGGTGGATGCCTTTTTTAAAGGTATGGCATTGTTTGCAGGCATCGGAGATGGATGCGGTGAAGCTTCTCCTGTCTTTAAACTGCCTCTTCGGATGGTCGCCGCCGGTAAAGCCGTGGCAGGCCGAACATCCCAGATTCTTATGGGCCGACCCCAGAAGCGCATGGTCGTCCACGTAGAGGGACATCTTTTCTCCGCTTTTGAAGGTAAGGGACATTTCCCTGTTCTCATGACAGCCCAGGCATACCGCGCCCTCTTCCCCTGCCAGATAGGTCGCCTGACTTTCGGTTGACAATGCAAAGACGATGCAGATGATTATTAATGGCAAGAATGTGTTACGGTTCACCATGTAGCCCTCCAGGCGTTACGTGAAAAGGGCCGCCATACGTTGCCGGAAATGGTCCCTTCCCTGAATTCATTCCTTTTTTTCCTCTTCCATTTTGATATAGGTCTTCAGACAATTCTTCATCTCTCCGCCTATGCGCCTTAATGTTAACATTTAGACTCCTTTTTCTGGTACCCCTTACAGTCAGGTTCACCTGTTTCCCTTTTCTCCCATTAAAGGGTATCAAATCCGGCAGTCGCAAACAATCCGAAATAGTTCCTGTTTTACTCTACAAAAAAGCCTATCTGCCGGAAAAAACCGCATTATTCGGAAATCATGCTCTCGGCGATCTTGAGAAGCTCCCGCACAGAGTCTTTAGCGATAATGGTAAAAGTATACCCATCCTCCTCCCAGGTCACCGAATTGCACGGTTCTCCTCCCGAACAGAGGGCAAGGGAAAGCTCCCCTCTCCTGCCCTTGATGAGTATCGCGTCCCGCTTTCTTGTCTTGACAGGCTCGATCCTCGACCTTAGAGGATGTGGATCGGACGATTCCGCCTGCATAACAGAGAGGACAACGTCCTTCCTGTCGTAGTTGATGAAGTGCATCAAGACCATCTTGGCGGGTTTCTTGCGGGCGTAAATCTCTGAGGGAGGCCATATCAGATATTGAGGGAAATAAGAAGGGAGGAATAATCTATTGAGTTTGAGTTCGCCCCTTACGTCCTCGATCGTTTTGTATTTCCTCACCCCTTCTTTTTGGAAGACAGTAGGGACCCAGTTAAGGAGATTCAACAGTACGGCAAAAACAGCCACCATGATCACGAACACGATATATTTTTGCAACCGCATCGCCTTATTCCCTCTCACACAACATAATAGTTCACCGCCATGATCACCGCCATGGTAAGGACGTATCTTCCCCACCCATATGCATGGTAAACGAAAGGACCGTTATTCTCAAGCCTTTCTATCCGTTCCTGAAGCAGCAGGTTGTGGCTGGAGCTCTCAATGGCTTCTTTTACGAAGGAGAGTTTAAATACATCGCTATGCGGTATGTCCAGACAGAAGACCTTGAGCGCAGAGGCAAGGGCCCCGGGATCGCCTGTCACGGAGACGGTGATATCATCGCATATATGTTCGTCGTCCTGGACAAGCTTGCGGAATTCGAGGAGAGGGATCGGATTAAAGAACATGCAGATCCTGACAATAAAAACGAGCAAGGTAGTGATGTTGCTCCTCCGCACGATATGGGCGATCTCATGGGCAAGCGCGCTCTTCAGTTCTTTCGCGCTATACACGGAAAAAAGAGGCTCCGAAAGTACGATCGAATGGCTTGTAGTGCCCGTCGTAAATATAATAGGGTTTGGGTCATCGACAATCAGCACCGAAGGCTTGGGTGTCTCCAGAAATCGGCTTATCTCACCCACCAGCATGTCGATCTCAGGTCCGGCCGGCCGCCCATCACTGCCGTATTCCTGGGGCTTATTGAACCAGTCCCTCAAAATAGGGACCATCTCCTGTAGAAAAACGACGGCCGAAACAATACCCATCATGCAATAAAAAAAATAGAGCAGAGGCCTTAGACCCAGTATCTGTATTCCCAGCCATCTCGAACTGCAGAAAAGGGCTGTGTCTTCCATAAAATAAAAAGAGCCCCTTTCGGGATTGATAAACTGGAAGAAGGGAAACATAAAGAGAGGCAGGATGAGCACCAGCAGCCTGTACCGGAACCTTTCCCTCGCTATAGTTACCTCCCATATGCGGAGCGACATCTCGACAATAAGCAGGGTAACGACTGAGTGGGCAATCGACTGAAGCACGTACATCCCTATATACGAATCAAAGAATTTCACTCATCTATTGTACAATTTTCCGGCAAATGTTTAAAAAGCCCGGGAGGGCCGGGATGTTGTACAATAGTCATCTGTGATGCCGCTTAAGAGAGACGTGATTATCATAGGCGCCGGGGCTTCGGGTCTCATGTGCGCAAGAGAAGCAGGGAAAAGGAAACGCTCGGTGCTGCTTATCGATCATGCCGCAAAGACGGCGTCCAAGATTCGTATTTCGGGAGGCGGACGCTGCAATTTCACGAATCTTCATGCGGGCCCGGGCAATTACCTTTCCCAAAACCCGGATTTCTGCAGATCAGCGCTTTCCCGCTTTACTCCCGAAGATTTCATCCGCCTTCTCGACAGATACAGGGTCCCCTATTATGAGAAAGAGAACGGTCAATTGTTCTGCAGTCACACCGCGCGCGATGTTATAGAGATGCTCCATGCCGAATGCAGGAATGCAGGCGTTGAAATACTCCTTCATCAGAGTGTCAGATCCATAGAGAAAGGACATAACTTCGTCGTTGGGACCGGCAGGGAAGTCCTTGAATCCCAGTCGCTCGTCATTGCGACCGGAGGGTTGTCATATGCGCCGCTGGGGGCGACCGACCTGGGATACCGGATCGCCAGGCAGTTCGGCATGAAGATCACGCCTCTGTCCCCCGGCCTGGTCCCTTTTACCTTCGCCACGGACGACGCGGCATTCTTCAAGGAGTTGAGCGGCGTCTCGCTCGAGGCGTCCATACAATGCGGCAAGACCGGAGTGCGCGGAGAAATCCTTTTTACCCATAGCGGCATGAGCGGTCCGGCAGTCCTCCAGACCTCGCTTTATTGGAAAAGAGGGGATTTCATCGTTATCGATTTGCTTCCCGGCCGCGATGCCCTGGAACTCCTCATAAACGAACCGAAGAGCAGAATCGAGGCGCATACCTGGCTCGCGGGATATCTTCCGAAGAGGTTCAGCAAAATGTTTTGTACGCGCTATTTTGTTTCGAAGCCTCTTTATCAATACAACCGGAGAGAACTCGAAGATGTCGCCAGCCGGCTGCATCGGTGGTCTCTGAGACCTGAGGGCACAGCGGGATACATCCAGGCCGAGGTCACCGTAGGAGGAATCGATACCAGGGAGCTGTCTTCGAAGACATTCGAAGTGAAGAAGGTCCCGGGTCTCTATTTCATCGGTGAGGTCCTCGATGTGACGGGACAACTGGGGGGATTCAACCTTCATTGGGCCTGGGCCTCCGGGTCTGCAGCGGGCCATTATGTCTGACAGCAGGAAGATAGTGCTGGCGTCCTCTTCTCCAAGGAGGAGGGAATTGCTTTCCCTGACAGGGCTGACTTTTACTGTCGAAGCGAGCGATTATGAGGAGGTTCTCGTCCCCGGCGTCGACCCCCGTCTTCTGGCCCGACGGCTCTCCTGCAAAAAGGCAAAAGCGGTCGCGAAAAAATACAGGAATGCGCTGATTATTGCCGCAGATACATTTATAGTATTCGGGGACATTCTTCTTGGAAAACCCTCTTCTAAAGAAGACGCGATGCGGATGCTCGGCCTTCTGAACGGGCAGTCCCATTCTGTAATCACCGGGTTTACGATCATAGATACCGCGTCCCGTAAGACTCTTTCAAGGTCGGTCGAGACAAAGGTATGGTTCAGAAAATTGACGAAACAGGAGCTGGCGTCTTACGTGAAGGCAGGAGAACCCCTCGACAAGGCCGGCGCCTATGCGATTCAGGGCCTGGGCTCTCTAATCATCGATAGGATCGAGGGGGATTATTTCAATGTCATCGGCCTACCCCTGAGTTCCCTGGTGGAGGCCCTTAAAAAATTCGGCGTTCATGTCCTATAAATGCTGAATTTACCATCTCTAAGATATTTACCCAAAAAAACGGTTAATGCAGGAACATGCTCCGAAAAACTTTATAATGTCGCAATTTGCTGATCAGGAGTATAAGCCTCAGTCATGAAAATATGTGTCCACGAAAGTGCATGATGTCCTTACAAAGGTGGCGTCCGCCTCAGCGGATTCGCCGGGGAGAACAGATAAAGATTTTCTCCACATGCTCCTGCATTGGCCGGAACCGCACTTTTTAGCCTAATTGACACCGTGCGGGACTGTTTTGAGCGGCTTCAATTTCTCGTATCGCCCGCGGGCGAGGCGAGAAATTGCCTCGGAGTCCCGACTTTCTCGGGACGAGAATGAGCGAAAAACAGTCCCGTACGGTGTGTTTTCGAAATCAGAATTTCAGCCGGTCTTTTGTTTTGCGTTATCGACCATCAGTTTTGCAACAGACTTAACAAATGCTGCAGGGTCTTTCGGCCGTGATCCTTCGAGCAGCAATGCCTGGTTATAGAGGAGTTCTGCGAATTCCTTCAGCACGGGCGCCCTCCCCTCTTTCTCCAGAACTCCTTTCATGGTTTCAAGGAGCGGATGTGAAGGGTTTATTTCGAGGATCCTCTTCGTAGAAGGGACCTCCTGCCCCATCGCCTTCAGGATTTTTTCCATGTTGGGGTCGAGTCCGCCCTCTTCCGTAACAAGACAGCAGGCCGAGTCCTTCAGCCTTCCGGAGAGGCGTACGTCCTTGACATCGTCCCGCAGCATCTCCCTGATGAACTCGATCAGTTTCTCGAATTCGCCTTTCACCTTTTCCTTCGCGGAAGTGCCGTCCTTATCGAGATCGATGTCGCCTTTGACCACAGACCTCAATTTCTTGCCTTTGTACTCAAGGAGGCCGCCCATAATAAAATCATCGATCTCGTCCAGCATGATCAGCACCTCGTACTCCTTGTCTCTGAATGCCTCAAGATAGGGGGACTTGGAGGCTTCCTCGTATGTCCTTCCGGTAATATAATAGATGCTCTCCTGGCCCTCCGGCATCCCGCTCACGTAATCCTGAAGGGTCGTGAATGTATCCGCCCCGGTCTTTGTGGAGGGAAAAAGGAGAAGATCTGATATCTGTTCTTTTTTTGACAGATCGTAATGGATACCCTCCTTCAGGACCCTGCCGAACTCTTTATAAAAATCGACATACTGAACGTATTCATTCTTTTTCATATCGGCGAGGCCATCGAGCACCTTCTTGACGATATTTTTTTTTATGATCTCCACATGCCTGTTGTTCTGGAGTATCTCCCTCGACACGTTCAGGGGAAGGTCCGACGAATCGACCACACCTTTCACAAACCGGAGGTATTCCGGAACAAGCTGTTCACAATGGTCCATAATCTGCACCCTTTTTACATAAAGGGACGGGCCGATCTTGTAATCCTTATAAAACATCCCGAAAGGCGCCTTGGCCGGTACATAAAGAAGGGCGGTAAACTCCGAGGTCCCCTCCGCCTTATAATGGATGACCTTCGCAGGGTCGCCGAAATCATGAGAGATATGCCGGTAAAATTCCTTATATTCGTCGTCCTGAACCTCGGACTTATCTTTCAGCCATATCGCCTTTCCCGAGTTGACCCTCTCCTCCTCGGTCACATTGACCTTTTTGCCCTTCTCCTTTTCATCCTCCTTTTCCCTTTCCACCTCCATGACGATCGGGTATTCGATGTAGTCGGAGTATTTCTTGATGACGGTCCTCAACTCCCATTCTTCGAGGTATTTCTTTTCCTCCTCTTTAAGATACAGCACAACGTCCGTGCCGACCGTTTCTTTCTCGGCAACTCCGACTTCAAAGGAACCGTCCGCAGCGGATTGCCAAGAGACCGCCTTTTTATCCGTTGTACCGGCCTTTCTCGAAATGACCGTCACCGTGTCGGCCACCATAAAAGACGAATAAAAACCGACGCCGAACTGTCCTATGAGGTCGGGCTTGCCTGCCTGTCCGGTAGGCAGGTCTTTGACGTCCTTGTCGTGCAGCGCCTTGAGAAAGTCCGTAGTTCCGGAATGGGCGATAGTGCCGAGGGCATCGACTATCTCATCCATTGTCATGCCGATGCCGTTATCGCTCACAGTCAGCGTGCCCGCGGCCTTGTCTCTTTTTATCATGATCTTCCAGGGACCGGCGTTATCGATGATATCGCTCTTTGTAAGCGACTCATAACGCGCCTTGTCAATAGCATCCGAGGCGTTAGAGATAAGTTCACGGACGAAGATCTCCTTATGGGAATAGAGGGAATGGATCATCAGGTTGAGAAGCTCTTTTACTTCCGTCTTAAATTCGAATTTCTGAACAGTCATATCACACCTCACAATAGTAGTAACAAGATTTCACTGCGAAGGGCCGTGAATGATGCCGGCCCTTATTCTTTATAGAATAATCCTGAGGAAAAAGTCAACGGATCCGCATTCTCGCTCATTTCTTCGCTCCGAGACACCAGGCCGCCTCACCTAACATATTATTCAGCCGTAATGGAGGGGCTGTCTTTGAGCGGCTTCAATTTCTCGTATTGCCTGCCGCAGGCGAGGCGAGAAATTGCCTCGGAGCGAAGCGACCTGCCTGCTGGCAGGCAGGGAATGAGCGAAAAGACAGTCCCTCCGTCATAATGTGTAAAACGAGAACTTTGATGATTTACTTAGGACGGGAAGACAAAAAAATCCCCCTTCGCAGGGGGACTTTTTTCTTCAATTGAGTGAAGCCGACTAGACCTTCGTTACATTTATTGCCTTGGGACCCTTGGGGCCCTTTTCAATGTCGAAGCTGACCGCATCACCCTCGGCAAGGGACTTAAACCCGTTGCTCTGGATGGCGGAATAGTGGACGAATACATCGCCGCTGTCTTCCGTGGTGATGAAGCCAAAACCCTTTGACTCGTTGAACCACTTCACTGTTCCGTTCGCCATATCGGTATCCTCCTTACGTATAAACTAAAGTCTCGGGATGTGACTGCACCGCCTCAACAAAAAAGGCCACAAAGCTAAAAGTCTTTGCGGCCTCTTCAGAAACAAAAACTCCTTAAACTTCATGATGATGATACATATTCTCAAAGTAAATGTCAAAACAAATGTCACGATATATTACCTCTTAATCAAACAGGAGAGGACTGTCTTTGAGCGGCTTTCCCGAAAGCCTTCGGGACCGATAATGAGCGTCCGTCACAGACGGATTCCCTGGAGAAAAAAAAGATGGTCTTCTCCTGTTTGTAAATTATCCGTGCCTAATGCATCCCGGGTTGCGTCTCGGCCTTCGCTTTCTTCATAAGAAAAACGAGCGGCAGTATCAGGATCATGAAGATGCTGAGGAGGTGGAATGCTTCATTAAAAGAAAGCATCGACGCCTGGCGAAGGAGCTGCCCGTATATCATACCCGGCCCTGCGCTGTCTGTAACGGCGGGATTTATTCCCGAGTACTTCAGCGCATGCGCCGCCTGTGAAGCTGCCATCTGGTAGCCCCTGTCGAAGGGCGTAACATGCTCCACCAGATGCGCCTGGTGCGTCTGGGCGCCTCTGGCGATGATCGTCGTGACAAAGGCGACGCCGAAACTCCCCCCGAGGTTCCGAAGGAGATTGTATATGGCAGATGCATTTCCCATGTCCTCCTTTTTGATGCTCGACATCGTCATCGTCGTCAGAGGGATAAAGAGGAACCCCATGCCGACGCCGAGGACTATTCTCGGCCAGATGACCGTGTTGAAATCTGCCTGGAGGCTGAACTGAGACATAAGGTGCGTTGAATACGCGGCAACTATAATGCCGAAGGCAAGGAGTGCCTTGGGGTTCACCCTCGTCACAAGCCTGCCGGCGATCGGCATTGCGATCAATGTAGCAATACCCCCGGGGCCGAGCACCATTCCCGCTAAAGTGGAGCTGTATCCCATAAGGGTCTGCAGGTATATCGGAAGCAGCACGATGCTGCCGAAGAGGTTGAAGAAGGCAAAAAACATCACGGCGTTGCCTGTACTGAAGGAGAGGTTCCTGAAGGTCTTGAAGTTTACTATGGGATGCTCGGCGAAAAAGCGCTCTACAATCACAAAAAGGAATAGGGAAATGACAGAAATAAGGGTCAGAACCGTTATATATTCCGAAGAAAACCAGTCGTCTCTCTGGCCTTTGTCGAGGACTATCTGCAGACAGCCCAGCCCGACACTCAGAAGCGCAAGTCCCCAGTAATCGATCTTCATCTTCATCCGCTGCATATAGGGCGGGTCTTGTATGAATAAAAGTATCATAAGGACCGAAACGATCCCGATCGGGATGTTTATGAAGAATATCCAGTGCCACGACCAGTTGTCAGTGATCCAGCCTCCCAGTACCGGCCCGATAATAGGGCCGAACATTATTCCGACCCCGAAAAGGGCCATCGCCATGCCGTGCTGTTTTCGGGGAAAGGTCTCGAGCAATATGGATTGTGATATCGGCTGGAGGGCGCCGCCGCCTACGCCCTGAAGTATCCTGAAAATAACAAGGCTCTGGAGGTTCCATGCCATACCGCAGAGGAAAGAGCTAATGGTAAAGAGCGTTACTGAAATGACGAGGTACCGCTTTCTGCCGAAGAGCCTGCTCAACCAACCGGTCATAGGAATGATGATCGCGTTTGAGACAAGATAAGAGGTAATCGTCCAGGTAGACTCGTCGATGCCGGCCGACAGACTGCCCCTGATATGATCGAGCGACACGTTCACCACGGAGGTGTCGATGATCTCGATCAGCGTCGGAAGCATGACTGTCAGGGCGATGATCCATTTACTCCACTTATTCACGAAGTTCCTCTATTAACTTCCCGACCTCTTCGGCACCTTTTTTTCGATCTGGGTGCATATGCCGTGGAGCATGTTCAGCTCCCACTCGGTAAGTCCTGCCCTTCCGATAAAATGCTTCAGGTTCGTGATGATTTTTTCTCTCAGGTTCCTGTCACCCCTCGGGATGTAATCGAGCAGCTCCAGCACGCCCGAGATCCTCGCATATAACGGATCGACCTCTCCATGGCCCGCAAGGTCCCCTTTCAGGGTCCAGTTGTTCAATTTCTTTTTTCCGATGTCGCACCGCGCGTCCTCAGTCCCATATCCGCATTTCGAAAGTTCGTATGCGGTGAGCAAGACGGCCTGGGCCAGGTTCAAAGAAGGCTGGATCTTACTGCTTGGGATGTTGAGCATAAAGCCGCATTCCTCGACCTCTTCGTTAAAAAGACCCCTCGCCTCCCTGCCGAAGAGGATGGCGACCTTATTGTCCGCGGCTATGTCGCAGACCCTTGTCACCCCTTTTTCTACCGGCAATATCACGCCGCGCCTCTTCCCCTTCCTTCTCGTCGTCCCAACGACTAACGCCTTGTCCTTTATCGCCTCCCCAACGGAATCATAGACCTCCGCGGCATCGAGAACGTCATGGGCGTTGCGGGCGAACCATCTCCCCTCTTCAGACATCTCAGGAGGCGGCTTAACGAGACAAAGGTTTCCGAACCCCATGTTCTTTATCGCCCTCGCCGACGCGCCGATATTGCCGGCTTCCTTCGGTTCCACAAGGACAAAATAGACGTTTTTCTTCCACTCATCCATCCGGTAGTTTATCAGGTCGACAAAAGAAACAAAAGTTAGACCTTATACAAATTCAGCCCGGTCTCCCCGACGATGGAAGAGAAGTGTTTGTCCAGGGTGAGAAGCCTGATATCTGCCGCTTCTGCAATGGATGCGATATAGCAGTCCGACAGTCCCACAGACACGCCTTTTTTCTTTAAGTTGAAGGACAATTCCCCTGCCCTCTGCCATAGGGCCGCCGTCTCAGGCAGCAGATCGAAGACATGGACGAACTCCTTTAACGTGCTCAGTTCCTTGCCTGATTTTGCCCCTTGCAGGAGTTCCGCAATAACGATCCCTATACAACAGACCTTATCATGCTCCATTAAATCCGAAATGATCTTGTAATAAGGTTCTTTCTTCCGGAAGAACTCTATCCAGGCCGATGTATCGACCAAAACCTTATCCAAGACGCCTGTCCTTGTGCCTCAGTTCCTCGGCCGATTTGGTAAATTCCATCTTACCGGCCATGGCCTTTATCTTTTCCTTTTTCAGCGCCCGTATTTCATCCTTGACTGCCCTGATCACGGCCTCGGTCTTGCTCTTTGCCTTCACCTCGGACATCAGTTCGTCTACGAGGTCCCCGGGAAGGGTTATGGTAGTTCTTGACATGACAAACCTCCATGAAAGTTATACATAGAAATAGTAGCATTATTTATGGTCATTTTCAACCGTTCGAAGGAGGTCCGGGACTCCTGAAGCTGTATTTCTTTATCATCCTGTCTTATTGAGGTCAACCATGTATGCTGTATTCCCATGATGTCGTTTTCATTTGGCATTTTTCAGAGAACTATATATAATACTTTTAAGAGTACTATTGCTAGGGAGGTAAAAGACATGATCGTTACTGCGAACGAGTTGAAGACAAAAGGGATATCATATCTGGAGGGTCTTCTGCGGAAATACAAGGAAATCTTCATCTCCGTCCGGGGCAAGAGCCGCTTTGTTTTGCTGCCGATCGAGGAATACGAGCGCCTGAAAGAGGCCGACCTTGAAATGGCCGTCCGCGAGGCGGAGGAGGACTATAAGAAAGGCCGCTTCGTCGTTGAGACCGCCGAAAAACACTTCAAGAGGATCGGCATTTAGTGTACCGGCTCGTCTTCACCGAAAGCTACCAGAGACGGGAAGCGGCGTTCATAAAGAAACATCCCGAACTGGTAGAACGATACAAGAAGATACTGAAACTCCTCGAAGCAAATCCGGCCCATCCCGCTCTAAGATTGCACAAACTGAAGGGAAAGTTTCTCGGTAAACACGCGGTCTCCATAAACTTCGCCTACAGGATCGTCATCGCATTCGTAATAACCGAAAATGAGATAATTCCGGTTGATATCGGAAGGCATGATGACGTTTACTGGCCCATAGGGGTGTAGGGGATGATCTAAACATATATGAGCTCCCATTGCCCAAGCCCGCCATTGCAGTAAAAACAAATAAACAAAGCCAGGCCCCGCCACTTCACGCACACAATAAGATAATTCTGCAATACTTAATGATTAACAGTCAAATCGGATAACGGTAGATTAGAGTAACATTGTTGGATTTCAACAATGCATTAATACCAAGACCACAGAGCGCGGGAAACACTTTAAAGTGGTTATGAAATGACTTGGCATTCGGACAATAAAGGCGTTAGATTAACACAAGAGAGCCTAATGACTCTTCTATCAATCCACTACAATGAGCTCTCTGCACATGCTGACAGATTTGTCTCCCTTTTCAAATTTTTTGTTACCACCGCATGGGCAATTTTAGCCATTACCATTACTGGATTAGTGCAACTCAATGATCCGTGGATGATTCTTTTGTTGCTCGTTGGGCCGATAGTGTCAACTGTTTTAGTCTGGCTTTGTCATTCATATCCCCGAGTGATTTTATGATCAAACACTATTTTTCCACAATCACCGTCGGCTCCACCGACATCCCCATTCTCAACACATGCTCGGGGTCGGTATCCTTATCAAACACAATCTTGACCGGTATCCTCTGGACAACCTTCACAAAATTCCCCGTAGCATTCTCCGGTGGGAACAAGGAAAACACCGCGCCGGTACCGGCCATGATGCTTTCGACCTTACCTTTAAATATCTTCCCCGGATACGTATCGACCTTGATATCAACTTTCTGGCCCGGCCTCACCTTCTCAAGCTGGGTCTCTTTGTAATTCGCAGTCAAATAAATATCGCTAAGGGGTACAACCGCCATGATAGGCTGTCCCGCCTGTATTTGGTTGCCCACCTCTACAGACTTCTTCGTCACATAACCATCTATCGGCGCAACAACCTTTGTATAGCCCGAATTCAGCTTTGCTGTTTCTAAGGTTGCTTCCTTTTGCTTCACAGTTGCCGATTGCGTCGCTCTTGCGGCCTCTGATTGCTTGACCATGGCCCGCTGGGTTTCGAGCGCAACCTCGGCCTGCTTCAGGAGTTCCCTTGCTGACTTGACCTGTGCCTTTGAGACATCGAATGCGGTCTGCACCCTTTCGAGTCTCTCTTTCGAGATTGTATCTTTTTTGAAAAGCCCCTCGGCCCGGCGCACATCAATCTCGGCCTGCTTAAAGTTGGCCTCCTGAAGTTGCAGGTTCGCTTTTGCGGCCTCAAGTCTTGCCCCAAGCTCTGCCAGTAATTTCTTCGAGGCCTCAATCCCCGCCTCCCTTTCGGTAAGCTTTGCCTTTTCCGCATTGACTGCAGATGCTGCCTCGTTTACCTTAACATCGTAATCAATCGGATCTACCTCGACAAGGATGTCACCCTGCTTGACCAATTGATTATGTTCCACAAAGACCGTCTTCACCGTCCCATTTATCTTTGCCGCTATCGTATGGATATGCCCGTCTATAAACGCGTCGTCTGTGGTGATATGAGTGCTCTTATACTGCAAATAAAAAAAGACTACGACGGCGCCGATGATCGCAAGGACGGCAAAGACAATCAAGGCTGCCTTCTTTCTACTTTGGCTGTTGTTGACGGGCTGATTACCCTCGTTTTGTTTTATTTCATCCATTTTATCCTCACCTTTATTAGCCATCAGCGATCAGCTGTCAGCGAAATACCTTCCAAGCCATAAGCCGCTAGTCTTCAATGCCACCTCTATTCTCATCTGATTGCTGAATGCTATCCGCATCTTTCAAGCGATCATCATGCCTTTATTCTTAGCTGAATGCTGATCGCTATCCGCTGTCAGCTACTTAATAAACCTCCACCAGGTCTTTCCCGATCGCATAGAGCACCGATATCTCTGACTTCCCTAAGTCATAGACCGATCTATAGTAATTCGTCTCTGCAACGGAGAGCAATGTCACCGCGTCGAGGACTTCAGTGGCAGTGCCGACGCCCTCCGTATACCTCACCCTGTTAATTCTCAGATTTTCCTCTGCCTGGAGGACCGCGTCCTTCGTGACCTGTACCCTCTCCCGTGCGGTCTTCGAGTCGAGGACATATCTTTCCACTTCAAGTTTTATCTCATCTACGAGCTGATTCCTCTGCTCTATCAACTTCTCCTTCTGGAACCGGACCTTCGCCACTTCGGCCTTTGTCTTTCCGCCGCTGAAAAGGTTGATGCCGAGACCGAGGACGGCGGCCCAATTCCCCTGGGGCGTCTGGTAGCGGTTCTGGGTATAATCGTATGAACCCTCTGCAAAGAGCTTCGGGTAGAATTCAGCCTTCTTCGCCTCTTCGTCGAGGTCGAGAGATTTGAGCGTGGCGTCTACGATCTGTATCTCGGGCCTCTGCTTTTCAGCTGCCTCCCAGGCATTTTCCATGTCCATGTGAATATCCAGGACCTCCGGCGGAATTTCCCTCACGTCGACCACCTCGACCTTTGTCTTAAGCGGCCTGGCAAGTGAATTGTTCATACGGGAGGCATTTATCTCCCTGCCTGTCCTTGCAGTCAGGAGCCTCTGCCTTGCGTCTGAAAGCCTCACCTCTGCCTGAAGCAGGTCGTTCTTCGTAATCGCACCCTCTTCATAGAGGTTGTTCGCATCTCTCAGATGGGATTCGAGCCTCTCGACCTCTTTCTCAGCGACATAGGCCATCTTCTCTGATTCGAGGATGTCGAAATAGATGACCGCAAACTCGATCGCCGCAAGGTTCCTGACCCTGCGCGTATCGAGCTTCCTCGCCTCGACCTTCATTTTGGACGACCCGTATCTGGAGGCGTTCTCCCTGAAATCGTAAAGGGTCTGCCGGATGTTCAGGCTGTATGCATAAAAGTCCTTCTGTGACATAGGGACCGCAAGGTCGCCGAATATCGCGCCTGGCTGGTGAGCGAGCATGGTTCCGCTCGCCGCTGCGTTTACCGCGGGGTATAGCCTGGCTTTTTCGATCCACGAATCGGCCTCGGATATTTTTTCATCGCCAAGAGATATCCTGATGAGTCTGCTGTTTTGGGTTACAAGCCTCAACCCTTCAGAAAGCGTCAACACCTCGGCTGATACGGAATGCACCGAGAAGAATGCACCGGCAATGCTCAGCAAGAGAAGCGCAGGAATCATAACTCCCCTACCCCCCTCTTTGTTAAAGAGGGGGAGAGCGCCATGTCTGAGGGCAGGCAGGGAGCTGGGGGCGTTATCTTAGGGGTGGAATCAAATGCTAGTCTATTCATATCTCAATGCCTCTATCGGGTCGAGGAGCGATGCCTTGTAAGCCGGATAGAACCCGAAGAATATTCCGACGAGGCCTGAAAAACCGAAGGCCATCACTACCGACAAAGGTGAGACCACCGTGGTCCATCCTGCGACCATCGCAATTATCTTCGAACCCGATATCCCGAAGATAATGCCGATTACGCCGCCCATCAACGAAAGAGTAAGCGCCTCGATGATGAACTGCAGCCTTATGTCCCATGTCTTTGCACCGATTGCCATCCTGATGCCGATCTCCCTTGTCCTTTCGGTCACTGAGACGAGCATGATGTTCATGATACCGATGCCGCCGACAAGGAGGGAGACCGAGGCTATCGCTCCAAGGAGGAGCGTCATCACCTTGGTAGACTGTTCAGCCGCCTGCATGACCTGGGTGAGGTTCCTGACCGAAAAATCGTTCTCCTGTTTCTGTCCGATGTGGTGCCTCTGCCTGATCAGCTCCGTTACCTGCTTTTCCGCCGGACCGAGGTCTTCAGCGCTCCTGGCCTTCACCATGATAATCCGGACCATGCCCGGGAAAGAGGTCCCGAAAAGCTTTTTCTGCGCTGTAGTCACCGGGATATAGATCGTATCGTCCTGGTCCTGGCCGTTGGGAGACTGACCTTTTTCGGCCAGCACCCCTGCCACCACAAACGGTACCGACTTGATCCTGATGACCTGCCCTACCGGGTTCTCGTCCCCGAAAAGGTTGTCCACAACCGTCTGTCCCAGCAGGCAGACCTTTGTGGCGCTCTTTACGTCCTGATCAGTAAACGGCCTGCCGGACGACAGCTGCCAGTCCCTAACGTTCAGCATGCCGGGCGTGGTCCCCTGTACCCCGGTCGACCAGTTCTGATGGCCGTTCACGACCTGCGCCACACCGTTCAGCACAGGGGCGACATCCGAAACCGCCGGCGATTCCTTCTGTATCGCCTCGGCATCTCCCATGGTGAGTGTAGGTTGAGTGCCCGATCCCATCCTAACACCTCCCGATGTTGTCGCACCGGGCAGGATAATAAGAAGGTTGCTCCCCATGCTTGAAATCTGGGCCGCTATCTGCATGCTTGCGCCGGTACCGACGGCAAGCATCGCAATGACCGCGCCCACTCCGATGATGATGCCGAGCATGGTAAGGGCGGAGCGCATCTTGTTCACCCTCAAGGCCCTAAGGGATATTTTTACGGTGGAAGGAATATTTATCATGACCTTCCCTCTTGGTGTGTATCGCTGATGATGCGCCCGTCGAGAAACTTGATTATCCTCTTACTGTATGTGGCGATATCAGGCTCATGGGTGACGACGATGATGGTAATGCTGGATTTCGTATTCAGTCTCACGAAGAGTTCCATAATCTCCGCGCTGGTTTTCGTATCGAGGTTGCCGGTGGGCTCGTCGGCAAGTATGATAGGCGCGTTATTCACAAGCGCCCGCGCAATCGCAACCCTCTGCTGCTGACCTCCCGAGAGCTGGTTCGGATGGTGCCCTTCTCTCCCTTCGAGTCCGACGCTCTTCAGCGCCTCCATGGCCCTGCTCCGCCTCTCCCTGGCGGTAAGGCCGTCATAGAGCATCGGGAGTTCGACGTTTTCGACCGCCGAGGTCCGGGCAAGGAGATTGAATCCCTGGAAGACGAAGCCCAGTTTCTTGTTCCTTATGCCGGCAAGCTCGTCCCTGTCCAGGCCGCCCACATCGATCCCTTCAAGGAGATAGTGGCCGGCAGTCGGCTTGTCGAGACAACCCATGATATTCATAAACGTTGATTTCCCTGATCCTGAAGGTCCCATCACCGCAACGAACTCGCCCTTTTCTATAACAGTAGATACCTGGGCCAGTGCATGCAGTTCGAAATCGCCAAGCCGGTAAGTCTTATCGATCTCCCTTGCTTCTATGAGCGCCATTTAAAACATCCTGGGTCCTGTCGAAGACTGCTGCTTCGGTTTGGTAAGGGACTCTACTATTACGTCCTGCCCCTCCTTCAATCCGCCTGAAACGAGTTCCGTATAACTCCCGTCACTTATACCTACGCCAACCCGAATGCGCTTGGGTTTTTCGTTTTCGATGATCCATACTCCGGGCCCCTTTTCGCCGGTCCCGCCCTTGGCCTTAGCGGCCGAACCTCCTTTTGCCAGATCAGCAGGACCTCCCTTTGTCCGATCGGTCGGCTTGAACCTCAGGGCCGCATTCGGCGCCTTGAGCACGTCTTTCTTTTCCTCCACTATGACGGAGACATTGGCGGTCATCCCCGGCATAAGCTTTAGCTGCTGATTGTCGACAACGATGACCACGTCATAGGTGACGACATTCTGTACGGTGATCGGCGCGATCCTGATCTGCCCCACCCTGCCCTTGAAGGTGGTATCGGGATAGGCGTCGACAGTGAAATCAACCTCCTGCCCGACCTTTATTCTTCCGACGTCCGCCTCCGCCACATTCGTGTCTATCTGCATCTTGGTCAGGTCCTGAGCGATGTTGAAGAGCGTAGGCGTCTGGAAGCTCGCGGCAACTGTCTGGCCGACGTCCACATTCCGCGAGACGACTATGCCGTCGACCGGTGAAAGGATGCGCGTGTAGGCGAGGTTTGTCACGGCGGTACTCAGCGCAGCAGCAGCCTGCTCCACCTGAGCCTTGCTGGCATTCACCTGGGCGACGGCGCTGTCATAGTTGGTCTCGGCCGTATCGAGGTCGGACCTCGCGATGAGGTTTTTGGAAAAAAGCTGGCGGTTCCGCTCCAGTGTCCTCCGGGTGTCCACAACCGCCACCTCCGCTTTTGCCAGGTTCGCCTTTGCCGTGACAAGGTTCGCCCTGGCCTGTTCAACCTGCGCCTGGAAGAGGGCCGGGTCTATCTGTGCGATCATCTGTCCCTTTTTTACGCGTGAATTGAAGTCCGCATGGAGCGTTTTTATCGTACCGGAAACCTGTGTGCCCACAAGGACGGTCGTCACCGCGTTCATTGTCCCGGTTGCGGTAATCACCGTTGTTAAGTCTCCCTTCGTGATCTTTTCCGTCCTGAATTGCGGCACGCCCCCTTTATTGCCGAGCACAAAAAAGGCAGCTGCCCCTATAATTGCCAAAATAGCAATTCCGATAACAATCTTTTTCATTGCAGTAAACCTGACCCTTTCATAATAAAATGATTACTGTATATCTAACGACCTATGCCTTTTATCCTTGATCTGTCACTCCCGCTTGTCGGGAGTCCTTCTGGAATAAAGATTCCGGACAAGCCGGAATGACAATTATTATGACATTGCTTTTCGCTCTTTCAAAAACCTATAAAAAAATTCAATTCGCTTGATTCACCGAAGGAGACTCAGTCGGCCTTCCCGCGGTTTCGTAGATCAGCGACATGACCGGTCGCCATCGTTCCCGAGACGAATATCTTCACGAATTCACCGACCACTTCATCCTTGTCGGAAAACCTCTGTTTCTTGTCCGCTACGAACTCCTGAGAGGTAAAATAGGAAAAGAACATGCTCAAGAAAGCCCGGGCCCCGAGTTCGGGATCAAAGTCGTTCAACATACGCCTTTCCTGAAGGCCCCTGAAATAGGAGGCAAGCGTGCCGACTATTTCCCCTACAAATTTCTGCTGGATCTCCCTCACCTTTACAGGATATAAATGTATCTCAGAATGCATTATCTTTATAAGGTCCCTTCTCTCCGACAACCTCTCCAGATAGCGGTTCGCGATCTCGATCAGTGCGTCCTTATATGCAAGGTCCTTCAGCTCAGGCAAGAGACCCTTAAGTGCGGGCAGGAAAGACCGCCTCTTGATCGCCTCTTCGAAAAGTCTCTCCTTGGAAGAGAAATGCCTGAAGAGCGTCAGCTCGGCCACCCGCGCCTTTTTAGCGATCTCCTTCGTGGTCGCGCCTAGATAGCCTTTCTTCGAAAAAAGGCTCAGGCCGGCGTCCAAAATCTTCTCCTTCGTGTCCTTTGTCATCTCTCTATTAATGTTAGCGCTTACTTACATTTTACTATAGGCGAAGCGGCTTTTGGTTGTCAATGGAAATCTAGGTAAGGGGCGAGGCACCGCCTCGCCCCTACAGGGCCGCATCTGTGCACGTGAGACCTACCCCCGGACTCTGCTTGCCAATACAGCCGGAAAATGTGTAACATAAAAAAATATGAGATGCATCAGTAATCATGCCGGAAGCAGGAACTCCTCTTACTCCCCTACAGGTACAACGATGAGAGCAGGAAGGAATTCAGCGCTCTTTAGGGGAGTTGTCCTCCTCGCCGTTATATTTTCGCTCTGTGTCGGCTCATTCGCTTACGGAAGCGAGGCGCAAAGTTCCGACTATCTGAGGGCAAAGGTCCTGGCCTTCGTCCTCCGTCAGGATCTGAGCAACCTGCATTTCAGCCACAAGAAGATCGACGATACTTTTTCGAAAGAGGCCTTTTCTCAGTACCTGAAACAACTCGACGGGCAAAAACTTCTGCTCCTGAAAGAAGATGTAGAGAAGCTCTCGGTCTATTCCACTATGATCGACGACGAAATAAAGAGCGGCACATTCGACCTCCCGTTGCTCGCGGCGGACATCCTTGCCCGCAGGGCGACCGATGCAGAGAAGATGGTCGGTGACATCCTTGCGATTGATTTCGATTTTTCGGCAGATGAATACTACGAGACAGACCCGGAAAAAATCGCTTACTGCGAGACGGAGAAGGACCTGAGGGAACGATGGAGGAAATATCTGAAGCTGCAGGTGCTCGGACAGTACCTCACCTTGCAGGAAGACGCCTCTGCAAAGGAAAAAGACGCAAAGAACGGGTTGCCGCAGCACGGGGCGCTTCAGCAAACCGCCCGTGAAAGAGTGCTGCGGAACCATAAGACCTTTTTCTCGAGGATCCGGGAGAGGAAGGAGATGGAAAATTATGAACGTTTTTTCAACGCCATCACCAGGACCTTCGATCCCCATACGGAATACATGCCTCCTGCGAGCAAGGAGGATTTTGATATAGGGATGAGAGGGACCCTCGAAGGCATCGGCGCCACCTTGAAAGAGGAAGACGGATATATTAAAGTGACGTCCGTGGTGCCGGGCAGCCCGGCTGCCAAGCAGGGAGGCATTCATGCAGAAGACATCATCCTGAAGGTCGGCGAGAAAGACAAGGAACCCGTAGACATTACCTATATGAGCATCAGGGAGGCTATAAAACTGATCAGGGGGAAGAAGGGCACCGAAGTAAAACTCTCCATCAAAAAACCCGACGGCGCCCAATTTGTGGTTTCCATAACACGCGATGTCATCAAGCTCGAAGATTCATTTGTGAAGGGTGCCGTGATGAAGGATGAAAAAAGCGGCAGGACCTTCGGATATATAAAGATACCTTCTTTCTACAGGGACTTCGAAAAGACAAGAAACGGAGGGACTGGGCGGAACGTTACCGAAGATGTGGTTAAGGAGCTGAAAAAGATAGACCCCGAAAAGGTCAGCGGTCTTGTCCTCGATCTGAGGAACAATGGCGGAGGCGCCCTCACCGATGCGATAAAGACGGCCGGACTGTTTATCAAGACCGGTCCCGTGGTCCAGGTGAAAGCCAGCGACGGCAAGATCTCAATCCTTTCCGACGATGACCCTTCCTTAAGCTATAGCGGCCCCTTGGTGATTCTCGTAAACAAGTTCAGCGCGTCGGCCTCCGAGATACTTGCGGGAGCGCTCCAGGACTATGGCCGTGCTATAGTCATGGGCGGCGAGCATACGCACGGCAAAGGCACGGTCCAGTCGATAATCGACCTTAATAACTTCCTTTCATATCACAGCAGAGAAAAGGGCGACGAGATAAAGATGGACGAATCACTCGGCGCGTTGAGACTCACCATACAGAAATTTTACAGGATCACCGGAGAGTCCACCCAGTATCGCGGCGTCACCCCCGACATCATACTGCCGGACCTTTTCCAGGGCCTCAAGAGCGGTGAGCAATTTCTCGATTTTGCCCTTCCCTGGGATACCATACAGCCTGTTCCGTATTCGAAATGGAAGCAGTATCCGATAGACCTCCGGGAACTGAGGGCAAGAAGCGCCAAGAGGGTAAGTGCAAAGCAGGAGTTCATCGACATCGATGAACAAGCCAAGGAACTGCTCGCAAAACAGAAAAACACACTTCAGTCTCTCAATCTCAAAAAGGCCGAGAAGGAACGGAAGACAATGACGGCGCTGAAGGCGAAACACGATTCAAAAAAATCAAAGGGCAAAGACGGCAAGGGAAAGGACCCCGACACCTCGAATCTCTCTGATGAAGAGAGACGGCATATATGGCTCGAGGAAGTGAGGGAAGACCCTTATATCCAGGAGGGCATCTCCGTGCTGACCGACGTCATCGCGCAAAATTCCGGCGTTACACTCAGTCACGCCCCCGCAGCGACGCTTTCGCTCACACCCGCCAACTAGTGTAGTGATTCCAACGCTTCTTTACATAATGTGGCTTAAATGGCTGTCATTGCGGCTTGTCCGCAATCCTTCTGAAAGATTCCAGACAAGCTGGAATGACCGATCATAAGGAAAGAGATTTAAGACGCACTGCCCCAGTACCTAAAAGCCTTCTACCTTCAGGCTATCCACCCGAGTAGTTAAAGTTGAAAAATGAAATCTCTTGAGCGTACTATGAGATAGCGTGGAAATCCCTATTATAGAAAAAGACTCCGATCTGAAATTCCCTCATTTTACTATGCTGAAGGCTTCCGCAGGCTCAGGCAAAACCCACATGCTCACCAAGAGGTTCGTACAGTTCATTCTTTCCGAAAAAATATCAAAGAACAACCTGCGGAATATTCTTGCCATTACCTTCTCGAACAATGCCTCCAAGGAGATGAAGGGGAGGATCCTGCACTGGCTCAAATTACTTCATTTCGGCGACCCGGAATTAACGGAACAGATGCTTGAGGCGGTCTCCATGGACCGGGAGAAACTGGCTGAGCGCGCCGGGCAGATGGTAGAGGAGATACTATGGGATTACGCTGATTTCGAGGTGAGGACCATAGACAGCTTCATGACATCGATCTTCAAGACGTCCGCCATCGACTTTGGATTCAACACAGAGTTCGATATCCTTATGAACAGTGACGCGCTCATGGAATACTCTTTCGATCTGTTCTTGAGGGGCGTCAGGGAGGGCACAAAAGAGGCGGAACTCCTTCTCGGTATAATCTCAGCGGTCCAGGAAGGGAAACAGGGCCAGGAAGCCTATATGTGGGACCCCTCATCAGCGCTCCTTGAAGAGGTGAAAAACCTTTATGGAAAGCTCTCGGCGACCGGCAAGAACCCTATGACAGAGGACTACTCAGGAGTTTTTGATGATATAAAGAATGAAATAAGAACTGCCGTCGAGGACCTTGAAAAGGTGATCCTCAAGTCAGGACTTGCAAAACGGGCAAACTCTTCTTTCGATGCGGTCCTCGGGCTCGTGAGGGAGAGAAGGTTCGCGGACCTGATCGGAAAAGGGCTTAAGAACCCACCTGTTAACAAGCCGGGAAAAGGCCAATCAGCCCTTCAGACCTCATTCGGTCAGATTGTCGGACAGTGGGAGAACGCCGCCGGTCTTATAAACAAATACATCGCCCTCCTCGTCCGCTCCCGTTCCATGCCGTATCTCAAGGTATATGAATCGTTCAAAGAAATCGTCGAATCCGTCAAGAGACGCCAGGGAAAGGTATTCATCGAAGACATCAGCAGAAACCTTGCCGAATACCTTAACGAGGAAATCGTTCCCGACATCTATTTCAGAATCGGCGAGACTATCTACCACTTCCTGATCGACGAATTCCAGGACACTTCCCTCATTCAATGGCACAACCTCTACCCCCTTTTCGAGAACGCTCTGTCTCAGGGTGGAAGCCTCTTCGTCGTAGGCGACACCAAGCAGGCGATCTACGGCTTCCGCAACGCCGACTACACGATCATGAGAGAGTCCGAACGCAACAACCCCTTCCCTTCCGCCAGGCAATACGTAAAGGAACTTACGACAAATTACAGAAGCCTCAGGAAGATCCTTGCCTTCAATGAGAAGGTATTCAAGGAGATCGCGGCGGGAAATGACAAATACAAGGAGGCGGGTACCAGAAGCGGTCTGACCGACTACGTCCAATGCGCCAGAGATGGCAGCGCTCAGGGATACTGCGAGGTGATTCTGCGGGAAAGGGACGACGAAACAATTCCGGAGCGCCGCGTCTTACAGGACCTCGTCGGAGAACTTAGATCGCGGGGGTTCGACTATGGCGACATAGCCATACTGACCCGGAGAAATGAAGACGTCGTAAAGATCACCCTTTGGCTTAACGAGAAGAACATCGACTTCATTTCTTACAGCAACCTCGACATACGGAGAAGGAAGATAACCGGCGAGATCGTGGCGCTGCTGAACTTCCTCGATTCACCCATGGATGACCTCTCTTTTTCTACCTTTATGAACGGAGAGGTCTTCGGCGCCCTGCTGCGTAAGGACCATCCCGAGATTACCAGGGAGAGGATCGGGGAGTTTCTCTTTGGACATAGAGAGAGCCCTCCGCTCTACAAATCGTTCCAAAAAGAATTCCCCCTTTTATGGGAGAGATACTTTGCCGGCCTTTTCAAGGCCTCGGGGTATTTCCCGATCTACGACCTTGTGACAGAGGCGTACGCGGTCTTTATGGTCTTTGAGACACTTGGGGACGAGGAGGCGGCACTCGTGAAAATACTCGAGGCAGTCATGGAGTTCGAGGGGGCCGGCAGCAACAGCATAAGGGATTTTCTTGACTTTGCAGGCGACAGCGACAGCGGCGAGTCGGAGTGGAATATGGACGTCCCTAAGGTCCTGAACGCCGTCAAAGTAATGACAATCCACAAGGCAAAGGGTCTCGGATTCCCCGCAGTCATTGTCCTTCTCTATGAAGGCCGGAACAGGGGGTTTGATTACATCATAGAGGAGGAAGAAAACGGGGTGCGATTGCTCAAGATCAACAAGAAGACCATGCTCAGCGATTCCACGTTCGAGATGCTATATGAAGAGGAGGCGACAAAGGAAGATGTGAACAGGCTGAATAGCCTGTATGTCGGATTCACGCGGGCAGAAGAAGAACTCTACGTAATCGGTGTAAAGGGCAAAAGCGAGACATTTCCCTTCGATCTCCTTCCCGCGAGCGACTTTGCGGCCACGGTGAAACCTGTGAGATGTGACATTCCTGCCGCAAAATCTTCTAAGGTCTTCAGTGCAAGACATCACCCTAAACAGATAGAGGCAGAGGTCAGAACGGACGAAATGATCAGCATCGAAGAGAGAGCAAGGGGAGAATTCATCCACAGGGTCCTTTACCACGTCGAATATCTGCACGATGGAATGGAAAGCGTGCTTGAGGACATCATCGGAAAAGTCAACGAGGAAACAATATCGGAGTCGGTCACGGGGGGAGTAAAAAAGCTTCTTCTTGACCTCTTCGGACGCAAAGAGATAGCGACCTATTTCGATCCGCAGCCCGGAAGAGAGGTGAAAAGGGAGCAGGAATTCTCGGACGAAGAAGGACATCTCTTCAGGATGGATAGGGTCGTGATCGACCCGGACAGGGTTACGGTCCTGGATTTCAAGACAGGGGGAGAAGGCATGGGTGATGAGAAACACAGGGCACAAATGAGAAAATATATGAATATCGCGAAGGATATTTATCCTGATAGACGTCTGGAAGGCAGGATCGTGTATATAGACCTCGGAAAGATCACGACATTATGAGCACCGCGCTGATCATAGGCCCGCACGAAAACCTCATCGAAAAGACAGCAAGTCTTATAGGTCCTCCCAGGAAAGACTACTCTCACAACCTTGTCGTTTTTCCGGGCAGAAGACCGGCGCATTTCCTTCGAAGGGAGTTGGCACAGAGGGGAAAGGGCAGCTTCATACCTCCCTTAATTCTGTCCATGGACGGATTTATGGATTACGTTACGGAAGCCGTACACCCCGTAAAGGATGTGGAGACAGTCGATGCCATTGCCATCCTCTACCAGATCCACAGGAGCGCCCCGGAACCCCTCGGCGGAGAAAGGTTCCTCACTCTCGATAGTTTCTTTCCTCTTGGAATAAAGCTTTTCACGGACATTGAGGAGCTCTCTATTGAGGGGGTGCCTCCTGCCATGGTGAAGGAAATCCAGCCCTTCACCGACGAAATGATACCCAAGCATGCACTGGTGAGGCTTCAATCATTGCATTTCTTCTACAAGACCTTTTACGAAAAGATTTCCCAATTGGGTATGGCGACCAGGTCCATGAGATACCGCATGGCAGCGGAGAGGATCCTCGAAAGCGGCATTGACAGGCTTGAAAAGGTGATATTCGCGGGATTCTATGCGTTGACAAGGTGCGAGAAGGACCTTTTCAGGAAGCTGTTGCCGGGCGAAAAAGTAATTTTCATATTCCAGGATGGTCCTGGCCTGGGCGAACAACTGTCGGAACTGGGAATAGACGCCACCTATGCCCGACCCTCTCACCCTGAACCGGAAATCCATTTTTACAGCAGCCCCGATACCCACGGCCAGGTCTTCGCCCTTGGAAGCATTCTCAGGGGAAAGTCTGAGAATAAAGTATTGCCCGACGAAAAGACCACAATAGTACTGCCGTCTTCGGAGACCCTTTTCCCCCTTCTCCGGCAGGGGATGACATGTATAGACAAGGACGACTTCAACATCTCTCTCGGATATCCATTGCACAGGACGCCGGTCTTCGGCTTTCTTAATAATCTTATGGAATTGATCGGTTCCATGGAAGATGACCGGTTTTACGTCCCTGACTATATGAAGTTCATACTACACCCGTATATGAAGAATATTTACTGCAAGGGAAACGCCGAGGTCACGAGGATTATGTTCCACACCATAGAGGAGATACTCCAGAAATCCAGGACCAGGATGTTCGCAACCCTGTCGGGGATAGAAAACAACGAAAGGATACTCAACGGCATCGCCGGAAAGCTTAGCCAGGAAGAAGAAGGCATGACCAGGGCTGAGATCAGAGAACACTTAAGGATGGTCCATCTCAACACGATTGAGAAATTTCTCTCCTTCAGGCATATCGGGGACTTCGCCGAAAAATGCACCGAACTTCTCACATTTGTCTTCAATAACAGTACGGCCCGTCTTCATCCCCTCTTCTACCCTTTTTCGGAGTCCTTCATAAGGGCCTTGAACACTGTCTCCAAATCCTTGATGAAGGACATGTCGTTTGCGGACAGGACGAGCTATTTCACATTTTTTAGAAAATACATTATGACGGGTCACGTGCCCTTTCCGGGCACTCCTCTTAAGGGTGTCCAGATCCTTGGCTTCCTTGAAACGAGAAACATCAGGTTCGACACTGTTTTTATCCTCGATGCGAATGAAGAGGTGATCCCCAACACTTCTAAAGAAGATACGCTTCTGCCTTTCAAGGCGCGAGAAATCTTGAAACTGCCGACCTATTTGGACAGGGACAGGCTGTCTGCCTACTATTTCAATACTCTCGTAAGAGGCGCCAGGGAAGTCCACATTTTCTTTGTAGAAAATGATACTAAGGAGAGATCACGCTTCGTGGAAAGCCTCCTATGGGACAGACAGAAAAGGGACAAATCTACCAGAGCAAGTGATTATGTGCAGGCTGTCCAGTACAAAGTAAAGCTCGGGAATGATACCCCGGCCGGCATTCCTAAATCCGACAGGGTAGTAAGCTTCTTGACGGATTTCACATATACTGCCACAGCCCTTGACACATATCTCCATTGCCCGCTTCAGTTCTACTACCGCTACGTACTCGATCTCGGGAAAAAAGAGGAGATCACAGGGGAAATCGAAAGAGCCGATGTCGGCAAGTTCGTCCACCGTGTTATTTCATCATATTTTTCAGGAAGGCTGAATAGAGTTCTAAAAAAAGAGGATATCGATTTGGAAGAGATGGACAATTTGATCGACGATCTTTTCGGGAGGGAATACGGCACTAACCCCGCCGGAGCCGTGTACCTTCTGAAAGCCCAGATCAAAGTTCATCTGGGAGACTATCTCAGCAAGTACCGCATACCTCTCATCAAAGAGAATAAAGTGACGATTATCGGGGTAGAAGAGTCTATCGAAGCGACTCTCAACTCTTACAAACTCAAAGGTCGGCTGGACTTAGTCGAAAAAAGGGACGGTAAGATCTGCATAGTCGATTATAAAAGCGGTTCCTATGCAAAGAACCTGAAGATCAACTTCAACAAGCTTGATCCGGATAGTAGAGATACCTGGGATGAAGCGGTCGGCAGCCTTCAGCTTCCTTTTTATCTCATCCTATATTCTAAGCGCTACGGCATAAAAACAGAGGACCTGAGAGGAATTTTTTTGCTCCTCGGCCGGTCCTTGATCAACAAAGAGATCGAACTTCCTTTGTTCGATACAGATGATGAGATTCCGAAGTTCGACGGATTAAGAACGGTAATCCTGGGTCTTCTGGAAGAGATAGTTGACCCGGCGGTCCCATTTGCCGCCACCTCGAACAGGAAGAACAGTTGCCCGAAGTGCGTCTTCCAGTACATCTGCGGAACACAATGGGTAACCGGTTAGATTTCAGCTCAGGCAGCCGCTCAAGAGCAATCAGAGCAGAAGAGGGAGAGCAGAGTTTCTCGTACTATTTCAGACCCTGGATAGTTGATGCTATATTTGTTCGAGCGCCCTCATCAGCGCCTCGGCCTTTTTCAAACTCTCGGAGTATTCGCGCTCGGGGTCGGAATCGGCAACAATGCCGGCTCCGGCCTGTATATAAGCACAGCGGTCCTTGATGAGAAAGGTCCTTATTATGATATTGAGGTCCATGTTCCCGCTAAAGCCTATATATCCGAGCGAGCCTGTATAAGGCCCCCTCCTCACCGGTTCGATCTCATCGATGATCTCCATGCATCTGACCTTCGGAACGCCTGTTATGGTCCCTCCGGGAAATGTCGCCTTTATTACATCGAAACAATCTTTGCCCTTTGCAAGCCGCCCCCTCACGTTTGAGACTATATGCATCACATGCGAATAGTCCTCGGTCACCATAAGCTCATCCACGCCGACGGTGCCGTAATCGGAGACCTTCCCGATGTCGTTCCTTTCGAGGTCGATCAGCATTATATGCTCCGCCCTCTCTTTTTCATTAAGCAGAAGTTCCGAGCGCATCAACTCATCTTCGATGCGATTGCCTCCGCGCGGCCTTGTTCCCGCTATCGGCCGCGTATCGACCACGCCGTCTTTAACCCGCACAAGCCGTTCAGGTGAAGAACTGACAATCTGATAATCGTCGAAATCGATGAATGAAGAAAAAGGGGAAGGGTTGATCTCACGGAGAATCGAGTATAGCTGCCAGGGGTCCCTGTCACCTATTTCAGCGCTCAGCCGAAGCGACAGGTTGGCCTGAAAGATGTCCCCGGCCGCGATATACTCCTTGGCCTTCTTCACCATCGCAATATATCGCTCCTTACCGGTATCCTCCTTGATTTCAATTGCAGGAGAGCTCCCGCGAAAAGAGGTGATGCCCTCTTCATCAAAAAAAGGGCTGTCCTCTTCAATCAGCACGGCCATCTTTTCCAGCTCTTCTTCGGCTTCCTTTATGCACGAGTCTTTGTCCCCATCGATCTCGGAATATCCGAGGGCTGTTTTTCTCGCGCCGGGACATACAATTATCCAGCTTCTGGAGCTCACGTGGTCAAAAGCCACAAGCTTGTCGATCATAAAGAAATGCGCCTCTGGGAGCCCGAGATCGTCTGCTGCACTTTTCGGAAGTTTCTCGATATACTGCACGAAATCATAGGTAAGCATCCCCACAGCCCCGCCCTGAAAAGGAGGCAGTCCTGCCGCCGGACGCTGCTTGTAAGCCTGAAGCAGTTCCCTCAGCCGGGACAGGGGTTTTCTCGAAGACACTGTTTTTTTACCGTCGAGTTCTATCTCGATTACACCTTCCCTGACCTTGAGTATCAGATACGGTTGAATGCCGATAAAGGAATATCCGGCCGTCTTCCCCGACCCTTTGACACTCTCGAGGAGAAAGCTGTTCTTTGATCTCAGTCTACGGTAGACGATGTCCGGTCTTTCGAACGGTATTTCTTTAAAAAGAGGAGGAAAAATATCTGTCCGCATAGCAGGCGGTAAAGCTCAGGCTGACTGCATTTCTGCGCCGATCAGTTCAATGGCTTTTATCGGATCCGGCTGGTTCAATATTGATCGGCCCATGACGATATAGTCCGCGCCTTGTCTCAGCGCGTCCCTCGGCGTCATGGTTCTCATCTGGTCATCAACCGGTGTCCACGATGTCCTGATGCCGGGAGTAACAACGAGAAACCCCCTTCCGCAGTGGCCCCTCACCATGGCGGCCTCCCGGCCCGATGCAACCACACCGTCGAGACCGGCTTTTAGCGCAAGTCCCGATAGATGCCTGACATGTGTATTCAGACTATGCTGAATGCCGACTTCGTCCCTGAGGACATGCTGGGACATGCTGGTCAATACGGTCACCGCGAGGATTCTCGGCCTGTTGAGGTTCTCTTTCAGACAGACATTGACGACATCTTCACTGCATTTCTTCATCATATCAAGTCCACCCGATGCGTGCACATTAAACATAAAGACCCCTAACCTCGCTGCTGAGATGCCGGCCTTCGAAACGGTATTCGGTATGTCATGGAACTTCAGATCTAGAAATACCCTTCTGTCCCTCTTCTGTATCTCAAGCACAATGGACGGACCTGCTGCTGTAAACAGTTCAAGTCCAACTTTAAATATACTTATATAACTACTGAATTTATCAATAAGTTCTATGGCATAACCCTCATCAGAGATGTCGAGAGCCAGTATTAATTTTTCATTGATCTCCATCTTAACCATCCCTCATAAAATGCATAAGAGTAAATCCCTTATTGTGAAGGCATAACAGTCTTAAAAGCAACTCACACAGATCCGATGAAAAGAATTCAGACCTTAGGAAGGACGATCCCCTTTTGCGCCTGATATTTTCCCTTCTTGTCGGCGTATGAGACCTCACAGAGGTCTTTCGCCTCGATGAAAACGATCTGGGCAATCCCTTCGTTTGCGTATAATCTGACAGGAAAAGGAGACGTGTTCGAGACTGAAATTGTGACATGGCCTTCCCATTCGGGTTCAAGCGGGGTAATATTAACCAGGACCCCCGACCTTGCGTAGGTGGATTTTCCGAAACAGAGCACAAGCGTCTCTCTCGGTATCCTGAGATATTCAAGAGACCTGCAGATCACATATGAATTCGCCGGCATCTCACAGATATCACCCCTATAATCGCGGAAGTGAGAGTCGTTGAAGTTCTTGGGATCGATAATTCCGCCGCCGGGACTGGGTATCTTGAACTCATCGGATATCCGTATATCGTAGCCATAAGAGCTGACGCCGAAGGATATCACGCCCTTCCTGACCTGCTCGGTATTGAATGGCTCGATCATACCCTTCTCTGCCATCTCTATTATCCACCGGTCGTTCTTGACCATAACTCAGAGAAATGACTCGTCAGGAGATTGCTCGAAGGTCTCTTTGATCATTTTGAGCGACTCCTCAGCAATGTCCTGATCTACCTTCTGGAGGGCGAAACCAGCATGCACAAGCACATAATCGCCGATTCCGACATCTTCCGGCATAAGCATCAGGTTGACGTCCCGCCGCGCGCCATAGACATCGACCGTGGCGACCATGTTGTCGATCCTGACGATCTTCGATGGAATAGCTAAACACATGAAGATATTATACAAGATAGTAGCGGCGTCTACAAATAAAGCCTGCCGGTAACCCCTACTTAATCCTCTTCGATATGATCTTGAATTCTTCTGTCCCCGCCTTATCAAGTAACTGAAAGAGAACTGTCTCGGTACAGGTGATCACAGCCCCTGCGTCGCGCATGAACTCGATGGCGGTCCGGAAGTTCTCACTCGTCCTGGAACAGATGGCATCGCTGACCGCGTGGACCTCGTATCCAGCAGCCAAAAGGCCGATGCAGGATTGAAGGACACAGACGTGGGTCTCCATTCCGACAAGAATGATTTTTTTCTTTCCGGCGGCGGCGAGTCTTTCCGGAAAGGCCGGCCCCTTGCAGCAGCTGAAGGTAAGTTTCTCAAGCGGCTCATACGGCTGAAGCGCATCCCTTATCTCGCTCACGGTAGGACCGAGCCCCTTGGGATACTGCTCGTTCAGTATGACCGGCAGACCAAGGAGCTTCGACAACTCGATCAGGTGCAGGCAGTTGTCGATGACCTTCTTTCGTTCACTCATCACCGCGGCGAGTCTCTCCTGAATATCGACTAAAACCAAAACAGCTTCACTCTTTTCAAGAAAAAACTTATCCATCTTCACCTCGCATTATCGCCTGATATTCTAACAATCTACTAATAAAAAAGGGGAACAGGCTTTTGGGCCTGCTCCCCTCATAGATGCGTCCTGAAAAAACCTTACAATCTCTCCTTCACGAGATTAGCGACCACCGAAGGGTCGGTAACGAAGTGTCCAGTTCCTCCACCTGAACTAAAACTCGACCGGGCTTTCAGCTACCATTTTCGTGATCGCCTCGACAATCTCAGGATTTGCCAATGTCATAACATCGCCTACATCCGTGCCGTTGGAAATAGCACCAAGTACGCGACGCATGATCTTTCCCGAACGGGTTTTGGGCATATCAGACACAATCCAGACTTTCCTCGGCCTTGCGATCGCGCCGATTTCCTTGACTATACACTGTGATATTGCTTTTGCGAGTTCGTCGCTTGCCTTCTTGCCGGGTTTCAGGGCAACATACAGATCCGGCTCCTTGCCTTTGATTTCATGTTTAACCGGCACAACAGCCGCTTCCGCAACATCCGGGTGGGTCAGCGCGGCGGATTCTATTTCCTTGGTACCGAGTCTGTGACCGGAAACATTGATGACATCGTCGATTCTGCCGAGGATACGGACATAGCCGTCGGCAGCCATAACCGCAGCATCACCGGTAAGATACGGCCAATCCTGCCACCTCTTGCTCTTCGGGTCTTTGCAGTATCTTTCAAAATAGACCTTGACAAAACGGTCGCGGTCTCCCCAGATGGTCTGGAACATGCCGGGCCACGGGTTCTGTATGCAGATGTTGCCTGCCTTGCCGGACCCCTTCGGGACTACGTTCCCGTCGTTGTCATAAATAATCGGATGGATACCCGGTACGCCGGGGCCGGCACTGCCGGGCTTCATGGGTCTAAGCGCAGGGATTGTGCTGCATAGGAAACCGCCGTTTTCAGTCTGCCACCATGTATCAACAATGGCCGCCTCTTTTTTACCAACGTCGTTGTAATACCACCTCCAAACTTCAGGCTCAATCGGCTCACCGACGGTTGTCATATGTTTGAAGTGGTAATTGTATTTTGCGGGCTCGTCGGGACCGACCTTTCTGAGCGCTCTGATAGTGGTAGGTGCGGTATGAAAGATGTTAACATCCAGGTCCTGGGCAATCCTCCACGCTCTTCCTGCATCCGGATATGTTGGGACGCCTTCGAAAATAACACTGGATGCACATAGTGCCAACGGACCGTATACAATGTAAGAATGACCTGTGATCCAGCCGATGTCGGCCATACACCAGTATACGTCTTCAGGATGAATGTCCTGAATGTATTTCGATGTCCCGGTCACATACGCAAGATAGCCGCCGGTGCTGTGCTGTGCTCCCTTGGGCTTTCCGGTGGTGCCGCTGGTGTACATAAGGAAGAGCGGCGCTTCGGCAGGCATCGGGACAGGGTCAACCCTTACGCCATAATAATTTTTCAGCAGGTCGTTGATAATGAAATCGCGACCCTCTACCATCGGGGTCTTAGCAGAATATTTGCCGGGGTAACGCTGCCATATCAGGACCTTCTTGATCTTCTGTCCATCTATTGCTGCCTGTTCAACTGCAATATCAGCTTTTTCCTTGTGATCCTGCATCTTCCCGGCCCTGAAATACCCGTCCATCGTTATCAGGTATTCGCTCCCTGAGTCAACTATCCTGTCAGCGCAGGCCTTACCGCTGAACCCGCCGAAGACCTGGGAGTGTATAATGCCGAGCCGCGCGCAGGCGAGCATGGTGACAGCGAGTTCAGCCACCATCGGCATATGGAGCGTTACCCGGTCTCCTGCCTTCAGACCGCAGTAATCCCTGAGGATTGCCGCAAACTCATTCACCCTCACATACAGCTCCTGGTAGGTGACATGCTCCACCTTATCAGTCTCAAGCTCCGGTACGAAGTGGATCGCTGTTTTGTTTTTATTCTTTGCAAGATGTCTGTCAACACAGTTGTAACTTGCATTGATCAACCCGCCTTTGAACCACTTAAAGCAAGGGGCATCGCTGGTATCGAGTATTTCATCCCAATACTTATACCATGTCAAAAGGTCTGCATACTCCTTGAAACAGTTTGGAAAGTTCTCCAGACTGAACCGGTCATAAACCGTCTCATCAGTCATGTTCGCCTGGGCAATGAATTTTGTGGAAGGATAGTAGAATTGCTCTTCCCCCCAATGCACCGCAATCTCGGCTTCGGATGTTTCTACACCCTCTTTCATGAGGTCTTTCTCTTTTTTCTTAATCTCTGCCATTGTAATTCTTCCTCCATCAGATTTGTATTTTACTCATATGAGTAATTTTTAAGTTCCAGGTGACAATTCCGTCGACTTCCAGATGGGTCTTGAAGTAAGCTTGACAAGAATGACCGCGATTATCAGCACTGCACCCGACATATAGAATGCATAGTCAAGACTGCCGGTAACGTCTTTAATGGTGCCGCCCAGTCTTGCCATGAAAAAGCCGAGCCCCCATCCCAGAAACACCAGCCCGTAATTCATGCCGAGGTTCTTCGAACCGTAGAAATCTGCAGTCATGGCCGGGAGCAGCGCAAGTCCGCCGCCATACTGCCAGTATGCAATACCTACCGCCAGGAACAGAAGAAAGACACTCTTGGATGCGATAATGCTCGGCATCGCAAAGAGACAGAGGGCCGAAACAACACAGTTGACTGTATATGCATTCGCTCTGCCTAATTTATCCGAATACATACCGGTCCCTACTCTTCCCAGGGCATTGATCGCGCCGCCGAAAGAGGCGAGTATCCAGGCATTCGCAAGAAGGAAAGGTATGCCTTTGGCAGTTGTCGCCAGTATGCCCGCTGCGTTTGCAATGATGAGAAGGCCGGACTGCACCGAACCGATGAACAGGACGACCAGCGCATAGAACTGCCATGTCTTGGTCATTTCCCCGGCGGTCCAGTTATGTGTCGTCTGCTTCTTCGCTTGGGCAGCTGCAGCCACGCCCCCGGCGGGAGGCACATAGCCGGTAGGCGGCCAGGAGAGTAATTGCCCTGCTATAATGACGACAACGGCAAAGAAAATGCCCAATGAAATGAAACTGCCGGAAATCCCGTAATTGTCTATAAGGTATTTAGCGAGCGGTGATATATAAAGCGCCGCGCCTCCGTACCCTCCCACGACCAGGCCGGCAACAAGCCCGCGCTTGTGAGGACCGAACCATTTCAGGGCAGCCGGAGTCGGAGCGGCATACCCGATACCCATGCCGATTCCACCCAGAAGCCCGAACCCGATGATAAGCCCAGTATAGCTTTTCATTAGACCAGAGAGTATGCAACCGGCAGCAAGGCACAACCCGCCGAGGGTAGCGCCGACTTTGGGACCGAATTTGTCCTGGATACGTCCGCCGGGTATCATGAACAACGCGAAAACAATGACGCAGAGAGAAAACGGTGTTGCTGCCTGCGCGTTAGTAAGAGATATCCAACCCTCGTTAAGCCCGGTCAGTGGACTCCCTGCCAGTTTTACATCAGGCGAGATCAACGCCTTTGCCCAGACGCTCCAGGCATACAAAATACCCAGACAAAGATTGATCGCGGTGCCGGCAAAGACAACGACCCATGCCTTGCCCGGAACTTTTTCTTCTTGTGCTGTCATTTTTATCCTCCTTACAGAATGTTATCGTGACTTCTTTTCCTTCTGCCTGCTCTCTTTAACTCCGGAGACGGACCACACTTAATGACGACCCGCCGGCACGAGGAATCGAAAAACCTTTCCACCGCAGAGTTCATGCGCTCTTCCCGTAACCTCTTTCGCATGGTTCTCGCCGCTTATCGGTGAAACATTCTCAATCGCGCCCCAAAACACTGCAAAATATTCATACCGAAACCTTCCCTCATCACCTCCTTTCAAATCCTTCGTTAGTCTCACCAAATCCTTTGCGCTTTTCGCCTTCAGAAAACCCATCTGCCCGTCCTCTCACCAGATGAGCGGCTTATACCGCTCTATAATGATGTCCTGCAACCTCGCTATGAGATTGAAAGATTCCTTCATCGTCTTTTTCTCGAGGTTACTAAGTCTATTCGGGTTGATAAAATTATTCGGCTCCTTCCCGGACTCGATCTGCTCGAACTGATGCTGTATCCTGAGGAGCATGATGAACTCAAAGGCGTGTTCGATCTCATCCGCGAATTCGTTTACAATCGTATGTTTTTCTCTCAACGACGAAAGCCTCTCGATAGTCGAAGTTTCCTTGATGCCCTTTTCAAGACTGAAGAGTCTCGCCATATCTACAAGAGGCGCGATACCCTTGACTTTCAGGTTCAACTCGTCCTTATGCTCCCCGCCTTTTTCAACGATAAAGGACTTAAAGAATCCGACAGGCGGTGTATTTTTTATTATCATGTTGGCCATGTATCCGAGAAATATCATCTGACCATCAAGAAGAGACTTGAGTGAGTCCCTAAGAGATTCGGCAAGGCTGAAATCACCATATATGGGCCTGAAATCAAAAAATATAAGGGACTTCAGGACCGCGTCAGGCGTCGGGGTATACACCCATGTCGAGAAATATTTCTTCCATACCTTCAGGGGCTGGCGCCATTCCGGGTTGCTCGCCATGTAGTTGGACGGGCAGCGTGGAAAACCGCATTTTAAGAGGCTGTCCCGGACGTAGGTCGAAAAAACAGTGAAATACGTCCTGGCCTCGGCCTCTTCACCATCAGTCAGTGGGTCTTCATAAATGATCGCGTTGTCCTGGTCCGTCCTGAAGGTCTGCTCCTTCCGGCCTTCGCTTCCGTAAGCGATCCAGCAGTACCGAAGAGGCGGCCTGCCGAACTCCATTTCAGCGATCTCGAGTATCTTTCTGAGGAGTCTGTCGTTAATCTCGGTAATGATCCGCGAAATGTTGGTCGCCCTCGCCCCCTCCTTAAGCAGAAGGCCTATGATCTCGTTCGTCTTCTTGGCAGCTGGAACAAGGCCCTCGATCGTCTGCTGACTCTCTATGTCCCGTGCGAGCGAGATCGGAGAATTCCCCTGAAGCATCATAAGGTCGTGGTTCGTCACAATCCCCCTCAGCCTCCCCTCGTCCACAACAAGCAGATGGTGTACGTTGTACCGTATCATTTTGAGCAGCGCCTCAAAACAGTAATCACGCGCATCTGATTTTATGAGGGAGACGCTCATGATATTGCTTATTCCGTCTGTCACCGGCCTGCCCTTGGATACCACCTTGTCCCTGAGGTCCCTGTCGGTCACGATGCCGGTGGGGACCCCTTCGCCGTCGACGAGCACGAGGGAACTATTCCTGTTTTGGGACATCATCTCCGCGGCCTCTTTTATCGTGATCTCCTGAGGCGCGGTCATGACCTTCTTTGTGGCGACTTCCCCCACAGAAGTCGTAAAGAGGAGCTTGTCACCCCCACCATAAAGAAGGCTCTTATTATGCATTTCCTGATATGTCTTATCGATGAATTTGTTCAAAAAGGACTTTAAGAAAAATTCAGTGAATGCAACGTTGGAATCTACCAGCTTTAAGATCTCTGCCTTGCTCATCAGGTAACAAGTGGTATCCTCTATAGCGATTACGGTTGCCCGGGATTTGTCGCCGCTGACCAGGGACAACAGCCCAAAGGAGTCGCCCTCACTCCTGTAATCGATCAGGACCTCCTCCCCCTTGTCAGGCTTTATGAAGACTTTCACCCCTCCTTTTTTAATAATCCGGAGGTACTCACTCGGGGGCCCGTCCTGGTGAAGAATCGTTGTCCCCGTCGGGTTAAATTCCATCGAAATGTTTGCCGCAATGTCTCGCAAGGCTTTCTCGTCAAGAAATTGAAACGGCGGTACATTCTTCAAAAATTCTATGACATCTTCGGTAATTACCACTATATAAATATGTGCAATCGATATGCCTGAGGTCATCTTTAGCCGAAGAAAAAGAAATTATTCTTTAATGTAAGGATGTTAAAAGGGGGAGTTAAAGCTATTTGTCGGAGGCAAAGTAAAGCTTGAGATTTAAAATAAAACAGTTATGTTACTTAATGTTACCTAGCGTTAAAATTAACATAATATCTTTTTTATTTTCAATTAGTTATATGTTATTACTAAAAGTAACATCTATCTAAATAAACGTATAATTCAGTAACATATCTTTATTTCCTGGCAATTCCCCACTTTTTTCTCTTCTCCCACAAAGACTTTCTCGTTATTCCAAGCAAATTCGAAAGTTTTTGTTCTCCATAGCTATGCTGGTACCTCAATATGAATTCTTTAGTATAATCCTCAATCGAGAGCGCCTTTTCGACTGATTCCGAAGAGAATGTGGAGACCCCCTTCATACCCTCAGGCAGGTGCTCAGGAAAGATCGTATTGCCGTCGGTAATGAGCACCGCCCGCTCAATTATGTTCTGCAATTCTCTCACATTGCCAGGCCAGTAGTACCCTGTCAGTAGCTTGAGGGTAGCGTCGTCGATAAACTTCACATTTTTGCCTATTTCATTGGCGTATCTGTCAAGAAAATACCTCGCAAGAATAACGATGTCTTCCTTGCGCTCTCTTAAAGGAGGCATTTTAAGCGTCACGACATTGATCCTGAAGAAGAGGTCTTCCCTGAACGTGCCCTCCTTGACCGCCTTGCCTATATCTTTGTTTGTAGCAGTGATAAATCTAATGTCAGCCTTTTTGGCCTGCACGCCCCCAAGGGGCCTTATCTCGTGGTCGTCTATCACCCTAAGCAACTTTGCCTGCAAGGAATGATTGAGGTCGCCTATTTCGTCAAGAAATACGGTCCCGCCGTCGGCCTCTTCGAAGAGTCCCCTCTTCGAACTGACCGCCCCTGTAAAAGCCCCTCTGACATAGCCGAAGAGCTCGGATTCGAGGAGGTTTTCCGGGATCGCGCTGCAGTTTATCGGTACGAAGGGTTTGTCCCTCCTCGATCCGTTGAAATGTATCGCCCTCGCAAACAACTCCTTGCCGGTGCCTGTTTCCCCGAGCAGAAGCACATTACTCCTGACGTCGGCGATCTTTTTTATCTCGCCGATCAAATCAGTCACAACCCTGCTCTCTCCTACAATTTTCTCAAAGTCATACCGCTCCTCGATCTGCTTCTTGAGAATAGTGTTTTCAGTCCTCAGGGACCTTTCACGGAGGGCGTTCCTGACTATCCTTTTGATCTCTTCGTGGATTATGGGTTTTACGATATAATCGTAAGCGCCGGCCCGCAGCGCCTCCACCGCCGTCTCCAGCGAAGCATAAGCAGTAACAATGATTACTATCTGCTCGGAGTTCTGTTCCTTGCACTTTTTGATAAGCTCGATACCGTTCATACCGGGCAGGATTATGTCGGTAATTATCAAGTCATAGAGCCTGTCATCCATTATCTTCAGCGCAGTCTCCGAGCTGTCTGCCACATCCGCCTCATACCCCTCCCGGAGGAAGACCCGCTTCAGGGACTCCCGCAGTGTCTCTTCATCTTCAACGATGAGCAGTCTTTCAGACATTCTGACTCCTTATGTATTCCATCCCGGATCTCTACTATATCCGCGCACGTCCCCTAATAATGAGAACTTAGCGTTCGAAAATTTATCATTCCTCGACCGGCAGATTGATCGCAAAGGTAGTTCCCTCGCCCTTTTTGCTCTTTACGGAAATAGCCCCGTTATGCTCGCTGATTATACCATAGCATATACTCAGCCCCAGGCCCGTACCTTTACCGAAGGGCTTAGTGGTAAAGAAGGGATCGAATATCCTGTCCATGATCACCTCGTCGATACCAACACCGGTGTCGCTAAAGACAATTTCGACAGAGTCCCTTTTCTGTTTCATAGAGACGGTGAGTTCGCCTCCCTCCGGCATGGCGTCGATCGAATTGAGCATAAGGTTCAGAAATACCTGCTGCACACGATCTGGGTTTATCCTCAAAGCCGGTATAGGCTCGATGTTGGAGACAAGACGGATGTTCTTAAACCTCTTGTCGTATCTCACAAGATTGACTGTCCTGTCCAGGATCTCGGAAATGTTTGATATGATCTTTTCGCGCGACGATGTCCTTGCAAAATCGCTCAGACTGCGCACTATCTTGGCGATTCGTTCGATGTGGTTGTTGATTGTTTTAAGCGACTCTTCAAAAAACCGGCTGTCTTCAGCGGCCGCTCCTGCCCGCTCATCATTCGATTCCGTCCCCGCGCCTTCGTAAAGAGCGTTACCGAATGTCCTCGTCTTTAGGGACCTGATCTCCTGGACAAGCGAGGATATCGACGCAAGAGGATTGCCGATTTCATGGGAGATGCCGGCGGTCAATTTCCCGATGCTCGCAAGCTTTGACGCCTGCAGGAGCTGTTCCTCCATCTTCTTTTTTTCCGTAATGTCTTCCAAGATGACGACAAACCCTCCCGAAGGGTCCTTGAAGGGGCTGATATTTATCTTGAACGTCTGCAGGGAAGGCGTTTGCACGGTCATCTCTCTCTGTTCGTTCTGCATAAAAACTTCCTTCGAGACCCAAGGCATAAGTTCAGTCACCGGCCGGTTGAAGGCTTCCCCCTTCCTTATCCCCGTGATACTGCCGATTTCTTTGTTCCAATACCTCACCATCAATGCAGAATCAATGGTAACGATTCCCAACGGAGCGCTCTCGATGATGTTTTCGCTGAACTCCTTGAGGTAAGCCAGGTTCCTGTTTGCCTCGGCAAGTTCCTGTCTGGACAATCTCAGCGTCTCGGTCATCTGCTTTATCGAGTTCGAAAGTTCCCCCCTCTCACTCTCCGTGAGGGTCAACTTATCCTCGAAGATAATTGTCGATATCGCCGAGCCGAGGGCCCCTGATAAGATCCTCTCGGCCTCGTCCTTCAGTTTGATGAGTTCCTCCATGGAGATGGATTCCCGTCGTATACGGTTTCGCATGATGAAATTGTCTACGATCTCTCTCGACTCTCTTCTTCCGATGTACTGCCCGAGGACATCGGTGATCTGCTGGATACTGTAATTGCCTTTTGAAGGAAGCATCTTCGGGGAATAGAACTCAACGAACAGTAGAGACTGTTTCTGCTCCTCTTCATTCTGCCGCGTAAAAATAGAAAACCCGATGTAAAAAAGTATGTTAAAGAAAAGGCCCCAGAAGAGTGAGTGGCTCCACTTATCTAAACCTTTCACCCCAAAGAGCGCATGGGGGTTAAGCATCTCGGAATGAAGCAAATAGCCGAACAGGCCTTTTTCGGTAATGACGCCTGATTTTAAGAGCGCAGGCATCAAAAGGGTATAGAACCATACGGTGAAACCAGCGATGATCCCGGCTGAGGCCCCTTTCTTGTTTCCTCTCTTCCAGAAAAGCCCGAGTATCATCGCCGGGGCAAATATGGTCACGGCCTCGAAAGACTTCAGGCCTATATCGACAAGACTATAGAATTCACCAACCGAAACCGCGAAAAAATAGCCTAAAAAAACGCAGACAAGGATTATAACCCTCTTCAGGTTCAGTATGATTACAGGGAATCCTTTCATCGTGTTGAACCTGTATATCCCAGGCATTACCAGATTGTTCATCACCATAGTGCTCAAAGCCAGGGATTCGACAATCACCATGCCCGTTGCGGCAGAAAAACCCCCTATAAAAACAATCAGCGCAAGGAGGGACGCATTCTGCCCGAGGGGGATAGAAAGCACGAAATTGTCCGCGTTCGCCTGACTTCCACCGAGAAGAAGGCCGCCGAAGGCAACAGGGATCACGAAAATATTAATAAGGAAGAGATAGAGAGGAAACAGCCACATCGCCTTCGAAACATGCGAGACATCGGAGTTCTCTACTACGGCAACATGGAACTGCCGCGGCAGAAACATGATCGCCATCATGGAAAGAAAGAGCAGCGAGGCCCATTCCTTATAGCTGACGGACGTGCCGAGATAAAGCAGTTCACTGTATTCCGAGTCTTTTATCCTCGTGAAGATGTCGGAGAACCCATCGAACATGCCGTACGTAACGAAGACCCCGACCAGCAGGAAGGCGAGGAGTTTGACAATGGATTCAAATGCAATTGCAAAGATCAGACCTTCATGCCTCTCCGATGAATCGAGCCTCCTCGCCCCGAAGATGATGGCGAAGATGCCGAGGATCAGCGTTATGAACCATCCCGCCACGGCACTCCCTTTCGTCTCCCCGGCGAGAATGGTAAAGGTCTTCATAATGGCCTTGATCTGGAGCCCGAGATAAGGGGTGATTCCCACCACGGCAACAATCGCGACAAGTGCCGACAGGAAGATGGAATTGCCGTAGCGGGACCCGACGAAATCGGAAATAGTAGTGATCCTGTTCTCCTTCGCTATGATAATGATCTTTCTCAGGACGACCAGCCATAAAGAGGCCATCAGCGTAGGCCCAAGATAAATAGTGAGGAAGGACAAACCGGACGTGGCCGCCTTGCCGACGCTCCCGTAAAAGGTCCACGAAGTGCAATATACGGCCATTGAGAGCGCATAGACATATGGGTTGGATACTATGCTCCTTCCGGCCTTCTCCCTCCTGTCGGCATAATATGCGACAAGGAAGAGAAGGCTCAGATAACCGAGAATAAAGATAAAAAGGAGCCAGCCCTTAAACACGCCCGCTACTCTGCTTATTCATCTTCTTGACAACCATGCCGAGGACAATGATCAGGGCAGCCCAAACACCGAATAGATAATAGGGCAGGGAAAGGTCGAAGATCTCAAGGAAAGGCCAGTTAAAAAGGAGTACCCCGCAAAAGAAGAGAAAAAACCATAACTCTTTATTGCCCATTAATAAAATGTATCATGCCGGGCCTGAACTAATCAACTTTGGTCGTGTCCTAACAGGACACCACCCAACGTTTCAGCGGTTACGGTCAATGGCTTTGCAGGACCATCCTCACTTGCGTGTATGGCAATAGCGCGTTGACAGCCGCTGCGTTCCGTGTTAATTGATTGCTGACAGGGATGGAGATAGGGATATGATTAGATTACTAATATCATGAATAAGTCTCAGACCGTACTATTCGCCATCGGACACTCCACCCATCCTATTTCGGAGTTCATCGAGATCCTGGGGTGCCTTGAGATAAAAAGGATTGTGGATGTAAGGACGATACCGAAGTCGCGTCATAACCCCCAGTTCAACCGGGAGGAACTTGAAAAAAGCCTGCGGTCCGAAGGTATCGGCTACCTCCATATGCCAGGTCTCGGCGGCCTCCGTCATGCAAGAAAGGATTCCTCGAACACCGCATGGAGAAACGCATCATTTCGGGGCTTTGCGGACTACATGCAGACTGAGGAATTCGGGATTAATCTTGAGAAATTGATCGAGATCGCTCAAAAGGAGACAGTAGCCATAATGTGCGCAGAAGCCTTGCCCTGGCGCTGCCACCGCTCCCTTATAGGAGACGCCCTTCTCGTCCGCGGGGTAGACGTCCAGGACATTACAAGCAAACATTCAATCCGTTCCCACACCCTGACCCCATGGGCCACGGTGGAAGGGATGAAAATCACTTATCCTGAATGATAACGCGGTAGACAAGTGCGCAGCGTTGAGGACACAATGCTGGGGCGGGACGATCGCTGCGTTCGCGCCCCTCAGTGTTCGTCAACTTTCATTTGGAAATAAAGGGCATCCAGCAAGACTTCAACCAATAACAAACGCCGCGACTACGCAATATAAGTGCTTTTTAAGCCAAGATTCGTGTTGCTTTCGCGTTGACAGATCAATTTTTTCATGATATCCAGTAAACAATGATGTCTTCGATAAAACCAAACCCTATGAAAAAATGAACGAAAGCGGTTGCACCTTTATAATCAAGATGGCTGTGTTGCCGAAGGACAAATTCCTGATATGCTCGGTTTGTTGGGGAAGACAGAAGGAGGTGCAGGCCTGCAACTTCTTAACACAACTATGAACCGATAATATATATTTCCCATAGACCGAGGTTTCCGATGAAACATGTACTTTTTATCTTAGTAAGTTTGACGCTCTTGCTTCCGACATCTGCATTTGATGGAGCAATCACATCCCCGACGATTCCGGGGCAGTTAACGAAAAGTGTAGCCTATGCCGAAGCGTCCTCACAGAATCTCAGCGTTAAGATCATGCCGCTTGGAGATTCCATCACCTTTGGCAGTCCCGATCCCGGCTACGGCGGATATCGGCACCTGCTTTGGACGCTTCTCAAGAACGAGGGCCATAAGATTGACTTCGTGGGGTCCCGAAGGAGCGGTATCGGTATCGCTCCCGAACCGTACAATGAGGGTCACCCTCGTTGGACAATCGCGCAGATCAAGGACGGTATTGATTCTGATGGTTGGCTTGAGACCTATCAGCCGGATATTATTCTGCTGCATATCGGCACAAACGATATCAGCCACCGTCAGGCGGCCGAGGCACCAGGCAATCTTTCGGCTCTGCTCGACGATATTCTTAAGCGTCTGCCTAATACACACGTTATCGTGGCGCAGATTATTCCCTTTCGGCGCGGTCCGGAACGGGTGCACCGCTCTTACAACGAGGCGGTCGCAGAAATTGTGGCGTCCAAAGGTCCGCGGGTCTCAAAGGTCGACATGCAGAACATCCTCTCCAGAGACGATTATGCAGACGGGCTTCATCCCAATGCCAGCGGCTATGATAAGATGGCGCGTGCCTGGGCGCCTGCTATACGCGCGGTACTGTCCAATCTGACACGTCAGACCGGGGCTTCAGCAGGGAAAGAGGTAAAGCCCCCGGTGATTGCCCCACCAAGCATAGTCGTGCCACCTGCCGTTGCGCCGAAGTCCTCAAATAAGGCAACCATAACGTCGCTTTCGGCACCGCTGGCCAGCGGCATAATCTATGTCGAAGGGTCCTCGCAGAAGGTGTGCCAGGTCACTGGCGAGATGGATCGCCAGTTACATAAGCCCACTGTTAATAAGACGCGTACACAATTCGGTTTGGTTGCAGCGGACCATGGCTACTCATTTGAGCATAACGGAAAACTATTCTTCCTCTTTGGGGACGTGAGACCGAGTCCAAGATTCAGGGGAAAGCCGAATGCTCAGAACGATCCACCCCGGTCGCCTGACCATAATGATGCCATCGCATTCGCAACGGATATGAGTGTTGCACAGTGCCCTCGGCTTGAATTTATTCATTACTCTAATGGCGCCTACAAAAACCCTGTAGTCCTGAATGCCCAGGGGCAATCTGCAATCAGGCTTCGGACAAATGAAAGCCCGATATCGGGAATCAGCCAGGGTGGCAAGATGTATGTTATCTTCGGGACAGACAACCCTAAAGGCACGGCCCGCCCCCCGGAACCCCTGGGCTTCCCAACACGAACGGTAGCGGCGATGTCAGACGACGATGCCAACACATTCCGTTATCTGTATGATTTTTCAAAGGGACCCGGAGCTAAATTCATCAATACGGCCATTGCCCCTGGGAATGACGGGTACATCTATTTCTGGGGAACCGAAGGCGGGGATCTCTTCCGGAAGAGCAAGCCTTATCTGGCGCGAAAACGGGCCGAATTCATGGACCGGCCGGAGATGGAGTACTTCATCGGAGCAGGGCCGGACGGGCAGCCCCGCTTCTCATCATCCGAAGCCGAGGCATCGCCGCTTTTTCAGGATTACCTGGACGACAACTCCGAGCCGCACAACTGCATGGGTGAACTCGGGGTCGAGTGGAACCGGTTTGTGAAGCGCTGGGTGATGCTTTATAACTGTTTAAACAATACAGCATCCCATCCTCGCGGAATCTACATGAGACTTGCAGAACAGCCATGGGGGCCGTGGAGCGAGTCACAGACGATCTTTAGCCCCATGAGAGACGGCGGATATTGTCACTTCATTCACCGCGCCGTGACAGCTGACAACCAGGCTTGCGATGACATAAGTGCACCTAACCGTCTCTCGGTGTGGGGCGGCGACTACGGGCCATATTTTATCTCGCGATTCACAACTGGAGATGAGTCTCGCGCGACTTCGACTTTCTACTGGACGATGGACACATGGAACCCATACACTCAAGTCATTATGAAGACCACGATTAAGGGATCGCCTTAGCAATTCGCGTGGAGGTACTTCCGATGAAAAGCCTACTTCTCGCATTAGTAAGTTTAACGCTGTCCTGCCCTGCATTTGCCTCCGGGGACGCAAGCGCACCGCCTTCGCTTCCTAATAGCATTGTCTATGTCCAGGGCTCTACAAAGAAAGTCTGCCAGTTCACTGGCCAGTTGGACCACGAGACCGGTCAGCCGACTGTCAATCAAACCGTTAAGCGTTTCGGGCTGATCGCAGCCGATCTTGGCTACTCGTTCGAGCACCGCGGCAAGCTGTTCTTCCTGTTCGGTGACGCCTTACCGAGCCCCATGTTCCATGGCAAACCCAACCGTAGAAGGGATCCGCCGCGATTACCGGATGATGATGACGCTATAGCTTTCACTGCCGACATGCGGACCGACCAGTGCCCGAGGCTTGAATTTATTACCAATCCTAACGACGCCTATAAGAGTCCCGTTGTCCTGAACGCCGACGGGCAACCGGCAATCACTCTTCGGACTAATGAAATGCCAATTTCGGGGATTAGCGTGAAAGAGAGGATGTACGTAATCTTCGGAACAGACAACATCCTCAGCAATCCGCCCGGCGGACCCAGGAAACCCCGGGGCGGACCAACACGAAGTGTGATGGCGGTTTCGGACGACGATGCCCGGACTTTTCACTATCTTTATGATCTCTCCAAGGGACCCGATGCCAAATTCATTTACGGATCCATGGCGCAAGGTGCGGATGATTACATCTATTTCTGGGGAGCCCAGGGGGGTGCACACTACCGTCAGAGTGCTCCGTATTTCGCGCGCAGGAAGGCGGAACTCCTCGAACATCCAGAAGGAATGGAGTACTTCGCCGGATTGGATTCCGGCGGAAAGCCACGCTTCTCGTCGTCCGAGATCGACGCTTCGCCACTCTTCCAGGATTACCTGGACGACAGCTCCGAGCCGCACAATTGCATGGCGAATTTTTCGGTCCAGTGGAACCAATTCATTCACCGCTGGGTGATGCTTTACAGTTGCGCCAATCATACTCGTGCCACTCTTGGCGGAATCTGGATAAGGCTTGCGGAGAAGCCTTGGGGGCCGTGGAGCGCTCCGCAAACCATCTTTAATGCCAAACGTGACGAGGGACTCTGCCACTTCATACATCGCGCTGTAGACGTTCAGAACCCTACGGCATGTGACACCTTGAGTCCGCCCGAGAGAAAGGCGCAATCAGGCGGCAACTATGCGCCGTATCTGATCCCCGGCTTCACGGCTGGCGATGAGGCGCTCGGGACTTCGACATTCTACTACACCATGTCCACATGGAACCCTTATGGACAGGTGATCATGAAGAGCACTATCAAAGACGAATCCAGATAAAGACGAGGGTCGACGAGTAATGGGACTTCGCCGGGTCAGGCCTGCATATTTCGTTTGGCTCTAATTACCAAACATTTTTTTGTCATTCAGGAAAATCTCAAAATCCTCATTTCTCGGGTGTATTATAGTCACATGTTGTTAGAATCTTTCGTCAAGACATATGGATATTGGGCGTTGCTTGTCGGGACATTTCTTGAGGGCGAGACTATCCTTCTGTTCTCCAAGAACGAAATTATCTCATCGTCAAATGAAAGTCTCTTACTAATCGAGGCTGGTCTTGGAAAGACTACATAATGACTCCTCCAGGCGGGAAAAAATGTAACCGCCTTCGTATTCGCATCGTCTCTGTTTCAACAAGGTGAAGAAGTATTCCTTCTTGTCGCTCTTGGTGACATTCTCTCACCCCAAAATAAAGAAGGATTTCTTTAGCTGGGGCTTATTTATAGAAAGGAGGTTCCCATGCATGGTGATTTAGTAACACAAGCTGCCATGACTGTCCTGCGATGCGTCATCGTCGTGGTAAGTCATAGAAGTCTTATGAAATCCCTTGCAGCGTATATATTGCTTATTGCCTCGATAATTATAATGCAGCCGATGTCAGTGCGGGCGGGCGATTTCTCGAGTATCAGTAAATCACCTGAGCAGTTAATGTACCCTTTGAAGGATCGTCTTAGGCTTACCGAAGAGCAGGAAACTAAGATACGGCCAATTATCGATGAATACTTCAAAAAGCTCAGTGAAATATTAAAAAACGGCGGGCCTTCCTTGGGAGAAGTCGACTTCGACATGTACTCTGCAAACTCAACTCCCTCAGAAGAATGCGGGTTTTGATCGGCAATCGCGGGTCTGCTTTACGCACCGTCCGGAGGCCACGCACACTTCGGAGTGAAACTGTACTCGAGACGAAGCCTTCGTCAGTTGCGGCTCAGAATAACTGCGCTCTCAGGTGCAATTGTGATACTAATGCACTGCCAGGGTACTGCTTATAAACTGCGAGACATCTCGCTTCAGTTGGGAAATAGAGTCGCCGTCCAAGTACATCATATGCCCTGATCGGTATCTGCGCGTCGTGATGTTAGCCCTGAGAGTTGGTGTCAGCCCCAGGTGTGATAAGGTATATTCAGTCGCAAAATAAGGCGTTGCAAGGTCGAAGCAGCCTGTCGCTATAAAGAGTTTCATGTAGGGGTTCTTGGCAAAGGTGTTCCGTAAGTTATCACTGGTATCGGCATAGCTGTTTTTTGCCTCCCAGTCCCAGTGCCCGATGCCGCCGCCCAAAGTGAAATACTCCAAATCAGACCGGAACCCGAGTTCACCACGGACATACTCGTTGAACGTAGCCGTAAAGGGCGGCCGGATTGTCGCCACTGTCGGGTCAAAACCGGAAGGCCCCGCCGGATCAAGGTCCGGAGCGGTAAAACGGCTATCCATGTATCCGACCACGTGCCTCTGTTTCCGAAGAAGCTCACTGACAAAGCTTTTACGATCAATGCGCAGGTTGCGGTTATCGATGAAGGCCTTGTCAAGCCCTGTAAATTCTGCCAGCTTTCCCGCTACCGTCTCCCGCTCCTCGGACGACAGTCGGTCCCCCTTGCCAAGGGCCGTTAAATAATCAGTCTCGGTCCAAACCTCTACTGCTTCCAAAGTCTTGTCCAGGTCAGTTCGCGCTGCAAGCTTTTTGTGATACCAAGCCGTCGCAGTGTAACCGGGGAGGAACAAAACATACGGGAGGTCGTTGCCGTGATCAAAAGAGGTGGTCTGCAGGTTCATTATGGAAGAGATCATGATAATCCCGTTTAGAGCGATGCCATGCTCAACCAGATACTCCGACACGCCGGCGGCACGGAACGTCCCATAGCTTTCCCCCACCAAGAACAGCGGCGAACTCCAACGCTCATACTGTGTCAGATAAAGCCTTATAAATCTGCCCACCGAATCTATATCGCCCGACACCGAGGCAAACTTTTTGGTAAGTTCAGGCTTGACTGCCCGACTATAGCCCGTGCCAACCGGGTCGATAAAGACAAGGTCGGCCTTATCCAGCCAGGTGAATTCATTGTCCACAAGCACGTACGGTGGCGGCGGCATACTGCCATCCGCAAGCATTCGGACACGCCGGGGACCGACAGCGCCGAGGTGAAGCCAGACTGCAGAAGCGCCGGGTCCGCCGTTAAATACGAACAAGAGAGGCCTCCTACTGCCGGGAGCTGACTTGTTGTTGACAGCGTAAGCAATAAAAAAGATTTGTGCCTCAGTTTCGCCGGCATCATTCATTATCGCCAGTTCACCTGCCGTTGCAGTGTAGCTTATTTCCCTTCCCTCCACGGTCACCTTGTGTTCGGTAACCACAGGTTTTGTCATGGGGACTTCATGCTCACTCTTTTCCGGCTGTTTTTCTCCAGCCTTGTCCTGATCAGCAACAATAACAGTCCCTGGAGCTGTCGGTGGCAAAGGGTGGAGTGCATCGATCATCAAAGATGCCGCAAGCAGCATGGATAAAAGCAAAATGGTGACCTCCTGTGACGTCAAAAGTGGACTTAATTAATATTTTACCATGTGTTGTGTCACTTGATAGTGCTTTTCTCTGAAACAAGAATATCCGGATTTTGGGCAGAAATGTCGGATTAGTGTATACTTTTAGAAACGTACGTTCTGAAAATATAGGAATTCAGACTCTGAATCCGTACACAGTAAGGAGAACATCGATGACAGAAAAGGATAAGAAAGTTGCAAAGAAGGGATCCCCTAACCCGGCATTTATGAAGGCCATGAAACCCAGCGAGGCGCTGGCGAAGATAGTGGGGAATGAACCGCTTCCAAGGACAG
>JBIOIY010000001.1:0-247008 GCA_044450345.1 Thermodesulfovibrionales bacterium | reverse complement strand
CAGAATTTTAGAAGTTTTTGCGTTTACAGCGGCTACAAAGACTTTTGACTTTGTGGCCGCTTTTTCTTGGGGCCTTCTGAGATTTGAGTTTATAAAAAGGAGGTAAAAGAAATGGCACAAGGAACAGTGAAATGGTTTAACGACAGCAAAGGTTTTGGCTTTATTACCAATGAAGACGGCAGTGAAGCTTTTGTTCACCACACATCCATCCAGGGCAATGGCTTTAAGAGTCTTGCCGAGGGTGACAAGGTCAGCTTTGATACTGAAAAGGGCCCTAAAGGTCCCAAGGCGATCAATGTGGTTAAACTGTAATTAACCGGGAAAAGCCCACTCCTCCGGGAGTGGGCTTTTTTCATTTAGGAGGGACATGAATTATAGAAGAAGTCCGATAAGAATGGAAAGGGCACAACAGAGACTTGATTCAGGAACGGTGTCTGCCCAGTTTCCGGAAGTAGCCGGCATTGTCATCAGTATGATTTATAACCAAAAGGGGATAAAAAAAGCATTACAGAGGACCGTGAATTACTCGCCCGGCAGCTATGCCTTCTTCAAGGTGGACTGCCTTAACAAGGGATGCGGAGACGGCGGATTCGATCTGACCCAGGTTGTTACCACAATGGTAGGAAAACATAAAGAGGCGGCAAAGGGAGAACTCAGCTGTGCGAGTAATAGTCCGTCCGCCGACCACTCGGCCATTATTTACGAAGTTTCCATTCAGTACACCTAAGAGATCCGCAGATTCAACGCAGAAAGTCTTTTTCGAGATACGTATTGTAACTGCGACTGCTTTCCCTGGGTGATGTGAAGTACCCACAGACAATCCTCACCTTTTTAATAGTTTTTCATTATCTCCGTCTGAGGAATAAGCTGTTTCTTTTTTTTCTCAGTTTCTATTACAATGTTGGTATCAGAGGAAAGGGAAGGGATTGTGATACAATACGGAATTGGTACCCCGCCCGCGGATCAGAAGCCGGCATCTGCTGGCCAGGGCAACCAGAGTGTATCCGCTTTTTTCCCGAAGGATCCCACGAACGCCGATCAGTCCTCATTGATTTGCTCTTGTCCTACGCCCCTCTTCAGGCTGGAAAGATGTCCCGAGAAATACTCTCATCTCCTGAAAAAGAAAGATTTAATAAACATAGGTCCGATTGTCAATTATTTCATCAATAATTCAGGGCACGTGGCATTTCTGGCCGGGGATGTGGTCAAAAATCTTTATCTCCACGGCAAGAAAAAATACAGAACAATCAACATACTGGCCATATTAAAGAGCTTTGATATTGAAAAATACTTAAGTATCATGAATAACATTATTTCTTCGAATGACGGCGCATTCTCGATGGGGTTTAAGTACTGGGTCAGAAAAAACAGGAGTGAAGGCTGTTTCAGGGATATCGTGCAGGGAAGGTATATCATAGAACCGAGACTTGAAGGCGCTGAAAAGCTGCTGTTACCCTTCAGGCCGGCTTCCATAGAACTGGATCTAGCGTCGCAAGGAAGATTTTCCGAAGTCTTCGGGGTTGAAGTGGGATAGCCATTTGGGAGTGTCCTTTAGGACACTACCGGCCATTTCAATTGCCCGGAGGTGGTAATGAAGGCCCCCTTTTTCCCGAGAGATATGCATAGGGAAAAGTGCGGCGCCTAAATGGCTCGTAGTAAACTGGCGAAATAACCAACTACCGGTGAAATTCTCAATACGCAATTAAGCCGGTTAAAACGTCCTGAAGATTCCGGCCCAGCTTGCTTCATATCCTACGACCTCTGTCTGCTCGCCTTCTCCTTCGACTAAAAAAGGGTAATCCTCGGCCATTTTCACGAGAAGCGAACGTCTTTCTTTCAGAGGAAGAGTCAGATATAATGAGGAATCCATCAAAATTGAAATCAATTCTCTTGCCTTAAACATACTCATTTTAAGTAGCAATTCTCCTTTCCACGTTTAACTCGCAAAAAAGATGCCAGTGCTAGCTACGGTTCAAAGATTGGCTAATATAGGACAGTGGAAAAAAATGGAATCGCCAACTCTGCATGCACGGCAGCTTTTCCGGGTTCAGGGGATATTACTTACCGGGGGAAGGAAAAACAGGAAAGAGATGGCCGCTAAAAGCCCGGCCCTTCAGAGACGATGGTCCAAAGGCGTTCTCCCCTGGCACGGCTTAAAATCATCTTTGAATATGGTGAGAATGAGGAATGGAATAATCTCAGCAAGATACGCAACCACGGTAGCCCAAAAAGCCATAATACAAAGGACATACCAAGTATCTATGGCGCGCTTCATGATATAGGAAATCAGTATATAAAAAAGTGTAAAAAAGGCACCCCAGACAATCGGCACGACTGAAGCCAGGGGAATTAACAGCCTGTAAGACTTTCCACTCGCAAGCTTCCATATGACCGCTGCAAAAATGAGGTAAGGAACAAAGACACGGCATGCATTATATAAATTATTCAAGATAAATGCCGCACCTTCTTTGTACGCCAACGAGAAAACTAGCAGGCATAAGCACCACAGGACAAAAGGAAGCAGCAAAGATATTTGAAAGAACCTGGACTGTGTCATTTTCCCGCCATATGTAAATAGGTCAAAAAATTTTTGAACGCCGCATTTTATTTCCTGAGAGACGGCCGCCTGGTTTTTCTCCCTGGATGACTTAAGATAAGTTAAAAAGATCATCCCCTGATTGTCAACGTGAAATTGCAATTATGAATTTCCCTATTATTTAAACCTTACAAGTGATGAACATCATTAGTTATCATCATCTTACTGCCAAGCAGTTGGAGGAAGATAAGATGGCAGCGAAATTTTTCGAGCAGAGATTATTGACTCGGCATCCTCGCAGTACTAAGATGTAATTAGATTCAATCAGTTGCTGTATAGGAGGACGTTATGGATGTTAATGTTCTGTTTACAGGTGATGTTGTCGACATTGACGGCGTTAAGTACCATCATCATCCTAACGGAGGCGGGATGGTCGCCGAGACCGCTTACGTTGCTGAAACAGCCTACATAGGCCCCTTCGTAAAAATCTGTGGCAGGGCGAGAATCACAAACGAGGCAATGGTTTTCGGCAATGCCTGGGTTTTTGATAGGGCTGAAGTATGTGATGATGCCCAGGTTTTCGGCAACGCGAAAGTTTTTGGAGACGCGCGGATATGCGGTGATGGAAAAGTCTATGGTTTTGCCTCAGTTTTTGGAAACGCGACGGTGACAGGCTATGCCGAAGTTTTTGAGTTTGCAGAGGTATCGGGCAATTCTCACATTTCTCTGAAATCCAGCGTGTCCGGCAGAACAAAAATGAAGGGCAAGACCGTTTCTGTAGGTTAGAAATATCGCCGGAGTATTGCTGTCCCGCAGAAATACTAAAACCTGTACTCTGCGTTCACCCGGCAAATTTTTTTTAGCATGATGAAAAGTCGGAGGCATCTCTCTGTGGTCAGCCGAGGGGCGCAAACCCTCTTCGTATCGTATTTTCACTTATGCTTCTGGGGTCCATGAATTGAAGGAGATAATCCGGCCCGCCTGCTTTCGAGCCGACTCCGGACATGCCGAAGCCTCCGAACGGCTGCCTTCCAACGAGCGCGCCGGTGATTTTCCTGTTGATATAAAGATTGCCCACCCTGAATCCTTCACGCACCTTTCTGATATGGAGCGGGCTCCTCGAAAAGATTCCGCCGGTCAGGGCATATGGGGTGTTGTTTGCAATATCTGTTGCCTCTTCGATGTTTCTTGCCTTTATGACGGAGAGCACAGGCCCGAATATTTCATCCTGTGCCAGGGTAGACAAGGGATCGACGTCAGTGAATATCGCCGGTCCGATAAAAACCCCCTTTCCGGATTTTTCCCGGAAGAAAAATAGTCTCGCCTCTTTCTTTCCGATATCGACGTATTTTTGTATCTTACGCAGGGCCCCTTCATCTATCACGGGTCCCATAAATGTGCCTGGGTCTTCGGGGAGACCTATGCGGATGCTCTCCATCGCGTCCTTCAGCCTCGTCAGGAATTCATCATAAATCCCTTCAATCACTATCACCCGGGAGCACGCGGAGCATTTCTGCCCCTGATATCCAAGGGCGGATTCCAGGACACCCTTTACTGTTTCACCGAGTTCAGCGGTTTCATCTACAATGATCGCGTTCTTGCCGCCCATCTCGGCTATCACCTTTTTAACGCTCCGTTGTCCCGGCTTCACATCGGACCCATTCCTGATAATTCTCAGCCCCACATCCTTGGAACCAGTGAACGCGATTAAATCTACTTCCTGGTGGGCGACGAGATATTCTCCGACTTCAGTGCCCGGCCCGGGCAGAAACTGAAGCACGCCCGGCGGCAGTCCCGCGCCTCTGAACGCCTCTACAAGCTGCCGTCCCACAACAGGGGCAAGACTGGAGGGCTTGAAAATGACGCAATTCCCAGTGACAAGTGCGGCGGAGACCATGCCGGCCGAAATGGCAAGAGGAAAATTCCAGGGTGATATGACAACACAGACGCCTTTGGGTTCATAAAAATAATCGTTTGCCTCGCCGGGATAATCTCCGGGATGTGACGGCCTGCCCAGACGGACCATATCGCCGGCGTAATATTCGATAAAATCAATTGCCTCGGCGACATCTGCGTCGGCGTCTTTCCAGGTCTTTCCCACTTCATATACTTCGAGGGCCGCAATCTCGAACCTCTTTTTCCTCAATGCGGCAGCTGCTTTAAAAAGAAAGTCCGCCCTCTTCGCAGGTGCGGTATTTCTCCATGCGTCCCATGAATCCCGGGCCGCCGCCACTGCCCGCCCGGCATCGTCACTGTCTGCGGAGGATACCCTCCCCACTACCACTGCGGGATCGGCAGGGTTGAGAGAGAGGATCTCTTTGTCACTGAAAACATCTTCTCCATTGATGTGAAGGGGGTATCTGGCGGCAAAATGAGTTGCTGCCAATCGCAATGCCTGCCCCATTTTCCCCCTGTTTTCAGCCTTCGAGAAATCTATGGATGGCTCGTTCCTGAATGCGGAAGAACGTTGTTCCAGAATCTGCGGACACTTCAGCGCGGGAGGTTTGATTATTTCCTCGAAAGGCCTGTTATCCGCGAAAACCCCCCTCAGGAAAGAGGTGTTTGAGGTATTTTCGAGAAGCCTTCTTACGAGGTATGCCATCCCTGGAATGAGTTCTCCTACGGGGGTGTAGACCCTTACCCGGTATCCCATCTTCCGGAGTTCTCTCCACAAGGGTTCTCCCATCCCGAAAAGCATCTGGAACTCGTAGGCATTCTTCGGAAGGTCCAGTGCCTCCGCAATGGCGATTGCGTGACTGATACTCCTTATATTGTGGGTCGCGAGAGCAGAACGTACGAATTCCGGGTTTTCGAGAAGCATCTTCGTGAGTTCCTCGAAGTTGGCGTCTGTCTCTTCCTTGTTCTGGAATACCGGCACAGGCCATCCTCTCTGGCGATTTATGACCACCTCATAATCCCAGTAAGCCCCTTTCACGAGCCGCACGGAGACCTGTCTTTTCCTCGTCTTCGCCCAGTCAATCAGGTCAAGAAGGTCCCTTCTCGATTCTTTCAAGTAAGCCTGAATGGCTATGCCCGCAAACGGATAGTCTTCGAATTCATCCAGTATCTGCTTGAAGATCTCGATGATCAGATCTTTGTAATAGTACTGCTCCATGTCGAAACAGAGGGAGGCCCCAACGTCCCGCGCCAAGGCGATGATCGGTCTCAGGCTTTCCTTCGCCTTTTCAATAGAGCCTTCCCAATCCGCGGGGTCGAGCTGAGAATAGAGGGATGTCACTTTAAAAGAGATGTCGAACCTCGGTATCGGTCCTCTATCATTTTTTTCAAGAACAGCATCCTGCTTCCATTCCGCGGCCCGGGAGGCGAGAAAGCCGAGCAGCCGCAGGTAATTTTGTATATATTCCCCCGCTTCTCTGTCGCTCAGCACTTCTTCTCCGAGAAGATCTACACTGCTGGCAAAGCCGTTTTCCCAGAGGGCATCGAGCGTCTTCAGGGCGTCCCAATGTCCCTCTCCGGCGATGAACTGTCTTGCCAGAGATTTGACGCCTGACTTTATCAGCCGTGCAGCGACAATGGTTATAAAACCCCTTGAGATGCGCTCAATGCCTTTCCGTATCAGCAACGGGGCGGCTTTGATGTCCGAAAAATATTCCTGCATCAGGCCTGCTACGAGGGCATCGCTTTTCAGTGAGGGAAGTGCGTCGACGTATCTGAAGAGGTTGAGTCTGAACTCTTCGTCTCTCATCGTCCGGTCCATGAGCCTCCCCATCCATCTCCTCTTATCGAAGATCGAGGGCAGATCGCTCATCGATTCGTAGAGTCGCAGACCGATCTCTCTGATCCTTTTTTGCTCTCGCGCCGTCTTGGTCGACCTGACCTTATGCACCCCGGTAAAACCTTACCATCTCTTTTACCCCGTCAGTGAGGGAAAACTCAGGCCGCCAGTTCAGGAGGTGCATCGCCTTTGAGTTGTCGAAGAAGAGGTCCTTTGAAAAATAATTCACATAATGGACCGGATCCATCTTGATGCCGATCATCCCTGACAGGATGTCAATCGGAATGGCAGGAATCTTCAGAAGAAGCGGAGGGATCGGCATGACCCTCAACTTTCTGCCGAGGAGTTCGGCCACCGTGTTCAGAAAATCCAGCCAGCTGTGGCGAAAGCCGTCGGTCAGGTTGAATACCTGCCCCGCGGCGGAGGGGAGAAGGCCGGAAAGATAAATCGCCTTTGCGAGGTCTTTTACGTAAATGAGCGGTGCCAGGTTCTTCGCGTTTCCGATAAAAGGAAAGCCGATGGGGCCGAATTTATCGACTGCACGTATGAAATTGCCGAGGTATCTGGAGCCCGGACCATAGACCGCAGAGGGCCTGAGAATAACGTATCTGCCGGGTATTGCATTAATGATGAGCTTCTCACTTTCTCTTTTATACGACGTGTAATGGTCTTCCAGGATCGTTTCAGGCTGAGTATCCTCGTTTGCAGGTATCACAGACGGTATGCCTGCAACGGTGAGGGAGCTTACGAATATGAGACGTCTCATCTCCCTCTCTGCCATGGCAGTAAGTATCCGCTCGATAAGCTTTACGTTATTGAGAGAAGCCGCTTCAGTGATATTCTTAATCTCCCCGATGTGGAAAAAGAGATCCATTCCGTCCATAGCCTGCATCACCGAGGCATAGTCCTTGAGGTCACCGTAAAAAATCTCCACGTCCATCCCCTTCAGCCCTTCGGGAAGTTCGTGTCTTCTCGAAAGGAGTCGAACCGAATGTCCGTCACGCAAAAGAAGATCTACCACCCCGCTCCCTATAAATCCTGTCCCTCCGGTGACGAGCGTCTTCATTATTTCACCCTGGGTCTGAGAAGAAATGGTTCGGGCGGCCGTTCCTCAATCTCGGGCTTCAGGCCGACTGTCGCAATTACTTTATCGCCTTTGATGAGGTAATGCACATCAAGAACATCGCCGTATGAAAAGTCGAGGGTCGAATATATCGGCCTCAACTCATAGACGATCACATTCCCCTCTTGATCAAGTATCTTGTTCCATTGGGAGCGCTGGAAGGAATAATGAAATCTGACGAACTGCTCGGCCTCTTCCGCGGCGGTACCCGCAAAGAGACCTTTCCTGACATGGTAATCGAATTCGGGTGCGTATAGCTCGAAGGCGTATTTCCCTCCACCGGGTATGAGGAAGGCGACATTTTTAAAGTCGTCAGCATACCTGTGGCCGTAAAGAAACAGATCACACGTTCCTGTTATCTCCTCAGGACCCGTAATGACACTCTTGAGATACCGGGGTCCGGTGCAGGAGCCTATGCAGACTATTCCCATTAGGATGATTATTTTTATTCTTCCCAGGGACATAGTCAAATTATAGGACTTTTTTTGAGCAAATGCATCAGTCGAGGGAAATTTGTCGGTGCCGCGTCAGCCTTTATATTTTTTCAGCATTATGCGGGCGACTGCTTCCTGCGCGTATTCGGAGTCCCAATATGCCGAGATCTTGGCGGCGCCTCTGATCCCATTAAGGAGATACGGGCTTCCAAACGATATAAACAACGCTGCCTTTTTCTCAAGCCTGGAAACTGCCTTGTAAAGCCAGTCGCCGGCGCCCCCCTTCCAGCCCTTTGTCTCGGAAAATATCGCGACGACCACCGAGACATTTTCAGGGAGCGATAGTATCTTCCGCTTCGAGGCGCGGTTTATCGTCCGAAGTCGCAAGTCTCTCATGCCTTTCTTCAGGCATCCCGCCAGGGCAGCGCCTTTCTCATCTTCTTCATCGTTAAGGATGACGAGAAGAAGCGGTCTCCGAAGGCTGAACCGGCCGATTGACGTAATCGCCTTGCCGGCCAGGGTCTCCGAGAGCTTTTTATTGGTATCGAAAGGAGGAATGTCCTCGTCCGGAAAACGCAGAAGGCTTCCCCGAAGATTTTCAATGCGATCGACGTTAAACTCCTTTTTCTTAACTCTCAAATATGAGACAACTTTTTCAGCTGAAGAAGGGTGAAGTATGATGTCCACCCCCGCAGCGAGCGCCATGAAAGATGCCTTTTCTTCGGTATACTTCCCGATGCCTCCCATATTCATTGCATCGGTTATCACTGTCCCGCCATAGTGCAACTCTTTTCTGAGAAACTGCACCGCTGTCTTAGAGATCGATACGGGGAGTCCCGATCTGTCCAATGCCGGAACGGAGAGATGACCGAGCATGATCATCCCGACGCCGCTTGAGATCGCTTTTTTGAAAGGTTTCAGTTCATTGCTTTTCAGGTCTTTAAATTCACGGCTTACGACGGGAAGCCTTATGTGAGAGTCGACTTCGGTGTCTCCATGTCCGGGGAAATGTTTTCCGCAGGCGGCGATACCATTTTTCTGGAGTGTTCTGATCATCTCCAAACCGAGGAGGGAAACGGTCTTTTCGTCTTCTCCAAAGGCCCTCGTCGCGATGATCGGATTTTTTGGGTTAGTATTGATATCGAGTACCGGCGCAAATATGGTATTAATACCTGCATACGCAGCCTCCCGGGCCAGGGCGGCAAATGTTTTCCTGAGCAGGGGCAGGTCATACCCGGTCCCCGCCCTGCCTTTTATCGCGGCCTTTGCAAGGGCCATAGCCGGAGGAAACAGTGTTCCACCCCTCACCTGCTGGCCGAGTCCGCGCTCCAGATCCGATGCGATGATGAGGGGGAGTGAGGATTCTTCCTGAAGTCTTCTCAGATACTTCCTCAATTCTTCAAGCCTGCCGCCGAATACTATGAAGCCCGCGATGCCCTTTTTAACGAGGGAAAGGTGACGGGCGAAATCCTTCCTTATGGATTCACCGTTAAGACGCGGCATGAGAAACTGGTAATAGTTCTGCACGGGATATTATACCTAAAGAGATGAATTGAGAAAGTTGCTAAATGTCAGTAGCAGAATTTACAATTTATCATGAGCAGAATTGCGTTCATGCTGATTATAACGGCGCTTTGTTTTTGTGGATGTTCGAAAATACCTGTGTATCCGGAGGCCTCCTTAAACGGAGCCGGTGTGGAGATACCCTTAAATGATTTAGGTGAAAAAAAGCCTGTTTTTTTCACCTTCCATGATGGAATAAACAAGATAAACTATTTCGTGGTGAAAACGGACGGCTCTTACCAGGCATATTTCGATGCCTGTGCAAAGTGTTACCGGAGAAAAAACGGATACAGGCTCGACGGCAGCCGTGTGATATGCAGGACCTGCGACGTGAATTATTCGGTTAATGATTTGAAAGAAGGCATCGGTAGCTGTTATCCTATCAAACTCGAAGGCAGGGTGGAAGGAAATGTCTATGTAATAGACAAAAAGGCAATCCTTGCCGGCGGAAAGTTTTTTTAGTTTTTGTCATCTTTTTAGCGCAGGAGCGGCATAATGGGTTTTTTCGACAGGCTTAAAGAGGGCTTACACAAGACCAAGAAAGGTTTTGTAGAAAAGGTAGAGTCTATATTTACAGGACGCACGGTCGATGAGGGGACCCTCGAAGAACTGGAGGAGACTCTTATCCTGTCCGATGTCGGGGGGAACAATGCTGATGAGATAGTCCGGCATATGAGGGAGAAAGCCGAAAAGGGCGAGATGAAAGATGCCGCGTCGGTCAAGGACTTTTTGAAGAAAGAGATGACCTCGATGCTCGGCCGGCCCCAGCCCCTCGTGGTCTTTGGAGAAAAACCTTTCGTGATACTCGCCATCGGGGTAAACGGGGTTGGAAAGACCACGACCATCGGCAAGCTTGCAAGCAGGTTCCGTGATCAGGGACATACCGTCATGCTGGCCGCGGGAGATACCTTCAGGGCTGCAGCTATAGAGCAGCTCGAGATATGGGCAGGGAGGAGCGGAGTTCAGGTGGTGAAACACCAGAGCGGGTCGGATCCGTCGGCGGTCGTATTCGACGCGATAGAGGCGGCGAAGGCGCGCGGCATCGACGTTGTGATAATAGATACGGCGGGACGACTCCACACGAAGAGTCCCCTTATGGAAGAGCTGAAAAAGGTGAAAAGGGTTTGTGGAAAGGCGATGGCAGGTTCGCCCCATGAGATCCTCCTTGTGGTTGACGCCACCAACGGACAGAACGCCCTGAGGCAGGCGCAGATGTTCAACGACGCGATCGGCGTAACGGGTATTGCACTGACGAAGCTCGACGGAACCGCAAAAGGCGGGATTGTCTTTGCAATCAAGAAAGAACTGAACATACCGGTAAAGCTCATCGGCGTTGGCGAGGGGATAGATGACCTTCAGGACTTTATCCCCGAGGACTTTGTACGGGCCTTGTTTGAGTAGTTACGCAAAAGGCAAGGCAGTTTGTGATAGTGCCAAGAGAGGGTGAGTGTTCGAGACATCGACGTACAATAATGCGTCTGATATTCTTTAAAGAGGCTAAAACGTCTTTGGGTCTTCCGGAGGGAGCGCAGCCTCGTCAAAGGGCATCACTCCGAGCTGGGTCATCACCGATTCCACGCCTTCTAATATCCACTTATAATCGTACCCGGGCATTTCCTCGGGGCTCTCTTTATCTATCAGCTTGTCGAATGTCTCATAGTCGAACTTGCCGTCGAGCACACCTGAACGCGTGAGCACGGTGTAAAGCGTCCTGTCGTTTTTCAGGTCTTCGCCTTCCCTGATGTCAAGTCCCTCCCTGCGCTGGGGGGACATTATATATGACTCCATTGCGAAGAGGAGTGCATCGTACAACGTAACGATACCCGATGATATCTTGCCCTGGCGCAACCGCCTCCTGCCCGCGCGGATATGGAGTCTGGCGCGGAGCAGGGCGCCTTCTTCGGACTTAAAGCTGTCCTCGGTGTTCATCAAGCCGAAATGCGGCATAAATCAGGCCTGCTTCAACCCTTTTTCGTTTTGAGTCTTGAAATACCCGAGTCTCTCCATCTCTTCAAAGGCCCAGTTGTCTGCGAGGAGGTCGTCGTCAACTTCAGGGAGGCCGTAGGCGAATTCGTCGAGGAAGAGAAATGCCAGTTTTTTATGGACGGTGTCGAGCATATCGGCTTTGCTGAAAGCCGCGTTTACCACCTGATTTCTTATCCTGACCGCATGTATCCTTTCGTCGATGATCTCTTCAGGCACATTCTCCTTGATCATCATCTTACGTCCCCGGCCGTCTTCCGAAATCAGTTTCAGGGGCTTCTCCTTGTCCTGTTCAGGTATGTCGTGTTCTCTGCACCAGACCGATATGTCTTCCACAAAGGCGATGTCATCCTGACGAAGACGTCGCTGCTCGATGAGATATCTGAAGAGCTCATAGTATTCCTTCATGTTCATGTCTCTCGGTCTCCTCTCTTTACGAGTCCTTTAAGAAAGTTTTCTACTAAAAGAGTACCACGCAGGGAGAGATTGTCAAGGCGACTGTCGCGCTTTCGGTTGACAACGTCGGAGGATGTAGTAGCATGGGGAGAAAGAATAACGCGGAAAAAGGAGTGGCTATGAGAATCATCAATTGTATTGTGACCATCCTCCTTCTTGCGGGGATGGCGCTTGCTGCCGAAAAGGAAAAGAAGGTTTTTAAAACTGCTATCGATAAGGACGGCATTCAGAGGGTCGCCATCTTTGCCGGCTCATTCTTTTTTGATCCCGATTATGTTGTGGTAAGGGTCAATGTCCCGGTCGAGGTGACGGTCAAAAAAGAGGCCGAGATCACTCCTCATGCTTTTGTTATTGACGCACCGGAAGCCGGACTTCGCATAAAGGAGCCTTTAAGTGCCGAGCCAAAGGTGATAAAATTCACCGCAACCAGGGTCGGTAAATATCCCTTCTTCTGCGACAAGAAGTTCCTGTTCTTCAAGAGCCACAAGGAACGAGGCATGGAAGGCGTACTCGATGTGACCGAATGAAGCCTGGGATGAGGGCATTCCCTGGCTGAGGGTAACGGCCTACATAGAGTTATTGAATATCCCTGGATGGGCAGAGATCGTAGAGAATGCATTCGCCGTGTTTCGGCTTCTTCGCCTGGCATATATTTCTCCCGTGAAAGATCAGAAGATGTGTCAAGGTCCCCCAATCCTCCTTCGGCGTTATCGCCAGAAGGTCTTTTTCTATTTTTACAGGGTCTTCGTTTTTCGTAAGGCCCAGGCGCAGGGAGAGTCTCCTGACGTGGGTGTCGACGGCTATTCCTTCATTGATTCCGTATGCGTTTGAGAGAATGATATTCGCGGTCTTTCTTGCTACGCCCGGAAGGGACGTGAGTTCCTCCATCGTCTTTGGTACCTTCGAATTGAATTTTTCTATGATCATCCTTGCCGAGGCCTGGATGTTCTTTGCTTTGTTATTATAGAAGTTTATCGAACTCAAATCCTTTCTAAGGGCCTCAAGCGGAACCTCCGAGTACTCATTTATTGTCTTGTATCTCCTGAAAAGGGCTTCGGTCACCTTGTTTACATGCACATCGGTAGTCTGCGCCGAGAGCACAGTTGCCACGAGAAGTTCGAAGGGTGACCTGAAGCGCAGGGCCGTCGTGGGATTCGGATATTCTTTTTTGAGCCTCTTTACAATTTCGAGTAACTTTTCTTTCGAATTCATGACGCCTCCGATAATGCAAATCTAAATACTTTTCTGTATGGATCTTTAATCAATTACCACTTGATTATGAGTATACCAGTTATTGTATGGGCCGCAAGCTGGCAGCTGCGCTTGTGCAGGAATGGGTCCGGCGGAGTCCGGGTTCTGTGAAATTGAGGTTCGATATGATAATATAATCTGAGGGTTGAGGAACCCGGGTAAAAAGTGGAGGATAGTAAGGATATGGCTGAAGTCGAACTTCCCGATATCGAAGAGCTTGAAGAGGTTAAGGGCAAAAAATTTACAAAGCGGGTGGCCCTTACCACCGCTATTTATGCAGTTGTTCTTGCCATCTCTTCTTTGGGAGGCAACAACGCGATGAAGGAGATGCTCCTTGCCCAGCAGCAGTCGTCGGACCAGTGGGCATTCTACCAATCCAAGGTCATGAGGGAACACCTTTACAGGACGCAGAAGATGCAGATGGAGGCTATCCTCGTCGAGAGGGGAAAATCAATGACCCCGGAGGCACGGAAACATTATGAGGAGCTGATAAGTAAGATCGGAGAGGAAGAGGGGCGTTACAGGAAAGAGAAGCTTCCGATCGAACAGGAGGCGAGAAAGCTGGAGTCTGAACGGGATATCAACAGGGGGAAAGACCCCTATTTCGACTTTGCCGAGGTGCTCCTGCAGATTTCAATCGTCCTTGCGTCCATCGCGATCTTATCCTCTTCCCATGCTGTATTTGTTTTTTCACTGGTCTCTGCGGTGGTGGGCGGCATCCTTTCGCTCAACGGCTATCTCCTGATATTCAAGGTCCCCTTCCTGCACTGAAGGGCCGGACTTAATGATCGAGGAGCCTCTTTTTTATATCGATCGCGGCCGAGGCGCCTTCTCCTGCCGCGATGATCGCCTGGTCGTTGCCGGTCAGGGGACCCAGGATATAGAGCCCGCTTAATGATGATTCATAGTTGCGGTCGGTTATATATTTGAAATTGTCACCGTCCTTCCTGAGTTTCAGTCCGTCTAGAAATGAATCGTTCAATTTATACCCTAAGTTGGACATGATCACCTCGCATTCGATGCGCGTGCCGTCTTGAAGTTCGACGGCCTCGATCTTATTGTCTCCTATGATCTTATCCGGGCGGCCCATGATCAGACGGATGTTCTCCTCCCTGAGCGTTTCGATATATGCCTCGGGCGGCGTATGAAAATACAGGACGAGTGTGATGTCTTGCGTGAACATCTCTTTCATGCCGAACGCCAGGTGAACTGTCTTCAGAGAGTTGCCGAGGATGATGAGTTTCTTCCCCGTAGTACGGTATCCGTCGCAGTCGATGCAGGTAAAGAAATAGGTGCCCAGAAACTTGTGGATGTTCTCCACAGGCGGCAGGTTGTCATAGGCGCCGGTAGACACGATTACGAATTTCCCCAGGTACCGCTTTTCCGCGGTTGATACCTCGAAATATTCGTTCTTGAGGATTTGCGTGACCAGGCCTCTTTCGATCTTCACATTGAAACTCGCTGCCTGCTCCATCCCGATCCGTATGATCTCCCGGCCGGAAATGGCCCTCTGGGTGAGAAAATTCTCGATGTGTTTTGCGTGCCATGTCCTCCCGCCCCCTCTGTCTATGAGCATTACAGTGCGGTTATATCGTCCCAGATAGATGGCCGCCTGCAAGCCGCCGGGGCCTGCTCCGACGATAAGGCAATCATATATTTTGTCTTCGTTCATATCCGGATCTGCGTTGAAAGCATTATTACAAAAATTATAACACCTTGACGCGATAATGCGACAAAGCCAGGTTTATGGCTGCGGCAAAAATGAAACGGCCCGAAGAAAGCCCCTCCGGGGTCCACATGGCCCGTGATATGTAGCGTTTCCCCCCTCTCCATGTTCCAGCCATGTTCCGGGCGATTGACAATTCTTTCTTCTGTGATACCCTTTAAAAAAGGGGATGAGTCTATGAAGGCTTTGATGATCAGCGCAGATAACTTTGAGGATTTGGAACTTCTTGTGCCTTATTATCGGCTGAAGGAAGAGGGGATCGAGGTGGATATCGCTTCCATGAAAAAAGGCCGGATAAAAGGCAAACACGGCTACGAGATAGAGGTAAGCAAGACTGTTGAAGAGGTTGACCCGGAGGAATACCATCTCCTCATCCTCCCCGGCGGCAAGGCGCCGGAAGCGATAAGAAGGGAGAGGACCGCGGTCGGGATAGCCCGTCTTTTTTTCAGGGAGAACAAGCCGGTCTCGGCTATATGCCATGGCCCTCAATTACTGATAACGGCGGGCCTTCTTAAGGGCAGGCATGCCACCTGTTATAAATCTGTAGCTCCGGAGATGAAAGAAGCAGGGGCCCTTTATGAAGACAGAGAGGTGGTCGTGGACGGGAATCTCGTTACCTCGCGCCAGCCGTCGGACCTTGCGGCTTTCATGCGTGAGACGATGAAGATGATCAAGAGACAATGAGCATGCGGTGCACAACCGGACAAGTTGTTTGATGAACAGGCTGGTTCAGGAGAAATCCCCTTATCTGAAACACGCGGCCGGGCAGCCGATCGAGTGGTACCCGTGGTGCGAGGAAGCGTTCGAAAGAGCTGCGAAAGAAGATAAACCTGTTTTTCTCAGCACGGGGGCCATATGGTGTCACTGGTGTCACGTTATGGCGCAGGAATCTTTTGAGGATGAGGTGATCGCTCGCCTCCTGAATGAAGATTTTATCAGCATAAAGCTTGACAGGGACGAGAGACCCGATATCGACAGACGTTACCAGCGGGCTGTATCGTCGATGGGCAACGGCAGCGGATGGCCCCTCTCCGTCTTCCTTACTCCTCAAAAAAAACCTTTTTTCGGCGGCACCTATTTCCCGCCTGAAGACAGACAGGGGAGGCCCGGGTTTGGCAAGGTGCTTAAGGCGGTATCGGATTTTTACAAGACGAGGCGCGGAGAGATTGAGGAATATGCCGACAGGCTGCTTGCGGTGCTCAAGGGAGATGCTCACTCATCCGGAGAGATAGACCGGGCCGTTCTTGAACGTGCCGAATCGTCAATGTTGTCCGCCTATGATCCTGAGCACGGAGGGTTTGGAACGGCTCCTAAATTCCCTGCCCCCGGTGCGGTTGAGTTCCTCACGAACAGGTATTATTTTACGCGTGAGGAAACGATCGGACATGCGGCGAGGAAGACCCTCGATTCCATGGCAAAGGGCGGGTTCCATGACCAGATTGGCGGCGGATTTCACAGGTATTCAACGGACGAGGCGTGGATAGTCCCTCACTTTGAAAAGATGGCCGACGACAACGCGTGGCTGCTCAGAAATTATTCGGGCGCGTATGCAGTATTCGGGACTGAATACTTCAAGTCCGTGGCAGAGGGCATAATACGGTTTTCCCTCGAAGTGCTTGCAGATCCTGAAGGAGGCTTTTACGCAAGCCAGGACGCCGATGTTACCGCCGACGACGAAGGAGGGTATTTCACATGGACGGAGGGAGACTTCAAAGGTCTTCTCAGCGAAGAGGAACGCAGGGTGTTGGAGATGCATCTCTTTCATGACAAGGGGGCTATGCACCACGATGAATCAAAGAGGGTCCTCTTCGTTGCGATGACACCTGAGGATATCGCATCGGCGACCGGCTATGGATTCGAAAAGGTTCTGGAAATAATCAACTCAGGCAGGGAAAAATTGCTCAGGGGGAGAAAGGCGAGAGCAGCGCCGTTCGTCGATAAAACGCTCTATACCGGAATCAACGGCATGTTCATTGCCGCCTATTTGACGGCATACAGGATTCTGGGTGACGTCAATGTAAAAGACTTCGCGCTGAAGAGTCTGGAGAGGATATGGAATGGCCGTATCAGGGAAGACGAACTTCTTCATTCCGAGGGGGTGAAGGGTCTTCTCGACGATTACGTATATATCATGGCGGCCATGATCGATGCGTACGAAGTCGAGGCAGAACCTGTTTATCTGGAGCGTGCGGAAAAGATTGCAGGGTTTTGCATAAAAAAATTCTGGGATGAAGTATCGGGCGGCTTTTTAGATACGGACGAAGAAGTCTTGGGGGTGAGGCTCAAGGCGGTTGAGGACATTCCGCATCCGTCAGCGAATTCGGTTGGAATCATGCAGTTGCTCAGACTCCACTTAATAACCGGGAAAGAGGAATATTACCGGCGCGCCGAAGAGGGGTTGAAGACCTTTTCCGGCAGCGCCTCTGACCTGGGCATCCATGCGGGGTATTATTTCTGCGCGATGGACGCTTATTTCAATATGACAAAACTGACTGTGGGGAGGGCGGCCGAAAGTGAACTGGCGGCGGCAGCCGTAAATCTGTTCAGACCGTATAAAACAGTGGTGCACAATGGCGAAGACGGCTGTGTTACCCCGTGCCTTGCCTCGGGAGTATGTCTCGAACCCATATGCAATGAAGACATCCTGAGAAAATTCCTCGAGTGGCCTTAGTAATATTCTCCTTGCTTTTATTTATGGGTGAGATATTCTATAAACAGAAAGGGGCGCTCTTTGCCCGTCAGTGCATATCCGCTTGCGTGAGAGGAGGAGGTGATGCAGGTGAAGAAGACAGTGAGCAGAGAGGCTCTTGTCAAGGAGGCCGCCTTTTGGACGGCATTAAAGAAAGCGGCCCGGGAAAATCCTGGCAAGATATGCCACAAATGAAAGGGCTGAAAGAGCTGAAGTTGCCGGTCGGCAACGAAATGTCGTTAGCGGATATGGGAAAATGTACCGTATCCGCTTTTTTATTTTTTTATTGGCGAGAAAATTATGAAAAGTAACTTACTATAGCTGAGGAGCTTTATAGTTTATGTCTGTAGCCAACTCGCATGAATTTTTTATCCAGTGGCACCTGACGGAGAGGTGCAATCTGAGGTGTACACATTGCTATCAGACAGGCGGCAGGACCGATGAGCTGAGCCTTAAAGAGATAACGTCCGTGGCAAACGAGATCGACGAGACCCTGAAGGCCTGGTCCGAGGCTTATGATATTTCGTTCTCCCCCAGCTTCAATATCACCGGAGGGGAACCTCTTCTGAGGCGCGACATATTCGAGATTATCGATACGATCGGCAATCTGGGATTTGATATATATCTCCTTTCGAACGGCACACTGATAACCAGGGAAAGGGCGATGGCGCTTGCCGGTCTCAGTGTGAAAGGGGTCCAGGTCAGTATGGAAGGGACTGAAGAAATCCACGATTCGATAAGGGGGAAGGGCAGTTTTGCATCATCGGTGAAAGGCATCCGGAATCTTCTGGACGCAGGCCTGAACGTTACGATAAACGCAACGCTGTCTGAAATTAATGTCGGGGACTTCATGAGATTGGTAGAACTCTCTGTTTTTCTGGGCGTTCAGAGGCTCGGTTTTTCGAGACTTGTACCATCCGGGCGGGGGTTGGGGCTCCTGGATAAGATGATAGACAGCGAAAAGGTAAGGGAGACATACGAAAAGATTCTTTCCCTCAGGCCTGAGGGTCTCGAGATCGTCACCGGTGACCCGGTCGCTTCCCAGATGAATTGCCTCTCAGCAGATAGTTCAGTGCCCACAGCGGGATGCGCCGCAGGTGTTTCAGGACTGACCTTTCTTTCGGACGGGACCATAGTCCCATGCAGGAGGTTGTTTGTCCCGATAGGGAATATAAGGGAAGAAAGGATCCGGGAAATCTGGGCAACATCTCCTGTGCTTGAGGCGCTCAGGGACAGGGAAAGATATAAAGGGAAGTGCGGCCAATGCAAGAGATGGGCGGGATGCAGGGGATGCAGGGCGATCGCATATGCCTATTCGGTCGCGCATGGAGAAGATGACTTCCTCGCCGAAGACCCGCAATGTTTTATCGGTGAAGAGACTTGACTGACCTGATCGCCTTGCTCACCATTATTATTTGGCCGATCATACCGCTTTTCTGGATTCCCGTCCATGGCCTTGCGAGTTTTTTTAAAAGGATCGGTGGGTTTACCTATATCATGCCCGCTCTCCTGTGGCCGCCTCTTGCGTATTTCATTTACCTCAACCGGGCCTTTTTCCTTAATTACAGGATCGATCCGGGCCCGTTGGCCCGCATAGCCGGACTTGTCATCCTGACGGGAGGCGCGATGCTTCAGATTTGGACCGGAAGACTGCTCACTCTGTTGGGACTTATGGGACTGCCGGAGGTGTCCCGGGAGGCCGCGGGCAGGCTCGTTACCGAAGGCGCCTTTTCTTTTGTGAGACACCCTACCTATCTTGCCCATACTCTTATGTTTGGCGGGGTTTTTTTGCTTTCCGGTGTTATAGCCGTCGGGGCCGTAACGTTGCTCGACCTCATCATTGTCAACGCAGTCATTATCCCTCTTGAAGAAAAGGAACTTCTTGGCCGCTTCGGTGAAGAATATGCTAAATATAAAAAGGGCGTGCCCGGATATTTCCCTCGCATGAGGAAAAAGTAGTTAAACGATTTAATTACCGGAGGAAAGTATTATGAGTATTCTCCCTGAGGGTGAACAGTTGAGAAAGGCGATCAAATGGATATCGGATGAGCGTCAGGACAATCCGGGAGCAGCCCTGTTTACGTTGATTGAAAAGGCCTGCCTGAAATTCGACCTGCCCCCGAAGGACGGGGAGTTTCTTATGCACTTTTTTACCGACGAAGGCAGGGAAAAATCAGGATAAGAGTTGACGGTCATGTGACATAATACCCTCTTGACCCGCCGGGGTACCTGAAGAATCTGCAAGTCGCCTCGATCGTCGCTGCTGAGAGATCTTAAAGACCTTATCGAAGCATACTCACGAAGAGCATGATGTTCAAACCCGAGACAACGATTGCGGTCGACCACAAAAGGACATTGTCCCGGAAGGAATTCGAGAATTTTCCCATCACCTTTGAAGAGGAGGTGAGGCTGACAAGGGAAAAGATAGACCACGGCAGTTGGATGCTCAATATGATCTGACTCCAGATGAGTCCCTGAAAGACGTCTTTGAGAAGGAAAATGGCCGCTATTGCTCCTGTTAGTGTTATGACGGCTCCTGTCTGCGAATGGCTGTCGGCGATATCAAAGGGCTCGCCGAACATCCCTGCGAAGATGCTTCCGCCGGCCATGGCAGCGGTTATTGAAGAGGAAAAGCCTGCAAGAAGAAGTGCCGTGCCAAAGATGACTCCCGCTGCATTTCCGAGAAGGGGCTTCAGCGTTGCATCCGCCTGCGCCAGATCAGTGACGACCGTCCCGCGGGAATAGAAGACGGAAGCGGCCATGATAATAATCGCGCTGTTTATCGCCCATCCTATCAGCATCGCAAAGAGCGTATCGGTGAATTCGTATTTCAGTTGCCTGGTAATTGCCTCCTCGCCTTTGATGTTCAACTGCCTGCTCTGAATTATCTCGGAATGAAGGAAGAGATTATGCGGCATGACCACAGCCCCAAGTAAACTCATCACGATTGGAAGCGAGTTGGAAGGGACAACGGGTATGGCCCAGCCTTTTGCAGCCTCTGACCAGCCGATATGCACTAAGCTCAGCTCTAAGAGAAAGGAGAACCCTATTATCGACACGAAGGTTATGATCCATCTTTCGAGTTTTCTATAACCGTTCGAAAAGAGAAGATATCCGGCGGCCACGGCGGTGATGAGGGCGCCGGTCATGATGGGGATGTGAAAGAGCATGTTGAGGCCTATCGCCGCGCCAAGGACCTCGGCCAGGCCGGTCGAAACAGTTGCGACCAGAGCGCTTGAAAGGAAGATCCCGCCTGTCTTTCTCCCGAAGAACTTCGCAGAGGATTCGGCGAGACAAAGACCGGTTACTATCCCCAGATGCGCCGCATTGTGCTGGAGCACGATCAGCATAAGAGTGGAGAGAGTGATGACCCATAAAAGATCATAGCCGTAAATGGAACCGGCGGCGACGTTCGTGGCCCAGTTGCCGGGGTCGATGAACCCCACGGTCACCAGAAATCCGGGACCGATGAATTTGAGGATATCGAGCCCGCCAAGTTTCGGTGAGTGCTTTCCGAAGAGTCTATTAACAAACATGGTAATTATTATCCAGTATACCCATTTTTTGAAGGTCACACACATTGTAAATATATTCCCCCCTTTTACGTACTGAAAAAAAAATATGATGAAATAATCTTCATTTCGTGAGACAATGTTATTAGTAATACTAATGGATTAATAAATTCAATTAAAGGAGGAGGTGCTCAATGGCGGCAAATGAGAACCCCACTGGCCAACAAAATGCGGACGAGTTTTGCAATCTTTATGCCTCCGGAGGTATTGAAGTAGCGGGTGAAAGGAGACTGACGAAAAATACGACTCAGCGTGACAGGGACACCTTCATAAAAGCGATATTTGCAGCTATCGCATCGGATATTGATTTTCTGAGCTCATTTTTCAGCTTCGGTCTTGATCAGGGATGGCGAAGGAGGCTCGTTTCCCTTCTGGAGCTAAGGGGAGGAGAGAAGGTACTGGATGTATGTACAGGTACCGGAAAATTAGCGTTCCTGCTATCGAGAAAAGTAGGGAAAAGGGGATCGGTATTTGGCGTGGATTTCAGTAAAGAAATGCTCGGCGAAGCGGAAAAGAAGCTCAATTATCGGTTGTCCAATATCATTTTGGCCCTTTCGGATGCAAAGGACCTTAATTTTCCTGATAATTCCTTCGATGCGGTAACAGTTTCCTTCGGCATGAGAAATATCCCCGATACGGCGGCGGCATTGCAGGAAGCTTTCAGGGTCCTAAAGCCCGGAGGAAAGTTCTGCTGTCTCGAACTCACTCCTCCAAAAAGCCGCTGGGTTAAACCCCTTTATAGGGTATATTGCTTCAGGATTATGCCTTTTATTGCGATGAAGGTACTTAAGACAGAAGTGCCCTATAATTACCTGCCCCGGTCAATTAAGGCATTTCCTTCTACAGAAGAATTCGCACGTATTTTGGGGACCTGCGGGTTTGTAGATGTGAATGTCCATTCGATGACATTCGGCATCGCAACGATTTTTGAGGCCAAAAAGGGCTGAACTGGGGTACGACATGACCCGATGATCGAAAGGGGCAGCATTAAAATGAAGAGCTTGCTCGATAGGCGAATGACGCAGCGCATATCACTGATCAACGCCTCATGGTCTCGTCTCTATTTGTTCTTTTATCTTTCCCGTCGTATTTTATTCGCCTTTGTGTCGGTAAGCGCACGAAAACGCATCGCCATTTCGGCTCCCTTGGCCTCTTCCTCATGCTTAAAGAAAACGAAGGCCCTTTCCCATTTTTGCGAAAGGAGTCTTCCCATCCATTCCGACAGATCGGCATCCGTATAATCAGAGCGGCGCAGGCGCAGATACCCCCATGAAGCCGTGGTGATGATCTCATTTGCCGGATTCTCATCAGTATCCGCGATGCAGAGGCTGTGTCCCCTTTTACGAAGGAGGTCCAGGATTTCAATCTCGAGCCAGGATGGGCTGCGGAACTCGAACGCGCAGGACAGATTGCCGGGGATCAGATCGAGAAAATTCTCCAGCGCAGGGCGGTCGGCATGAAAACTCTTCGGAAACTGAAAAAGTACCGGACCCAGCCTCTTCTTTAGAACCAAGAGAGTCCTGAAGAGGTAATCGGCCTCCGCGTCCACATTTCTCAACCGCTTCAGGTGAGTTATGACCTGAGGCGCTTTCAGCGCGAAGACAAAATCGTCGGGGACCTGTTCCGCCCAGGACGCCAGGACGCCCTCTGTGGGCATGTGATAAAAGGTATTATTGATCTCTACCGCGCCGAGGCGTTCCGAATAGAAGCGAAGCATCTCCTTGGGCGAGATCTTCTCGGGATAGAATGTCCCTTTCCATTCCTTATACCCATACCCGCTTGTGCCGACATGGATTTTCATATTTTAATTTTCGGATGGGTTCTCATATTTGTCAACGTAATATCTTCAGCCACGCTTGACAGCGAGACATTTTATGCGATACTTCTTTCATAGGTAACGCCGCAATGGGGCGAAACAAATGATTTGGTCTTGAAAGAACTCCGAGGACTTGCAATGGCGGGAAAAGCGATCTGGAAAGGATATATCAATTTTGGGAATGTCAATCTGCCCGTGAAGCTGCATACCGCGATCAGGGAAGAGCGGATCCAGTTTCACCTCCTTCACAGGCACGACCATATGAAATTGCGCCAACAGATGGTCTGTGCGTATGAAAAGGAACCGGTGCCTGTGGAAGCGCAGGTCAAAGGGTTTGAAGTGGAGGACGGGAAATATATCATTGTCGATCCGGCGGAGCTCGAACAAACGGCTCCCGAGAGCAGCCGGTTAGTCGAAGTCCACGAATTCGTCAAGACCGGACAGATCGATCCCGTTTTCCTCGAGCGCGTCTACTATCTGGAGCCGGATATTCACGCAAAAGGATATAACGCTCTTGCCGCGGCCCTGAAGGAAATGGATGTGGCGGGTATCTGCACCTGGGCCATGAGAAAGAGGTACTATCTCGGGGCCTTGCAGGCAATCGGGAAGATCCTTCGCCTGACTACCCTGAGGTATGCCGACGAAGTGATTTCGGTAAAATCTCTTGAACTGCAGAACATTCCTCTGTCAGAAAAGGAACTGAAAATCGGGAGCGATTTAATCAATCAGTTGACCGCTCCGTTTCAACCGCAGAAATTCGAAAACGAACATCAGAAAAAGCTGCAAACTCTGATCGATAAAAAAGCCCGCGGGGAAAAGATTGCGGTCCTGCGTCCCAGGCGCCTCCAACCCACGCCACCGGATAATCTGCTTCAGGCCCTTGAAGCGAGCCTGAAGAAAGTCGCCTGAAATGAAAACGCGCGCTCCCGGTCGGACCTCGTCGAAGCCGTCCTCAAATAGGGGGAGTGAAGCGGCCATGCAGGGAATATGGAGTGGGACGATCAGTTTCAGCCTGGTGGCGATCCCGGTACAGTTGGTTAAGGCCGTCGATAGCGGCCGTGTCTCTTTTCGTATGCTGCACACCAAGGATTACTCGCCCCTCCAAAGAAGGATGTTCTGCCCGGAAGAAGAAAGGATCGTCCCTCCAGATGAGATTATCAGGGGATACGAAATCGGACCCGACAGATACATACTGATAACGGACGAGGAATTGGAGTCCGTGTCGCCCGAGCGGAGCCGTACGATCGAGGTCATCGGGTTCATCGATATGGAGGAAGTGGACCCGGTCTATTACGATCACCCGTATTATCTCGTCCCACTGAAAGGGGGCGAAAAGGCTTATCGGCTCCTGGTCGAGGTGATGCGCCGGACGAACAAGGCCGGGCTCGCAAAATTCGTACTGGGGGAGCGTGAGTATCTTGTAGCGGTCAGAAGCACCGAGGGAGCGCTGGCCCTGATCACACTTCATTACAGTGAAGAAATACTTCCCGATGAGGACATCTCACCGAAAGAAGAAAAGATCGAAGCCGAAGAGAAAGGCCGTATAAAACAAAACATCAAGCAAATGATGTCAGACTTTAACCCCGAAAAATATGCAGACCGGCGCCGGAAAAAGATCATGGGTCTCCTGAAGAAGAAGGCGAAAGAAATAGCCCCTGTCGAGGCCCCTCATGTCGAGGAAGAGGAGGGAGAAGGTCCGGCCGATCTGGTGGCAGCGCTCAAGGAGAGCATGCTCAAAGTGAAAAAGAAGCGGTGAGTCGCAAAGCCGTCGAGATCTCAGGGAGAAGACTCTCGCTATCGAACCTTGAAAAGGACCTCTATCCCTCCTATGGCTTCACAAAGGCCCACATCCTGGAATACTACCGCAGGATTTCAAAGTTCATCCTGCCGCATCTGAAAGACCGGGCATTGACATTGAAGCGATATCCCGAAGGGGTGGATAAGGATTTCTTTTTCGAGAAGCGCTGTCCTTCTCACCATCCGGCGTGGGTGAAAACGGCGGAGCTCCGCAGAGATGACAGAGAGAGAATGACAGTCTGTCTGGTCAACGATCTGGAAACACTGATCTGGGTGGAGAACCTTGCATCTGTCGAACTCCATGTACCTCTGGCCAGGGCCGGCTCCCCCGAGACGCCCGATTCCATGGTCTTCGATCTGGATCCAGGAGAGGGGGCGGACATCCTGGATTGCGCCCGTGTGGCATTAATACTTCGTGCCCTGCTCTCTGAGCTGGGGCTTGCAAGCCGCGTAAAAACCTCGGGGAGAAAGGGGCTCCATGTATATGTTCCCCTGAACGCCAAAGGGACGACCTTCGAGGAGACCAAGAAATTTTCAAAGGCCGTGGCAGTTATCATGCAAAAAAATTATCCGGATCTGGTGACAGCAAAAATGGCGAAGGAACACCGGAAGGCAAGGGTCTTTATCAACTGGTCCCAAAACGACTCTTCAAAAACAATGATCTGCGTCTATTCCCTGCGGGCCCGGGAAAAACCGGTCGTTTCTTTTCCTCTTGTATGGAAGGAATTGGAGGATTTGGCAGGGCAGGGCGACCCGGAAAAGCTTCAGGTCATGCATTCAGAGGCCGTGAGCAGGGCCGAAAAAAAAGGTGACCTTTTCCGAGAGGTGGCCACGAAAAAACAGAAGCTTCCTTATCTATGAGGGAAAATTTGCCGTGTAGGGGCAACCCCATGGTTGCCCTTCTTCGGGCGGCCACATAGGGCCGCCCCTACAAGTTGGCCATGCGATTAAAGGATTATAAATCCAAACGTAAATTCGGAAAGACGCCCGAACCGAAACCGGGGCTGCTCCCTAAGGGGGACCGTCTTATCTTTGTTATACATAAGCACGCGGCCAGGGCCCTGCATTATGATCTGAGGCTGGAGCTGGAAGGGGTCCTTAAGAGCTGGGCGGTACCGAAGGGGCCCTCGATGGATCCTTCCGTAAAAAGGCTGGCCGTGATGGTTGAAGACCATCCGTTTGATTACAAGGATTTTGAGGGCGTTATCCCGGAGGGCAATTACGGTGCAGGAAGCGTTATCATCTGGGACAGGGGCTTTTACCATCACCCTTCCGCAAGAGACAGAAAAGAAAGCGAGAGGCCTCTTAGAGACGGTTTAAGAGAAGGGGATATGAAGTTTGTCCTCGAAGGGGAAAAGCTTCAGGGTGAATTCGCGCTGGTAAAGACGGGAATGGGCGAGAAGTCGTGGCTCCTCTTGAAGAAAAAAGACAGATATGCGATCAAAGGGGACATTCTCACAGAAAATCGTTCCGTGGTCTCCGATAAGACCCTGGAAGAGGTTTCCGAAGCGAACCCAGTGAAGTCTTCCCGGCAAAAAAGAATAAACCAAATCCGTCTCCGCGAGGCGATGGAAAGGGAAGACCTGAAGGACGCTCCTGTTAAACCGGTCCCTCACGGCATAAGACCGATGCTCGCGACCCTTGCCAAGGGACCGTTTGACCATCCGGACTGGATCTTTGAGGTGAAATGGGATGGCTACCGGGCCGTTGCCGAGATCCGGGACGGCGACGTTTCGCTTAATTCCCGAAACCGGATCTCGTTAAACCAGAAGTTTCTTCCTGTTACGAAGTCGCTGCAGAAATTAGGATTTGAGGCTGTTCTGGACGGCGAAATCGTTGTAGTGGACGATCAGGGGCATCCTGATTTCCAGATGCTCCAGGATTACCAAAAATCCGGAAAAGGTCATCTGCTTTACTACGTCTTCGATCTCCTGCACTTCCAGGGACATGATCTGACGGACCTGCCCCTGCTAAGGAGAAAGGACCTCCTCAAAAAAATTCTTCCGTCCGACCCTAAAATAAAATTCAGCGATCACGTATCGAAAGAGGGCCTCTTGTTTTTCAATGCCGTCAAGGAAAAGGGACTCGAGGGGATCATCGCCAAACATTCTCAAAGCGCGTACCTGATGGGCGGAAGGAGCCTGCTGTGGCTGAAGGTGAAGACGCGGCTCACGCAGGAGGGAGTGATAGCAGGGTTCACGGAACCGAGAGGGTCCAGACAATACTTCGGCAGCCTTGTCTTAGGCGTATTCGAGGGTGACGAGCTGGTCTATATCGGTCATTCGGGAGGCGGGTTCACGACGAAGGATTTGAAGGAGATCCGGGAAAAAGTGGCGCCCCTGATCCAAAAAGAATGCCCCTTTAAAGTGGAGTCCCGCCGCGGCCCTGCCTCAGGGCGTGGCTGTGACCGAGGGATCACCTGGCTGAAGCCGAAGCTGGTCTGCGAGGTCGCTCTATCCGGCTGGACTAAAGACGGTATCACGCGACAGCCGGTTTTTTTACGAATGCGCGAGGACAAGGCCGCCCACGAAGTCGTGCGCGAAAAGCCCGGGGAAGAATGATCAAAGCGATAGGCGACAGCTGCGGCTCCGGTGATCATGCCGTCATTGCGTCGGCGGGTTGATAAGCGGAAACACTTTTTCCCTGATCCCGGCCACGACCCTTCCGACCTCGTCCCTCATCATCTCTTTTCTCGCACCTTTTTCCTGGTACTTCTCGTCCCTTAGCTTCCGGCTCCTGAACCCCTCAAGAGGAAATTGTTCGAGGAACGCAGCCGGCAGCTCATCCGGCAGATCGACGTCGTTCATGATCGCCCATGCGAGGGTCCATGCCCTGGCCACGTTCGTTATCTCGTATCCTCCTCCCCCGAGGGCTATCAACCTTGGCGCAAGCCCTTTCATCTTCCCGACGACCTCGCAAAAACCGTTCGTCGTATAGTTCAGGTGGGCGAGCGGGTCCGTAAGGAATGAGTCTACGCCTAGCTGGCCTACGACGATGTCCGGCCTGAACCTCTCGATCAGCGGCGGAACGACCTCGTTGAAGGCGTAGATAAAAAGCTCGTCGTCAGAGGAAGGGGGCATAGGGACGTTCACGGAATAGCCTCTCCCTTCTCCTTCCCCGATCTCTCCTTCGAAGCCTGTGCCGGGGAAAAGATAGTTGCCTGATTCGTGGAGCGATATCGTCAGCACCTTATCGGTACCGTAGAACGCATCCTGTACGCCGTCGCCGTGATGGGCGTCGATGTCGACATAGGCTACCCTTCTTCCCCTTTTTAGAAGAGAGGAGATAACGATCACCGGGTCGTTGATATAGCAGAACCCGGAAGCGCGGGAAGCGAGGGCATGGTGGAGGCCGCCCGAGATGTTGAAGGCGATCTGGACCTCTCCGCTTTCGACGAGTTCGGCGGCCTGAAGAGATGCTCCGGTCACGAGCCCCGACCATTCGAAGACCCCTTCGAATACGGGGTTGTCTCCGAAGCCGAGGCCGTAAGTTTCCGCACCCGGCATCTCGAGGCCGCTGTTAGCGGCCTTCAGGACCTCGATGTATTCCCTTGTGTGATAAAGGAGCAGATCGTCTTCCTTAGCAGGCCTCGCCCCGACAACACGGACATCCGGAAGAGAGAGGAGTCCGTATGCCTTTATCAGCTCATAAGTGAGCTTCAGCCTGAAGGGCTTTAGCGGGTGCTTCGGCCCGTAGTCGTACTTCGCAAAGTCGTCGGAGTAAATGAATGCCGTCTTCATGTCTTTTTAGATTATATGGGGAAAACGAGGGGAATGGAAGACGAAGGGCTTTTCTTTTTTCTTCACGGTTAAAGTGTTGGATTAATACAACACGAACCTATACAAACAATTGACAACCTCCATGGTATCTGCTAAAGAAACTCTAAAGACAATATCTGAGGTTTTTGAGAAAGCTTATTTCCGGGGGTTAATAGTGTTATGATAGGTATACAGAAGCAAAGCGATTGAAGCGTACACTTGTTCTCACCGCAACATGCCGTCCAATCGTTGTTTTTATTTTATCAACCATCTTAACCTCGCATAGGGGGTTTGTTTATGAATATCCTGCTGGTTTATCCGGAATACCCTGATACTTTCTGGAGCTTTTCCTACGCCCTGAAGTTCACTTCGAAGAAGGCGGCCTACCCGCCCCTCGGCCTGCTGACTGTGGCCGCCATGCTCCCGCCTGAATGGGGCAAAAGGCTTGTGGACATGAATGTCCGGAAACTTAGGGACAAGGACCTCATGTGGGCCGACTATGTCTTTCTCGGCGCCATGTCTGTTCAGAAGGAATCCGTTAAAGCCGTGCTCACAAGATGTAAGGAACTGGGTGTTAGGGTTGTTGCCGGAGGGCCCCTTTTTAGCAATGACTACGAAGACTTCGGGGGCGTGGACTATCTGGTACTCAATGAGGCGGAGATAACGCTGCCGCCTTTTCTCAACGATTTAACGGAGGGAAGGGCGGAACGTCTCTATACCTCAACTGAAAAGGCCGACGTGACGAAAACGCCTATTCCCCTCTGGGAACTGATAGACATGCGGCACTATTCCTCCATGAACATCCAGTATTCCAGGGGATGCCCATTTGACTGCGAATTCTGCAACATCACATCGCTCTACGGCCGGGTCCCCAGGACAAAGGACAGCGGGCAGGTGCTCGCGGAACTGGAGAAGATATATTCCATGGGATGGAGAGAAGGGGTTTTTTTTGTGGACGACAACTTTATCGGCAACAAAAAGAAACTTAAGGAAAATATACTCCCGTCTCTTATCCAATGGATGGAGGAGCGAAAGCGTCCTTTCTACTTTTCGACCGAGGCCTCCATCAATCTGGCTGACGACGAGGAACTCATGAGGATGATGGCGCGGGCCGAGTTCCTTACGGTGTTTGTCGGCATAGAGACGCCGCATGAGGAAAGCCTGATCGAATGCGCAAAGACGCAGAACAGGAACCGGGACCTTATAGCCAGTGTTAAAAAAATACAGGACTTCGGGCTGGAGGTCCAGGCCGGTTTTATTGTGGGGTTCGACCAGGACCCTGCTTCGATCTTCGAGAAGATGATAACGTTCATACAGGAGAGCGGGATCGTGACGGCCATGGTGGGGCTGCTGAATGCGCCGCGTGGCACAAAACTCTATAAGCGGCTGGTCACTGAGGACAGGCTGTTAAAGACGTCTACGGGAGACAACACGGACCTTTCCATGAACTTCGTCCCGAAGATGAGTTATGAAAAGCTTATCAACGGATACAGGCAGATCATTGAGACCATTTATTCCCCAAAGCATTATTACACAAGGGTCAAACGGTTCATGAAGGATTACCGGCCTATGCAGAAGAAGGTGGTGCAGATGCGGTACAGCTATTGGAAGGCCGGATTGAAGTCCGTGTTCATTTTGGGGGTGTTCGGAAAGGAGCGTTTCTACTATTGGAGGCTCGTCTTCTGGTCCCTCTTCAGGAAACCCAAACTCCTGCCGATGGCCGTGACCTTTTCCATTTACGGTTTTCATTTCAGGAAGATATTCGAGAGACATTTCAGGAGGATGGCGAAGGAAAATTTAGGTCAAACGTGACCTTGTCCTGACTTTTTCTCCATTACCCGCGACGGGCGGATTTTCGGTCTATCTTAATGCAATATCGACACCGCCGGCTTTCCGGTAGGATCGTTCTTTGCAGGGTTCCAAAGGATATACACTTTGCCGTAGGTTTCTTCCATGCCCTTCAGCGTCTTCGCGCCTTCTTCAGAAGAAAGGTCCGGGAGGGTCGGATCTACTTTCTTAAGTTCGGTCTTATGGTAGTGCCAAAGCGTCTTCTCTTTATTGGGGAATTTCTCCCATGTCTCTTTATCCACAACAACCTCAACACCTATCAGCCTTGCGTCGGGCTTGTCGCTGTCATAAAGTTGGCATTCAAAGAGTCCCCCTGATACCTGTTTGCAGTAGTGGTGGGCGATCATGTCGGGCATATTAGGAATATGCTTTTTTGCATCAATGTGGAGGGTCCACCCCTCGGACGGTTTCATGCTCTGCGGCGCTGTCTTTTCCTCTGCCGACACGGTAAAAATGACCAATGATACAAAAGAAAGAATTAAGATTGAGAGCGTAAATATCTTTTTCATGGGGCCTCCTTTTGATCGAAATCTAGTTTTCATCTTAGCAAGAAATGGACGTAAGTCAATACGGATAGCAAAGAAGGAGTTTTTACGATATACTTTTTAAAAGGGCCGCTATGGCGGCAGAACTTTTAACAGAAAGGAGAAAGCTATGGCAATAGCGAAGACGGCAAAGAAAACAGCCACAAAGAAGGCTGCGGTGAAGACAGCATCAAAAAAGGCCCCGGTAAGGAGGACCGTGAAGAAAGCGGCTGGGATGAAGGAAGGAAGCAGTTACTCCTGCGGGGTCTGCGGTCTGGTCGTTACTGTGGACACGGCCTGCGGCTGTGCCGAAGCCACCCACCTCATCTGTTGTGAAAGGCCGATGAAGACGAAGAGATAGTCCGTAGGGGCACGTTGCAACGTGCCCCCTACTTACCAAGCGAATACAGGAGGATCGATGGCGTACACGGATGAGGGGCTGAAAGACAAAATAGCGGAGATGTACCCGGAAATTCGAAGGCGGGGGATATTGCTCAGCCTCGACTTCAGCGGGGAGGAAAATGCGTGCCTTGTCAAGTTGACAAAAGGTAAACACGAGTTTACCACTCATCTCAAGAAAATAGACGCGGATGAGTGTATGAACAATGTCAAATGTATCTATCTGGGTGTCCAGATAGGAGAGTTCATCAAGAACTTCGAGGAGGCAGAATAGGTCAGCCGGCCGCTTCAATGAAGCATGAGGAAATTCGCAGCAGCTATTCTGTCCGTCTTTATCTTTATCACCCAGGCCGCACCGGCTTCTGATTTCAGGTTTTCACCCCGGCCTAACAAGGCCGGCCTCATACACTGGCGGCAATGGGGCCGGGATCCCTTTTCTGAAGCAAAGGTGCTGCAGAGGCCTGTTCTCCTTGCCCTGAGCGCGGTGTGGTGCCACTGGTGCCATGTCATGGACGAGACGACATACTCCGGCACGGACGTCATCGCTTATATCAATGAGAATTTCATCCCCGTGAGGGTCGACGCTGACATGCGGCCGGATATCGACAGCCTTTATAACCAGGGAGGGTGGCCGAGCACCCTTGTGCTTACGCCGGAGGGGAACATTGTTCGTGGGGGTACCTATATCCCGCTGGAGGACATGGTCTCCTGGCTGAAAAAGGGCGTCGCGGCATTCAGGGCTGACGGGCGCGGCATCGGAGAGAAGAGAGAGAAAGGGCTTGGACAGGCAGGAGAAGCGACACTGAAGGCGGCGGACCTGAAAAGGACGGTCGGTAGCCTGTGGTCGGCCTTTGACAGGCAGCACGGCGGCTTCGGGATGGCGCAGAAATTTCCGAACCCCGAGGCGATCGATTTCCTTCTATCCGAATACACGAGGAGCGGTGACGAAGAGACAAAAGAAATGATCACCGTGACGCTCGACAGGATGGAGGCGGGCGGTATACATGACGATATCGGCGGAGGGTTTTTCAGGTACGCAACGCGGCCTGACTGGTCTTCGCCCCATTACGAAAAGCTGCTCGATCTGAACGCGGGGCTTGCTAAGAACTATGCATCGGCATCTCTGGCTCTCGGCAAAGACGGCTACCGTAAGGTCCTCGATGGGACGATCGGCTATATCATGAATCATCTCTACGACCGGAAAACCGGAGTTTTCTACGGGAGCCAGGATGCCGACGAAGAATATTACACAGCGAAAAGGCGAGAGGGAGCGCCGCCGCGTGTCGACCCCACCATTTATGCCGGTCCGAATGCTCAGATGATCACCGCCCTCGTGGCAGCCTCCGGCGCGACAGGATCGAAGGAGTACCTCGAACAGGCAAAGAAGGCGGCCGTGTTCATGATCCGGAATCTCTACTCTGAAAAAAAGGGGGTCTATCGTTATTATCGTGAGGGGGACAAACACCTGGCGGGACTGCTTGCTGACAACGTCCTATTCGGCAGCGCGCTCGTCGATCTCTACAACGCGACCGGGGACAGGAGGTACATCGACACGGCCAGGGACGTGGCCCGCCTCCTAGCCGGGAAGTTCTTCGATAGTCAACAGGGCTCTTTCAGTACAAGTATAGAGACGACGCTGATCGGGCCTTCTGAGCCGGGAGGGCTCATGGAGTACAACGCCGCTGTTTCGAATCTCAGGGCCGCTGTTTTTCTACTGAGGATTTCGGGGTATCGGGAAGACGTGAAACTCAAAGAGCTGGCTGCCCGGGCGATCGCGCGGACAAAAGACGACTGCGGAAGGATCGGACCTGCTGCCGGGTTTTGCGGGACCGCGTTCGAATGGCAGCTCCGGGAGCCCCTCGAAATCGTGATCATAACCGTTGGGGGACCTGAACGGTTCCTTGCCGCGGTGAACGGAATCTATGTCCCCCGGAAGGTGGTCAAGGTGTTTTCGCTAAAGAAAGATGAGGCCGCTATCGCGCGTCTCGGCTATCCCCCGAGGGAGTCCCTCTACCTTTGCGCGGAGAAGAAATGCTTTGCCGCCGTCACAGGGCCGCGGGAAGTGGCGGCTGAGGTGAGAAAGTATATGGTGCGTCTGAAGGAGGAGAAGTAGAGGTAGATTCCGCCGTTGAATCGGTTTCAAGTATGAATTTTTGATATAATCAACTATATCTGCGTGCGATAATGTCACTGAAACCTGAAAAAATAGTAAAGATTTTATGAGCGACTTTACTTATGACGTGGAAAGGAGTTTAGGGCAACGAGAAACAGTCGATGAAAATGGCAAATATCCTGATCGTTGACAATGACAGAGAAATTTGCAGGGCCCTGGAAATGCTTTTTTCAAGAGAGGGCTACTGGGTAGCCAGTGCTTCAACGGGGCAGCACGCTCTTGCCCTTATATCTGAAAAAAATTTTGATATAATCTACACGGACTTGGCCCTCCCTGACATGAGCGGCTTTGAAATCCTCGCTCAATCAAGAAAGCTGCATCATCCTGCCCAGGTCATAGTAATTACGGACACGCCCACTATAGAGACCGCTGTCGAGGCGATAAAACTTGGCGCTCATGACTATATAAGAAAACCCCTTTTGCCGGACAAAATGGTCGTCATCACCAAAAGGGCGATCGAAACGGTTGCGCTCGCCGCTGAAGTGCAGCGCCTGAGGCTTGAAGTTTCCCGTCGCTATGGCATCGGCAATATTATCGGGGAAAGCCAGAAGATGATGGAGATATTCAAGACTATCCGTCAGACGGGGGGGAGTGACAGTAATGTCCTCATCACGGGGGAGTCCGGTACAGGCAAGGAACTTGTCGCAAGGGCCATACATTACAACTCCCTGCGCAGGAACAACCGCTTCGTTCCGGTAAATTGCGCGGCGATCTCAAGGGACCTTATAGAAGCTGAATTTTTCGGTTACGTGAAGGGCGCCTTCTCAGGGGCCATCAGGGATAAAAAAGGGTTTCTTGACATTGCCTCAGGCGGGACTCTTTAACTCGATGAGATCGGTGAAACGACCCAGGGATTTCAGGCAAAGCTCCTCAGGGCCATACAGGAAGGAGAATACAACAAGGTCGGCGACCCCTATCCTACCAGTGCTGATGTGAGGGTCGTGGCTGCTTCGAATCGCGACCTTCGGAAAGCCATAACCGAGGGCTTATTCAGGGAAGATCTTTTTTACAGGTTGAACGTTATATCGATACATATCCCCCCGCTGCGGGAGAGAACTGAAGATATCCCGTTCCTTGCGCAACATTTCCTAGAGAAATACTCAAAAAAGCGTAAAGATCACAAAGTTACCGAAATAAGTTCCGCTGCCCTCGAACTACTGATGGGCTACGATTATCCCGGCAATGTGAGGGAGCTCGAAAACGCCGTTGATTATGGGGTGACTTTTGCTCATGGCGACAAAATTACGGTAAATGACCTCCCCTCATCAATCAAACAGATGAGGGCGACATCTCATCAGAGATTCCATCTTAAGCCGTTGAAGTCCGCAAGGCTTGAATTCGAGCGCAACCTTATTGTGGCCGCACTCAAAGAATGCCAGGGTAACATCTCCAGGGCCGCCCACCTCCTGGATATTCAGAGACAAAACTTACAGCAAAGAATAAAGGCTTTGGGAATAAGCGCGGCCGGCTTTAAGAGTCAAAGGAAACACCGGAGCGCCACCTCCGCATAAACCGCTCCTCGAAATGCAAGTTTTTATTGCATGCAAAGAATCATGACAAAACCTGGGAAGGGTCACCGCTTCCTCATACCCCTGTAGAAACAGGGTATTTTCTGCTCTCCCTTTCGATACTTTCTCCCGCGGCTGATGTCCTATGCAAGTTTTTCTTGCGGATCCATTTTGAGGAGATGCGGCTATCGCCTTGATTTTAAAAAAGTTTTTTGAGTGGCACCGATATTGTTAATAATAGGGAGATGTTGGGATACTTGTAACCTGGAAGGAGGAAGACAATATGAAGGGCTTCACTGAAAAGTGGCAGAGAATCTTTATGGCAGCCGCCTTTGCCGAGGCTGGAGAATTTGAGACCGCAAGGGAATTTCTTAGGGAGAAGACAGGACAACGGAAGCGCGAAATACAGTCGTCCCGAAAAATAAACAGGGTTTCCGGGCCGGACATAAGGTAAGAGATAAGCAGAAGGGAGAAAGTCTGTCGTCAAGGGAAAGAGTACCTCCGGAGGAGATTGACAAAAATGGAACAGCTCATCAACTGGATAGTAGAACTCAACAGGTCCCATCACACAGGATTTGCGGTCCTCACAGTCCTGACCATGGTTGGTCTGGGCGGGTTCATTGCCGGCGTGATCGAGCTTATTTTTGCGCTCATCGGGATCAGGGCAGACAAGCCCGAAATTCATCCGTAAGAGCGGGCAACAACTTCACGGGGACAAACTCTATAGATAGAAAAGGAGAGTAAAGAATGGAAATATATCTCCCCATAGCCGGCGTTGAGATAATGGCGTGGAAGCTTGTGCTCCTCGGATTCACCGTCGGAGTGATCGGGGGATTCTTCGGCATAGGCGGCGCTTTCATGGTCACCCCCGCCCTGAACGTTTTCGGTTTTCCCATGGCATATGCGATAGGGACCGACATGGCGCACGTTGCAGGCAAGTCCATTGTTGCAACCGTCAAACACAGAAAACTGGGCAATGTCGATATGAGACTCGGCCTCATCATGGTCATTTTCACGGCCTTCGGAATAGAGTTCGGGGCAAGGACGATCATGTGGCTCGAGCAAATCGGCAGGGTCGGTCCTGTGGTGAGAATAGTCTATATATTCTTTCTTTTTGGTGTAGGCCTGTTCATGCTCTATGAGTACTACACACTCACAAGGCATTCCTCCGGACATAGTTTGAAAGACCCGGCCATGTCGAAGCTCGCCAGGAAACTGCAGGGTATCCATCTGGCTCCCATGATCACTCTGAGGACATCGGGAATCACGATATCACTTTGGGTCATAGGTTCGGTCGCATTATTTACGGGCTTTTTTGCCGGCTTCCTCGGCGTCGGAGGGGGTTTCATAAGAATGCCGGCACTCATGTATATCATCGGCTGCCCGACAACGATAGCCGTAGGCACAGATCTCTTTGAGGTCATGATTACCGGATCATACGGCGCATTTACTTATGCAGCAAAGGCAAGGGTGGAGATCGTCGCCGCAATTGTCATGCTTTCGGGTGCCGCAATAGGCGCCCAGTGCGGAACACTCGCGACAAAATATGTGAAAGGGCTCATCATTCGCCTCTATTTTTCCGTCACGATGCTGCTGTCGGGTGTTTCCGTCATCTTCAAACAAATCTCCTCGGATTACAGATATGCCTATGAGCCGGCGCTGAATGCGTGGGTCAGATCAACAACCGGGCTGACCGGCAAGACGGCGATAAGAGACTGGATTGCACTAAATAAACCGGCCGTGAAAACATGGATAGCGCAGCAGTCCGACGTGGTGCAATCCGCCTTTACGATGGAAAAGGCCTGGAACGACTACTCAGGCTACCTGATGCTCGGCGCTGCATGCGGATTGAGCGTCATAATCATTGTGAAGATGCTGCAGGGAATAGTCAATGAAAGGAAATTGCGATATATTCTAAAAACCGCCCTGGAGGTTTCGAGTGAGGATACTGGTCGTATATGACGGGTCGCTGAATTTACCTGTTTCGGTAGCCGGATTCGGTTGATCCCTTGCGGCCGGAATTGACATCCCGGACGATACCTGATAGCATTCGGACAGGTGCTTGGGCATCCGGAAAAAATAGATCTTTTGAGGAGGAGACATGTTCGGGAAGAAGACGGTGAAGAAGACAGTGCAAAAAGCGGTGAAGAAGGCCGTAAAGAAGGCGACGAAGATTGAGCAAAAAGTGGCGAAGAAGGTGGTAAAGAAGGCCACAGCCGTCAAAAAGACCGTTGCGAAAAAGACCTCCTCTGTGGTAAAGGCGGTCAAAAAGAAGATCGCCAGGTAGTCTGCGGGAGGCCATTCTGGCCCGCCATCTTTCGGCATATCTCACTTGAATAGTTTCCGAGAAGTCGTTCCTTGCCGAGAGCTGGCTGTTTAGCTGGACTATTACTGATTCGAAACCGCCTTCTCCCGCAGCATTCAGACGAGATCCCCGCCCCATTGGGGACCTTCGCCCTTCTAACGGATAAAATCATTTATAAGTATTTTGAGATAGGGTGAAAACAGGCAATCAAGATTAAAAAAGGAGGGCATATGAAAGTCGGATTTATCGGTCTGGGCATCATGGGGAGTCGCATGGCAGGCAATCTGCTTAAGAAGGGCCACGAACTTATCGTCTCTAACAGGACAAAGGATAAGACAGCGCCACTTATCGCCCGGGGTGCGGTCTTTGCCGAAACCCCTGCTAAGGTTGCAGAAAGCGTATCGGTTGTAATCACTATGCTCTCCGAACCGGCTGCTGTGACCGGGGTCGCCCTTGGCAAGGAAGGTTTTCTCGATCACTTGCCGAAAGGCTCTCTATGGATCGACTGCAGTACCGTTAATCCATCCTTTTCCATAAAAATGGCCGATGAATGCAAGAAAAGATATGTGCGTTTCTTAGACGCGCCGGTTGCGGGCTCGAAGATACCGGCGGAGGATGCGCAGCTCCTCTTTTTCGTGGGCGGAGATAAGAAAGATGTCGAATTCTCGATGCCCCTTTTGGAAGCCATGGGCAAGGCGGTCTTCCACATCGGCGAAAACGGAATGGGCACGGCCATGAAGATGGCGAACAACATTCTCCTTGCCGGCGCCATGGCTGCTTTCTCCGAGGCGATGGTGCTCGGGGAGTCCCTCGGCATTTCCCGTGAAGCTCTCTTCGATACCCTCCTCAAATCTCCAGTGACCGCTCCTTTTCTTGCCCTTAAGAGGCCCCTGATCGAGTCCGGGATCTACGAGCCCCAGTTCCCACTCAAATGGATGCATAAGGACCTGCAGCTTGCGTCGGTTACGGCCTATGAATGCGGGGTCCCGATGCCCACCATGCATGCTATTAAGGAGTCGGTTGCCCTCGCCGTCCGCAGCGGACTCGGAGAGAAGGATTTCTCCGCTCTCTATCAGTATTTGAAGACGCCCTCCGGCAAGACCGCAGGGAATCTCAATGCAAGGTAAATTCCTTGTCAAATTCGCTCGCTAACCCCGTGTCAAGACAACGGGGAATATCGCTCGCTATCCATTTAAGAAGTCGCATCGGGGGTGATCGGCGTTATTCAGGTATATTGGAGCACGGAGGAGACACCCGGCTGTAACACATCTTGGGTTCCGCGTTTTAAACCCTGTTAGAGGACCTTCGATCTTCTAACGGGGTAAAGTAAGACCCGTACAACATGCCGAAAAGTTGTTTATTTGGTAGTGTCCTTGGACACTACCGTCCATTTTCACAATTTCTTCATTAACATAAGATAGCATTCATCATGAGATCGCGTTTTGTCCCTGTGGTGTTTTTGGGGTTGGCAATAACTATAGTTACCATAGTCTTTCTTAAGGGAGGAAAAAGCATGTTTCCGTCACATAAAGATTCTGAGGCCGGCATCGGCATGCCGCCTTCAGACATGCCTCATTCCAATACATTCGAGACAGCGACCTTCGCCCTTGGCTGATTCTGGGGGCCTGACTCCCAGTTTGGGAGTTTGCCGGGGGTTATCCGGACCCGGGTGGGATACGCCGGCGGAAGTACGAAGGGTCCCACTTATCAAGACCTTGGAGACCATTCTGAGGCGGTTCAAATTGATTTTGATCCCTCTCGTATGTCATACAGGGAGTTGTTGGAAATTTTTTGGAAGAGCTACGATCCGACAAGAGCTTCCTGGTCCCGCCAATACAGGCAGGCCATATTTTATCACAACGAACTGCAGAGGAAGGTTGCCATCGAAACGAGAGACCGGCTTGATTCTGAAACAAAGCGGAGGATTGCTACTAAGATAGAACCGTATTCGGGATTCCATCTTGCCGAGGATTACCATCAAAAGCACAGTCTTAGAGCATATCCCGAAATAATGAGGGAATTCGGGGCAATGTTTCCTGATATGAAGAGGCTTATCAATTCTACGGCCGTCACACGTGTCAACGGTTACCTCGGCGGATACGGCTCGTGCGATTCCCTCAAAGAGGAGATAGAGGGTTTCGGGCTTTCCCAAAGGGCAAACGAAACATTGACTTCCGTCGTCTGCGGCCGCAAGGCAGCGATTTCATGCCCGGTGAGATAAAAAAGCCAATAATGCTTCTGCGGCCTGCGACTTGAATAGTTTCCCGGTCTGCGCCAAAAGCCCTCTCCCAAAGGTTGAAGGCAGATTGCGATATACGGGCAGGGATTGACAATATTTTCCCGCGTGGGGACCGCGTGTTTCGTGAAGTGGTATCTGCTGTGTCCCTCGGGGATGGGACAAGGGTACACATAAGCATATTTCAGCAACAGTGCTCATCAACAAACTTTTTTAGGTTCCCGATGGTATTATTTTTTATATTGTTCCTCACAAAATAACTGAAGATCTCGCAGTTTGAGCATTGCATTCCAATCATCCAGATGAAACTTGCAGCGCCGAAGTAAGGCATCAACTCGATCTCCAGTTCACTCAGTTTTCGTATTTCCTGATACCCTTTTAGAAAGGAACCCATTATCTTTTTTGCATTTCTATAAGTGCGGACAATCCAGTAATAAAACGTGGCGATATCATACGCAAAGTAACCGACGCAGCAGGAGTCGAAATCATATATCGTAATTTCATTCCGTTCCGAAATATGATAATTCGCAGGATGAAAGTCACCATGACAGATCCCGTAGTCCAGCTCATCTAACGCAACCGACGCGAACTTCTCCTTTAACCTCATGATAACTTCCCTCAAATTCGTCAGATCATTGTTCCTGTCGTCAATAAATGGTTCGATCATAAAGGATGAACTATCCAGCAAGGCGGTGAGGCCAAGTTGGGACCGCTGATTTTTCAGCTGTCTGTTCGCCGTCAGCATATGGATTTTTGCGAACTCTTTCCCCGTAATACGGCTTTGTTCCATAGTCATGTCAGCCATAAGAGAGCTGCCCTCCGCATAGGAAAACAACGCCGCATACCGCTCCCCCTCGGGAGCGCATATCGTTTGAATTGCATTGCCTTGTGTGTCCGCAATGGGAAATGATACGGAGACCCCATTTGATTTGAGGTATTGGAGCAGTTCGATTTCACTTTCGACATCGACGAGACTTCTCCATGCATGCCGATAGACCTTAAAAATATACTGTGAGGACAGATCCTTTACCAAATAACTATCATTCATGCCCCTGTATAAAAATTCGCAGAGGGGCAACCCATTGAAATGATACTTTGTTAATATCTTGTCCTGCAGGGCGCAGGACAAAAGTGTCGAATATTGTACGGGGAATGGCTCAAGACATTTCGTTGAGTCTAATTTGCATGCATCGTAAGGTTCATTCATCTTAACTCAATCGGCCTTTGTTTACTCTACACTGTTTTGAAAAGAACTTTCAAACATGCGGTCTCTTGTGGTGCCGCAAACATCCGGGATCGAGAGGGCGTTCAGCTGTCGGCGAAGAGCTTATTTATCTCTGTCCCGACCTGGAATTTTCAAAGAGGACACTTTCTGTCATACGCCTTCCGATAATTCAGTCCTGTTTACGTTTAAGGACTTCTTTTATTAATTGCAACGTTCCGGCCAGACCGTAACTCTGCATGATCGTCCTGATTTTTGAGGACCAGGAATAGATGAAATTTACCGGGTTCTGAATATTCTTATCCCATGCGTTATCGGAAGCATCGTTGCATGCTGCGAAGCTATATCTCTTTGATATCCCATCCCATGTTACAATGGCTCATGGCTTACAAAATAGTAACACCGGTCTTCTCCGCCGGCAAAACCAGCTCCTTCATGGATGCCCAAGACAACATACCGCGGAATTCGGGATCTGTCCCGGCGTGATCTGAAGATGAGGATTCCTCCCTATCTTTTGAACGAACATTATGACGACCGGTATTTCGATGTAGTCGATGCCATTGAAGAAGCGAGGCACATCTACTTTCAGGGTACGGGCATCATGGATATCTTTTCTGTCACGGGGCCTGCGGGGAAAGAATTCAGAATCGGTGAAACAGGCTTCGGCGCGGGTCGTTTACTAATCGCCCTTCTCGATTTCCTGGACAACTGCGGCTTCACGGATATAGCAGTCATCTATAATTCCGTTGAACTGCATCCGGTCACTTTTAAGCGAATGGCGTCCATTCTCGGGGGATTTAAGACAGAGGTCGGTCCGCTTATTGATCTGCTTGTCGGGGCCTACAGCCGAGTCGATATTTCCAGACCGGGGTGGCACCAGATACAACTCACCCGGCCATTTGGCATCCTGACCCTGAATCTCTGGATCGGGGAGGCCCTCGAAATGGTCCAGGCACTCGCAATTCCCTGTGACGCATGGTTTCTGGATGGGCATGGCCCCAAGAAAAACCCTTCCATCTGGCGGCATGAACTTCTTCTGGCAATCGGGGAAAAAACAGTGACCGGCGGCTCCTGTGCCACCTTTACCGTTGCCGGAGAGGTGAGACGCGGACTTGCAGCTGCCGGGTTTTCCGTAGAGCAGTGCCCCGGGCTTGGTGGGAAAAAAGCCGTTCTCAAGGGGATAAAACGGTGATGCATCGCAATCGAATGATTCTTGTCGATTTCATGCTCCCGGCATCTGTGCACATTCGTTAAAGATTCGCACCTTGCAGGGCCGACATCTTTCAGGGTCCAGTCTCGGCACAATACTTTTTATTGCCTCGACCTTTGAGTGAAAAACGTTTTCTTCTCCAATGTTCTTGTTACAGCTTCCCCGTTTCATGACGTCTATTACCTCGCCTTTGAGCGAACAGAGATATAACTGCCTTCCGTTAGCACGCAGACGATGGGCCTCTTGATTAAGTGTCTGACATCCCGCGACATCGATGAAGTTTATCCCGCCTCCCACAATCAGGATATGCGCCTGTTCCGGATATTTTTTTGTTATTTGGTCCAACTGTTCTGCCACATGATTTACTGCACCAAAAAATATTGAACCGTCAATCCTGATTATTTTGAGTTGTGGACATTCGGGCAGAGGCTTCTTCAGCACATTTATGAAAGTCTTCTTTCTGGTATCAGGGTCAGGGGCAAGGGTCACAAAGGTCGGATGCGATGTGCGGTTAAGATAAAGCAGCAGCGAAAGAAGTACCCCGACATAGATAGCGAATTCAAGCTCCACAAATAATGTAGACAGGAATGTCGCAATAAGTATTCCAGCCTCCGGCTTGCTCGTCCTCACAATCGAGGCGATATGGTGCGTGTCGACAAGATTATACGCGACCAAAAACAGGATGCCGGCCATCGAGGCTATCGGGAGATAGGCGGTAAGAGGGGCTATGAGCAGTACTATGCCTGTCAGCGTTATCGCGGCAAAGGCAGCGGCCAATGGTGTCTTGGCCCCCGCTTCATAGTTCACTCCTGTGCGGGTGAACGATCCGGATGAGGCATAGCTCGAAAAGAAGCTCCCAATGATATTGGAGAGTCCCTGACCGATGAATTCCTGATTGCTGTCAATGCGCTGTTCAGTCTTTGTTGCTATTGATCGGGCAATGGAGACTGCCTCAGCCAGCCCGAGCATGGCAACAGCCAAGGCAGGAGGTGCAAGCTCGCGCAACGAAGCAGTCGTAATGTAAGGATGTGACAGGGGCGGAAGATGAGCAGGAAGAGAGCCCACGAGCCTAATACCGTGCTCGCTACCCTTCATAAGCAGGGCCATGACGCTGCCTGCTATCATTGCTATCAGCATTCCCGGCCACCTGGGCTTCAGGATTTTAAAAACTACTGCAATAATTAACGTACTTAGACCTATGGAAAGGGCATAGAAGTTGGTCTCGGACATGCTCGATATCATATCTGCCCAAATATGGATGAAAGAGTGTTTTTTTGGTACTGAGATGCCCAGGATATTGCTTAGTTGGCTTGTTGCAATGAGTATTGAAGCACCCGCGGTGAACCCTACAACGACAGAGTGAGAAACGAAATTCACCAGGGAACCGAGACGGGCAACTCCCAGCGCTAATTGGAAAAACCCGGCGAGAAAGGTCAGGGTCAATGCCATCTGAATATACTCAGCGCTTGAAGGGGGAGCCAGAGGGCTGAGTGATGTGAAGATCACAATCGATATTGCTGTAGTAGGCCCGGAGATGAGGTGATGGGATGACCCAAATAAGGCGGCAATAATTGCAGGAACTATTGCGGAATAAAGACCGTATTCAGGAGGCAGTCCCGCAATAATTGCAAAAGCCACTCCCTGCGGAAGAACTATAATTGCACCGGTTATTCCTGCGATAATGTCGGCCCGCACACTGCGACGACTGACCATAGGCCACCATTGCAAGGGAGGGAAGAACTTCTTCAGAGACACTTTTTCTTGTCCGGATGCTACGTCTTCATTGTTCTTCATGGTTCTCTGAAATTCCTTGTCATTAGTGTCAGCTTTTTCTTCTCACCTTATATAGAGTATAGCACCCGCCAATTATTCCCGATAACCGGCTTAGAGAGATAGTAAGCAATCTGCGATTATGGGGATCGACATATCGTGGGATACCAACCCTCACACCGTCAACAGGGAAATAGCTAGATGAGATAAGCTGCCGGGGAGGCGATATCTTCCGGTATCCCGGCCCTGCCTTGGGAAGCCGCTGTACTCATCTTGACAGCGCTGTTCGAAGTGTTAGTATTTACTTAAGACAGATACCCCAATATTGGCCCCTTTGATATGGCCGGACCCAAGGAGGAATGTGATGAAATCCGTGAAACTGTTTTCATTAGTGTGTGTTGTAATGCTTCTCTTAGTTTCTGCAACAATAGCCGGGGAAAAAACAGATCAAGCTGCGATGCCTGCCCCTTCAGTCGTCTATAAGGCCGCGCTCCCGGTCGAGATACAGGCCGGTGGATACGATTTGGTCAGCATTATATTCGATTTTCCTCCAGGCGCGGGCTTTCCCGATCATTTCCATGGCGGACACGCGCTCGTGACGGTACTCAGCGGTGAGATTACCCTTCGGGAGAAAGGCACAGAGAGGATAATAAAGACAGGCGGGAATTGGACGGAGAGTCCGGGAGACGTACATGCGGCCCTGAATGCAGGCAGCTCGAGCGCGAGGGTGGCTGTCAGCATGTTACTGCCAAAGGGGGCCGAGGCAACAACAATAATCAAGAAATAGCCAAGTTCGTTGAAGGCGGATTGCGATATACGGGCAGGGATTGACAATATTTTCCAGCGTGATAAGTTGTGATTGTCAGCACTCAATTCCAAACCATCAATCAGGGAGGTAGGACAATGAAAAAGAAATTATGCGCAGTTTTCTTGGCCGCAGTCTTGCTCATCGGCGTTGCTGCTGTTGCCTATGCCATCCATGAGGAAAAGCCTGCGGAGACGACAGTGCCCCTGCCTGCAGCGGATGCCGCAAAGTTGTACGCTTATATCACAAAAGACAATCCCTACGACAAGTGGGAACTTTGGCCGGGAAAGGGCAGGCTCTACAAGGGCAGAGAGCCTCACGGCTCACTCCTGACTACCTATGTAAACAACCATGCATATTTTTCTGCACGGGACAAAAAAGGAAAGATGGCCGATAGTTCAATTATCGTGAAGGAGAATTACACGCCCCAGAAAAAAATGGCGGCCCTCACGGTCATGTACAAGATCAACGGCTATAATCCTTCCGCCGGTGACTGGTTCTGGGCGAAGTACGAGCCATACGGGAAAGTGCTTGCGTCGGGAAAGGTGGAGGCCTGTATCAGTTGTCATGGCAGCAATAAGACCAACGACTTTATAATGACGGAGAAGATCGGGAAATAAACCCCGTTAGAAGACCTCCATTTTCAAGGCGCGTTATCGTTCTTACGGATGGGGTGTGATAGCGACAATGGTGATCTGGTTTTTTCTCAGGCCCATAATACCAGAAAACTCTGTAAGCGGCTGGAGTGGATTGCTCAGCGTATGCCTCAAAAACCTTTTCTCCCCCGGGACCTTTCAGAGTTGTAAACTCATGGGTCTGCAGACCGGGATGCCTTGGATTTTGTATAGTGTTCGTAGTCGACTCCTCATAAAAGGATCCTACTGCAAAAGCCCCTCTGAACACGATGCGTCTCTTAAGCGAATCGACTAGAAGCTTTCTCAACAGCATGGCAAAAGCAAGAATTTCATCCCATGTTCTTCCTTCAAGCAATCGCCCTGCCTTCTTCTTCCTCGTCCCTCCCCACTGCTTGAAGAAGAACGGAACTCCTGCCTTTTTGCACTGGTCTAGTATGTCGAGGACCCATGCGGGGTCCATAGGTCGCGTGCCTGGACCTGATTGCTCGCTCCGGAGAGTTTGCCGAGGAGATCGAGGTGAAAAGGCTGAAGTTCTCGCATTATCCGTTCCCATCCCGCAAAGATTTATTAATGATAAAACGCTATGCCTGTTAAAGACAAGGACTATCTCACATGGATTTTTGTTTCTTCCGTAGGGGCGATTCGGCGGATCGCCCTGTCTTGGGCGAACAGCCGTTCGCCCCTACATCTCAACCGTGCACTGTCGCACAGCCTTGGAAAGTGTCAAGGAATGTGAGTGGAATCACGGAACTTGATGTCAAAGTGAGGTTATATATAAATAGAGGTATACATTTCGCGATGACAACTCGTCTTCTGACTCTTATTACGCTTGTTGTTCTCCTCGTCTGTCCCTCCTTGACCAATGGCGAATTAAGCGATAAGAAAAAGGACCTTCGCCAGGAACGTGTCCCCATCCTGCTTTATCACCGCTTTGGGCCGGTGGTATCCGACAGCATGACCGTCACCACAGCCGTTTTCAGATCCCAACTGGAATACATCAGGGAAAAGGGGTTTACGGTAATACCTCTCAGACAGCTTGTCGACTACTATCTGCGAAAGGGGCCGCCTCCGCCTCCCGGGTCTGTTGTGATCGTCGCCGACGACGCCCACAAGTCGGTCTATACCGATATGCTGCCGCTGGTAAAGAAATATCACATCCCTGTGACGCTTTTTATCTATCCTTCGGCGATATCCAATGCCTCCTATGCCATGACGTGGGAGGAATTAAGGGAGGTCAAGAAGACCGGCCTCTTCGATCTTCAGGGCCATACATATTGGCATCCGAACTTCAAGAAGGAGAAAAGGAGGTTGCCGGGCGCCGAATATGAGAAGTTCGTGGATATGCAGTTGAGGAGATCGAAGGACAGGCTGGGCAAAGAACTCGGTGTTACAATCGACATGCTGGCCTGGCCTTTCGGAATTTACGACGACGAACTCATCAGGCATGCTTCGGGCGCGGGATACACGGCCGGTTTCACAATAGAGAGAAGGCCCGCGGGCAGCGGGGACGATGTTATGAAGATCCCCCGCTACCTTATGCAGAATTCAGATAAAGGGAAGGCATTTGAGATGATCCTGGGGCAGCCCCCGGGAAGAAAGGGTTAATCATGTTCTTCAAGAGAGGCAAGGTGGCACCGTGAAAATCGCCGGGTTCCGTAGTTTACCGTATGTGATGTTATTGTTCGTATTCTTGTCGGCGCCGGTATTCGCGTCTGATTATGCGGGCGGAAAGGTGATGGATTATCTGACGCGGAAGCCGATTGAAGGGGCGATAGCGACAGGAAACAACGAGGTTGTCTATACCGACAATAAAGGCGTTTTTGCGATTAAGAACGCAGCAGCAAAGATCGGCATCAGGGCCTATGGCTATGCAAGGGCGGAGCTGCCACTCCCTGCGGCTTCTGCCAGGGACCGTCTCATTATCTATCTTAGACCGTTCGTCCCGAAGGCATTATATCTCACGTACTATGGAATAGGCAGCAGGACGCTCCGGGAATCGGCCCTGGCCCTGGCGAAGGAGACCGAAATCAATTCCCTTGTCATCGATGTAAAGGGCGACAGGGGAGTGATAACCTACAAGAGCTCTATCCCCCTTGCATCCGAGATAGGAGCCCAAAGGCTTGTTATCATAAAGGACATAAGGGGCCTGATACAGTCCCTGAGGGAAAAGGGCATTTATACCGTCGCGCGGATCGTCGTCTTCAAGGACGAAGTCCTGGGCAGTGCGCGTCCTGATCTGACCGTAAAGACCCAGGACGGCAGGATATTTCACGACAGGGAAAACCTTGCCTGGGTAGACCCGTCGAGGAAGGAAGTATGGGACTACAATATCAATATCGCTGTGGAGGCGGCACAAAACGGCTTCGACGAGATACAGTTCGACTATGTACGTTTTCCAGACAGGAAAGGCTTACTGTTTGCCGTTGCCAACACGGAAGAAAACAGGGTGAAATACATATCGGGATTCCTAGGCGAGGCCAAAAGGAGGCTGGCGCCCTATAATGTCTTTGTGGCCGCTGATATTTTCGGTTATGTATCGTGGAACCTAAACGATACCCAGATCGGACAGAAGATCGAACAGCTTGCTTCCTGCGTAGATTACATATCCCTTATGCTCTACCCCTCAGGGTTTCAGTTCGGCATACCGGGATACAGGAACCCGGTTGCCCACCCGTACGAGATCGTCTCTCTCACGCTGAAGAGGGCCCGAGAGCGCGCCAATATCCCTGCCAACCGCTTCAGGCCCTGGCTCCAGGCGTTCAAGGATTACGCATTCGACAGGAGGCATTTCTCAGGGCCTGAGATAAGGAGCCAGATAAAGGCTGCTGATGAGTTCGGCTCCGGCGGGTGGATGCTCTGGAATCCGAGAAATATCTACAAGTCCGATGGGTTGAAAAAAGAGCGGGTTTCGAACAATACTACAAGGCAGGATGGCCCGACAATCTGAGACAAAGGGAATTGCCGCACTGGAAATGACGTGTTCCGTTCTGGCAGCGCTCTGCTTTCTCTATGGGCTGGTCGTTACTTTCACAGCCCCGACACAGGCTCAAGCAGACTCAAGTGAAGAACCCTGCGGCAAGACCGCAGGGTATCTTAACGCAAGGATATCTTCTTTATCATATTCGCTCGCTAACCCCGCAGCAAGCAACGGGGAATGCGCTCGCTATCCGTTTCAAAGGTTGCGCGCCGACCAATTGGCACCCATAGCCGATATCGTTGAAAAGGCCATGAGGGACGGCAAGACACCTGGAGCAGTTGTCCTTATCGGTAATCATGGGGAAGTTGTGTATCGGCGGGCCTTCGGTTTCCGCTCTCTTGAGCCGGAGCAGGTGCCGATGACGGAGGACACCATATTTGATATGGCCTCGGTCACAAAGGTCGTCGCCACAACCACCGCGATCATGCAGCTGGCGGAAAAAAGAAAGCTGGATATCGAGGCCCCTGTTGCCCGCTACTGGCCTGCGTTTAGGAAAAACGGCAAGGCACATATAACGGTGCGGCAACTCCTCACCCATTACTCCGGGCTGCGCCCTGACCTGAGTTTCAGACCGAGGTGGTCGGGGTATAAAGATGCCATGAAAAAAATCATCGCGGAGAGGCCTGAACTTTCTCCGGGAGCAGGGTTTATATACAGCGACATAAATTTTGAAGTCCTGGGCGAGCTTGTCCGACGTGTCTCGGGCCGGCCGCTCGATGAATATTGCGCCGAAAAAATTTTTAAACCGTTGGGAATGAAAGACACCGTCTTCAGACCGTCGGGCTCCCTGCATGACCGCATTGCCCCCACCCGGAATTGCATCGAGGGGCCTCCCTGCGGATGGGCGCATGACCCTTCGTGTTACAAAATGGGCGGTGTGGCCGGACATGCCGGGCTTTTTTCAACAGCCGATGACCTATCCATTTTTGCACAAACGCTCCTTAACGGAGGGAAACACGGCAATACGCAGATCCTCACCCCTGAGACTGTCGACACCATGACGGCGACACAGACTCCTGCGGGCAAAAAGAATCTTCGGGGGTTTGGTTGGGATGTGGAAGCACCTTTTGCCTCTAATCGGGAGGAATTGTTCCCTGCGGGCGCTTATGGACATCTGGGCTATACAGGGACCGCGTTGTGGATTGATCCGGTTTCAGACACCTATATAATTGTTCTTACAAACCGCGTATATCCCGACGGCAAGGGCGACATAAAGGAATTGCGGGCGCAGATCAAGAAGACCGTTGCCGATGCGCTCGGGCCGGTTTCGGACGAACAGGTCCTGCACAGGAGGCCCTCGCTGGTAAGCTGTTATGAGCGCATAAAGAGACACCGGGCGCAGGGTTTGCGCGAAAAAGTGCTGACTGGGATCGATGTCCTGTCTGCCGAACATTTTCTGCCCCTCAAAGGCCTGCGTGTGGGACTCATCACGAACCATACGGGACGCGATTCCTCCGGACGAAGTACCATCGACCTGCTCCGCAACGCGCCCGGCGTGAAACTGACAGCCGTCTTCAGTCCTGAACACGGCCTGTCCGGCAAGGATGACTCGTGGGTGGCATCTGCTGTGGAGCCCGCTAGCGGTCTGCCTGTATTCAGTCTTTACGGCAAAGTGAGAAAACCGACGGAGGAAATGCTTAAGGGTCTGGATGCACTGGTCTTCGACATCCAGGACGCGGGCGTCCGCTTCTATACGTATATCTCGACTATGGGGTATGCGATGGAAGCAGCCGCGAAGAAAGGGATCGCATTTTATGTTTTGGACAGGCCCGACCCCATTAACGCCTCCCTGGTGCAGGGACCTGTCATGGACAAAGAGTTAAAGTCTTTTACCGGTTATTTCCCATTGCCCGTGCGGCACGGAATGACGGTAGGGGAACTTGCCGGGATGTTCAACGCGGAAAACAGGATCGGAGTGAAACTGCACGTTATCAAAATGTCGGGGTATACGCGCACCGAGTGGTTCGACGAGACCGGCCTTCTGTGGATCAGTCTTTCCCCAAACCTGCGCAGCCTCACTGAGGCCATCCTTTACCCGGGAGTGGCGATGGTCGAGGGCGCCAACGTGAGCGTGGGGCGCGGGACTGATACGCCCTTCGAACTTCTCGGCGCCCCGTGGATCAATGCTGAAGAACTCGCAGCGGCCCTGAACAGCAGAAATATCAGGGGCGTACATTTCACGCCTACTGATTTTGTACCAAAGAGTGACATCTATATGGATAAAGTCTGTCACGGGGTGCGGATAACCCTGCCGGACAGGACGGCGCTTGACGCGGGGGCCATGGGAATTGAGGTTGCGGGAGCGCTCTATACGCGTTACCCCCGCGATTTTCAGATCGATAAGACGCTGGGTCTTATCGGGTCACGCGGAGTTCTACAGGCCATCAGGGACGGCCGGACTTCTGAGACGATCGCGCCCCAATGGAGGAATACGCTTGAAGAGTTTATGAGTTTGCGGGCGAAGTATCTGCTCTATTAGCACTGCTAATTCATATTTTTTGCGAAAGAAGGCAGGACATACTATTCTCGTTCATTGAGGGGCCGCCGAGAAGAGCGGATTTGCCTCGGCCAGTTCCTCAGATATTTCGAAGAAGCAGGAATACGTTGAGTTCGTTATCTCCCGATATGATTATTTCAGTCTTGCAGGTTTTATGAATTCGAAATAGACCATTGTCCAGTTGCCGGCGATTATCGCAACTGTGGCAACGATACTTCCCACAGAAAGAGTGGCGAATCCGGTGAGAGCCTGTCCTACATTACATCCACCCGCAAGAACAGCTCCAAAACCCATCATACTGCCGCCGGCCATGATCGTAACAAGCTGCCTCGCACCGGGGACCCTCCACTTAAACTTCTTTAACGCTTTTGCGCTGACATATGATCCCAACGGCACACCGATAATATAAAAAACTGCCCATGTCGTCCGGAATGGCCCCAGGTTGAACATGGGGAAGAATCTCGATTGGGCATTGCCTGTGAGCACCGTAAAGAAAAGCTCACCCGTGGGGGTTGTAAAACCCAGGCCCCTTGCGAATCCTCCGCCCCAGAACCCGGAAGCCCAGAAGGCGACTACTCCCATAACACCCACAAGAACGCCTGTGAGCGGCCAGGAAAGGCCCTCCCGTTTCCTTACGGTGAACGGCCTGCCACGAAGGATAAAAAATGAAAGCATACACGATAACACAGTAATTACAGACCATTTGATTGCAGGGCCGTCTCCAATTAACTCCCACAATGCGGCATTCGGTTTGCCTGACAGAGAAAGACTTACATTTTCATTTTTCAAGAACATCAAAAAGGGGTTAAGAATACCGTCTGTTGTTGCTCCTATGCTTACAGCAAAACAGAAGACCGCAACCCATGCAGAAAGCAGGCCTTCTCCTGTCCTGTAGATTATGCCGCTTCCGCATCCCTCCGCCAGGACCATCCCCAGGCCGAAAATATACCCTCCGATGACGTTGGCAAGAGGGTAAAATGTCTGCCTTTTGAGAATAATCGTTCCCATGTCTTCAAGGATATTTGCACCGACGACCATAATTACAAGGGCGATCAAATAGGCCCGGAGCATGGTAAAATCCTTCATAAAAATCGTGTCTCTGAAGGCAGAGTTCATGCAAAACTGTCCTCGCTGGAGTATAAAACCGAAGACTACTCCAACGATCAGTCCTGAAAGAACAAAACCCGGAGTTACACCTGCTGTTGCCGCTTCCATAGCTTCCCCTGGTTTAGAATAATCCTGTTTGCATTTTCTCTTTACTTCCCCTTGTTTCTAAAAGTGCAGGGTAAGGGCCCCTCATAGATAGATGATCGTTCGTGTCAATTATCTGTGACGGTGTATGTCTTTATGTATTGCATCTTTGTCTGGTAGGGGAACGTTGCAACGTGCCCCTACTGCTCACCCTGTTTTTTCTCGCGTTTCGAAAATAGCGAGGAGATCAATGAATCGATCTCGTTGTCTTCTGTTTCGTGGTCACTCTTCCGGGCGGCTGCGGGTGGGCTTTTCGGACGGGGAACAGGTCCGCTCCCCCGCCGGGCAGCGTGTTCGATCTTTGCAGCAGGAGGCGCCGGCACAGCCTTTTTGTGTTCTGTATAACGTATCCGTTCCTCGGGGGGTAAAAAAGTGTTGAGGAAATTGACATAATGGCGATCATTCTCACTGATCTCGATCCCCATCCCCGACTTCCCGGTACTGTGCGCAGACTTTATGACCCAGCGGACCGTGCCCTTCAGTTTTGAGACCATAGTATCAGACAGTTGAATGCTCACATCGACCTGAGTGTCAGGAGGCAGGGGTTTTATTGTTCTTAGAAAGAGGCCGCTCTCGGAGAGGTTGCTGGACGTGCCATGGAAGCTTGAACCCTCCGCGGAAAACCTAGTATCAAGACGCTTAATAACTCTCTTGTGTCGTCTTTTACCCGCCATAATACCTGTCCCATTTCCACATATTCAAAAATATCATACGATTCGGCAGAAGAAAGATCAACAGGAAACAATGATATTACGGCATGTCCGTTAAAGACAAGGCTTCCCCTTCTGTGTCAGGACAAGAGTCTCTTTAGCGCCCCCAACGAAGCAAATGTCCGGCTCCGCCGCACGGCGCTCCCGCTACTGCTTATTGTAGATTAGCCTCTTCTTATTGATGCCGTTAGGTGTCTTCATGGTCGTGTCTATCGTCATCACCTTGCCGTCTGTACTGAGGGTCCTGACAAAGGTCGACTCTACGGTCCCTTGTCCCGTCGACATTACGCTCTTTGTGATAAGGGTCGAGCCCTCCCATCGATTGGTGCTCTTGATGTCTTGCCCGCTTGGGGACTTGTTGATACTCTCGCTGCCATCAAGCTTTTCGATGGCAGTATCGGAGTGTTCGCCTACCTTGCGTGTGGTGGTAAGGACAGCAGGGGTCTGTTTGATCACTATGGTAACTTTCGCTGCCATAGAACTAGGGCGAGCCTGCCCCATATCGCTTTTGGCCATGTCCAGGGTCCATGTGCCGGAGAAGTCGGGTTTGCCTAGCGCGAAAGCTGCCCCGGAGAAAGCCAAGATGATGAATATGACGAAAACTGTTGCACGTTTCATTAATGCCTCCAAGTCGAAAGGATAAAGGGAATATACCCGATAGAAATGTTCGTGTCAACGGCTGCCATAAAAAGGCCTTATCCCTTAGAGGCCGTGGACGGTCCGCTACAGGCAGCACGTTATTTTTTAGGAGGTGTATTGCTCCAGTTTTCTTTTTCTATATACCAAGTCTTTCCCTCCCTTGCAAACTCCACTGTTCCATACTGCTTTTCCCCTTCAAGAACGCCCTCAACATAAAGGACGGCCCTGTCACCCTTAGAATATCCCCTGGTGATCTTCGGGTCGCCGGGGGATATGACGGTCATGAATTCTATCCCCTTCTGTAAGTCACTGGGTGTAAAATAGTAAACCGATTTATGAACGATATAGCTCTCTTTAGCGATGTGAGTCTGAATCCAGGGCGTAAGCTCGGTGTGGGCGCATATCTTGTGGTTCCCGCTTCATTACTTATTGAAAAATCCGAATTAACCGGCCGGGTAAAGGTGCGAAGATTTGTAGACACTTCTTCGACAAAACTCGAAGTCCAAACAGTCTTATGGGCCCTGGAAGAGTATCGAAACGGACCAAAGATTCCCGGACCCGGGAAACTATATCTATATTCGGATTCCCAGTGCGTTTCAGGTCTCTTGAAAAGAAGACGCGGCCTGCTTGCCGGCGACTTCCTTTCTAAGAGGTCAAGACCCTTAAGGAACTCGACTCTCTATCGCGCATTTTACGCGTTCTACGACGAATTAGGTTTTGAGGTCATCAAGGTGAAAGGTCATTCCCGGAACCGCCTCAACGACAGCGCTCACCGTATTTTTTCATTTGTAGACAAGGAAGTGAGAAAAGCGTTAAGGCTCTGGACAGATGAGTTCGCGGACGCGGCAAAAGACTTTGCGGATAAAGCGCACAATGAAAGCTGGTGCGTCTACGTGCTTAAATGCAGCAATAATTATTTTTATATAGGTGTGACAAATGATCTTGAGAGACGCCTTAAAGAACATGAGCGGGGAAGGGGCAGCAAATTCGTAAGATCATGGAGGCCCTTTGAGCTGATTAAAACCATACAATGCAAAAATGCCGGAGAAGCGAGAAGTCTTGAGTATCATTTAAAAAAATTTACCCGAAGCAAAAAAATCGAGGTCTTAGAGCTGGGCAGTGAATACATTGAGAAACGTCAAGTGCGGAATGAGAGATAAAATTATCTGCTGTGATGAAACCCGCCTTCGGGCGGCGAAGGATGGATAGATCAGAAGGAAATCAGCTAAACTAATCAATGGATAAGGTACTTTGCTATGGCTGAAAGAAAGGCAAAAATAATCTGCACGCTGGGACCCGCATCTGTTGGTCCCTCCGTCCTCTTTTCTCTCATAAGAAAAGGCATGGATGTGGCGCGGCTGAATTTTTCTCACGGCGACCACGCAGGCCACAGGAAGGCAATCGGATTGGTCAGGGACGGCTCGGCCCAATATAAGAGACCGGTTGCGATACTGCAGGACCTCCAGGGGATTAAGATAAGGACAGGCATGGTAACGGGAGGGTCAGTATTTCTTGAGAAGGGAAGCAAGGTCACCCTTATGCCCGGCAAGGGTATAGGAGACCGTACAAAAATCTATATAAACTGCGGCGACTTTGTAAAAAACGCCCGAAAGGGCGACATGATTTCTCTTGACGACGGGCTGATCCAGCTCGAGGTGAGGTCAAAGAGCGGGGATTCGCTGAAAACGGCAGTTGTGGAAAGCGGGGTCCTGAAAGACAGGAAGGGCGTTAATCTGCCGTGCAGCACAGAGGCTCCTTCCTTTACTAAAAAGGATTCTACCGACCTCGACTTTGGACTTGCCATGAATGTGGATTATGTAGCCCTCTCCTTTGTGAGGTCCGCCGAAGACATCGAGCGTGTCGAACACTGGTTCAGAAAAAGGAAAAAACGGATCCCTCTTATAGCAAAGATTGAAAGGGCCGAGGCCCTCGCCAATATAGAAGAAATCCTCGATAAGGTGGACGGCATCATGATCGCAAGGGGTGACCTCGGTCTTGACCTGCCTGCAGAGGAAATCCCTCTTATACAGAAGAAGTTGATCTCGCTTTCAAATAGAAGAGGGAAGCTCGTTATCACGGCGACACAGATGCTTGAATCCATGACAGAACATAGCAGCCCGACAAGGGCAGAGGCCACTGACGTGGCTAATGCGGTCATTGACGGCTCTGATGCCCTGATGCTATCGGCCGAAACTGCCTCCGGCAAATATCCTGTAGAGGCCCTGGTGATGATGAGCAAGATAATCAAGTACACGGAGAGAGAGTCGCCCGCCCAATCTTCCGCATTCGGCTTTCCAGAGGTCCGGTCTGCTTCATCCGGCGCTATACCGGAGACGGCGGCAACGTTCGAGAATGCACTGTTCTCAGGTGCGATTGCGGATGCAGCCTGCAGGGCGGCCGAAGACATCCGTGCACGCTTTGTCGTTGCCTGTACGGACTCGGGATTTACCGCAAGACTGGTCTCGAAATTCAGACCGCGGGTCCCAATAATCGCCTTTACTCCGGCGGCCCGCACCCTGAACAGAATGTGCCTCTACTGGGGAGTACAGCCGAAATTGATGCCTCCTCCCACCGGCACTGACAAAATGATAAGGGAAGTCGAGAGGTTGCTTATCGAAGAAGACCTGGTGAAAAAGGGGGAGAGGGTTGTGATTACCGCGAGCGCCCCGCTTCTTGGCTCCGGGAAGACAAATTTGCTGAAGCTTCAGCGTATCGGGGAAGACAAAGCGCTGTAAGAGAGGGATTGATATGAGGGGAACTTTGGCGAGGAGAGAAGGTGTCGCCGATCGAGGAGCTGAAGGCTTAGAAAAAAGTTTTGCCTTCCCAGGATGGGTCCGGTGATACGCCGAAGAAGGACGTTACGGTCGGGGCGAGATCGACCATGAGAGGCGCCTTTGTTACCCTCCTGTTTGTAATGAGAAGGCCGTCCACGAGTGATCTGTCGACGATGTGGTCCGCGCACCACGGGAGGTTGTTTGGCGTTAACACATCTTTCGATACGCCCCCTATTGCCGTGTTGGATGAAACCCTGAACCCCTCGTTCATGCCTATAATGAGGTCCGGAGCAAGGGGATCGTCTTTGACTGATGTGGGGTAAACAGCGATTACGGGCTTCCTGAATCCGGCGGGCGCAAAACCGAGGAGGGCGTCCCTGAGTTCGGCCGCGACTTTTTCCTTCTCGGAACGCGCTACAGTCCCGTGCGGTTCCCTTCCCTGCATATTTATGTATATGCCGGAAAATCCGAGCGCATAGGCCTTTGTCCTCGTCCAATCCACCAGGCTGAAGAGTTCACCCTTATTCGTTTCTCCGGGCTCTGATGTGAGATGCATAAATCCCTTCTGCACTAAAAAGGTGTTGAGGTGAAAGTCGTAATCATAGCTCGTGATACCGTGGTCTGACAGGATAATGAGGCTGTCTTCAGGCGAAAGCATTTTTACGACTTCGCCGATCAGCCGGTCCATCTTCGCGTAGTGTTGCCTGATTTCAGTATTCGGGCCGCCTTTCCGGAAATGGATATGCTGCAGACGGTCGGAGGTGTCAAAGACAAAGGCTAGCACGCCGCCGCGGAAGCGCTTCAAAGCCTCCCTGAACATCGCCTCGCGTTCTTTGTCGATGGAAGCGCAAAGAGAGTTGAAGCCTCCCATGTCCAAATGTTTTTTGTTGAGAGCGGACGTGTCCTCAGGCATGCCGAGCGTCTGGAACGGGCCTATTGCCTTTGCGATTGAGGACGACAGGCCCTTCGGATGAGTAAACGGCACAATCGGATTCGAGGGATCGAGCTGCACGGGCGTCGCATAAAGACGGAAAGGATTTACGCTCATCAGGTGGAACTTGCAGACTCCGGAGAGGCCGCCGAGGAGCCCCTTCCTGAACGATACGGTCAGCAGTGAAGACCACTCGTCCGCTTTCAGCCGCAGTGTGTTCCCATCGATGCCGATCGAAACGCCGTCGACGGTCTTCTGAATAATAAGTTCCTTTTCAAAGGCCTTGTTTCTTTCCGCAAGGGGGCCCTCCAAAACGGTCGTTGCCTTATCCCCGGAGAATGTGATTCGCCGGACGTTTTTTCTGGCATCGGAAGGGACCGGCAAGTCCTCGTCGGTATAGTAAGTATAGACGCCAAGGAACCCCTTGACATCCGGCGTGCCGAGACCGGAGAGCATTTCGCCGTTGATCTCTTCAGGGGGAAAGGAAGCAGGCCACCGGTACACGGAAGTGGGAATGCCCGCCTTCGATGTGACTCTCCAGAATGGCACGGCACGGTTCGGGTTTTCGAACTTGCCGCTTTTTTGATTCATGCTGTTGATGCTCAGGTACGGAAGATAGCTGCCGGCCTTTCGCTGAATGAAATCAAAGACCCCGTGCCGCTCCGGATATACTCCGCTTGACAGCGTGGTCCAGACCGAGGGGCTCTGGGGCGGGACGATTGTAGGGAAACGCGACATTGTTCCCCTGGCGGCAAGGCCTGCGATATTCGGGAGCGAGCCGTCCTTCATGAAAAGATTGACCAGGTCCGGGTCCATGCCGTCGATACCCAGGATAATAAGGCGTTTATTCATGCGAACTCCGTGCGTGTTATTATTCCTGCCGCAGCCTGCTGACAGGAGCAAAGGAGCGACGGCCGCAAACTTCAAGAAATCCCGTCTATCGATCATAGCAATATGCCGTGGAAACCGTCCTCAGCGCCGACCGGCAACGCGATACATCAGGAATGTACGAATACATATATTCCCGACACGGCGAGACATGCCAGTGCCGCGAAGATCAGATAGCGAGCGAACTTATTGCCAAGCAGGCGGCCGAGAAAGCCTCTGAAGAGAACGAGGCCTGCGCTCATGAAACCCAATGCAGCCGCGAGGATGGTTGAGAGAGAACTTGTAATCATTCCGCCGGTATAAGGGTCGACATACGCATAGGCAGTGGCGGACAAAAACAATCCTGACGCAACTAAAACCAGGCAAGTCGTTGATGTTCCCTTCGTCATTGTTTTCAATGTGTTTTCATAATAATTGTTTAGAGATGGGGTTGTCAATCAGGCCCTCTGGGCAGGTGGATATAGATATTACGCGGCTTGCTTTTTTCAGGATGCGTCCGTGATTCATACCAAACGCGATTGACATGATTCACAAACATTCTCTATAGTAAAAAATGACGCTGGCGCAGAAGATTGAAAAATCGAAGGAGATAATCACCGAGGCGTTTGACCGGTTCGGCAGCGAGAAGATGGCAATAGCGTGGACCGGCCACAAGGACAGCACACTGGTGCTCTGGCTATTCAGGCTCGTATGCGGCGAGAGGGGGATGCGCCTTCCAAAATGCATGATGATCGACGAGGGCGACGTTTTTGAGGAGATCAGGACTTTCATGGGAACGGTTACTGCTGCATGGGATATCGAGCTTGTTGAAGCAAGAAATACCGATGTCATCTCCAGGGCGCATGGGATAGGTGATACCATTGTGGTATCGAGTCTCAACGAGCAAAACAGGGCCGAACTCCTGAGGATCGGCTACACCGGGGACACCTTTCCCTTTGAACCCGAAAGCCTGGCCGGAAACCATCTGCTGAAAACCTGCGCAATGAATATGTTCATCCGGGAGCACGGGCTGAAGGCCCTTGCCACGGCGATCAGACGCGACGAGCAGTCGGCGCGCGGTCAGGAGAGTTATTTCAGCGATAGGCCGGATAACGAGCCGCCGCATATGCGCGTACACCCTATTCTCCACTTTACCGAGCGTGATGTCTGGGACGCTATTTTAGGGAATGAAATCCCCTACTGCGGGCTTTATGCACTGGGGTATCGGTCTCTTGGAGCGCGATATAATACGCTCAGGACATCCGATCTGCCTGCCTGGGAGCAGGACCTGGAAGCGTCGCCTGAGCGCGCAGGCAGGGGGCAGGAGAAAGAACAACTCATGGACAGGCTTCGGTCGCTCGGCTATATGTAAGGGTTATTCGGGGTCATCCCCGCCGCCTGGGCGGACCGCCGCAACAATTGCGCCGAACCCGCGGTTATTGCGAACATTCTTAAGATCGCCGTCCGTCCTCAGCAGGTCCTTTGAAGGGAGGCCTTTGCCGACAGCCTCGCGCAGCTCAACAAGGGCGCCGTCTACATCTCCGTTGAGTGATTTCAGACATGCCATGTTGTAAAGCGGGATCCACGAGTCAGGCCGGAGTTTGGCGGACCTTTCATAATACTGTCTGCCCTTCTGCATATCGCTCAGCCGGCGAGCGCTGTTGCCGGCCTGGATCAGGGACCTGAAATCGCCGGGCAGACGCTCTAGGCTTTTCTCATAGTAGCGGAGCGCCTTGCTGAAATCTTTCCGATCGTAATGGAAATCAGCGATCCGCCGGTACACTAGGGGGTAGTACGGGTCCATGGCGATGGCCTTTTCATACCAGCTGAGAGCGGATGCCGCATTCCCCTGAATGTCCTCTATAAAACCCATGCCGCTTGCCGCCTCGACAAATTGCGGCGATATTGCAAGCGCTTCCCGCATGCGCCGCTCGGCCTCCGCGAAGTTGCCTTCTGAAAGGGCGAGATACCCGAGCATCACATGAACACGGGCCTGCTTGGGATCGTCCCTGAGCGACTGAAGGTAATGACTACGCGCCTCCGCCGGCCGGTTCTGCTTCATCAGGACAAAGCCTAAAATGTTCCTCGCCGAAACATGCTTTGGGAGAGACCGAAGGATATCGTTTAATTGCGCCTCCGATTCCTCCAGCCGGTCATGCTGGGCCAGATGACGCGCCTCCTCAAGCTGGTTGTAAATGGCGATCCCATCCTTTGGGTCCATCCCGGACATGCTCCGGCGTTCTTCCGAAGAGGCGAGATACCCCAGGCTCTGGAGCATATCGAGGGTCTCACGGTTCATGGGGTTGTCGGCGTCTGACACCGGCCCCTTGTATCCCTTCTCCATGATGCGTCCGAGTTCTTCGTCGAGCTCCGCGGCCAGCGTCTTGTTCCCGTCGTATATATTGACAAGCTCCTGCGGGTCAGCCTTGAGGTCGTATACCTCCGGCTTCGGCGCCCTGATCCATTTATGACCACCCTTGCGCAGACCGTAAAGAGGGGCCATGCCGAATCCGAGCTCGGAAAGGCGCGACTCCGAGTACTGGGGAAGGTCGGGAGGCCGTATCTTCCCGAGTGTGGCCGGCACCAGGTTGACCCCTTGGGTCTCTTCGGCCCCTTTGACCCCAAGGATCGACAGCAGCGTCGGCACGATGTCGATCGAGCGCACCGGTCCGCGGTACACCGACCCTGTCGGCAGGAGGCGTGGAAAACGGATGATCAGCGGGACATGGACCGTGGCGTCATAGATAAAGATCGCATGCGTCTTTTCATTGTGGTCGCCGAGACTCTCTCCATGGTCTGCCGTGATAACGACGATAGTGTTGTCCATGACCCCGCTTTGGCGCAATGCGCTGAACAGCCTGCCAAGCTCCCGGTCTGCGAAGGCAATCTCCCCATCGTAGGGGGAGGGCGTCAAGGCACGCGCCCAGGAGGGCGGTCGGTAGGGCTGGTGAGGGTCGAAGAGATGCACCCAGGTGAAAAAGGGCTTGCGGTCCCTGGAGGAGCGCCAGCGGCCAAACCAGGTGAGAACACTGTCGATAGTCTTGTTCGCCCGCCGTTCGCGGATCATGAACAACTTCGGATTGTCTTCACCCCATAGGTTGTCGTCGTAGTCCTCGAACCCCTTGGAGAGGTTGTACCTGCGGTTCAATACGGCCGCCGATACAAAGGCGTGCGTAGTGTATCCTGCCGACTTCAGGCGGTCTGCCAGGGTCACGGTATCGTCGCCGACCCGGTAGGTCCCATTGTCGCGAACACCGTGTGCAGGAGGGTTCATGCCGGTGAGTATCGATGTATGGGAAGGCAGGGTGATAGGCGCGACGGCAATAGCATCGCTGTAACGGACCCCTTCCCGCGCAACGGCATCGATGTTCGGAGTCCTCGCAAAAGGGAAGCCGTAACAGCCCAGACGATCTGCCCTGAGCGTGTCGATTGTGATCAGGAGGACGTTTGGATGGGCCATTGGAGGCAGTTTTACAAAAAAAACAGCAATCAGGAAAAAAAACATGGAGGCGGTGAAAAAGAGCAGGCCCCGGGAGAAGAACCTTTTGCGCAACAGTACTTGTTCGGCCTGCGGGGAATTCATTAAATCCATTTTATACTATAGCAAAACTATAGCAGAAAAGAGGCAAAAGAGACCAAAAGAGTACTTGACAGGAGCAGCTGTTTAGCATAGAATTTCTAAAATTACTGAGAAGCTAAAATTCCTAAATATCCTTGAAAAGGAGGGCTTATTTGTGAGATTAGAGTATCTCGTAAAAGGGGGAAGTAACATCAGACTGAGACTTGCCGGAATGGTCCCCGGATTCGGTGTCTTTATGGTGCTGGCCTTGGTAATCGCAACCAGTGCGTTTGCTGATGTTTCGCTCACCGACAGGAAGTCCTACGCCAAACAGATGAAGGACCAGGGAGGGAATGTGGGCATTCCACCTAAGGCAACGGGATCGAAAACGCTCATCGACGGATCAGGCCTGAAGTGGTTCATTAACGACAACATTACTTTCAATACCACATCGTCGGCTTCAGGCGCCATGATGGAGGCATCGTATGTAGCTCCGGTGTCCGCAACCACAGCGAACGGAGGGCATGTATCCGCAACGCTGAACGATGCCTTTGACGGCTACAACACAATCTGTCTCAGCCTCAACAACACAGTAGCGCAATGTGCCACCGGCAACGCCAATTTTATCTTCTACAACAAAAATGGCGCATCGACTGTTGATCAGACATGCGCCAATAACCGGCAGATCATATTCAACCCGCAGACGATCGGGAACCTCACCGTATCGAGGAAGGTCTTTGTGCCGGACAACGACTCCTTTGCCCGCTGGCAGAACATAGTAACAAACACCGGCGTCACGCCCCAGACGGTCACGCTTATTACGGCTAATAACCTGGGGTCCGACTCCAATACGATCATTACCGGCACCTCAAGCGGCAATAATACCGCTGAAGTCACCGACACATGGGTCACCACTATGCAGAACTTTGTAAGTCCCGCCACCACATCAACTGATCCACGCCTTGGACATGTGCTCCAGAGCACCGGCGCCTCTGTGGGACTTGCCGGCATTCATTTCGCCAACGGCAGTGACCGCCCTTACTGGGGATACACCTTCACTCTTGCACCCGGCGAGACCAAGATCATCATGAATTTTGCGACAGGCCAGCCCTCAAAGGCGGCTGCCGCGGCGAAGTCCGCCGAACTCGCGAACCTGACAAATCCCAATGCCCTGGCCTGCATGAGCGTAACTGACAAGTCGCGGGTGGCCAATTTCAGTGTCGAGCCACCTAAGCCGGTATCGATACCGGCTATGGGCCAATGGGGCATGATCATATTTGTTATTCTATCAGGACTTGGCTCACTTTATTACTTCAGGAGACAAAAGTCCAGAGGATAGAATTCTTCTGTAATTAAAAAAAGCACTAAAGGGGCTGTCATGGACAGCCCCTTTTTGTTACCCGGGGGCTGAAAAAGACTCTGGATAGGCAAGGGCATATTTCCGTGCTAATCTTTCCTTAACGAGTACAGGTATGAACAGGGCCGCGTTTAAGGCATATGTTCATTCCGGCACTCGCAACGGTTCATGATAAACAAAGGAGGAAGTCATGGTTAAGACAGCACTGTTTGTCAGACTGGATGCAAAACCAGGAAAGGAGGCTGAAGTGGAGGACTTTCTTCGCGGGGGTCTTGCGGTGGTCATGGAGGAGCCCGGCACGATCGCCTGGTTTGCGCTCCGCCTCGGGCCGTCGACCTTCGGTATCTTCGATGCCTTCCCCGACGAGGCCGGCCGTCAGGCCCACCTCTCCGGCCGTGTTGCCGCTGCGCTGATGGCAAAGGCCTCCGAACTGCTGGCGCAGCCGCCTGTTATCGAAAAGGCAGAAGTCCTCGCAGCCAAGCTGCCGGGATAAACCGAAGCATCGGCCGACGAGATATCACCTCAAAGCGGCAGCAAGAATGACCTGCGAGTTGCTTCTCGAAGGGGGCGGTGTTCTTCACGCGTCCCTTTCAACAAAACTCTTTTTAGTATAAGCTCTCGTTCTTATTTATGCCTGCCCGAATAAGTAGCTCCAAGCCAAGTTATTGTTTAATGAGGAAAATAGAGCATATTCGAGTTAGGTTGAAACTCAGGAACTTCAAATAAATATGATTAAGGATGAGACAGGATCATGATAAAATAAAGCATGGATGTGAAACCGATATTATCCAAAGCCCTTCAGGTAAATTTGGCCGATTACCGTGTCGACGTTGACATTGATCCCAAATATCGCGTCATACAGGAAGTAATGTCCAAGTATTTCGGCCTGCAAAAAGCGTTGGATATTTTTTTGAAAGAGATTTGCCATCCTTTCAAAAACTGGCAATTCATCGTGCATGAGGCAAGGACTTTTTCCCTCGGTTATTTCTACGATTTAAGAACTGAACCTAAGGGTCCTGATGCAGTCAAACTCTATATTGAAATCGCGCTTGAGGCCATCGAGAAGGCCAAAGAAACAGACGTTAAAGCAGACGCCTTTAATGCCCTCTTTCTCCTCCTCCAGAAATGTATCGAGGAGTCCGGGGAAGAACTGAAACGATTCCTGCCCGCAATCGATTATGGTTTTGACCGGGTAACACGATTCCCCCCTGAGATATTTTCTCTTATCGCCGGGAGCTATTATCAGTTGAACAGGCTTGCCGAGAGTTTTCTTCGGAATGCACCCATGGAGACAGACTTCCGGAGCGTTAATTCCGTCTTGATTAATTATTTTCAATATACTTTTTCCTACTGGCTCTCTGAGAGTGATCCCGGTGAATGGTTCTCTAGCGAAATCCACGACACTATTCCTGCTGAAATATCCGGCCTCTTCGAATTTCTCTCTCACGTGCAGATAAAGACCTGTCAGACACGCCTTTTGGACATAGTCAGCAGGAATGATAACGGTTCTCCCGACACCCTGAAGAAACTTCTGGAACTGCCGGGGTACGGGAAGTTCGTCAGCGTCTATCAGGACCTGCCAGAGAGGATATTTAACGCAATTCATGATGAAAAACTTAAACACCATTACAAAATGATCTTTCTTTTTCATACGATGAACATCGCCGGGTTATCAAACGTTCGCGAGGAAACGCTCAAAGAGATCAACCGTACTATAGCCTGGCTGATCTATCATGAAGACATTCAACATGTGCAACTGTTGATTCAAAAGACCTTCGGTATTCTGAAGCAGAGCTCAGACAAATTTCCGGATACGGTGCTTAAGTCTGTTTTGAACATGGGGATGGGCGTATATAAGACCGATGAAAGCGACCTGGTCCATTTTTTCAACGAACAGGTTATCCGGCTGGGGTTTCAGACGCCCGACTTTACGGGAGTAAGCAATGACTGGCAGATCCAGAGCAATCTTGCACATATCCAGAATATCCGCATCTGGATGGAATTGATTAAGCTGAACCCGAAGTGGTCCAAGAAACTTCTCTCTTCTCTTAATGTCCATCTTTCAATCAGCGGTGTTCTCATTAAGGATACCGATTTATTCCCGAGGGATATCACCGGTTTCTTAAACAGTGACATCCGGCCGGTGTATAATCTTTCAAAACAGCTCATGCGGCTGTTCCCGGCTTACTTCAACGAAATAGGGGCTGAGGGACTGCTGAGGGACATCTCTACGGAGATCGACGAGATATGCAAGCGCAAGGATGTCCTGATTCATTTCCTGAGAAAAGTGAGTCATGTGGAGAGTTCAAACAAGATCGTACCGCTTATTGAAGCCACCCTGGATTTCTGGAAGACTAAATCCAAAGAACGGCTGAGACCCTATCTGCCTCGGAACCTATACGACCAGATTGAAACGGGTGGCCCTTACATCGATGGCGTCAATAAGATAATAAACCGCATTTTTCAAGCCAGGGGCCTTATCGGGATCTCCGACCTCCTGTCGCTTGGGGCTGACTACGTGGCGGAATTCTCCGGCGAATTTCCTGAAGAATACAGGCCCGATATTGAGAGGGTCGGACTGGCCGTGAATTTTTATAGACTCCTGAACCAGAAATACTGTATCGGCAACTGCAAGATAAAGGACTACATAGCCCACGCGCAATCGAGCGTTCCATTTAAATTCGACGGACTGACAGATATACTCTCCTTAAACGACACCTTCAAGAAGATCGCCGGGCTGCTGGATTACCTCCAGCAGTTGAAGGATATCATACTGTCGCCCGTAGCATTTGATATACGCGAGGATATCTATCGGAAACGTCATATCGCCGCAGACATACCTTCCATGTACGGCAGCTACAGTGAGGCAAAATTCGATGCGCTGGGGCTCACCTTCCGGCTGGAGTTTCTCGTGAATACTCTTTTTGAAGAGTTGATAGAGGACTTTGATTTCGGGTTTATTACTCATGAAACATTTGAACGGGTATATGAATACCTGAAGCTCTTCAACCGGGCATTGAACATAGACGGTATTCCCGCCAGGGAGTTTGAACAACAGCTTGAATTACTCAATAAGGCGCTTAAGATAAAGATGGTCACGTTCACCCAGTACATGGATATCTTTCGCGGGTTCACGCAGGTCGTCCGCAACCTGGTCAGCAACTATTTCAATAACATCCATCAGGAAAACCTGAGGGAAATCTCGATTACGCTGCCCGCAGAGAAACTCCTCCCGAAATATCTCCATGAATCTGATAACCGCGAAGAGTTGTTTCAAAAGGTTGCCGAGATATTCTTAAGAGATACGATAGCGTCTTCGCTGGGCATACAGAGACTTGACCTTTTCCTGACACGCATCTCAAACACACTTCACGAACAGGCTGGGGGGTTCCCCTTCGATAAACATTATTTGCTCCTGACGTATAACCCCCGGAATATTATAACCTCAATTACTGCGCCTGATGAAAGTCTGGTTGATCTTGTCCAGTTGGGGAATAAAGGACTCAACATCGCGAAGATGAAAAAGCTGGGCCTGCCGGTTCCTCCGGGTTTTATCATCACTACGGAGGTATTCCGATGCAGGGAACTAATAGACGCTTATCCGCCTGCCAAAAAAGATTTCAGAGCGCAGATAGACAGGGAAATTGCAAATCTCGAAAAACTCACGGGAAAAACATTCGGCGCCCCTGAGAACGCGCTGCTCGTTTCCGTGAGAAGCGGTGCGCCGATATCACAGCCGGGGATGATGGATTCATATCTGAATGTAGGAATGAATGAGTCCATAGTCGACGGCATGATCAGACAGACTGCGGATGGATGGTTTGTCTGGGACTGTTACCGCAGATTTTTACAGTCCTATGGCATGTCCTTCGGCCTCATGCGTGATACATTCGACGGCATAATAGATGAACTCAAGAAGAAATACGGCGTCCCCTATAAGAAGGACTTTACAGCCCTGCAGATGAAAGAGGTGTCCATGGCTTACAGGGAATTTGTCCTGTCAAACGGCATCGAAGTTGAGGAGTCTCCCCGGGAACAGTTATACATAGTCATCCAGCGCGTGCTGAATTCCTGGAACTCCGCAAAGGCAAAGACATACAGAAAAATAATAGGTATCTCCGACGACTGGGGCACGGCGGTCACCGTGCAGTCTATGGTCTTCGGCAATCTTTCTCAACAGTCCGGTGCGGGCGTGCTGTTTACCCACAACCCTAAATTTTCGCCTGAATTACTGAGACCCTGGGGCGACTATACGATCGGCAATCAGGGAGAGGACGTTGTTTCCGGCCTTGTTACGACCCTCCCTGTTTCAATCTATCAGGCGGAGATGGAAAACAGGCCCGCGGAGGCGGCCCTCGAAAACAAGTTCCCTGAAGTCTATCAGGCGCTCAGAAAAGTCGTCAAGGTGCTGATCTATGATAGGCAGTGGGGTCCTCAGGATATTGAATTCACTTTTGAGGGACCGCGCAAGAAAGACCTTTATCTTCTGCAGGCAAGGAATATGGAGATGAGGGAGAGGAAATGGATACCGTCGTTTGAAAACGCTTTCGAGATGTCGGAGAAATTTCTCGGACACGGCATTGGGGTGAGCGGAGGTGCATTGTCAGGCAGGGTGGTCTTCAGCCTCGAGGATATAACTCACTGGAAAGAGGTCGATCCCGGCTCCTCCCTGATCCTGGTGCGCGGAGATACCGTGCCCGACGATATAAAGGAAATTTCAGCAGCAGACGGTCTTTTCACTGCGCGCGGCGGGGCCACATCACATGCGGCCATCGTTGCCAACAGGCTTGACAAAGTATGTGTGGTGGGGTGCAGGGACCTTGTCTGTATGGAAAAGGACAAGAAATTTGTTTTACACAGCCGGGTCGTTCATACGGGCGAGTTTATCAGTATTGACGGATCAGAAGGGTCCATATATCTCGGAAAAATGAAAATAAGCGGGAAGGGGAGCAAATAAAATGGGAAAAGGTACCGATATGAAGCTTGGGATAAACGGCTTCGGACGTATAGGAAAATTAACCTTATGGCATCATGTATCAAAAAAATATTTCCGGGAGATAGTCGTCAATACCGGTCGGGAGGTCGGAAAGTCTCTGGCCGACCTCGTCCATTATATTGTAAGGGACTCAACGTACGGGTCCCTGCCGATGTACCTTCACGGGTGTCAGTCCGGGGATGTTATTCAAGAGGTGAATGATTCCGCAGGAACAATGACCATAGACGGCATGAAGATAACCTTTCTCAAAAAGGCCCGTGACCCGAGGGAAGTCGAATGGAAAAATCATAGTGTAGAATTGGTAGTCGATACTACCGGCGAGTTCCTTGATCCCACGCTGTCCGCGGACGCGCCGAAAGGGGCGATTAGGGGACACCTTGAGGCAGGGGCCCGCAGGGTAATCGCATCGGCGCCGTTTAAGATAAAAGACAAGACGAAGGCAATGCCCGATGACGCGGTTACCTGTGTTAAGGGCATAAATGAGCACGATTATGACCCGGCGCGGCACAGAATAATCTCCGCTGCTTCCTGTACTACAACCTGCCTGGCACATATGATGAAGCCCCTCCTGGACGTCATAGGAGCAAAGAGGATTCTAACCGCGTCCATGGCCACCGTGCATGCCGCTACAGGTTCTCAGCAGGTCCTGGACAGGATGGCCAAGGCCGGTGCAACCGACCTCAGAAAAAACAGGAGTATACTGAATAACATCATACTCACGACAACGGGTGCCGCAAATACCCTTGCACTGGTCCTCCCGCAGATGAAGCAAATCGGCCTCATTGCCGAATCAGTGCGGGTTCCGGTCACGACAGGCTCCCTGATTATTCTGGTAGTGAACATACAGGAGGACGAATCCAGGGCATCAATCAACAGAGAGGTAATCAATGATATATACAGACAGGCCGCGGCTATGCCGCAGGGATATCTTGTGTACACGGATGAGCAGAACGTCTCGGGGGATATCATTGCCATGCCGAAAGCCGCCGCCATCATTGAGGGGCACGAGACGCACACCCGCACTGCAGAAGTAACCGTAGATATCGAAAGGCTTACCGGGATAAAGAAGGAATTGCTGAAAGAATTAAAGGATACGGAGATCGGAATACCGCTGACCCAGGCTGTCATTTACGGATGGTACGACAACGAAATGGGCAACTACGTTCATATGCTCGGAGAGCTTACCCGGTATGTGGCCGAATCATAGGTTATCTGTATGACCAGCTTAGTAGCGGCCGGTTCTTGCGCTCCGAAGAATATAGACGAAGAATTGCACCGGTGAAATGACCCCCAAAGAAATTGGCTCCCCGGTCGTCTCTCTCAGCGCAACTTTGTTGGGTATAATTTCGGGTTCTTAATGATCCCGACTCAGATAAATAATCCCAAGCCAAGTTATTGCTTAATAAGCGATAATGCCGTACTTGCTATTTATTATCCACTCTTATTCGTGCGTTCTTCTCAGATAAACAAAGTACCAGTCAGATGTAACGGATAGATTTAATATCCCCTTATCTCGAATTACTTGCGGATCATCTGTAACAATTCGATATCTTCTATTCCGCTTCATTCAAACAGAAAATGTATACATTATTTTCACTCCTTATTGGGGAGCTTGTGTCGAAGTACGCGAAAATCTGAAGCTTCTCAATTGGCATGAGTCTTGCGACGGAAATAGACATATTCCTGAGCGGAAAATAGATAATTAATAAACCATATGTTGTCACTGATGATGAAATTTATTTCGGCGAACCTCTTCCATTATATTTTTTTCATTGTGACAAGGTAGAATGAAGCGGCCGAGCTTGCTCATTCCCCTTTTGGCGTTCGCTATCGTATTAGGCGTTTTTCTGCGGTGTGGAGAGGCTGCTGATAACAGCTATGAGATCGCGAAAGGTGCTGGAATCAGCTTGAGCGACCTTGGGTCGACAGAGGAGATACTTCTTGGCGCGTGGATAAGGCGGCTTTCCAGTATAATAGAGCTCAGAATAGAGCCAAATATGGAATTCATTAAAGCAAAATCCGGCAAATCACTTTTTTTCGGCGGCGTCAGTCCTGTTTTCAGGCTTGGTACTCAAGGGCATCCCCTAAATCCCTTTTTGGATGCCGGCGTAGGCGTGAGCATCGGCTCGAAAACAGTTCTGTATAACCGGGATTTCGGAAGTACCTTTTTCTTTAGTCCGACGGCTGGAGCTGGTATTAAATTCGGAAGATCTAAAACCGGAATAAGCGTTTTTGCACGGTGGCTGCACCACTCCAATGCAGGACTTTTCCCGCCTAACGAAGGCATAGACTCTTTGTATTTACTCATGGGTTATAGGTTTTAAATTTATGCAAAGGTGAGAGCAATGAAGATAATAAATGCAGTAATTGCGATTCGGGTGACGTTTATTGCGTTTTTTTTTCTGGGAACTGTCGTTTATGGATTTGATTCAGATGATCTTGTAACATTTCAGGGTGGAAAAAAATGTCCGGCTTGCAATCTAAGCGGGGCGAACCTAACCGGGATGTATCTATACGGGGTGGATCTGAGCGGAGCAAATCTGACCGAGGTGCAACTGAGCAACGGCGTAGATATGAGAAAGTCAAATCTGAGCGGGGCTAAATTGATCGGAGTGAAATTGATTGGGGCCAACCTTGTTTCTGCAAATCTGAGGGGGGCGAATCTGGTCGGTGCGAAACTACGCGGGGCGGACCTCAGCGGCGCAGATCTGAGAGAGACAAATTTAGCTGCTGCAGATCTGAGAGGAGCAACATTGAAAGGTGCGAAAATGGAAGGTGCGGATCTAAGCGGGTCAGATTTGAGCTATGCAACTTGGACGGACGGCAGTGAATGCAAAGCGGAGTCAGTTGGAAAATGCATAAGATAGTAAAAGGCATTTTTTATTTGCGGGTGCGGGAATTAGACCCCGTTGTAGTCTGTCTTGCCTATAAGAGGAATGATGAAAAGAGTTGGCTTCAACTTCAAAAAGCTAACTTAGAAATTACGTAGTTGCGACAAAAAAAATTATTGCCAATGGCAACCTATATGCATAGCCGTGAATAGGACTCTTTTAGGATTGTGCCAATATGACTGACGTGACCGAAATTTGAAAGAATCATCTCTATAAGAATATTGTTTTGCCACATTACAATCTTGTATAAAAAAAGTATGGAAAAATCATTGGATTGTTACCAGTTAAGAAGTATTATTGGCATATGCTAAAACAAATATTACGGCTTGTTTCATATCTTCTTATTTCCCTAATCTTTGGGATAATAGTCACACTTACGTTAGACCAATTTGAGAATGTAGCCGTAGAGAAGAACCTGCGTAAGACCTTGGAAATTGAATTAAGAAATGCCGCCGCCTCTTTTAAGGAAGCCGCACATAATGTTGGCCCTGAAGAAGTAATAAGCTTTATTAAGGAATACTCCTCTATGGCAATGAAAGAAAAGATCATTGCAGTGGACCGAACTCTAAACAGCCGGCCAAACAAAAATGAATTCAAATTTTTGTTCACCTTTTCAGAAGGAGGAAACTCCGTAGACTTCTATATAAAGAATTCTTTCTTAGAAGATGAACTTGCTGTCTTGGATACACCCGAACTGATTTTTGGGGTTTTTGCAACTATTGTCGCATTTACTTCCATTGTATTTTATAGCGAAAGGAAGAGACGAACAAAACTGATGCGTCAGCAATTCGAATTGGAACATGAGGAACTCAAAAAGTCACTACAGGAGCATGAAGCCCTTGCAATGCTCGGAAAGATGTCTGCCACATTGGCCCATGAACTTAAGACTCCTTTAGCAACAATATCCACTCTTGTACAGACATTGCCTTCGCGCGTTTCTGATGAAACATTCGTAAAACGGTTTATCACCCTGACGAAAGACGAGTTGGAACGCATGCAGCAACTTATGGATAACCTTCTCGTTTATGGGAAAGATGTTGACGTAAAACATGAGGAATGGATAGAATTCCAACCCTTTATAAAGGGACTGGGCGATAAGAATCATCTAAAAATATCTCTCATTCCCGAAGGCAAGATTTATGGAGATAAATTCTACATGGCGCTACTTTTTGAAAACCTACTGAGAAACAGCCAGGCTGCCGGTGCAGACAAAATTACTGTGAGGGTGACTACGCCATCCGGCGACGGCTCCTTTACGGATGTACTTTATGAAGATAATGGTAGGGGATTCCCTAAAGATGCCGATCTCAAGGAGCTGATGAACCCTTTTATTACCTGGAAATCTCACGGGGCCGGCCTCGGACTATATCTTGTCAGGAAGATTGCCTCTTCACATAGCGGTAATGTATCTTTATATAGATTAGACGGCGGGGCAGGAGTCATAATTTCATTCCCGAAGGGCAAGATCAAACTTTATGCATAACGATAACTCAAAACCACATGTGACTATCATCGATGACGAACCCCATTTCAGCGAGTCTCTACGGATGGCCCTTGAAGACACATTTGAGATTTCGGTAGTGGGAACGCTTAAAGGAGCCAGAGAGTCGTTAAAGGAGAGGATACCCGACGCAATTCTCCTTGATATGCGGCTACCCGATGGCGACGGAATAGAGTTTCTTCAAGGGATAATAGATCTTAACCCGATGCCGGTGGTTATTGTTATGACGGCTTATGCAACAGTGGAAAATGCTGTCATGGCCCTGAAGGATGGAGCAGTCGATTATTTTATAAAGCCTTTGGATATTGAGCGGTTGAAAAGAGAGCTCAATGTCCATCTCGAAAACAGACTCCTCCACAAAAAGATAGTTGCTCTCGACAGAGAAATAAGGAAAATTACCCCGCCTTTTGAGACCTCGGGTACAGGAATAATGAAAGAGATTGTCGATAAAGTGCCGTTGATAGCACCTCTCGACATACCTATCTTGATAAAAGGAGAAACAGGGACAGGGAAGGAAAAGCTGGCGGAATGGATACATTCGCTATCGGGTCTCGACGGGCAAATGGTCACTATCAACTGTGCAGCCCTGCCAAAAGACATCATTGAGAGTGAGCTTTTCGGCTACACAAAGGGGGCGTTCTCGGGTGCTGGCACCTATAAAGAAGGGTTGATAGAGAGAGCTGACGGAGGGACATTATTTCTCGATGAGATCGGAGAACTCTCCGAGGATGTGCAGGCAAAATTTCTCAGGGTCCTTGAAGGCGGCGTCTATTATAAGTTGGGTGACACAAGAGAGCGCAGAGCCAGGTTCAGGCTTATCTCGGCAACAAGCAAAGACCTCGATGTTGCGTCCAATAATTTCCGGCAGGATCTTTTTTACAGGATCAATGGCATCGCGTTCGAACTCCCGCCATTGAGAGAGCGCAGAGATGATATCCCGCTCCTCATTTCGGTATTCCTTAAGGAGGCTAATTACGCATACAAGAAGGATATACATGCTTTTTCGGCTAAGGCAGTGGAACATCTTACGAAATACGCGTGGCCCGGCAATATACGCGAACTGAAATGGTGCATTAAAAGGGCTGTCGCAATCTCTTCCAGCGATACTCTCACAGTGAATGATATTTCCGTCGGTGCCGATAATATCAAGAGTCCGTCAGGGGATGTAGATATCGACTATTCGATATCCCTTGAGAACGCATTGTCCGAAATTGAGAAGAAATACATAAAGAAAGCCCTTGCGTCGTCGGATAACAATAAAACCGAAGCCGCAAGAATACTTGGTATATCTGCAAGGGTTTTACACTATAAGATAAAAAAATATAGTCTGTAGTTTGTCACGATCTCTCAAGTCCTCACCTTTTTGTTCATCCTACCGATAACGTATACTTTTTTTTCACCCTTCCGGGCCAACAATCGTGAAAGTCTCCCAAAATCAAGAGGTTTTCAATTGGCATGAGGCTTGTAATATTTCGCTGGGAAATAACGAGGAATTGAGAAATATTATGACAGCACTGGAAAAAGATAGTTTTCACATCATTAATGCTATCGAAATAACTGAGTTCTTTAAAAGACGGTCAAAATTATTCCATGTAATATTTGGCTTTGCCACGAATATTTTTGTAGGGTTTTTTGACTACATAACCGGATATGAGATTGGTTTATCAGTTTTCTATTTAATTCCCATTGGTTTTGTAACATGGTTTGTTAATAGAAAAGCCGGCATTTACATGTCAGTTGCAAGTACTGCAACTATAATCATATCTAATTTCTACGCAGGACAACCCTATCAGCATCTCTTTACCGAAGTTTGGAATCTTTTTATTCATTTTGGCTTTTTTGTTATCTTTACCTTCTTGTTTTCAAAGTTGAAGCTTGACCTTGAAGAGCAAAAAAAACTTGTCCTTGAACTTCAACATGCATTTTGGGAAATCAACACACTAAGCGGATTATTGCCCATTTGTGCTTCTTGCAAGAAAATACGGGACGACAAAGGCTACTGGAATCAGATCGAATCATATATCAGTAAACACTCCGAAGTACAATTCAGTCATTCAGTATGTCCTGAATGTATTAAAAAGTTATATCCCGAACATTCCAAAAAAGTATTGGGTAACAAGGAAAAGAAGGAAGATGGCTGAACTTTGCTTAAGATTCAATTTCACTTTGAGGAGAACACCTGTGAATAAGCACCCACATCGTTTTAGTGTTTCTGCCAATTGCATGCCAATCACGGACGCTTCCGCGCAGCGACATATCGAGCAGATCCTTTTTATATTTTTGCTTTTCCTATTCATTGCTTCAGGAACCGGTTGCCACTCTGCAGGTTCGGAGACACAAGGCGATTCACGCAAGGATATCATCAAATCAACGGATCCCAATGTGATCGAAATGGACCACCCGGAGCGATTCCAACTGGTAGAGGTGGAAGGCAGGAAAACCGTTGATGAAATTCATATAACTGGGGTGGTAAGCCCTGACGTCAATCGCTCGGTCGCAGTATTGTCTCTTAGCGGAGGAAGAGTTGTAGACATCAAGGCCAGACTGGGAGACGACGTACAAAAAGGGCAGCTCCTGCTCCGGATCCACAGCACGGATCTGGCTTCCGCTTTCGCAGATTATCAAAAGGCCCAGGCCGATGAGTCATTGGCGCGCAAACAATTAGAACGCTCAGAAGCCCTCTATGAGAGAGGAACAACAATTGCGAAAAAAGACCTGGAGGCGGCCCAGAATGCGGAGGACAAGGCACAGATCGATGTAAAAACGGCGCGTGATCGCATTCACATTCTCGGCGGCGACCCCGACCATGTTTCCCCAATTCTCGATGTTCGCTCCCCGATTTCCGGAACAATCGTAGAGCAAAACGTGACAGGTGCCGCCGGAGTTCGCTCACTCGACAATTCTCCGAATCTTTTCACCATTGCCGACTTATCCCGCGTTTGGGTCCTCTGCGACCTTTACGAGGATAAAATTTCGAAAGTGCATCTTGACGATATCGCCGAGGTGCGCCTCAACGCCTATCCTGATCGGCTGTTCAATGGTCGCGTGAGCAATGTCGGTCGAGTACTGGATCCCAACACTCGGTCGGCCAAAGCCCGTATCGAACTTGACAATCCCGGGCGCTTAATGCGTTCTGGAATGTTTGTTGCGGCAGAGTTACATTCCGGGAAACGCCTCGAACGGCCTGTCCTGCCGACCTCAGCCATAGTCCGCCTGCACGACAAGAACTGGGTATTCATGCCTCTTGGCGGCAACCGGTTTCGGAAAATGGAGGTTCAGACCGGCCAGCCTGCTGGCGATAACCTCCAGCAGATTCTGGCAGGGGTAAAGATTCACGACAAGGTAGTTGTCAACGCACTGCAATTCTCCAGTGCTTCGGAAACAAAATAGACCATGATTCAATATATCATCGAACTTGCCCTGCGGAAGAGGTTGTTAGTTCTCAGCGTCGGTTCACTTCTTTTCATCTGGGGGATAATTTCTTTCCACCGCCTTCCCGTGGAGGCATATCCAGATGTGGCCGATAAATACGTATGGGTTATCACGCAGTGGCCCGGGCGCGCTGCAGAGGAAATCGAGCAGCAAATCACCATCCCAATCGAGACCCAGCTAAATGGAGTCGGACATATGACGCTCCTCCGTTCTATTTCCATCTCAGGCCTCTCCTTTATCACCGTCATTTTCGACGACAACTCCGACAACCTACAGAACAGGCAGCAGGTCCTGGAAAAACTGACACTGGTGACACTCCCGCAGAATATCAGTCCCCAGATCGGTCCTGACTTCAGTCCCGTCGGCCAGATTTACTTCTATACTCTTGAGAGCACGAATCCCCAGTACGACGTAATGGAATTGAAGCGACTGCAAGACTGGGTCGTATTCAAACATTTTATGTCGGTTCCGGATGTCGTTGCCGTTTCCATCTTCGGCGGCGAAACACGCGAGTACCAGGTACAGGTCGATCCAAACAAACTGGTTTCGTATGGCTTATCTATTGGGCAGGTGGAGCAGGCCCTCGCTGCGAACAACGTCAATGCCGGCGGAAGTTTTATCGAGAAAGGCCAACAGGCTTACAATGTGAGGGTTGTTGGCCTGATGGAGAAACCTGACGACATTGGAGCTACTGTTTTGAAAGCGCAGAGCGGGACACCAGTGAGAGTCCGTGATGTGGCTATCGTTACCCAAGGACCGAAGATACGGCTGGGGCGTTTGGGGAAGACAATCCGCCACGAAGACGGGCGAATCGTTGACAATAACGACGTTGTTGAAGGAATCGTTCAGATGCGGAAGGGGGCTGAAGCGGAGTCCGTCCTTGCCGCCATTGATGTTAAGGTCAATTATCTGAATAAACGAGTACTTCCTCCAGGTGTAAAAATTGTTCCTCACATCGACCGGGACGATCTTGTCCACTATACAACTCGCACGGTTCTGCGCAACCTCACAGAGGGAATCATTCTGGTGGTCATCGTCTTGTTCCTTTTTCTCGGCAATGCCCGCTCGGCGCTTATCGTCGCCATGACTATGCCATTCTCATTCTTTTTTGCTTCCATCCTTCTTGACCTCCGTCACATTCCTGCTAATCTGCTCTCCCTGGGGGCACTCGACTTTGGCATGCTGGTGGACGGTACGGTGGTGATGGTGGAGAATATCCTGCGTCGTCTTGAAGAATCGGAGGAGTCTACAGGCAAGATCAGCGAGACAATTCATTTGGCGGCTCATGAGGTGCAGCGGCCCGTTTTCTTTGCGCGTGCGATTATAATTACTTCATACATCCCGATCTTTACGTTGCAGCGCGTGGAGGGGCGCCTGTTCCGGCCCATGGCCTATACAGTCTCTTTCGCCTTATTAGGGGCACTGTTTTTTTCAATTCTTCTTGCGCCGGTGCTGGCCAGCTATCTCTTTAACAGACGTGCAAGGGAGTGGAGAAACCCAGTACTGGCATGGCTAAAAACCCAATACCCAAAGGCTCTGGAAAAGGCGATTGAGCGCCGCTCGCTCACGCTTGGTATAGGGGCCGCCTGCTTTGTTTTGGCCGCTTTCCTCGGTTTCAGCGGTGTCATCGGCTCTGAATTTCTGCCTCACCTCGATGAGGGCGCTATCTGGGCCCGCGGCACTCTGGATCCGAGCACCGGGCCATCAACAGGGAAACGAATTATGGATCAAGCCCGGCTTGCCTTTGGGAGTTTCCCCGAGGTAAAGCAGGTTGTCTCACAGGTTGGACGGTCGGACGACGGAACCGATGCGACCGGTTTCTTCAACACCGAATACTTCGTCGACCTCAAGCCCCGAGATAGATGGCGCAAGGAGTTCCACGAGAACAAAGATGCACTGATTGAGGCCATGAACAAAGAAGTTGAAAAGATCCCTGGCGTTGAGTGGGGATTCTCGCAGCCGATTGCCGACAATATGGAAGAGGCGGTAAGCGGCGTCAAAGGCGAACTTGCGGTAAAAGTCTTCGGCAGCGACTTGAAGGATTTAGAGCAAAAAAGCGAAGAGATCGTTGAGGTCATGAGAAAGGTCCGCGGGATTGAAGACCTCGGGATATTCCGGGTGCTCGGACAGCCAAACATCAACCTGACTGTTGACCGTGCTAAGGCGGACCGGTTCGGCATCAATGTGGCAGATGTCCAGGATGCTATTGAAACCGCGGTGGGCGGCAAAGCGGTGAGCCAGATATTGAAAGGCGAAGAGCGCTATGACCTGGTAGTGCGCTATCAGGAGCCCTACCGTAAAACCGTTGAAGACATCGCCAACATCCGGATTCTCGCGCCATCAGGGGAGAGGGTCTCCCTCGGAGAGCTAAGTGACATCAAGATCGGAGACGGCGCTTCCATGATCTATCGCGAGGCAAACTCTCGATACATCGCAATAAAATACAGTGTTCGCGGTCGAGACCTCGGCAGTACGGTTGAAGAAGCCATGCAAAAGGTCAATGAGAAGGTGAAGCTGCCACAGGGTTACTATCTGGACTGGGCCGGAGAATACGAAAGCCAGAAGCGTGCAGATGGACGCTTAGCAGTGATTGTTCCTGTTACGGTTCTTCTGATCCTGCTTCTTCTCTATATGATGTTTAACTCATTTAAATGGTCCTTCCTGGTCCTCCTCACCGTCGGCATAGCCAGCTTTGGGGGGCTGCTCTCGCTCTTTGTCACCGGGACCCATTTCAGTGTTTCGTCCGGCATTGGACTGCTCGCTCTGTTCGGGGTGTCCGTCCAAACAGGCGTCATAATGGTGCAATACATCAACCAGTTGCGGGCACGCGGCATGTCCATCCTGGATGCGGCGATTAAAGGCGCCACACTCCGTCTTCGTCCGATCATGATGACTATGCTCGTTGCTACACTTGGCCTTCTGCCTGCCGCCATGTCACATGATATAGGTTCAGACTCCCAGCGGCCGTTCGCTATCGTCATTGTGGGTGGGCTTATCACTACCGTTATATTGAGTATCTTTCTTCTGCCGACGCTCTATGTATGGATAGCTAAACCGGGCGACATATTGCCGAAAGCGGAGGGAAACAATGCACAATGACAAGTATTTGGCCATGATCGAAGAAACGTTGCGTACTTATTTCCGATTCCGGGTGATCTCTCTTATTGTGATGTTAATCGTCTTTGCTCTCATCGCCGGATGTGCGGTCGGACCGAATTTCCAACGGCCGACCGCTCCTAATGTCGACCGCTACACGCCGCAACCCCTGCCTTCGCAGACGGCATCGGCAGAGGTCAAGGGCGGCCAGGTGCAGCACTTTGTGCAAGACATGGACATACCCGGTCAATGGTGGACGCTGTTTCATTCGAAACCACTCAACGACCTGATTGAGCAAGCTCTCAAATCGAACCCCGACCTGGAAGCCGCACAAGCCGCACTGCGCGCCGCCTGGGAAAACGTCTACGCACAGCGAGGCGCTTTCTTTCCAAGCATCGCAGACAATTTCAGTCCAACGCGTCAAAAGACTGCCGGTGTGTTATCCAGTCCGCTTGCCAACGGCAGCGATATCTTTAGCCTTCACACTGCTCAGGTTGCTGTGTCCTACGTGCCGGATGTGTTTGGCGGCACTCGAAGGCAGGTGGAGTCGCTCAAGGCACAAGCCGATTCGCAACGCTTCCAACTCGAAGCGACTTATCTTACGCTTACCTCGAATGTAGTTGCAGCAGCGGTACAAGAGGCGGCTTTGCGGGGTCAAATCGCAGCAACCAAACGAATAATAGATATCCAGAGCCACTCGCTCGAATTGTTGCAACGACAATATGAATTGGGGCAGATTGTCAGTGGGGACATAGCAGGGCAGGAAGCAGCGCTGGCACAAGTGCAGGCCACCTTGCCGCCGTTAGAAAAACAATTAGCGCAACAACGTGGCTTGCTGGCTCGCCTTGCCGGCCGTTTCCCAAGCGAGTCGCTTATTGAGGAGTTCGACCTTTCAACTCTGAACTTGCCGCAAGAGCTCCCTGTCAGCCTTCCCTCCAAGCTCGTGTCGCAGCGGCCCGACATCCGACTTGCCGAAGAACAATTGCACGCCGCCAGTGCAGAGATTGGTGTCAGTATCTCCAACCGTCTGCCTAACATAACTCTGAGCGCCAATGCGGGCTCCAGCGCAACTGCAATCAGTCAGTTGTTTACCTCCGGCACTGGATTTTGGGCATTGGCAGCCAATGTGACTCAGCCGGTATTCCAAGGGGGAACGTTGCTGCATCGTCAACGTGCCGCGGAAGCGGCCTATGACCAGGCAGCAGCGCAATATCGCAGTGTCGTACTCACTGCTTTTCAGAACGTCGCCGATACCCTGCACGCAATTCAATCCGATGCCGATGCCCTGAAAGCATCCTTAGCTGCCGAACGTGCTGCTGCCAAGAGTCTCGCCATCGCTCGTTCTCAGTTGGAATTAGGCCAAGTCGGTTATTTGGCGCTGCTTAATACCGAACAGACATATCAGCAAGCGATGATCAGTCTCGTGCAGGCCCTGGCCAATCGCTACGCCGGCACTATCGCGCTTTTTCAGGCGCTTGGCGGCGGCTGGTGGAACCGGTCCGACGTGTCCGCCAAGGTTGGACAGTAATGTGATAGATAAGATGATCAATGATCAAGGACAAATTAAGAGGAGTATTGATGAAGGGTATTTGTACAAACAACAGAAGGGGTTAAGTAATAACTGTATAGTGGAGGAGCTATGAAAAAATTTCTACTATTATTGCTGCCGCTGTCCATTATCATCCTTGCCGGATGCGGCATTGCTTCAAGAGAGATTGCGCAGCGATCTGTAAGCGAAAGTGTGGATGTTTTCCACGAAGTTCGTGATGGCGATATAACGCAGGAAGGTTTTGTTGATTTAGTTGTTATGGCACAAATCAAGACACCCCTTGAAGGCCGGTATCTCCTCGAATCAAAGAAATCGCCACACGGGAAACCCACCTATACTTTTTTATTTAACGTGGATGGACAGGCGGTCACGTGGGATGTGAGAGGGCAAAAAGAAGGAGACAATGATTTTGAGCTCTGTATGATGAATCATGATTGCGGGGAAGGTATGAGGTATGTCCTTGAAAAGAAGGTCAGACTCAAAGAAGGCGCTCATAAAATATTCTTCGCCTTGCCAGGAGATAATTATAGAACAGAATTTGAAATAACATTGAAAAGAAATGAGCCTAATAATTTGGAATGTAAACCTGTTTATAGAAACCAAAAATATTTCAGGGGCATCGTGAGATTCGATGTGTTCATAAACAATACACAGGTGCCTCAGGAAACCGGCGGGCGGCGGCCGTTGCTGGACTGGTAAATTCCTGGCAGATATTTGCCATCTGAGAAAGTTTATGGTAGACATAGTTGAAATGTCTTATTCTTTGTCGGATATATGATCAATCAAGAAAGGCTTTCATATCTCAATTTGAGAAATACGATTAAGAGCCAGACGTTAAGTCTTGTTTATTTGCACTTCATATCAATAACGGCCTTTCTTGCCGTCGTTGTCTTTTTTTCGCCGTGTAGTTATGTGTACGCCGAAGGGCCTGAAGTCGCCGTACCCAACCCTTGCGCTGGTCCCGCAGCGCTGCTTGCCCTTTTGGACGGTCCGACTGTCTCCGATAGCGCCTGTGTGGTTCCATTCGGGCATGTCATACTGGAAACTGATGTGCAGCGCGCTTATTTGAGGGCGCCAGGCGGCACCGCGGACAATTATCCAGAGGCTGAGTTGCGCATCGGACTGCCGGGCAATAATGAATTTGTCTTCCTGCCTCCTAACTACAATCGCCAGAGGGCGCGCTACTCTCCCGCAAGCAGTGGTCTTTCAGCGGTAACAACCGGGATCAAGCACGAGATTGGGTATACCACCAAGTGGCTTGGCGCTGTTGAGGCCCTGTTTACACTGCCGTCCGGCGGAGCGGCATTTGGAAGCCAGGGACTCGGGGCTGCCCTCAATGGCATACTGACTTATTCCCTCACGGCTGCTATAGGACTTTCGCTTCAAGTGGGCGTAAGTTCGCAGACCGAACCGGGGCTTGCGGGAGGCAGGAGATTTACAAGTCTGACTTCCAATCTTGTTGCAACCTGGCAGCCTATTCCTAAACTCGAGTTTTATGATGAGATCTTCGGGCAGACCAAAACCGGGCCGGGCGAGGGCGCGGGGTACAACATGGATGGCGGCATCCAGTATCTGATAACGCCATCCTGGGAGGTGGACGTCGAAGAGGGCGTGCGCCTAATCGGGAACCTGGGAGGCTTCACTCATTACCATGGGTTCGGGCTTAAATTCATTTTTTAAGGAACTTTCTTCTTTACTCCCGGCTTTTTCTTTTTGTACTCTATCACGTGCCAAACCCGCAATGTTCTCTCGATCCTATTTTTGAAGACCATTGCAACAAATACTGCTGCCATGGCAACCCCCGCGAGCATGAATAAGCTCTGGTACTGCTCGTGCCTAATATAGTCCCCTCCCAGAGTCTCCAGAACAGTTCCTAATAACCTGCCGACGCTTGCGATCGCGAGAAATTCCGTAGTGGAAAGACGGCCAAGACCGAGGATATAACAGAAATAGTCTTTAGGGAACCCCGGGATTAGAAAAAGTAGGAATACTATGAATGTTCCTTTATGATGAAGAACGTAGTCGAAACGTTTCATCGTGTATTTGTCTACGAATTTATCGACAAAGGGCTTTCCGTATCTGCGAGAAAGGGCAAAGGCAATATAGGAACCTATTGTTGTTCCTAATGTGGACCAAATTACTCCGAAAAATGTGCCGTAGAGGTATCCCCCAAGCACGTTTAAAACCTCGCCTGGAATTGGGGCTATAATAACTTGAACTGCCTGCAGAAAAATAAACGCTACTTCATCCCATACGCCGCACGATTCGATGAATAGCAGCACTCGTTCTTTATTTGTAAAGAACTGCCACAGCCCTGTCGCATAGAATAAAAGAGGGAGCCCTCCCACTACAACAAGAAATAAAAATGTCTTAATCCAGAATAGACTTTTTTGAGAAATTTCTTTCTTAATCTTTCTGCTCCTTTAATAAGTGCTGTTAAAACCTTACTCCATAATAAGGAATCTTAACAAAAAAACCCATATGATTAAGGTCTGAGGCACATTATACGGAAAATGTATACTTTTTTTTCACTCCTCTGAGAGAACTTTGCTCGAAGTACTTGGCAATCAATAGCTTCTCTATTGGCACGAGTCTTGTTAATACTTGCTGGTATGAAACCGATCCCAATGTGATCGAGATGGACTACCCGTAGCGGCAGAGGAGGGGATTTAACTCCGAGAAGGGACAATTATCATAGAATATATTGTAGTCTTGGATCGACAAGTTATGGGTAAATGCCTAACAGTCATAATGCTACTATTTGCCATATGGGGCAACAGTGCCACTGCAGGAGAATTGCATCAAGTAAACAAACCCCTTTTAGAAAAATTTCACGAGATTGAATCTGAACTGAAAACAAGTTCTTTCGGGCTTCCCGTTCATATGGAATCATTTGTGGATAGCAACTCTTCGCATGTAGATATCTATGGCATTGTGAATCATCCTTTTGACATCGTAAAAAAAGATCTTCAGGTGCCATCTGAGCTTTGCGATATCTTTATGCTTACAATCAACATAAGAGCCTGCACTTATAAAAAGATTGACACTGAGTGGCTTCTGACCGTCTACCAGGTAAATAGATATTTTGATCCGATTGAAAGTGCATTTCCAATAAAATTTAAGTTTGCAGTTGATCAACAGCAAAAACAGTTTGGAATTTCACTTGCTGCCAATGAGGGGCCTTTTGGCACAAGGGATCATCAGTTTCAGATTGAGGCTATACCCCTTAATGAAAACACAACTTTTATGCGCTTGCATTACTTTTTTGGCTATAGTTCATTCGGATATTTCAAGATTAAAAGTTATTTCTGGCTTTTTAGTCCAGGCAAAGTCGGCTTTACCGTTGTCAATGATAAACAGGGCAATGCTACCTATGTAACCGGGGTTAGAGGTGCGGAGGAGCGAAATGTCATGCGATATTACTTGGCTATTTTGGCATATCTGGATGCACTTGGGAGTCCGCCAGATCAGAGATTTGAGAAGCAACTGACACTTTGGTATGATCTTACAACAAAATACAAAAAACAACTATTTGAAATGGGAAAAGAAGACTATCTTGCCTATAAGAGGAATGATGAAAAGAGTCGGCTTCAACTCCAAACGCTTCATTAGGAATTCAATCGTTCCAGCATAATTTATTGGCAATGTCCACTCCTTTTTGGGTGGACTCAATTAATTGCAGCATTCGTCAGTTGAACGATGGACTGTTTCCGTGTAATCTGTAACGATAAGAGAGGCACTCTGCTGAGGAGAATTGGATGTACAGTTCTCCTTGGAAGATTTGCCGGAGAAATTCAGATGCTCCTTATACCAAAATATCGAAAAGGCAGACTGGCATATGTCCCTGACTGATTTCTTATTTGGCAGGCCACTCGCTTCCGACGAAGACCGTACAGAAAGAATCACTGCTGTGGCTGGTATCCCGATATTTGGCCTTGATGCATTGGGTTCGGCTGCGTATGGACCGGAAGCGGCCCTTACCATCCTTATCCCGCTCGGATTAGCAGGAGTACATTATATTATTCCCATAAGCGGCAGCATTATCCTGCTGCTCGGGATTGTCTACTTTTCATATCGCCAGACAATTCAGGCTTATCCCTCGGGTGGAGGATCGTACACGGTCGCCAGCGAGAACTTGGGGACCTTCATGGGCTTGCTCGCCGCTGCAGCCTTGATGATTGATTATGTTCTGGTGGTAGCCGTGGGTATCTCCGCTGGTGTCGGTGCGCTGGTATCGGCATTACCCACTTCGCAGCCCTACACGCTTTATATCTGTCTGGCCGCTCTCGCTGTGATTACCATTGTGAATCTGCGCGGAGTACGGGATACCGGTGTGGTATTCTCAATACCCACCTATATTTTTGTGGTGTGCCTTTTTGCTGCCCTCGCACTTGGCGTCTGGAAGACGGTTCTTAGCGGTGGTCACCCTGTTCCAGTGCTCCATGCCACGAATCTGGGGCCTGCACGGGAGGCCGTTAGCTTGTGGCTTCTCTTGAAGGCCTTTTCGAGCGGTTGCACTGCCATGACCGGTGTCGAGGCTGTTAGTAACGGGGTGATGGCGTTCCGAGAGCCACGGAGACAATCTGCCCGCCTTACGCTGACGATTATAATCGGCATCCTGATGCTGCTTCTGGCCGGCATTGCCTATCTCTGCAACGCGTACGGAATTGGCGCCACAGAGCCGGGACAAACCGGTTATCAAAGCGTGTTGTCTCAATTGATTGGTGCCATCATCGGCAGGGGCTGGTTTTATTACATCACCATGGGTTCCATCCTTTTTGTGCTCGCACTACAGGCGAACACGGCCTTTGCTGATTTTCCCCGCCTGTGCCGTGCGGTAGCCCAGAATGGATATTTGCCATACTCATTTGCCACTCGCGGACGTAGGTTGGTCTACTCGTACGGAATATATGTTCTCGTGTTCTTTGCCGGTTCGCTGCTGATCATATTTGATGGAGTGACCGACCGCTTGATTCCGCTTTTTGCTATAGGGGCATTTCTGGCTTTCACTCTATCGCAGGCCGGTATGGTCGGTCATTGGAAGAGAAGAAAAGGTCTACATGCAAAGCGCAACATGCTGATTAACGGGGTGGGCGCAATTGTCACTGCTATTACGGTCATAGTTATAATCGGTGCAAAATTCAGCGAAGGGGCCTGGATCACGCTGCTTCTGATTCCAGGACTTATCATATTGATGATAGGGATTCGGGACCACTATAGCCGAGTAACCAGGGCAGTGGCCGGGTCCAAGGTGCTGTCTACCGTAAATTTGCGCTCGCCATTGGTAGTAGTACCTATTGATGAATGGAATAGTGTATCGCAGAAGGCGGTCCGTTTCGCGCTCACGCTTTCCCACGATATAGTTGCGGTACACATTGATTCTGAGGAAGATGACGGAAATTTAGCTAAGAAATGGGCTGATTACGTCGAGGTGCCCGCTCGAAATGCAGGGTTACCCACACCCGAGTTAGTGGTGCTCAAATCACCTTACCGTTATGTTATAGCGCCCATTCTCGACTACGTCCTTGAGCTTGAACGGACTCACCCGGATCGCCAGATCGCTGTACTCGTGCCGACCTTGGTGGAACGTCATTGGTATCAGCGCTTTTTACACAACCAGCGTGGTGAAATCTTGACTGCACTTCTTCTGATCGAAGGCAATCAGCGTATCGTAATAGTGAATGTTCCCTGGTACCTAAATGAATAATGATGGCTAAACGTGCTTCCCGATAAAACGCAAATTTGTCCAGATGAGGAAAGAGAATAGCATATCCAGTAGCGAAAAGGATTCAATTCCGGAAAAGAAGGAGTTCCTTTTACACTTATTTCCTTTTGCGTTCTTTGAATGCATGAATTCCCCATAGTATCAGCCCTCCAGAGGCGACGACAAGCATTACTTCGAGTTGGTAACGTCTGACATCCTTTATGACGTTCTCTATCGCATAGCCGAAAAGGTATCCACCCCATGAAATTACGACCGCCCAGATCATAGCTCCCAGGGCATTGAATACAACAAATCTAAGTGTTTTAATATTCTTGCTCATGCCGAGGACAAAAGGGGTCATAATACGCATCCCGTAAATGAATCTAAACCCGATCATGATGACATCGTGATACCGCCTAAGGAGTAGGTGGACCTTGTCTACACGGCTTTGCCATCTCGGATGTTTTTCGATCAAATTCCTTCCTTTCAGACGTCCTATACAAAAATAGACCTGATCGCCAGTGAAACTCCCGATGAATGCGATCATCATTACTTTCGGCAGATCGAGATACCCCAAATGCGCCGTGATTCCTCCGATTATCAGGATGGTCTCCCCTTCAAGAAATGTCCCGATAAGCAGCGCCCAATATCCATATGTCTTGACGAAAGATTCTAACAACATGTGATAATAATACACCCGAGAAATGAGGATATTGGGATATTTCTGAGTTAAAAGGCATTCTCTGAAAACTGATGGGTCTGAAATCTATCAGGGACAAACTGGGGACAATTTTATTAGACATTATCGAGAGCCTAAAAGGATTGTGCTGAGCCATTTCACAGCGTCTTATTTCTGTATAATGGCTCAAGCACCGAATAAAAAAGGCCCACATTGTTGCGAAGCCTTGACTGGTCTGGCTCCCGGGGAGGGATTCGAACCCCCGACAGGGTGGTTAACAGCCACCTGCTCTGCCAGCTGAGCTACCCGGGAAAATTGGTTTACAGAAGCAGTTATCCGTTTAGATAACCTATTTTTATATCAAAAAAGAGGCCTCTCTGTCAATGGAACTAGAGATATTTCTCGCAACTACCTGTTCCAAATATACAATAGAATAACCCGATGTGCTAATATTTGGGTAGCAAACGAAGATGAAGAAAAGGCCCTTAAAGAATGACCCTACCGGTTTCTGCACGCTGAAAAAAATCTCACTTCTTTTTTTTCTGTGTATCTGGCTGCTTGTCCTCCTCTCGCCTGTTTTTTCAGGCGGGCCGCAGGGAAAGGTCCTTGCGATCAAGGTGAGCGGTCCGATCAGTCCAGTCTCCTCGGAGTTCATAGGGAAGGGTATACGGGAGGCCTTGGCAATGAATGCAGAAGCCCTCGTCATCGAACTCGATACCCCGGGGGGTCTCGATACATCTATGAGAAGTATAGTGAAGGACATAATAAGTAGTTCCGTACCGGTCATTGTGTATGTATATCCGAGCGGGGCGAGGGATGCGTCCGCAGGGGTGTTCATTACGTTCGCAGCCCATGTTGCCGCTATGGCGCCGGGGACCAATATCGGTGCGGCCCATCCGGTATCAGTGGGAGAAAAGATGGACAAGACGATGTCGGAAAAGGTTACCAACGACGCGGCTGCGTATATCCGGTCGCTGGCGGAGAGGTCCGGTCGAAATGCGCAGTGGGCTGAAGACGCGGTGCGCAAGAGCGTCTCTATTACCGAAACAGAGGCATTAAAGGAACATGTCATAGACATCGTCAGCAAGGACCTGAGTTCGCTGCTTAAGGATGTTGACGGCAGGAGGGTGATGACGGTCATGGGAGAAAAGACGCTCAGGACGGCGAACGTTGCGGTCGTGACCGAAGAGATGGGCGTGAGGTACAAGATCCTGAACTTCATCTCCGACCCGAGTGTGGCCTACATGCTTATGCTGCTGGGGTTTTACGGTCTCTTTTTTGAGCTCACGAACCCTGGTGCGGTCTTCCCGGGGGTCGCCGGTGCGATCTGTCTCATCCTCGCTTTTTATTCTTTCCAGACTCTGCCTGTCAACTACGCCGGGCTTCTGCTTATAATCCTGGGGCTGGTCTTGTTCGTTCTTGAAATCAAGGTCCTCTCCCATGGTGTCCTGACTATCGGCGGGATCATCTCGATGGTCATTGGTTCTCTGATGCTTTTTGAATCTCCCGAACCTATGTTCAAGCTTTCTCTCTATCTTATCCTTCCGGTGGTTATTTTTACGGCGATGTTTTTTACCGCTACTTTCAGCCTTGCCTATAAGGCATACAGAAGAAGGCCCGTAACGGGCAGCGAAGGACTTGTCGGTCAGGAGGGGAGGGCGTCGTCGGACATAACGGCTGATGGGGGTACTGTGAAAGTACGGGGAGAGATATGGTCTGCCTATTCGGATGAGACAATTAAAAAGGGGGAGGCGGTTTCGGTCGTTTCCGTATCGGGATTAACCATCAAGGTAAAGAAAAAGGAGGTCCAGTTATGATTTTTTCGCCGCAGTTTACCGGATTTATTTTTGTCGTTGTGGTGATTGTGTATTTCCTTACGAGCGCGATCAAGATCCTCAAGGAATACGAGAGGGGCGTTGTCTTCAGGCTTGGCAGGATTATTCCGGTTAGGGGACCCGGACTTGTAATCATATGGCCTGTAATCGACAAGCTTGTGAGGGTAAGCCTGCGTACAGTGACGATGGACGTGCCTCCGCAGGACATTATCACAAAAGACAACATCACGGTAAAGGTAAATGCCGTCATCTATTTCAGGCCTGTCGATCCTATCAAGGCGATAACAGAGGTTGAAGATTTCTACTACGCCACATCGCAGATATCCCAGACCACCCTGAGGAGCATCCTCGGCCAGAGCCAGCTTGACGATCTTCTCTCGAACAGAGAAGAGTTGAATGCGCAACTCCAGAAGGTCATCGATTTCCAGACAGAGCCCTGGGGCATAAAGGTCTCCGCTGTCGAGGTGAAGAACGTTGACCTGCCGGTGGAAATGCAGCGGGCCATCGCGCGACAGGCTGAAGCAGAAAGGGAGAGAAGGGCGAAGATAATCCATGCCGAGGGCGAATTCCAGGCATCTCAAAAACTTGCGGATGCTGCAAAGATTATCGCAACGGAAACCGGAGCATTACAGCTCAGATTTCTCCAGACACTTACAGAGATAGCTACGGAAAAAAATTCGACGATCATATTCCCTGTGCCGATAGATCTGATCAGGCCCTTCATGGAAAAAGGATTTGGAACATGGGAGCAGAAGGCCGGTACGAAGGAGTAAAGGTGACGAGTTCTTTGTCGCCGGGTTTTGCTTCGTCCAAAAAAAGGACGGGTTGGAGGGGTGAAACATAGGACCGGAAAATAATAATAGAAATAACATAAAGGCCAAAATAATCTTACTCTTTTTTTTCCTTCTGGTCATTTACGTCCTCTACGAAGCAGGGGCGTTCCGTTTCTTCATGGACAAGGAAAAGATTCTGGCTTTTATAGAATCATTGGGCCCGGTCGGTTGGGCTGGTTTTGTCTTTCTACAGGTTTTTCAGGTTGTGGCCGCGCCCATCCCCGGAGAAGTGACGGGGTTTATCGGCGGGTATTTATATGGTCCGGTACTCGGGACTTTGTTGTCCACGATCGGCCTCACGATAGGGTCGTTGATCGCCTTTCTTCTTTCGAGGATATTCGGCAGGCCTTTTGTGGATAAGTTTGTAAAGAAGGAGACGATGGACAAGTATGACTTCCTCCTTCATCACAAGGGGGCCTTTCTGGTCTTTCTTCTGTTCCTGCTCCCCGGCACGCCTAAGGATTTCCTGTGTTACATCCTCGGCCTCGGACATCTTACCACGAAGGAATTCCTGATAATGAGCACCGTCGGCAGGTTGGGAGGGACTGTCCTCCTGACCCTGGGCGGCAATTACATTCATCATCATCAGTACCGGCAGTTCTTCACCCTCCTCGGGGTTGCAATAATCATGGTCTTCTTCTCCATGGTGTATAAAGATAAACTCGAAAGACTGTTCCACCTGTGGCATAAGAATCCGGACGCAGGAGGGAAGGGGGGCAAATAAGAGACCGACTGCCGGCGTTAGTTATTATTACCGCCTGCAGAAGCAGAAATGCAGACCCGGCCGGCTACCACTTGATCAATGAAGACGCCCAGGTGAGTCCGCCGCCAAATGCCTCGAGAAGAACATAATCGCCGTCCTGCACCCTGCCGGTTTGGACTGCCTCGTCAAGGGCGATGGGGACCGATGCCGCCGAGGTATTTCCCACTTTGTCGATGTTCACGAATACCTTTTCCATCGGCATATTGAGACGTTTTGCCGTGGCCTGGATAATTCTGATATTGGCCTGATGGGGTATCAGGAGAGAAAGCTGTGAGGCTTCCAGGTTGTTGTCCCTGAGGGTCTTGACCACAAGTTCTTCCAGCGTTCGCACGGCCACTTTGAAAGTTTCATTGCCTTTCATCTTGATGAAGTTGAGCCGCTTGAGTATGGTGTCCCTGGAACAGGGATTTCTTGACCCGCCGCCGGGGAGACATATCAGATCAGAGAGGCTTCCGTCGGAACTGATATGTGTCGACAGTATCCCTCTTTTTTCCCTGGTCGCCTCGATGATAACGGCCCCTGCGCCGTCGCCGAAGAGGATGCAGGTAGTACGGTCCTGCCAGTCCGTGACCTTTGACAAGACCTCGGCTCCGATCAGAAGAATGCGCTGGTGAAGTCCCGACCGTATAAGGCCATTGGCGACATGAAGGCCGTATAAGAAACCCGAACATGCGGCGTTTACGTCGAAGGCGGCAGCGCTTTTTGCGCCGAGCCTGTCCTGGAGGATGCAGGCGGTCGAAGGAAACGGCATGTCAGGCGTTATCGTGGCCACTATAATGAGGTCGATGTCCTTTGGTTTGAGGTGTGCCCTCTTAAGGGCGATGGAAGCAGCCTCGTAGGCGAGGTCTGAAGTCGCCTGGTGGCTGTCGACGATCCTCCGTTCCCTTATCCCCGTCCTCTCCATGATCCATTCGTCGGAGGTCTCGATTATCTTTTCGAGGTCTTGGTTTGTAATGACATTATCGGGAACGTATGAGCCTGTGGCGATGATCCTTCCCCTGAGCATTTTATGCGCCTCTGTCCACAAGTTCGTTTTGTATGTCCGTCGAAATCGCCTCAAAGACCCTCTTGCCGGCGTACCCCGATGCCACCTTCAGGGCGTTCTTGATCGCCTTTGCACTTGACCTGCCGTGGCTGATGATGCACGCGCCGTTAATGCCGAGCAGCGGCGCCCCGCCGTATTCGTCGTAGTCGGTCTTCTTCTTAAAGTTCCTTATGGCCGGTTTCATCATGAGATACCCTATCCTTCCGGTAGAGACCGACGTGATCTCCCTTTTTAGCATCTTCAGGATGGTCTCGGCAAGCCCCTCACTGATTTTAAGGGCGATATTGCCGATGAAGCCGTCACAGACAATCACATCGGCCTTGCCCGTGAACATGTCTTTCCCTTCGATGTTGCCGATGAAATTCAGACGCGTGTTCTTTATGAGCTTAAAGGCTTCCTTGGTGAGTTCGTTGCCTTTGGTGTCTTCCTCTCCGATGCTCAACAGGGCCACTTTGGGCATTGCCTTGCCGAGCAGGAGCTTACAATAGGTATTCCCCATTAAGGCGAACTGAAGCAGGTGTTCCGGCTTGCAGTCGACATTCGCTCCGGCGTCAAGAAGAATAAACGTGTCTTTCAATGTGGGCATGACCGTAGCTATCGCTGGTCTGACCACCCCCTTGGACGTGCCGAGCAGCACGAGTGAAGTGGCCATCACCACCCCCGAGTGTCCGGCGCTCACAAAGGCATCCGCCCTGCCTGCCTTCACAAGGTCTATGCCGATCCTGATCGAAGAATCTTTTTTTTTCCTGAGCGCCGTCGTGGGTGGGTCCTGCATCCCGACCACCTCTGAAGCGTGCTGGAGCGAGATGCGGCCTGCGTCATACCGCTTGTTCCGAAGCTCTTGTCTTATAAGGGGTTCATTGCCTACAAGGATAATTTCGATATCGTCGCGCTCATTAACAGTTTCGACCGCCCCTTCCACGTTCACGGACGGGGCGTGGTCTCCACCCATGGCGTCAAGAGCGACTCTCATCGTTTATTTTTCGACGATCTCTAAAACCTTGTGGCCGTTGTAGGTGCCGCAGCTGGCACAAGCCCGGTGGGGCTGCTTTAATTCTTTACATTCGGGACAATGGTTGAGATTAGGCGTCTGCCCTTTCCAGTTCGCCCTCCTCTTGTCTCTCCTTGCCCGTGAATGTCTGTGTGTTGGATTAGCCAATTTCCTCTCCTTTCATTTTTCAAGAAAATTCTTGAGCACTTCCAGCCTCGGATCAATTTCCTTCCGGCTGCAGTTGCATTGTCCGGTATTCAGGTCTTTCCCGCATTTGGGACAGATACCCTTGCACTGTTCGTTACAGAGAGGCTTCATCTGCGTATTCAGCAGTATCTGCTCTTTGAGAAGCTCCTGCAGGTCGAGTTCCTCGCCCTCGTAAAACCCCATGTCCAGCTCGTCGTCCTTCAGGGCGTGTCTCTCTCCGGCGGCGTCTTCCACCGGATGATATACGACATTGACAGAAATGTCGAGGCCCTGCCTGAAATCCTTAAGGCATCTGCTGCACTGGAGTTCCATTTCAGTCTTAAGCCTTCCGGTGATGATGATCTCCGCTGCGACCTTGTTCAGCGAGAGCTGTGAAATTACCGGACCGGACAGGGAAACGTCCTCCGGTTCCACCCTCTCCTCGATATCTACTTCCAGGCCCTCGTCAGGGATGTCCGCTATCACTATCTTCATTTTAAAAGACCGATAAATACCGAAATTATCTTAGAATTATAAAGATAATCCGGCTGATATGTCAAGAAAAGGGAGGGAGAGCACGACCACGGAAACACCCCCTGAACATTTAGGAGGTGAAGGATTTTTTTTAGTAACGCCCCCCAGCCCCCTCTTAACCCAAGAGGGGGAATTCTTTGTCCTCCCCTTGAGGTAAGGGGAGGCGGGAGGGGTTATCATGTTCTTTTTCTCCTGCGCTGTCTCGGCTTTTCCGGCGAAGGCAGCAGGCTTGTGTATTTATGATATAGCTCAAAAAGAAAGGCCACGCGCACGGCATTCGGGAGTAAGGGCACGTTGCAACGTGCCCCTACCATCGGCAACATCCACGGCCTTGTCGAGCGCCTGATGCGCCTTTCGTAAATCCGGCGGCATGGCGACTGGATCATACAGGTCGGCCAGCGAAGATTCGGGATGCGAAGCACGGGCATCAAGCACGCCCGCCGCCGCTTGCTCGATTGCGCTAACTAATCCCTCTGCCTTCCCTTTCGGCATAACGCCCCCGCCTCTGCGCGCTCTGTCCGCGCACCTTCCCACTCGCGTGAAAGGGCGAGGGCGCGGTCCTTTATTTCGTTGAGCGAGAGCGGCATTTACGGATTATCTTTCTCCATAAATTTCTCATCAATATTAAAATCTTTCCCGGTTATTTGTAACAGCCATGCTGGTCCTTAAGGAAGAAAACTTTTTCAGGGTAACGACACCTGATTCTTAGTAACGCCCCCTAGCCCCCTCTTAACCCAAGAGGGGGAATTATTGCTTCCAGATCGGGAAGCTCAGCTTCCTCCCCTTGAGGTAAGGGGAGGGCAAGAGGGGTTATTCTCTTTGGTTGCACTTTACCCGTACGATATTATTTAATAGGTGGTATGTCGGAACTCACACCTCTTATGAAGCAGTACTTCAGCATCAAGGAAAAGCACGGCGACGCGATAGTGCTGTTCCGGTGCGGCGATTTCTACGAAATGTTCGGCGAGGACGCCGAGAAGGCCTCGAAGATCCTCCAGATAGCGCTCACTACTAGGGAAAAAACGAAGGACAATCCCGTCCCGATGTGCGGCGTTCCCTACTTTGCGGCGGAATCGTATATCTCAAAATTGATAAAGGCGGGCCAGAAGGTAGCTGTGTGCGAACAGATGGAAGACCCGAAAGAGGCGAAGGGGATTGTTGCGCGGGACGTGGTGAGGGTGATTACACCCGGGACGCATGCACCTGAAAACCCGAAAGAGAATACGTATATCATAAGCGTGTTTCCTCACGGTGAGAGGCACGGCATTGCTGCCGCCGACATATCGACCGGGGAGTTCATCGTGTTTGAGACCGGCGAAAACATAGAAGACGAAGTGGGCCGGTTCGAACCGAAGGAGGTGCTCCTGCCGGTCAGCATGAAAGAGAACATCCACTACCAGGAGGCGCTCTCGGGATTTTACCTGTCTGGGGTCGAAGACTGGTTTTTCGATTATACCGAGGCGTACCGGACGCTGCTCGTTCATTTCAGGGTGTCCTCGCTCGAGGGGTACGGCTGCGAAGGACTGACCGCCGCGGTATCTGCGGCGGGTGCGCTCATCAGCTATCTCGAAAATACGCAAAAAGATCTGATCAGGTTCAAGAAGATCACGACCCTTAAGCAGAACGCGTGCATGTTTCTCGATGCCGCTACGCAGAGGAACCTCGAACTGGTCCATAACCTCAGAGACGGCTCGCGTGAAGGGACACTCCTGCAGGTGCTCGATGAGACGCTGACCCCGATGGGGGGAAGGTTCCTCAGGGCCGTACTGCTCAGGCCCCTGACCGACGCCGGCGAGATTACGGCCAGGCATGGGGCGGTCGAATACCTGGTGAATAATTTTGAACTTCTTGATGAACTCAGGACGCTGCTCAGGAAGGTGCAGGACATCGAAAGGCTGGCGTCGAGGGTATCGGGCGGCACGGCCAACGCGCGCGACCTTGTGGCGATAAAGAGTTCTCTTGCTGCTCTCCCGAAGGTCAAGAAATCCCTCTCTCTCTCAAAGGAGTATTCCCTTAAGGCGCTGTCGGCGGAGATTGCGGAGTTTTCGCTGCTGAGGGAGCTTATCGAAAAGAGCATCGTCGACAGCCCGCCTCCCGGAGTCAAAGACGGAGGAATTATCAAGGACAGGTTCAACGAAGAGATAGATTCCCTCAGGGAGATATCCACGAAGGGCAAAAATTTTATAGCGGAGATGGAGCAGAGGGAAAAGAAGAGGACAGGGATATCTTCTTTGAAGATCGGCTACAACAGGATTTTCGGATACTTTATCGAAGTCACCAAAACGAACCTCGATCTGGTGCCGGAAGAGTATACAAGGAAGCAGACGCTTGTCGGCAGTGAAAGGTTTATCAACGCCGAACTCAAGGATTATGAAAGCAAGGTCATCGGCTCGGAAGAGAGGCTTAAGAACCTGGAATACGAGATATTCAGGCGTGTGCTCGAATCGGTCAGGGAGGAGTCTGAGGCGCTCATGACCGCCGCCAACGCCGTCGCCTCTGTCGATTTTCTTGCGTCCCTTGCAGTGGCCGCCAAGCGGTACAACTACGTGAGGCCCTCTTTGGCGGACGTTCCGCTCATAGACATTACAGACGGAAGACATGCGGTTCTGGAACGCGTGTCTTCGAATGAGCGGTTTGTTCCGAACAGCACTTTTATCGATACCGGCGACAGCATGCTCCATGTTATTACCGGACCGAACATGGCCGGGAAGTCCACATACATGAGACAGGTCGCCCTGATCGTGCTTATGGCCCAGATGGGGAGCTTCGTGCCGGCAGGGTCTGCGGCCATAGGCATTACAGACAGGATCTTTACGCGGATAGGGGCCTCGGACTTCCTTTCGAAGGGGCAGAGCACCTTCATGGTGGAGATGATAGAGGCGTCAAACATCATGAACAACGCCACGTCGGACAGCCTTATCATACTCGATGAGGTCGGAAGGGGCACGAGTACCTTCGATGGGATAAGCATCGCCTGGGCGATTGCCGAACATATCGTCAACGTCATTAAGGCAAGAACGCTGTTCGCCACTCATTACAACGAGCTCACAGAACTCGCCCTCGCCATCGGGGGCGTGAAGAACTATACCGTGTCGGTGAGGGAATGGGGTGACGAAATCATTTTTCTCAGAAAGATCGAGGAGGGCCCCGGCGACAAGAGCTACGGGATCCAGGTTGCAAGGCTGGCCGGCATCCCCGAGAGCATAATCAAGCGCTCGAAAGAGGTCCTCCATAATCTGGAGAATGAGGAACTTAACGAGACCGGGAACCCGAAGCTCGCGAGCGGCAAGGGAAAAAAGCGCAGGGAACAGCTCGATCTCTTCTCCTCCGTGAACGACTCGATAGTGAATGAGATCATGAATATCGATGTGGAAAAGCTCAGTCCGGATGCGGCCCTCTCCAAGATTATCGAGCTGAAAAACAAGGCAAAATTTTAATTTCCCTCAAACAGGTTTAATGGTATATTAGAGTAACTCAGGGGTTTTGAAATTATTCTACGGAGACTGCAGACTCTAATAAGCAAGCGCAACGTTGAATATGAAGAAGAAGGAGGAAGCAATGAATCCCGAAGATTTCAGGTACCACAAGGAACACACATGGGTAAGAGTCTCAGGGAAGAAGGGGACGATCGGAATCACGGATTATGCTCAAGACGCTTTGGGAGACATCGTGTATATCGACCTTCCTGATGTGGATGAGATCGTCGAGCCGAACAGTGAAATATCGGAGATCGAATCGACGAAGGCCACGTCTTCTGTCATATCGCCGGTCGGAGGCAAGATTATCAAGGTAAACGAAGAGCTTTCCGAATCGCCGGAAATAATCAACGAGGACCCTTACGGCAAGGGATGGATAGTCGTGGTCGAACTCGATAACCCCTCGGAGGCAGACGACCTCATGGACTCCTCGGAGTATGAAAAGTACGTGGAAGAGGAAGCGAAGTGAGACTGACCGTCGTCGGCAGCGGTCCGGGAGGATACGTTGCCGCGATAAAGGCGGCCCAGCTGGGGGCGCAGGTCACGGTCATCGAGGACACCGAGGTGGGAGGCACGTGTCTGAACAGGGGGTGCATCCCTACGAAGACGATTATCGCATCTTGCGATGTGCTTTCGAAGGTCAGGGAACTCGACAAGTACGGAATTGAGTTGAACGGCACTGTCGTCCCTAACCTGGCGAAGATCCTCGAGAGGAAAGACAAGGTTGTCGGGACACAGGTGAAGGGCATCAGAGGACTCTTCAAAAGCTGGGGCATCGCAGTGAAGGAAGGGAGGGGCGTACTCACGTCTCCCCGCGAGCTCGAAGTGACGCTGAGGGACGGAGGGAAGGAAAAGGTCGAGGCGGACAAGATCATTATCGCGACAGGCTCCAGGCCTGCGGAGATAACGACGTTTCCCTTTGACGGGAAGAAAATTCTTTCTTCGACCGACGCACTCGTGCTTACTGAAATACCGAAGAGCCTTCTGGTTGTGGGGGCCGGGGTCATAGGCTGCGAATTTGCCTGCATATACAGGGAACTGGGGTCCGAGGTGACGATGGTCGAGATGATGAACCGGGCTGTCGCGACGGAAGATCTCGAGATCTCGGAACTTCTCGAAAGAGAATTGAAGAAGAAAAAGATCAAACTCTATACTGAAGTGCGCGTTGAGAAGGTGGAGGTAAGGGATGACGGCGTCCACGCTTTCCTTTCAGACGGCAGGGAAGTCGTCGCCGGGAAGATGCTGGTCTCTATCGGCAGGACATTGAACAGCGATAATCTCGGGTGCGAGCCAATCGGCGTAGCAAAGGGGAAACGTGGGGAAGTCCTGGTAAATGAAAAGATGGAAACGAGCGTCCCGGGTGTCTATGCGATCGGCGATGTCAGGGGCGGTATGCTGCTTGCGCATCTGGCGTCGAGAGAAGGGCTTGTGGCCGCGGAGAACAGCATGGGCGGCGATGAGGTCATGGATTATCGTGTCGTGCCGGCGGCGATTTTCACGTCTCCCGAAATAGCATCCGTAGGCTTGAGGGAATACGAGGCGGAAGAAAAAGGCATCAAGATAAGAATGGGCCATTTCGAGTTCAGGGCGCTGGGAAAGGCCCACGCGATGGGCGAGATTTCCGGTTTTATCAAGATCATCGGAGAAGAACGGACAGACAGGATAGTGGGCGCCCATATTATCGGTCCCCATGCGTCAGATCTTATCCATGAGGTCGCCTTGGCTATGAAGACCGGCCGGACAGTGGGAGATATCGGCGGCACCATACATGCTCACCCTACGCTGTCGGAGGGCATCATGGAAGCGGCGGAAGACGTCCACGGCGAAGCGGTCCATGTGCCGAAGAGATGAGAGCGACCGGAATGACCCCTACGTTGCGGAAAGATGAGAGGGAGGACTGGGTCAGGGAATCAAAGAAGGCCAACCCTAAGTTTTTCTCGGAGCTCGACGTCCTTCTCCGCGCCCTTGACCGCTTCTTCAATATCGACAATCTGACGTATTCAAACGACGACCTCACTAACAGGAATTTCTATGAGGAACTGGTCACCGTACGGGATGCGATCCTCCGCGTCTTGGGCATTCTCGAGGTGATCATCCCCGAGAACAAAAAAAACGCCTACTGGTTTCAAAAGTTTGCCGAGTCGAAACTTCTTTCTGCCCGGGAGAGGGACGATTTCAGGGAAGGACTTTATCGGCAGGACACCCCGGAAAAGGGCCTCTACCTCCTCTACGACTCGTTTATAAATCTGAAGGGCGTTATCTCGGATCTTATCCGGACGGGCGCCATATCCTACATGGGTTTTATGAATATCGGACATATGATGGGAAAGGAAATAAGGGAAAATGTGTTCTTCAATCCGTTCCGGAAGAGCATAAACCCTGAATTCGATACCATTACGAACCAGAAAATATCAGACATCGTGAAATCGCTCTCTCAGGGAGAGGTGAGAAAGAATGTGTCGGTAGTCTATATCTATCTTTTCAGGTTCATACGATTTATGGGGTTTATCGATATTGAAACGCAGCGGCCCATATCGCTGAACTCTTCCCTGGTTATCCTAATCCTGCTCAAGTCTGAGATAGGGGTATTTCGCGGCTACGTCGAAAAAGCGGTCAAGAAGATCAAAGATCCTGAACTGGTGGGCCTTTTAAATTCTATCGCCTATCAGTTCTCGATGGAAAACAGGAGGGTCTATCTCCAGGAGCTGAGGGACATACAGCGTAAAAAGGCGTCGCCTTACTTCAGGGGAAAGATAGAGAACTGCCACGGCATACTGAAGAACCTTATCGAACAGAGCATCGTCCAGTTGGCGCAGCACTTCAGACCTGACATAGAAGGCGAAGAGATATTCGTGAGTTTTGTGACGAAGGTGCAGCAATCGATACGTCTCCGTGAGGACATCGTTGTCCTTCACAGGTTTATAGAGATGATCGAGGAAAAGGCCGATAATGCACGTGAGCGGATGAAGGTTTTTGAATCCATGAAGAACTATATGTTATATTTTGAAAGTTTTACTTTCCGGCTGCTCAGGCATGACGATTATGAGGAGTTCGTCTCGTTTTTCAATGAGATATGCTCCGCCAAGAGGGACGTAATAGCGGGTCCGGGGTTCAGGAAACTGCTGGATATGGTCCGGCATTTCAAGATATATCTTGAGACAACGCTGCGGCATATCGCAAACAGACCTGAACTCAGCGGTAAAGTGATCGATAACGAAAGGGTCGAGAGTCTGATAAGGCAGTACATATGAGTCCGCGACCGATATTCAACTTCTGATAAGGACAGGGAGGCGTCAATGAGCGAAATCGTAGATGTAGTTGCAAGAGAGGTCCTTGATTCGAGGGGTAACCCGACCGTCGAGGTAGATGTGTATCTCGAAGGCGGCGTGATGGGGAGGGCGGCGGTCCCCTCAGGCGCATCGACAGGCAAGAGAGAGGCACTCGAACTCCGGGACGGCGGCAAGAGGTTTCACGGCAAAGGGGTGCAGAAGGCCGTTAAGAATATCTTTGAGGAAATAGCGCCCAGGATACGGGGTATCGATGCCTCGGAACAGGTGTTTATCGACGATCTCATGAGGGAACTCGACGGGACCGATAACAAGCGGAGACTGGGCGCCAACGCTATCCTCGGCGTATCGCTGGCTGTCTGCCGTGCTGCTGCGGCCGAGGCGGGTCTTCCCTTGTACAGACATATAGGAGGTCTCAACGCCAAGGTCCTGCCGGTGCCGATGATGAACATACTGAACGGCGGGGCGCATGCAGACAACAACCTCGATATCCAGGAATTTATGATCATGCCGGCAGGTTTGTCCGACTTTTCCTCTGCGTTGCGCGCCGGCACGGAGATTTTTCATACTCTGAAAAAGATATTGAAAGGGAAAAGGCTTAATACCGCGGTGGGAGACGAAGGGGGATTCGCCCCGGACCTTTCGAGCAACGAAGAGGCGATCAGGCTTATCATTCAGGCGGTGAAGGAGTCCGGTTATGTGCCCGGGAAAGACGTGTATCTGGCCCTTGACGTGGCCGCTTCAGAATTCTGTGAAAAGGGCGTTTACCGGTTTGAAGGCAAAAAGGTGCCTTATAAGCACCTGATCGAATATTACGGAAGGATCATCTCGAAATATCCTGTACTATCGATAGAGGACGGTCTGGCGGAGAACGACTGGGATGGGTGGGCCGCGCTGACTTCGGCCCTCGGCAAAAAGGTCCAGTTGGTGGGAGACGACGTGTTTGTGACGAACACGAAGATACTGAAGCAGGGCATTGAGAAAAAGATCGCCAATTCCATCCTCGTTAAACTCAATCAGATCGGGACGATGACGGAGACGCTGGATGCCATCGAGATGGCCAAGACCGCCGGATATACCGCCGTGATTTCGCACCGGTCGGGTGAGACGGAAGACACTACGATCGCCGACCTTGCGGTGGCCTGCAATACAGGCTTCATAAAGACAGGCTCCCTGGCCCGGAGCGAGCGCGTCGCCAAGTACAACCGGCTTCTCGTCATCGAGGAGGAGCTGGCAGGGGCGGCGGAATACAGGGGCAAGAGGGCTTTTTATAACCTCATATAATGAGCACCCATAACCTCTTACGAAAACAGGTCGTATCCGAGGTCAAGAAAAGAAGACTGATATTTCTTACCTTTGTGGTACTGAGTTTCGTATACCTTTCGATAAGCCTTCTCTTCGGCGACGCGGGGCTCCTGCGCTATCTCGAACTGAACAGAACCAGGAAGGGGCTTGAAAGACAACTGGTCGAAATAGGCAGACAGAACGAGCAGATCCGGACGCAGATAAAGCTCCTTAAAGAAGACCCGTTTTACAAAGAGAAATTCGCCAGGGAAGAATTCGGCCTTGCGAGGCCCGACGAATATATATTCCAGTATGAGAGATAATCCTCTCTACGTCGCCTTTGTCTGGCATATGCACCAGCCCTATTACAGGGACCCTCTCAGCGGATACTACCGGCTGCCGTGGGCGCGGCTCCACGGCACTAAGGACTATCTCGACATGGTCGAGATACTGAAAGACTTCCCTGCTGTTCGGCAGAACTTCAATCTTGTTCCTTCGCTTCTCGAACAGCTCCTAGATTATTCGGAAGGGAACGCAAAGGACCTCTACCTGGAAATAAGCAGGAAAAACGCAAAGGAACTAAGCGGGGAAGATAAGATCTTCATACTGGAGAATTTCTTTCTCGCCCACTGGGAAAATATGATCAAGCCCTTCCCGAAATATTATGAGCTCCTCGTGAAGAGAGGGACACACCTCATAAAAAGCGACCTCATAAGGGCCATCAAATATTTTACCGACAGTGATTTCCTGGACCTCCAGGTTTTCTTCAACCTGTGCTGGATAGACCCCCTCTTCAGGGAAAAGGACCCCTTTCTCAGAATGCTGTCGGACAAGGGCCATAATTTCAGCGAAGAGGAAAAGACGCTTTTACTCGAAAAACAATTGGAGATTGTGAAAAGGATCGTCCCGACATACAGGGAGATGGCGTCAGGGGGGCAGGTCGAACTTTCTTTTTCGCCCTTTTATCACCCGATTCTGCCGCTCATCTGCGATACCGACACAGCGCGTGCGGCCATGCCTAACGTGCGGCTTCCGAGGCAGCGCTTCATCCATCCCGATGACGCGGATGCGCAAATAAGGATGGGGATCGAATACTTCGAGAAGGTCTTTGGATTCAGGCCCGTAGGCATGTGGCCTTCGGAGGGGTCGGTGAGCGAGGAGGTGGTCAGGATCGCCGCGCGACACGGGGTGCAGTGGCTTGCTACCGACGAGGGGATCCTCTCCCATTCCCTGAACAGGCGTCTCAGGGACAACTCAGGCGGCCTGACCCAGCCGGACCTGCTTTACAAGGCATATATGCATGAAGGTGTCTCCCTTGTATTCAGAGATCATGTGATCTCCGATCTCCTCGGCTTTGTCTATTCACAATGGGACCCCAGGAAGGCCGCTGAAGACCTGATAAGCAGGTTAAGGGCGATCCGGAATTCTCTGAACAGCGATGCGCCGGGCCTGGTATCGATCATCCTCGACGGTGAGAACGCGTGGGAGCACTACAAAAATGACGGCCGCGATTTTTTTCTCTATCTCTATGAGGGGCTTTCAAAGGAGGATAGGGTGAAGACGACCACTATCTCCGGCTTCATCAACGAGTTTGGCAGGGGGGAAAGACTCGATCACGTGTTCCCGGGCTCCTGGATAAACTCCAATTTCGGGATATGGCTGGGCCATGAAGAAGATAACCTCGCCTGGGATTATCTTGCGGAAACAAGAGACAAACTTAAGGAAATAGAGAAGCAGAACCCGTCTCTTGACACTGCAGATGCCTGGAAGGCGATTTATGTGGCGGAGGGGAGCGACTGGAACTGGTGGTACGGCGATGAGCATTCGACGGAAACGCAGGAGGATTTTGACGAACTCTTCAGGTTTAATCTGATGAAGGTCTATAAGGTGGCCGGCAAGGAGGTCCCTGCCGAACTCTTCGTTCCCATTCTGCGTCTCGACAGGGGAGTTTCTCCGACGCTTATGATCAGAGGGTTCATCAAACCCAAGATAGACGGGCTCGTTACGAGCTACTATGAGTGGTATCAGGGGGCCCAATTGGATGTGAAGAAATCAGGCGGCAGCATGCACAAATCCGAGAGTCTTATCTCTACGGTCTTTTACGGCTTTAACAAGGATACGCTTTTCCTGAGGATAGATCCAAAGGTCCCCTTTGCCGAGTTCGATGAGGATATAGAATTTTCGATCATCACGTCACGTCCCGGCGGCATTAAAATAGCGTATCCCCTTAAGGGAGAGGGGAACAAGGCTGAACTTTTCGAAAAAACGAATGAACAGTGGAAGAAATTGAAGGAGATCAACGAAGTCGCTGCGCTCGAAATATTCGAGATCGGCATCCCTTTTGCCGACCTGCGGGCGAGAGAGAGAGATGAGATCAATCTCTTCATCTCCGTCAGGAAAGGCGGCGAGGAGATCGAACGGTGTCCCTGGAGGGGGCATATAAGTATACTCGTACCGACGGAGGACTTCGAAGCATTGATGTGGTATTGAGGCAGGAATCCGGCATATGCACGGTCCCGGCCCTTAACAGGATTGCCGGGGAAGTAATGAGGGCGACATCGGCCGCTATCTGCCGAACCTGGTGAACATATAAAAACCTATCAGGAAGGGTTCAAACCGTATCACCATATTGTCCGTAAAGCTCCAGAGGAACTGGCTTAAAACCAGTTGCGGCGCGCTTTCTTTTGCGATGCCCCTCTGAATAAGGATCTCAGTCAACGTCTTCAACTCCAGAGAAAATACATAGAGCAAGTGTACTGCAAGTAGTATCAGTATGGCCTCGGCATAGGCTCTCCTCCTTCTTCTGATGAAGAGGTACAGCGCGGTCATGAAAGAAAAAGTCAGAGGGGCGTTGAACGTATAGGAAGACGTCCTGACGGGTATGTCGATAAGCATCTCCCTCCGGTCCGAAGGCGCGAACGTCGCCTCGACAGTATCGCCGCTGATCGTCTTTTCTTCGAAGGAGACATTCTTCACCAAGGTGAGAAGTTTGGACGCGGTAACGGTGACGGCAGTTCCATAGGAGTCCTTTATCTGAATCCAGAGGAAAAGAAAGACGACGTACGAAACGAGAAAGATGGCGACGGCCCCAAAGACCGTCTTCTTAAGCAGCGGCCGTTGTCTCGGTTCTTGCATAATGCAGATAAAGGAAAAATACGGCAAGGGAGACAGCGATCATCATGCCCTGAGCAATATAGATATGGATAACCTCGAAGAGGCTCTTGAAATGGATTCCGGAATAGGCCAATGAGGCGATCCTAAGAATATTCACCACCTGAATAACGGCGAAGCCCCCTACCACTCCGATCAATTTATTCTTCCACGTCGAGGGGAAGGCAACGACCGCAACAGAATAGATCATCACGGCCTCAAGGCCATTGCACCCGAATTTGATGTCCAGCGATATCGAAGGGAGATTGATAATGGACCCCTGGTACGTGCAGGGAATATTCAGCACGCTTAGGAGTTTCGACGTGGCCAGCACAACGCCGGCGGTATAGACACCGTTAAGATCAATAATATCTTGAATTGGTTTGAATCCTATAAGTACGAAAAAGGCCCCCATAAGGGCAAGATAGGTGAAGGCGAAACGTTTGACGCTTATGGAGGCGCCTTTCGGCAACCCGGCATCGGCGTCATGTTCAGTTGTTTTCCGTCTGGATTTTTTTGACAAGTCAGCTCTCTAAAAGATGTTCCGTATTTATATCACAGTTAGATGGTGTAAGTAAACCCCGTGAGAAGACATTTCGCCCTTCTAAGGGAATGCTCACATGGGGATCCCAGCCGCAAGCAGCGGGGCATTCTCACGGGGTAAACTTTTTGTGACCAATCACTGTCATTTCTATTTTATTGATATCATTAATCTTCTATAATAATAAAACAAATGTGAGGAGAACCGAATAATGGTGGAAGAAAAAAAGGAAAAATGGCTGAACTATCTTGCGCTGACAACGGTTATTCTGGCTGTCTGTGCTACGCTGTCTACCTTCAAGGGCGGAAATTATTCTACCCTGGCTGTAATGAGCCAGAGCAAGGCGTCCGACCAATGGTCGTATTACCAGTCCAAGAGTATCAAGGGCTATGTCTATGAGATACAGAAGGAAAAGCTCGAACTCGAACTGAAGGCTATGGGTCCGAGGGCCTCGAAGTCTTTGGCAGAGGAGTATGAGAAGAAGATAGACGTGTATGCAAAAAAGATAAAAAAATACGACGAGGAAAAGGCGAAGATAGACAGAGATGCGAGGGAGTTGGAGAGAATCAGGGACGACGCACAGAAACATTCCAAGGCCTTCGGCATGGCGGTGATATTCCTGCAGATAGCGATCCTCCTGTCTTCCATCGCCGCCCTGATGAAGAAAAAACTCCTCTGGCTGCTCGGCTGCATCGTGGGTGTCTTCGGCATTGTATATTTTGTGAATGGATTTTTCTTATTCATCAAATAGCAGAAGAAAGGTAATATGCAGAGGGTCCATCTAAAAAGAACGAAGAGGATCCACGGGGGACACCTGTGGGTGTTTTCGAACGAGATCTACGAAAATCTGAAAGGGTATATTCCGGGTTCTCTCGTGGAGCTCTTTGACCGGCAGGAAAACTTTCTCGGGACGGGCTACATAAACCCCAATAGTCTTATCTCGATAAGGATACTTTCGTGGGAGCGTGAGGAGATAAACCGGGACTTTTTTAAAAGACGGCTGCGTGAAGCTTTTGACTTAAGGGAAAGGTTATTCGAAGACCGCGATGCCCTCAGGCTTATATACAGCGAGGGGGATTATTTTCCCGGACTGATCGTCGACAAGTACGGCAGGTGTATCGTCCTTCAGCTCCTTACCTATGGTATCGAACGCATAAAAGACCTGCTTATCGGTCTGATTGACGAGATGCTCGACCCGGACGTCATAGTCCTGAAGAATGAGGGTCGTTCTCGCATTCTCGAAGGACTTTCACTCTATAAGGAAGTGGCGAAGGGCTCTCTTGACGAGCTTCCTGTGATCGAGGAGGGCGGGGTGGCTTTCGAAGTCGATCCCTACGAAGGCCAGAAGACCGGATTTTTTTTGGACCAGAAAGAAAACAGAAGGGCGCTCAGACGATACGTAAAGGGCGGGAGGGGGCTTGATCTTTTTTGTTATACCGGTGCATGGTCGTTGAGTCTCGCCTCCCGGGGGGCGGAGATGACGGGTATCGATGAGTCTGAGAGCGCGACAAAACGCGCAGTGAAAAACGCTGAGATGAATTCGCTTCGGGGCAAGGCCGTGTTTGTCCAAGACAACGTCTTCTCTTTCTTGAAAAAGAAGACGGCGGAAGAAGGGGAAAAATACGATTTCATCGTTTGCGATCCGCCTGCCTTTGTGAAAAGCTCGGCGAAGATCAAAGAGGCGGTAAGGGCCTATCGCGAGCTGAACGGTCTCTGCATGGGGCTGATAAAGCCGGGCGGCCTGCTTGCGACCTCTTCGTGCTCCTATCACCTCGGCAAGGAGATGTTTCTCGATATGCTGCGGGATGCATCGAGGGACGCGCGGAGAGGACTGAGATTGATTGAACTCCGTTCACAGGACAGGGACCATCCTGTCCTTCTTTCTATGCCGGAGACCGAGTATCTGAAGTGCGCCTTTCTGGTTGTGGACTAGGAAGATGAGACATTTCTCAAATATATGAACCTGTATTCATTTGTTGGGAAAACCGCCTTTCGCTACGGGAGTAGAGGGCACATTGCAATGTGCCCCTACAATAGCCGTGATTCGCGTTTACGGAAGTCGAGGATTATCCTGACAGCCTTTGGTTTGCTATCGCTATTGCTAATTTTCAGTGAAGGGGCTATAGCCGGGGTAAGGGACAAGGCTGGAAATGCCGCGAGGGTTGTGCGGGTGAACGACGGCGATACGGTCACTGTTTCGTTCAATGGACGCCGCGAGAAGATAAGGCTGATCGGGATCGATGCCCCTGAAATGGGGCAGGGCTCATGGGGTGAGAGGGCGAAGAGACATCTCGAAGATATCCTCTATCCGTTACGGAATGTGTATGTAGAGTATGATGTCGAAAGACGCGACAAGTACGGCCGTCTCCTTGCATATATGAGAACAACCGAAGGCAGGCTGGTGAACGCCGATATGTTGAGGGACGGCTACGCGGTATTATTTACATTCCCGCCCAACGTTACACATGTGGACGAGTTTACATCGGCCCAAAGGCAGGCGAGGGAGGGGAAGCGGGGGATATGGGGCGAGGACGGCCTGTCGCAGTTGCCCGTGGACTGGCGAAGACAACACCCACGAAGATAAATTGTCAGTTTTAGTCGACGCGTTCCCTTTTTATCGCATCTGCGACCTTTGCGACCTTCACCATCTCTTTGACATCGTGAACGCGGACGATGTTTGCGCCCTGCATGATCGAGATCGCGACCGCGGCTGAGGTGCCTTCGATGCGATCCGTGGCGGGGGCATCGTCAAGGATTTTGCCTATGAATGCCTTCCTCGATGGTCCGATGAGGACCGGTCTGCCGAGGGTGGTGAATTTGCGGAGATTGTGCAGTATCTCCAGGTTGTGGTCGAACGTTTTTCCGAATCCTATCCCGGGGTCGATTATTATCCTGTCCTCCGGTATCCCCGATTTCACCGCAAAAGCGATACGCGATCTGAAGTATTCCAGGATCTCCGGAATCAGCGCATTGTAAGAAGGGTTCTTCTGCATGTTCTTGGGGCTTCCCTTTATGTGCATGATCACCACAGGGACGCTATACCGCGCAATGACCGCCGGCATCTCCGGGTCGTACGTCAGGCCGCTTATATCATTGACGATGGATGCACCTGCATCGAGGGCCCTTCTGGCTACATCTGCTTTATAGGTGTCTATGGAAATAGGGACCTTTACTTTTGACGAGAGCGACTCGATGACCGGGAGGGTCCTGCGGAGTTCTTCATCAAAAGGCACCGGGTCTGATCCCGGCCGTGTGGATTCACCTCCGATATCGATGATGTCGGCGCCTTCATCCACCATGCGCAGGCAAGCCTCAACGGCGTGCGTCTTGTCAAAAAGAAGACCGCCGTCTGAAAAGGAATCCGGGGTGACGTTCAGGATTCCCATGATGTGGGTTTTGCGTGAGATGTTCAGAGAGAAGTTATTCCAGGACAGGTTCAAGGCCGGATCCCCGGGGTTTATACTGTCTGAGCCTCGAATTCCTGGATCATCTGGTCTATTTCAGGACCGTCCATAGTCTCCTTTTCGAGGAGATGCTTTGCAAAAGTATCGAGCAGCGCAAACCTGTCTTTCAGCAGATTCTTTGCGGCCTCATATGCCTCGAAGACTACCTTTTTTACCTCATCGTCGATATCGATCGCGGTTTTTTCGCTGTAGTCCTTATGCTGGGCGATCTCCCTCCCAAGGAATATCTGCTCTTCCTTCTTACCGTAGGAAAGCGGTCCCAGTTTGTCGCTCATTCCCCAGACAGTTACCATTTTCCTCGCGAGTTCAGTGGCCCGTTCGATATCGTTGCCCGCCCCGGTGGTCATATGGTGCAGTGCAAGCTCCTCGGCGACCCTTCCGCCCATGAGCACCCGGAGCGTCTTGATCAGATAATCTTTCGAATAGGTATATCTGTCGTCTATCGGCAGTTGTTGGGTAACTCCGAGCGCCCTACCTCTCGGAATTATGCTCACTTTATGGATCGGGTCGGTGCCGGGCGTGAGTTTGGCGACAAGAGCGTGACCTGCCTCATGGTAGGCGGTGTTCTTTTTCTCTGTGTCGCTTATGATCATACTCTTTCTCTCCACACCCATAAGTACCTTGTCCTTCGCAGATTCGAAGTCCGGGTTCTCGACCTTTGTCTTCGATTGTCTCGCTGCGAGCAGGGCCGCCTCATTTACGAGATTGGCAAGGTCGGCGCCGGAGAATCCTGGAGTTCCCCTCGCTATCTTATCGAGATCGACCTTCTCGTCAAGCGGTATATTACGGGTATGTACCTTAAGTATCTCAAGCCTGCCCTTCACGTCGGGCAGAGAGACGACGACTTGTCTGTCGAACCTTCCCGGCCTCAGCAGTGCCGGGTCGAGGACATCGGGCCTGTTTGTGGCCGCTATAATGATCACCCCCTCGGTGCCTTCAAAGCCGTCCATTTCGACCAGCAGCTGGTTGAGTGTCTGCTCGCGCTCATCGTGTCCGCCGCCGAGTCCTGCCCCCCTATGCCTTCCTACCGCGTCTATCTCGTCTATAAAAATAATACAAGGCGCGTTTTTCTTCGCCTGTTCAAAAAGGTCCCTTACCCTTGACGCCCCCACGCCTACAAACATCTCGACGAAGTCCGAACCGCTTATACTGAAGAAAGGCACACCCGCTTCCCCTGCGATAGCCTTTGCAAGGAGGGTTTTACCCGTGCCGGGTGACCCCACGAGAAGAACACCTTTTGGTATCTTGCCGCCCAATTTCTGGAACTTCTGCGGATCCTTGAGAAAGTCTATGATTTCCTGCACCTCGCCCTTCGCCTCTTCGACTCCTGCCACGTCGGCAAACGTGACCTTCACGGCCTTCTCGGAAATCAGCCTCGCCTTTGACTTGCCGAATGATAACGCCTTGTTGCCGCCGCTTTGCATCTGCCGCATAAAGAAGATCCAGATGACCGCGATAAATATGATCGGCCCCCAGGTGAAAAAGAGGTTGACGTACCACGGGTTTTGGTCGGGCGGTTTGACGGTTATCTTCACGTTCTGGGAACGGAGGGCCTTGACGAGGTCCGGGTAGTCCGTGTAATAAGTCTTGAACTTTACGCCGTCCTTAAAGCGGCCGGTTATGGCGTTTTCTTTTATGGTGACCTCATCGACCTGCGTTCCCTCAAGTTTCGTCATGAAATCGGAGAAGATTATCTCTTCCTGGGATTTTTTCGGGGCGTTCAGAAGATTGAAAAGCAGTATCACCATCAATCCTATGAGCAGCCATATAAAGAGACTTCTATACGTGTTCAAATTTTTCCTCCATAACCAGCTCCTATTTTAGCATATAACATATAAAAAAAATAACTTTGAATCACATGCGTAATCATAAATGAAGAACCCTGCGGCAAGACCGCAGGGTTCTTAGCGCAAGGAATTCTTCTTAATAATATTCGCTCGCTAACCCCGCAGCAAGCCGCGGGGAATGCGCTCGCTGGCCGATTCAAGCCTCTTAATGACGTTCCCGGGGCCGCATGTATGCAAGGGTACCGTTGCTCAAATGGACAGGGGATAAGGACCGTCCGCGATCAGACCTTTTTGAAGTGAGATCATTCTGGCGATGCCTTCCTTGGATAACGCAATGAGATTGCCGAGGGTCTCCGTCGAAAAAGGGTGGGCCTCCGCCGTCCCCTGGATCTCGACAAGCTGTCCTTTCCCGGTCATTACGATGTTCATGTCTACGTCGGCGGAAGAGTCTTCCTGATAGCAGAGGTCGAGCATATTTTCTCCATTGACTATGCCGACGCTGACTGCCGCAAGATAGTCCTTTATAGGGTTCTTCTGAAGAAGCCCTTTCCTCACAGCCAACCCGCAGGCGTCGGCGAGGCAGATAAAGGCGCCTGTAATCGCCGCGGTCCTTGTGCCTCCATCCGCCTGGATGACGTCGCAATCAATCCAGAATGTCCTCTGGCCGATGCTCCCGAGGTCGACAACGGACCTCAAAGACCTTCCGATCAGTCTTTGGATCTCATGGGTCCGGCCGCTGATTCTCCCTGCGGTCGACTCCCGCATAGTCCTTGTCTGGGTCGCCCTGGGAAGCATTGAATATTCTGCCGTTACCCATCCCCTGTTCTGGTCCTTGAGAAAAAGAGGCACCTTGTCTTCGACGGTCGCCGTACAAATGACGCGCGTCCTCCCGAGTTCTATAAGTGCAGAGCCCTCGGCGGTGCTGATAAAATCGCGTGTTATTTTTACTTCGCGTAATTCGTTGTACTGTCTGCCGTCAGGCCGCATGAGTTATACCTCCGGTCCTAATTCGATTTTTTTTATAAAATCGATCTTTCTGCCCAGAAACCGTTCACCGATCTCGATGAATTTATCGGGCGAATCCGTCACGTAAAATTCCCGGGAGGCGCTGCCTTCAGACGTATTGAGGAGGGAAATGCCGCCGAGGGTTTTCTTTATCTCGCCCGCGGTTTCTATCGCAGAGTCTATGAGTCTTACGCCTCTCCCCATAACCATAGATAAAACGGTTTTTAGAAGCGGATAATGGGTGCAGCCGAGGACGAGCGTATCGACCGCCTTTTCCCTTATCGCCCTGAGGTATCGTTCCGCCGTCATCTCGACAATGGGGCCGTCAGTCCAGCCCTCCTCTACGAGGGGCACAAAAAGAGGGCAGGGGAGCGCGAAGACTTCGACCGAGGGGTCAAGCGCCTGTATCGCCTTTGTATAGGAACTGCTTCTGATCGTGGCCGATGTTCCTATCACACCCACTCGTTTGTTCTTTGTCGCGTTCACCGCGGCCTTTGCGCCCGGCTCTATGACGCCGATGACGGGAATTCCGAGGGACCTTTTGATCGCTTCAAGACTGACCGCCGAGACCGTGTTGCATGCCACCACAAGCATTTTTATTCCCTTGGAAGAGAGGAACCTGGTATTTTCGAAGGAATACCGCGTAACGGTTTCCGGGGACCTTATGCCGTAGGGCACCCTGGCCGTGTCGCCGAGATAGACCGTGCTCTCAAGGGGTAGTTCACTGAGTATCTCCTTCAGCACTGTCAATCCCCCGATACCCGAATCGAACACTCCTATCGGTTGTGTATTCTCAATCATCGGAGACCTTTGAGTCGCCTTTATACTCATAAACCACGGTGTTCTTTAAGGGATACTTAAGATAGAGATGACCTCCCAGCGTTTCGGCCTCTTTCCCTTCAATGAGTATCTTGATATCCTGGACATCCTGGAGGTTCGAGATAAGGCTTTCGTATAGGCCCTTAAGAAGAAGATATTCGGTCAATGCGTCGCCCTGAAAATTTCTGCGCAGTTCATCGGAAAGGTCCACATACAGCATCTGTGAAGAGTCTTTGTATAGACCGAGCAGTTTTACGTTCTGGGGGATCCGGGAAGATTTGTCGTTGCCGGGACCCTTGAAGTATTCCTCGATGACGGCGCCTGCCATTGCCATCTGCTTTGTCCTCCTCGGCACTTTTTTTTCGACCAGGTCTATCCGGTTGTCGACGGGGTAATAAAGTCTGAGCGCAACGACATCCTCAGTACCCGGGGGAACGTCTCCCTGAAGAGACGCCTGGGACGGGGGAATCTCCTTTGCAGCGAATTTATGAAAGAGAAAGTAGCCGCCCGACGCACCTGCCAGAAAGAATAAGACGACCAGTACGGCCCAGATTTTTTTATTGTTCATAAGCGGCGATGCCTTTCATGATTGAACCGACAAACCTTTCGCGCATTTTTTGGTCTGACGCGTACGATTTCAGGGAAGGATATTCTATCATAATTGCCGGTGCATTGAGAGAATTGAGGACGGGCAGGGACAGTTCTCTCATTACTACTTCGACGTTGAATTCTTTTTTCAGACTGTCAGCGATCACCCTTGCAGCCTCTTTGCTGCCGGCGAGATACTTGATCTGTCGTGATGATAGGCTGTAGAGCCTGGCCGCCGCGTCGATATTTACGTCTTCGGCCGAAGAGACATAGATCGCGAAGCCGTTCCATGAGGCAGCGTGGATGCTGATGAAAATATCGGGGTTCTTGGCGTTCGAAAAATGTATTCTTTCGCTGAGTGAAACCGACTGGTCGACCTTGCGGTCAAGAAAGACCGTCAACCCCTTCTTTGCCATTGCTGCGCTCAGGTCTTTTGATAAGGCGAGGTTGACATCCTTCTCCCTGGCGTCCTGAGATATGATGCCATAATCGTAGCCGCCGTGACCAGGGTCAAGGACGATCACTTTTCTTTTACGAGTCTTTTCCGCCGGTTGGGCAGGCGACGGTGCGGGCTGCTGTTTCTGCCCGGCCTGGGGCGGCTGCAGGGCCGGAGGCCCGGGGCTCACCAGAGGTCCTGTTGACGGTGCAGGCTGCTGTTTCTGCCCGGCCTGGGGCGGCTGCGGGGCCGGAGGCCCGGGGCTCACCAGAGGTCCTGTTGATTGAACGGTCTTCTGGTCGGGTCTCGGCGCCGCCTCTTTCTGGGCCTTTGCGACCAGTGTGAGATCGAAAACGAGTCTCGACGGACCGGCAAGCCGGTATGATTTTACATCGGTGACGTCTTTCAAAAAGATGTAAAAGGAACGGTCCTTTTTTGCAGTCTCATAGAAAAAATCCTTCGGTTTTATGATCTCGAACGCGAGGGGAAAATCTACTTTTATTGCAGCCAAGGAAACCGAGATTTTAGAGTTCTTTATGAGGTCTTCACCCGCCTCGAGTACGATGCGCACTGCTGTGTCCTGTCTGCTATACCTCAAAGACACGTCCGCTGTTTTTTCAGCAGAAAGTGGCATTGCCGCAGTGAGTATGATAATGGTGATTAAAAAAAGTTTTTTCATTGTGTTACCTATACATTTTCCACATATCCCCGGGCTTTTGCAATATAAGCCATTCCGCAATTCCTCCATTTGCCATCATCTACGTCATGTCGGCGTTGGCTGTGCGAATGGTGCCTGCTATGCAGAAGGGCACATACGTGAGATCCTCCGTGATTATGTTCGGTGCCGTTGCGGCGATCGTCCTGACGCTTGTTGCTGTGCCGCTGCTGTAGTATGAGTTTTTTAAGGACCGGGTTTGTCCGTTGAAGGGTGAAGAATTAGAGTCTAAAAATGAAGGGGCGGAGAAGAAGAGTGATTTTACGGAAGAAGTATGTTATAATTGTGCAACAGTGCAACTAGGTAACATTTGGTTTATTAAGGAGGATTACGTGATGTCATATAACAGGTGTAAATGTCAGAAATGCGGGAGCGAGTTTGCAACAGCGCTCGACAATGATCTTGAACTTCAAAAGGAGGCCTGTCCGAAATGCGGCGAGAAGCAGCTGAAATTGTCAGGTGCCCTTAGTTTTTCGGAGATGAGCAGTCTGTTTTCGGGCGGCGGCTGAAGCCCCAGGGGTTGCTGAGACCGGTCGGGTCTCCTAAGAAGAAGAAAAAAAGAAGGGCGTGCCTTATATGAGGTACGCCCTTTCTTTTTTTGAAACGATGCAGAGAGTGCATCTGTCCGAATGAATCTCCCCGATTTCGGCGCATGTCTCTATCTTTAGCAGGTTGTTGAAAAAATCTATTTCGGCCCTTAGATGTCATTCCCGTGAAAACGGGAATCCACCCCTCTGTGTCCCCCTTCAGAAATCATAACTCCCCTTAACCCCCTCTTATCTTAAGAGGGGGAGAGGCGGGGTTCAATGACTTTTCCACATCCTTTCATTTATTTTATAGTGTAAAGAAATTATCTTTGTGCGGGGGTTTTAATGAAGCGGTTTATACCGGTTTTGATTTCGTTGATGCTTTTCTTTTTTTTTCTTACACCGGCAGGGGGTGAACAGCATGTCCTCAGGATACTTTATGTGAATGATTTTCACGGCTTTGCAGAGCCGTACAAGCCGCTCGGTTCTGATGAGCTTCAAGGGGGCATCGCATATCTTGCCGGTGAAGTCCGGAGGCTCCGCGCAGAGATGCCGTCGCTCCTGCTGGCCGCGGGAGACATGATACAGGGCAACAACTGGGCGAACTTTTTCAAGGGAGGGTCCGCTATCGAGATGATGAACGCTATGAGATTCGATGCGATGGTAGTGGGCAATCATGAATTCGACTTCGGGCAGGATGTTCTCAGGAAAAGGATAGCCGAGGCAAAATTTCCTGTGCTCGGCGCAAACGTCGAGGGTCTTGGTTCACTCAAACCCTATGTGGTAAGAGAAATAGGCGGCCTGAGAGTGGGGATAATAGGCGTGGTGACTGAAGACACCCCGATAGCGACCCATCCCAGGAATGTAGCGGGACTGAAATTTAAATCACCCGCAGAGTCGGTACTCAGGTATACGGGAGAACTGAAGGGAACCGTCGATGTCATAATCGTACTCTCCCATACAGGGTATGCCGCAGACAGGGCGCTTGCCGAAGACATAAAGGGGATAAATGTTATCGTAGGGGGGCATTCTCACACAAAATTGGACAGGCCCGCGACTGTTGGCGATACGATTATAGTTCAGGCGTGGGAGCATGGAAAGGCGCTCGGAGTGCTCGATCTTTCCGTCGAGGACGGTAAGGTCGTCGGATTTACAGGAAGACTTGATGAGATCGTACCCTCCCCTGGAAGAGAGGACAAGACGGTAATTGCGATAGTCGATAAATATGAAAGGAAGGCCGATGCCGCTCTCGGTGAAGTTATCGGAACGGCTGGGGTCGACCTCGACGGCGAGAACGTCAGGAAGAGAGAAACAAATCTCGGGGACCTCATTGCCGACATCATGAGGCAGATGTCGGGAGCCGATGCCGCAATAATAAACGGCGGCGGGATAAGGACCAGTATCAACAGAGGTCCGATACGGGTGAAGGACGTCTATTCGGTTCTGCCCTTCGACAATTATGTCGTCGCCGTCAAGCTGACGGGTACTCAGCTCAGGCAGGCGCTGGAACATGGTGTGTCTGCGATCGAACAAGGCGAGGGAAGATTCCCCCAGGTGTCAGGCATTGTTTTTTCTTTTGATCCATCCGCGCCGGCGGGGTCGAGGGTCCGGGAGATCGTCGTCGATGGACGTCAGGCCGATCCCGGCAGAGAATATGTCGTTGCAACGAACGACTTCCTCGCGGCAGGGGGCGACGGATATACAGTGTTTGGCGCTGCGGTCAGAGAGTCAAAGGACTTTGCGGCAGTCGGCGGCATGATGAAAGGCGGGAGACTCGTGTACAACGATTCGGGGAGATGGCTGAGGGACGCGGTTATCGAATACATTAAGGAGCACAAGAGGATTGAGCCCGCGGTCGAGGGCAGGATTAAGGAAGCCTACTGAGGGTTTTGCCTGTCCCGTGATACGTTATTAAAGATGCGATGAAAGTGTATGTGAATGATATTCCTGTCGACGTCCTGACGGGCATGACGGTCAGGCACGCCCTGATAGGTGCAGGACTGCTCGGCGAGATAGGTCAGAAGAAGACCTATGACGAGTGGGGCAACGAGATCGGTCTGGACGGGGCGCTCAGGGAAGGCATGAAGATATCTGTAAAGTGAAACGGATAGCGAGCGCATTCCCCGTTGATTGCTGCGGGGTTGGCGAGCGAATATGATAAAAAGATATCCTTGCGTTAAGATACCCTGCGGTCTGGCCTAAGGCCCCTACTGTTGGTGCCGCAGGGTTCTTCACTTCTCTACGCGATATTTTGTCCGTTGCAAAAAAAGCAGGACAAAAAAAATGCTGAGAAGATCGGGCAATGCATCGCCTCCTCGCTGGCATTATTTGTATCGGCAATCGTGAAAACTGTTATACTATGAACCACACAGGTCTTTGTTGCTGTCTGGTTTGTCCGTATTTTCCGGTACTCATAGAAAGGTATGGAAATGAATAAGGGTGTCAAGCATAAAGAGCGGGCCGATAAATTCGACAGCGTACGAAGGAAATTGATCGGAATGCGAAGGGATATTCTCCTGGAGGCAAAAGCGGAAGTAGATCAGATTCTGAACGAAAAAGATAAGTATAACGGCGTTTCCGACGATGGGGATTTTGCGGATGTTGCGTTCAGGGACGCAATGCAGGCCGCGAAATTGACCCGACACCAGTCGCAATTAAGAGACATAGAAGAAGCCCTTCGTAAGATAGAAGAAGGCACATATGGCATCTGTGATGAATGTGAGGAGGATATCCCTTTAGGAAGACTGAATGCGATGCCCTTTGCGCTACGGTGCGTCGACTGTCAGGAAAAGCATGAAATGATGAGTCCTTCGGAACGTGAAGAAAAAGTCTTCCCGCCGCCCGGCAACGAAGGGGAGGAGAGGGACGAGTAATGGGGAAGTCCGTAGATAGCGACGAATGATCAGGTAAGACGGTACCTGCGGAGCGTTGTGGCGCCCCCAAAGACTGTTCATATTACCCATACCGAAATTTAGTGATAGTATCCCAAATCCCCTGAAAAACTCCAGCTTTATGGTATTATTTATATCCTATGGAACAGAGACTTCAGAAGATCATCGCAGAGATGGGCATCGCCTCCCGCAGGAAGGCAGAGGAATTGATTATAGAGGGGAGGGTCACGGTAAACGGTCAGGTCGCGGTCATTGGGATGAAGGCCGACCCGCTCAGGGACCACATCAAGGTGGACCGCAAGCTGCTGACCCAGCCTGAAAAAAAGGTCTATTACATATTCAACAAACCACGCGGTGTAGTCACCTCGATGAGCGACCCGGAGGGTAGGCCTACGGTGAATGATTTTCTTAGGGGGATCAAGCAGAGGGTCTACCCTGTCGGAAGGCTCGATTATGATTCCGAAGGCATGCTCATCCTGACTAACGATGGCGAATTGGCCTACGCTATCCTCCATCCTTCGAAGAAGATACCGAAGACCTATCTTGTCAAGGTCAAGGGGGTCCTCGAGGACGGAGACATCGAAAAGTTATCTAAGGGCATGAAGCTGGACGGGGTCATGACCGCGCCCGCTAAGGTGAAGCGTCTCAGGAAGACGGAGAACAATTCCTGGCTCGAAATGACTATATACGAAGGCAGGAAGCGCCAGATCAGGAAGATGCTCGAACGGGTAGGGCACCCTGTCATAAGGCTGATGAGGGTGAGGATCAACGGTCTTGAGATGGGAGAACTCGGTCCGGGCGCGTTCAGGCGTCTCACGCAGGAAGAATTGAAAAAGATCGGCAAGGAATTGCATCTATGGGAGGCGGCATGATTCGCAGTAAGGGATGCGGTGAAATCCGCGAGACAGATATAAATTCCGCGATGACCATCGCCGGATGGGTCTTCAGACGGAGGGACCACGGCGGACTCATATTTATAGACCTGAGGGACAGAAGCGGCATATGCCAGGTGGTGTTCAGCCCGGATGTCGCGGCAGAGGCTCATGAGAGGGCCCACGACCTGCGGTCTGAATATGTAATCACGGTCTCGGGAGAGATTAGGAGAAGGCCCGAAGGCACTGAAAACACGAATATGCCGACCGGCATGGTCGAGTTGTACGTGCAGACCTTTGAGGTATTGAACGAATCGGCGCCTCTGCCGTATAGTATGGAAGAAGCAGCGGAGGCAGGTGAGGCCCTGCGGCTGAAACACCGGTATCTCGACCTGAGAAGACCCGAGATGCAGCGGAACCTGATCGTGCGCCACCGCGCCGCGAAGGCCATGAGGGACTTCCTCGATGAGAAGGGCTTCATCGAGATCGAGACCCCCATGCTTACGAAGTCCACTCCCGAGGGCGCTCGCGATTACCTCGTGCCGAGCCGTCTGAACCCGGGACATTTTTATGCGTTGCCCCAATCTCCCCAGCTTTTCAAACAGATACTGATGGTCGCCGGCATGGAAAAGTATTTTCAGATAGTGAAGTGTTTCCGCGACGAAGACCTCCGGGCCGACCGCCAGCCGGAATTTACCCAGGTCGATCTTGAGATGTCGTTTATCAATAGAGAGGATGTCCTCTCTCTCATCGAAGGAATGATGAAGAGGCTCTTCAAGAATGTCCTCGATGTCGAGATCGAAATACCATTCCAGAGGCTGGGTTATCAGGAGTCCATGGACAGGTTCGGCAACGACAAGCCCGATCTCAGGTTCGGCCTCGAGTTGAAGGACATGGCCGATCTAGCCGCCAGGGGGACGTTCAAGGTTTTTCTGGATGCTCTTCAGAGCGGGGGCATGGTGAAGGCGATCAACGGCAAGGGAATGGCGGGGCTGTCGAGAAAAGAGATAGATACGCTCACTGCCGAGGCCCAGTCCTTTGGGGCGAAGGGGCTTGCATGGATAAAGGTGAAAAACGGGTTCGAGTCACCGATTGCCAAATTTTTCCCGGAAGATGCGCTGAGGGAAATTTCGGCCAGACTGGAGGCAGAGGAAGGCGATTTGATGCTCTTCGTCGCCGACAAGGCAAAGGTGGTCTACGATGTCCTGAGCCGCATGAGACTGGAACTCGGGAAGAAACTGAATCTCGTGCAGGAAGGGTTCAGGTTTGCATGGGTACTCGATTTTCCTCTCCTTGAATGGGCCGACGAAGAAGAAAGGTTCCAGGCGATGCACCACCCGTTTACTTCTCCCCTCGACGGAGATATCGGTAAGATGACCGAAGGGAAGGCGGACGATAAAGTCGTGCTTTCTTCTTTGAAGGCTAAGGCCTATGATATAGTGCTGAACGGTTACGAGATCGGCGGGGGGAGCATCCGTATCCACAGGCCGGAGATACAGAGGAGGATGTTCGAAATTTTGGGGATCACCGAGGAGGATGCGAGGGTGAAATTCGGTTTTCTCCTTGACGCGTTGCAGTACGGCGCGCCTCCGCACGGCGGGCTTGCGCTGGGACTCGACAGGCTCGTGATGCTGATGGTAGGGGCATCTTCAATAAGAGACGTGATCGCCTTTCCGAAGACCCAGAAGGCGTTCTGCATGATGTCAGGTGCGCCTTCGACAGTCGATCCCAAACAGCTCCGCGAACTTCATATCAAGACAGATATCGTTGTCGATAAGACGTAGCGTTAGCTGCCGTCACCTAACCGCTCAAATAAAGTCCCGTACCGCACTTTCTCAATATCTTACGGGGAAGCTTCAAGATGTCTTTGAATTCTGATACAATTGCCTTATGGATCCCGGCCGCATTAAAATCGTAAACGATTGCGAATTGCATATTCCGGAGCCATTCTGTCTTATCCTTTTCGGCGCGTCCGGAGACCTTTCGAAAAGGAAGATCATCCCGTCTCTTTACCGTCTCAGCAAAGACGAGTTGCTTCCCAAAAGGTTTTTTATATTGGGTGCTGCGAGGACTGAGCTGGACCACTCGACCTTTCGTACGATGATGCGGGATGCGGTGCAAGCGGCATTTCCGGAGGATTTCGACGCCGGTGCCTGGACCGCATTTGAAAGTAAACTGTATTTTGTGAGAGTGGAATACGATCGGGTCGATATGTACAGGGCAATGAAGGAGTCGATCGCAAAAATCGAGAAAGAATGTGAGACTTTGGGCAACCGCATCTTCTATCTTGCTATCCCCCCCGAAGCATACGAGCCTGTGATAGTCAACCTTGGTGAAGCCGGACTTTCCATCGAAGAAGGGGGACATACGCGAATAATTGTTGAGAAGCCGTTCGGTCATGATCTCCCCTCTGCGAGAAGACTGAATACGTTTTTGAGAAGCTCCTTCTCGGAAAAGCAGGTTTACCGGATGGACCACTACCTTGCAAAAGAGACCGTGCAGAATATCCTTATGTTCAGGTTCGCGAACGCGGTTTTCGAGCCCCTGTGGGACAGGAGGTACATAGACCACATACAAATAACCGTTGCCGAGACGCTTGGAGTGGAACACAGGGCGGGTTACTACGACAGGGCGGGAGTGATAAGGGACATGTTCCAGAACCATCTGTTTCAGCTCCTGGCCCTGACAGCGATGGAACCTCCGGCGGCCTTCGAGGCCGAGCGTGTGAGGGACGAAAGGATGAAGGTGTTCAGCTCTATCAGGCCTTTTCCCCTGAAAGGGGTGGAAGATTTTCTGGTAGTCGGCCAATACGGAGAGGGTGAGATTGAGGGAAAAAAGGCCATCGGGTACAGAAGCGAGCCCGGGATACCGGCGGATTCGGTCACACCCACCTATGCTGCTCTCAAGGTCCATATCGACAACTGGAGGTGGAACGGCGTGCCCTTCTATCTCCGTTCCGGGAAGAGACTTTCGAAGAGAAAGGCCGAGATATCGGTGCAGTTCAAGTCAGTGCCGCATCTTATGTTCGAAAGTACGCTTGAAGAAAGAATAGAGCCGAATACGATTGTGCTCAGGGTCCAGCCCGACGAAGGTATCAATCTCATTTTTCAGACAAAAACGCAGGGCACGAGAGTCTGTCTCAGTACTTCGACTATGGACTTTGTCTACCGCAAGATATCTTCTCTGAACGATTATGAGAGGATATTGCTCGACTGTATGGAGGGCGATCAGATGCTCTTTGTGAGGGAGGACGGCGTGGAACAGGCTTGGGAAATACTTTCGCCTCTTCTCGAATGGCTGGACGCCGGTACGGATGTTATGAAGTTCCCGAACTATGCGGCAGGCACATCGGGTCCGGCTGAGGCGGATGCGCTTATCGCGAAGGATGGTCGCGTATGGAGGGCCCTCTGAGAAAAATGAAGCACGCGACGGGGCCCTGAAGGCAGTGCCTGGGGATGAACTCTTTGTCAGGACAGCGGTTTTTTGGGGTGGCTTCGTATTATTTTTATCACTCGAACTCCTGATGCCGTATCGACCTAATACTGTCTCAAAAGTGAGGCGTGTCGCCATCAATCTGGCGATTGCGTTATTGAACGGCGTCATCGTGACTCTGCTTTTCAGGGCTTTGACGATGAAGGCCGTCTTCTATGTAAACGAGGCGCGTTTCGGGTTGCTGAACATGCTCGCCATCCCCTATTGGGGCAGGCTGCTTGTTACGGTAGTGGTTATGGATTTTGTCCTTTATATCTGGCACCTGCTTAACCATGAGATGCCCTTGTTGTGGCGCTTTCACCAGGTCCACCATAGCGATCTCAATATGGATGTATCTACCGCGTCGCGTTTTCATACAGGTGAGATCATGATGTCATCCGCGGTCAAAATTGCGCTGATCTATTTCCTTGGTGCTGAAATCCTCGGGGTCATCGTCTTCGAGTGCCTCCTGGTCTTTGCGGCCCAATTTCAACACAGCAGTGTGAAGGTACCCGCAGGGTTCGGGCGCATTTATTGGCTTCTCTTTGTCCCCCCTGCGATGCACCGCATCCACCATTCGGTTGTTATCAGGGAGCGAAATACGAATTACGGGACTATCTTTTCGCTTTGGGACAGAATATTCGGCACACTTCTCAAAGAAGTCGACCAGGAGAAGATTGTTATCGGTCTCGGTGCATATCGCGATCCTAAAGCGCTTCTTATCAATCATTTGCTTTTAATGCCGCTTGGGCGGCCTGCCAGATGATATCGGTCATTATCCCGACCCTCAACGAGGCCGAGAATATTCAGGGGTGCATCGAATGCGTCAAGGCCGGTGATGGAGATCTTGAGATAATCGTCTGCGACGGGGGGAGTTCGGACGCGACCGTCCAAATTGTAAGAGAATACGACGATGTGATCTTGATGGAGACGGGAAAGGGCAGGGGCTCTCAAATGAACAAGGGCGCAGCAGTTGCCAAGGGAGAGGTACTTCTATTCCTCCACGCAGATACAAAGCTGGAGAGAGGGTGGTCACGAGAGCTGCTCTCTGCGCTGGCCGATGAATCAATTGTCGGCGGCGCATTTACTTTTAAGATAGACAACCCTGCCATGCGATACAGGCTTATTGAGTTGTGGGTGAAACTCAGGTGCACCCTCTTCAGTCTCCCTTATGGCGACCAGGGTATATATGTCCGCAGGGGCATTTTCGAAAAGATAGGCGGATACCGGGACATTCCGCTGATGGAAGATGTGGAGATCATCGGCGGGCTGAAAAAGGAGGGGAGGCTGGGACTCCTGAAGAAGTGTGCCGTTACCCACGACCGCAGATGGGTCAGGAAGGGCTGGATGCGGGCGTCTGTTTTGAACCAGCTGGTGATGCTTATGTACAAAATGGGGATAGACCCGCATACACTGGCGAGGCTCTATTACCGGTGATGAAGAATCTCTTCGGCCTCCTAGCCAAGTACCCCGAAGCGGGAAAGGTAAAGACGCGCCTTGCACGGCACATTGGCGGTGAGGGCGCGGCAAGAGTTTACAAAATCATTGCAGAGCGCGTCTTCCGGGATACCTCTCCGGATAGAGATGCGGGTTTCGGGAGGATGATTTTCTATTCCCCTCCAGGAGACGAGGGCCTTTTTGAATCCTGGATACCCGGCGAGGGATTGCTTCCTCAAAGGGGAAGAGACATCGGGGAAATTATGGGAAATGCGTTGCAAGACCTGCTTGATCGGGGAGCGTCAAAAGCGGTCATTACCGGCGTGGACATCCCGGACCTGAACAGAACTATTATCAGCGACGCTTTTCTTAAGTTGGAGAATGCCGATGTGGTGATAGGGCCTGCAGAGGACGGAGGATACTATCTTATCGGGATGAAGACCGAATATCCGGAAATTTTTCAGGGTATTTCATGGTCGACAGGGAAGGTCTTTGACGAAACCGTCCGTATAATCGAAAGGATGGGGCTGAGTTATTCGACTGTAAAGACATTGTCGGATGTGGACAGAATCGACGACATTATAAGGCACGATAATCTTTTTCGGGTTCTCTAAAAAAAAATAATGACCGGGAAAATGCTTCAAAATAGAATATTGCAGGGACATCTTCCAAAGGGTCTCTGTCCATGCGTGAACTAGCTGACCTGAGCAGGCTTCAATTCTCTAAGCGCTTCGATTATTAGCCGCATATCTTCCGGCAGGTCTCTTCTGAACTTCATATATCGACTGTTCACCGGGTGAGTGAACCCGAGTAATTCTGCGTGAAGCATCTGCCGGGGGAAGACTATCGTCTTCCTGCAGGCCTCAACCTGGGTTTTTTTGCCGTAGGTCAGATCTCCGAGGACCGGATGTCCAATGGATGCGAAATGCACCCGTATCTGATGCGTCCTGCCGGTCCCCAATTTCGCCTCGATCAGAGTGGCAACACCGAACCGCTCGACCACATTCCAGGTGGTGACCGCTTCCTTGCCTCTTTTTACCCGCGTAGACATCTTTTTCCTGTCGGACCCCGATCTTCCTATCCGGAGGGAAATTTGTCCGCGATCTTCCCGTAGGTTCCCGTAAATAAGGGCCTTGTATCTCCTGTCGATCGTCCGCTCCCTGAATTGTTCGACAAGTCCGTAGTAAGCGCCGTCGTCGAGCGCAACGACCATAACTCCGGAGGTGTCCTTGTCGAGGCGGTGAACAACGCCGGGCCTCAGCGGTGCGCCGACAGATGCAAGGGTAGGGCTGTGATATGCTACGGCATTCATGAGCGTACCGGTGGGGTGGCCGGCGGCGGGATAGACGACCAAGCCTGCGGGCTTTTCGACAACTATGAGAAAATCATCCTTAAAAAGGATTTCGACTGGCAGGTCCTCTTTTATGAGTTTCTGTTCCTCAACGGGAAAGTGAAGTAAGATCATATCACCAGGTTTGGCCTTGTAATTCGGCTTTGTTCTTTGCGTATTGACGGTGAGGAGACCTTTCTCTATGAGATGGTGTATCCTGGAACGCGACAATCCCGACAATTCAGACGAAAGTATGTCGATCCTTTTACCCGCATTTTCGTCATTGATTCTGAATTCGCCGACGGTATGGGCATTCGTTTCCATGACGTATACAGCGTAAAACAAGAAGCCGGAGATATGCAAACTGGTAGTCCCCCTTCGGAAATCATAACTCCCCTTAACCCCCTCTTATCTTTTCACCTCGGCGAATCCGCCTGAGTGCGGAAAGAGGGGGAGAGGCGCCATGCCTGCCGGCCGGCATGGCGCCTGGGGGAGTTATTTGCCTCCTCTGAGCTCCATCACCATCACGTCTCCGTCGCTCCTAAGGGTCACAAATCCAAGACTCGTCCAGAACGAGCGCGCCGGCCCATTATCATTTCTGACTTTTGCGATAAGCGTATCTGCGAACGAGATCGTGAATGAGTTTTCGCACAAGAGCTTAAACGCGCGGGTGCCATACCCTCTCCTCCTGTCGGCGGGATCGAATAGGACGAGAGAAATCTCCGCAGACTCGCCGGGCACTAAATTATGAAGCCCGACAAATCCTATCTTCTCCGCCTGATGTTCAATGCAATAGGCGGCAAAGAACGTCCTTCGAAGCCAGAAGTAAAAGAATATCCAATGAGTCCTGCGTAGCCTCTTGCGGCCGCCCGATTTCAGTATATCTTCCTGCTCCAGGATCCTGGAAAGAGATCGTCCATCCGATATCCTAAGCGGCCTGAGAGTGATATCCCCGTCTCTGCGGCATCTGGGTAAAAAGGTGGTCAACATGAAAAGATCCAGTATAAAAAATAGTAACATCTTTTTCCGCAATGATCAACGGCTCGACCCGTGCAAAAGAAACTGCTTATGATAGGACGGGGATGTAGCTTTCCGTGGCCTCAGGAACTGGCACTAAAGCCAGATGGAATCTGTTATAATTTTCAGATGGGTAACGTGCTAAAGGCAAGAATCCTTCTTGTTGAAGACAGCCGGGCACAGGCAAAGATTACCACGGGAGGCCTTGAAAAGAACGGGTATGAGGTAATCTTGGCGCAAGACGGCGCGTCGGCAATAAAGGCTGTTAAGACTGCTTCTCCGCATATAGTTCTACTGGATCTTCTCCTCCCTGATATGAGCGGCTTGGCGGTCTGCCGCTGGATAAAGGCGAACGACGACACAAAAGGCATCCCCGTAATCATGCTTACCGCCAGGGGCACTATTGACGACAAGGTTTTGGGCATTGAGGCAGGAGCCGACGACTATCTTCCGAAGCCTTACAACGAAACTGAGCTCAATATGAGAATTTATGCCGCATTGAGGACCACGGCGCTCCAGGATGAGCTAAGAGAGAAGAACCGACAGCTGAGTCAACTACTATCGAAGGTGGAAACCCTCTCCATTACCGATCCCCTGACGGGGCTTTTCAACAGAAGACATCTTGAGACGGTGATTGAGGCAGAATGGAAAAAGATGAAAAGATATGGACAATCCATCACGTGCCTTTTAATGGACATGGACGATTTCAAGGCGGTCAATGATATATACGGCCACAGTGCAGGCGATTCGGCGCTGGTGGAGGTTGCACGAATACTGGAGAGGAATCAAAGGGAAACAGATACTGTCGCGAGATGGGGCGGTGAGGAGTTTATCGCCATTCTTCCTCATGCGTCCCCAGATCATGGAATAATGGTCGCAGAAAGGATACTGGCAAAGGTTTCGAGTCACAAATTCGCGCAGATACCGGAGAGGCGTATAACTGTAAGCATCGGCCTTGCTTTTTCCGGTGCTTCCTCAAGTACATACGAAAAATTGTTCAAAGACGCCGACACCGCCCTGTATGAGGCAAAAAGGAAGGGTAAGAACAGAGTGGAAGTCGCCGCCAGGGAATAGAGACCTTTTCAGACTCAGATAAGGAATGTTGAATGGCTTCAGCAATGCCCGGTCCCGACGCGTAATAAATTTTTTTTACGCGTCGAGCGTTTCCCTCACCTTGCAGAATCGCGGTAACTGTTTCCGAAGGTAAGCCGTAATTTTGATGGCATCGTTGCGCACACTCGTTATAGGGAATACACCGCGTCGAAAGAGTCCTCGCCATTTTGCGCAGTTGAGGGGAATTAAACAGGAATCAATGATCTAAGCTGTTGCGGAGGAAGAAAGAAGCGCTGAACAAATTCGGATCGAAAGTTACATCTTCGGGTATAATCATTATTCATGAAGTCCCCGATGCTAAGTATAAAAAGTATATTCGTTGCAGTCATAATCCTCGCCATTGCCGCGGCGGTCGCCTCCAGGGGCTGCCGGGGGGTCAGGGTCAGAAGAGGGGTAGTTCAGCTCCACGTCAACTCGACTGTCGGTAATATCTTGCCTGCAAGCATCGGGTATTCCTGATTTGCAAGGTCGAGGACCCCCTCGAATTCCACCACCGACATCACACCGAAGTTTTTAGAATCCACGATGACGCCCGCTTCGTCAATGATCTCGCCGATTACGTTGCCGTCAGGCAAACGGCTGAAACAGAATGTGGCCTTCAGTTTATCTGCTTTACCCATATCCCATTATAGCATTTAAACGGCGAGATAATTTCTTCAACGTCGCAGGTCGACGGCAAAAACGGAATTCCATCGATAGGATAGGCCGGGACAGTCTACTTCACATAAAAAAAGAACAGCCTTTGTTGCCAAAGGCTTAATTGGTGGAGGCGCCGGGAATCGAACCCGGGTCCGAAGGCACTACTCTCAAGCTTCTACGTGTGTAGGCTGTCTTTTCGTCGTCAGGTATCGGGACGCCGGCAGTCAGGCTGCCCGATACCCCATCTCCCTTAATCTCGCCCCAGGGGCAGGAGAGAAACCCTGAAGCCAGCCTGCTGATTGACGCTGTCTCCGGTACGCAGGCACTCCCGGATAAGCGCGCAACTTAATTAAGCTGCGAGTGCCAGTTCGTTGTTGGCGTTTGTGTTTTTTTCCACCTTTTTACGTGGTGATGGAGCCACGACACGCAACGTGAGCCTCATAACCCCCGTCGAGCCCAATCGCCCCCTTTCTATACATATAGTTTACCACAAGCACCGCACTTAACAAAAACAGGGAATAACTTTGAGGGGCTGTTAACCTTACTGGAGCTTCTTTGTCCATGGCATCAATAACATGCAGCATGGAGCTGTGTCTGAGCGGCTTCAATTTCTCGTTTTGTAGAGCCGTAGGCGTGGCGAGAAATTGCCTCGGAGTCCCGATTCATCGGGACGACCTGCCTGCCGGCAGGCAGGGAATGAGCGAAGGGACAGATCCGTGCTGCATCTGTCACTGAGGAGTGTTAACGGCTCTTCATCGCCCGCTCTATCTCCCTGTCCGCCTCTCTCTTTTTGATCGTGTCTCTCTTCTCGTACATCTTCTTCCCCCTGGCGAGGCCTATCTCCACTTTGGCCCGGGATTCCTTGAAGTAGATCTTGAGCGGAATGAGGGAATATCCCTTTTGCAGCGCCTTTGCCTGGATCCGTGCGATCTCCTTTTTGTGGAGCAGGAGTTTTCGTGTGCGCACAGGGTCGTGGTTCATGATGTTTCCGTGGGTGTAAGGGCTGATATGGCAATTGAGAAGCAAGACTTCCTCATCCTTTATTAAGACGTAGCTGTCCTTCAGATTCGCCTTGCCCTCCCTTAAAGATTTTACCTCGGTCCCGGTCAGGACAATGCCCGCCTCGATTGTTTCCTCTATCGAATAGTCGTGGAATGCCTTGCGGTTCTGAGCAACGATTTTCATGCGAAATTTTACCATGCCGGCAGAACAAATGAAAGGACATGCCCTCCCTTGCTTTGTATTGCTGAAGTCTCATGCGAGACTGTCACCGCGGGAAATAAAAAAGTATAATAGTATGGAGCGTTTATTTCCCTATGAATAAGAAATTACTAGAGAGAGCCGAATATCTCCTTTCGAAAGAGAAGGGGACTGTTTTCAAGGACCCCGGAGGCAAGATCAATATCGCTCTTGTGTATCCTAATACCTATCCGGTGGGCATGTCGAACCTGGGCTTTCAAGGTATATACGGACTTTTGAACGCCATGAATGACGTGGTATGCGAAAGGGCCTTTCTGCCGGGGCCGGAGGAGATTGAGGAACACCTGAGAACGGGGGCGGAGATCTTTACGCTTGAATCGAAGAGGCAGTTGTCGAGGTTCGATATCGTGGCCTTTTCAGTCTCTTTCGAAAATGATTACCCGAATATAGTGAAGATATTAACAATGGCTAATATTCCGCCGAAGGCCGGCGAAAGGAGCGCGGGACACCCGGTCGTTGTGATGGGCGGGGTCTGCGCCTTCTATAATCCAGAGCCGCTTGCGGACTTCTTCGATATCTGTTTTATCGGGGAGGCCGAAGAGATGCTCCCGGAATTTCTCTCTGTGTTTAGGGGCTCTTCATCAAAGGACGATCTATATGAAAAGGCCGCCGGGGTCGAAGGCATTTACGTGCCCGGCTATTACAAGGTCGAATATGCCGCCGATGGCCGGATACTGGCGAGAAGAAGTACTCATGACGCCCCGGCCGTCATCCGGAAAAGGACGGTCTTCGATATCTCTAAATCGCCGCTGAAGCCGGTCATCACGACGCCGGAGGCCGAGTTCTCCGACATGTTTCTGATTGAGGCGATGCGCGGCTGTGTCTGGGCATGCAGGTTCTGCGTTGCCGGCCGGATATACAAACCCGCAAGGAGGAAAGATATCGAAGTACTCAGACGGGAAATCGAAGACGCATCCGCAATGACGTCTAAGATCGGCCTCATAGGTCCATCACTCTCCGATTATCCTCATGCCGAGGAGATACTACAGATCCAGGGAGTGCATTTTTCGATCACATCTCTCAGGGCGAGCCCGAGGAGCGGCAGGATAGTGGGGTTGATGAAAGGGCATAAGAGTGTTTCGATAGCGCCCGAGGCAGGTACCCAGCGGCTCAGGGACGTCGTCAACAAAAAGATCAGGGATGAAGATATATTCGAGACGGCGAAGATCATCCTTGACGGCGGGATAGAGACCCTGAGGCTCTACTTTATGATAGGCCTGCCGACAGAGACCATGGCCGATATCGAAGGTATAATCACCCTCGTTGAGAAAATACGCGGGAATACCGCGAGGGGCTATATTACGCTCAGCGTCAGCACTTTTGTGCCTAAGCCCTTTACGCCGTTTCAGTGGCATCCAATGGCGCCTCTGAAGGAAGTGAAGGAAAGGCTGAAGCACCTGAAAAAGGGGCTTACAATGGTAAAGGGGGTGAAGGTTTTTAATGACGTGCCGAAATACGCATACATGCAGGGTGTCTTCTCACTGGGTGACAGGCGGGTATCGCAGACTGCCGAGCAGATCGCATCGGGAAATGACCTTTATGTGAGGAACGGAGCGGCAGGCATCGACAGGGATTTCTATATCTTCAGACATAAAGACCGGGAAGAGATGCTTCCCTGGGACTTCATCGATATCGGGGTCCCCAGGGAAGAACTCTGGATGGAATATAAAGAGGCGGTGGGTATATGAATGTGGCGCTTATCGCATTATCCTCCTTTATCGTGGCGTTCTCGGGTGCACTTGTGCCGGGACCTCTTTTTACGATAACCGTGGGCGAATCGGTCAAGAGGGGCTTTATCGCGGGTCCTCTGATTATTCTCGGCCACGGTATTCTGGAGTTGATCCTTGTTTTACTTCTTGTGATGGGCGTCACCCCGTTTCTCGCGGGAGAGGGTGCCAAAATTGCAATCGCCGTAACAGGAGGCGCTATCCTTCTTGTCATGGGCGGGATGATGATAAAAGATGCTGCCGGGGCGAGGTTGGTTATGAAGACCGGGAGGAATGAAAGGGGCCTTCATCCGGTCATATCGGGCATAGTGGGAAGTCTCTCAAATCCTTACTGGCTTATCTGGTGGGCGACTGCAGGCCTTGGTTATCTTGTCGGCTCAGTGAAGTATGGCTTCGCGGGAGTTGCTGCCTTCTTCGCCGGTCATATCGCTGCCGACCTTGCCTGGTACAGCCTGTTGGCGCTTGCGGTATCGAAAGGCAGGAGGATGATCGGTGACAGGGGATACAGGTTTATGCTTTATGGCTGCGGCTTTTTTCTGATAGCCTTCGGGGGATGGTTTATCTCATGGGCGGCGAGGTGATATCCTTGTGACGGGGAGATAAGACTTGCCGGGGATATTTATTGAATTTTCACGGGAGAGATACTACTATAATATTTCCAAAAAAAACATGAAAAACAGGCTGTCGGAAAACATAAATAATATCTACAAGAGGATCGCCCATGCCGCGATGAGAGCGGGAAGGGGGCCGGGAGAGGTCAAGTTGATTGCGGTGAGCAAGAACGTGTCAGCTTCTGCTGTGAGGGAAGCGATTGAGGCGGGCATGAGAGATTTCGGCGAGAACAGGGTGCAGGAGTTTATTGCAAAACGCGGACTGTTTGCGCGGGACATCGACCTTTACTCTCCGGAGGCGCCGTTCGGATACCGTGTCCGGTGGCATCTTATCGGTCACTTACAGAAGAACAAGGCGAAGGCTGCGGTCGAGTTGTTTGACCTCATCCACTCCGTGGATTCGCTGGAACTGGCCGGTCTGATTAACAAGTTTGCCGGAAACATTGGAAAAATACAGGGAATACTTGTTCAAGTAAAACTTTCAGATGAAGAAAGCAAGTATGGAATATTAAAAGAAGAACTTATGGATATCCTTGATGCAACGGCTGTAATGAAAAACCTGCGGGTCGAAGGGCTTATGACGATACCGCCATTTTTTGATGATTCTGAAAAGGTGAGGCCCTTCTTTAGTGAACTGCGAGAGGCAAGGGACAGGGCCGCTGCCCAGGGATTCAGCTTAATCGAACTGTCGATGGGCATGTCGCACGATTTTGAGGTTGCGATCCAGGAGGGTGCGACTATTGTAAGGGTGGGTACGGCCATTTTTGGTGAAAGGAAAAAGGAGACGGCATGATCGGTTTTATCGGCGGCGGAAACATGGCGGAAGCATTGATCAAGGGGATGACGGCAAAGGGCATGAAGGACATCTTTGTTTCGGAACTTAGGGAGGATAGGCGCAGGGAACTTAAGGAGGCATATGGGATAAGGGTGGCCGCTTCCAATGCGGAAGTCGCATCTGCCTGCGAAATCATATTACTTGCCGTGAAACCCCAGAATATGGATGCGGTCCTGACTGAAATTGCACCCTCTGTGAACGACACGAAAACGGTCGTTTCGATTGCCGCCGGGATTACCCTTTCCTATCTTGAAGCGAGACTTAAGACAAGACAATTGATAAGGGTCATGCCCAATACCCCAGCCCTGGTGCAGGAGGGCATGTCGGTGATGTCGTTGTGCGGGTGCTCATACGGTCCTGAACTCAATGTAGTGAAGAGCATACTGATGTCCATAGGGAAGGTCCTTGTGTTGCCGGAAGAGATGATGAATGCCGTGACCGCCTTGTCGGGAAGCGGGCCTGCATTTATCGCATTGTTCATTGAGGCGATGATAGGGAGCGGGGAGAAGATGGGACTTTCTGCCTCCGACTCGGCAGAACTGGCTGCGCAGACCCTGCTCGGCACCGCAAAACTCTTAGATACGGGCATGACGCCCGAGCGGTTGAGAATAATGGTCACGTCGCCGGGAGGGACTACCGAGGCAGGGTTGAAGGTGTTTGAGGAAAGGTCTCTCAAGGCCACGGTAAGCGAAGCACTGCTTGCCGCGAGGAAGAGGGCGGAGGAGCTCGGGAGGAGGGAATAATGTTCGTTTTCGGCGACCTGCTCATATCCATCGCGACAATTCTTGATTATCTTCTCGGATTGTATAAATGGGTCGTCATCATCGCTGCGCTGATAAGTTGGGTGAACCCTGACCCCTATAATCCGATAGTGAGGTTTCTCCATGCGGTCACTGAACCGGTGTTCAGGCCCATACGGCGGCTCATAGGGTACCGGCTCGGGCCGATCGATATTTCTCCAATAGTAGTAATTCTTGTTATTATATTCCTGCAGTCGTTTCTGGTAAGGACAGTAATAAAAATCGGTCAGCAGTTTGGAGGAGGATGATATATGAGAATCACGCCGCTTGATATCCAGCAGAAACAATTCCCGATGAAATTCAGGGGGTTTGATGTAGAAGAGGTCTATGCGTTTCTCGAAGTGATCAGGGAGGAGATGGAGGAACTTCTGAGGGAGAATGCGTCACTGAAGGAAAACGTGCAGAGGGCCGCAAACCATATCAAGGAATACAAGGACATGGAAACGACGCTGCGCGAAACCCTCATGACCGCCCAGCAGATGGTCGAGGATTACAAGACGAACGCGAGAAAAGAGGCGGAGCTTCTCATTAGAGAGGCTGAGATCAGGGCGGACGAATTGATCAAAGACGCACAGGAAAAGGTCATCAAGATCCATGAAGATATCGTCGACCTCAAAGGGATACGCCGTCATTTCAGAGAGGAATTGAAGCGGCTTATCGAAAACCACACGAGGATGCTGGAACATGATTCCTACAGAGAAGGAGAAAACAGGGAAGAGGTCGTCGAGTGAGTTCTGAACGGTACAAGGCGCTGAAGGGCATGAAGGACATCATGCCCTCGGACATACACATATGGCAGGAGGTGGAGAGGAAGGCGAGAGAGGTATTTGCGTCTTACGGCTTTCTTGAGATAAGGACCCCGATAGTCGAATCCACATCGGTCTTTGCGCGAAGTATAGGCGAGAACACCGACATTGTCGAAAAGGAAATGTACACCTTCGAAGACAAGGGAGGGAGGAGCATCACGCTCAGGCCGGAGGGCACTGCTTCGGTTGTGCGGTGCTACACAGAAAACCATCTGTATACCCTGCCGTCACCCCAGAAGTTCTATTACACGGGGCCGATGTTCAGATATGAAAGGCCGCAGTCCGGGCGCTTCAGGCAATTCTACCAGATAGGGGTGGAGGCGTTCGGATCTTCCAAGCCGGAGATGGATGCGGAGGTGATATCCATGCTCAACCGCCTGCTGAGGGGTATCGGCCTCGAGTCGCCGCATTTTCAGGTCAATTCAATCGGATGCGAGAAATGCCGCCCCGTGTTTAAAGAAGCGCTCCTGGCATTTTTTGCCGGCAGTCTGGATGACCTTTGCACCGACTGCCGGAGGAGGTATGACCAGAATCCTCTCAGGATACTCGACTGTAAAGTCGACAGGTGCAGAGAGATAAGAAAAGACGCGCCCCGCGTCGTCGACTATCTCTGCGAGGACTGCCGTAATCATTTTGAAAGGTTTCTGGCCCTGCTCGAAATGCTCGGGATTCCCCATACGGTCAATCCGGAGATGGTAAGGGGGCTCGATTATTACACCAGGACTACATTTGAGGTCACGAGCGAAAACCTCGGCGCCCAAAACGCGATTGCTGCGGGCGGGAGATACGACCGTCTTGTAAAGGAATTCGGCGGACCTGAAACCCCGGCTATCGGTTTTGCTTTGGGGATGGAGAGGATCGTGGAGTTGCTGAAGATGTCGGTGAAATATGATCTTCCGGCCCCTGAAGTCTTCATCGCAGCGGTCGGTGAGCAGGCAGGCAAAGAAGGGGTTCGCATCGCCGACGGTCTCAGGGAAAAGGGCATTTGGGTAGAACTGGGTGAAGGGTCTTCGTCGCTAAAGAGCCAGATGAGGAGGGCCGACAGACTGTCCGCCAAATATGTGTTCATCATCGGAGACGATGAAATAAAGTCCGGGATGGTGGGATGGAAGAGACTTGCGGATTCGGCGACAGGCGAACTGCGGATTACCGGCATAAGGGATTTCATTGCCGGTGCGTGAGCAGTTGTCCTTCAGAGCGTTGCGGGTGGTATAATTAAGGTCGATGGTAACGGCAGGATTATTTTTGTCAGTGAGGCGCTTGAAAAGATGACTTGCGTGCCGGCACATGAGGCGGTGGGCTTTCCGATCTGCTATGTTTTCAGATTTTCCGAAGAGAACGGCGATTTCAGGTTATCTCTCGGTGAATGCTTCGAAGCTGAGCCTGAAGGCGAAAGGGAAAAGAGGGAGGCAGCATGAAAAAGGTCGTTGTCATAGACGATGAGCCCTTTATCCTTATGATGATAGAGGATAAATTAAGGACTGCGAGGATCGATGTGGTGACCATGAGGAGCAGCGTAAATGCGGTCGAGGTCATCAAAAAAGAGAAGCCGGGCCTAGTCATACTCGACTGGATGATGCCGGAAATCAGCGGGATAGAGGTTTGCAGGATTCTCAAACAGGACAGTGAAACGTCGGATATTCCTATTTTTATGCTGACCGCCAGGGGGCAGGACGCCGACGAACAACTGGGGCTGCAAAGCGGCGTGGCCAGGTATATCACAAAACCTTTCAGCCCTAAGGCGCTTTTGGAAATGGTACAGGAGGTAATAGGTAGTGACGAGCCCGGAGCATGACCTTTCACTGACAGTCCGGGAACTGAGTAACACCTACGAGGAGCTTTCTTTGCTCCACAGGATGTCCGAGGTTTTTTCTTTCCTCAGTATAGACGAGATCTGTGCGAGGATCACCAGAGAAGCGGTCAACACCATCGGCGTCCGGACCGCCGCGGTGCTTTTCCTCGACGGCAAGGGAGAGACGCTGCATACAAAGACCTGCAAAGGAAAGTGGGACTGCGGGCGGGTGATCGACAAAACCATGGAGGTTTTCTGGAAGTCGATCGACTCCCGGAAGGCATCGGCATACTGCAGGCTTATCGAGGCCGAACATAAGGACCATCTCCCGGAGCTGTCATCGTTGATGATCTGTCCGATTATCGGCAAGGCGAGAGTGATCGGCGCGATCGTGGTCGCCGACAAGGAATCCGGCGAGGAGTTCTTCTCAAATGATTCGAAACTTTTGTCGACGATCGCTGCCCAGGCAGGCCTTGCCATTGAAAATGCCATGCTTTATGGTGAGTTGGAAGCGCTGATGCTGGGGGCCATACGGTCATTGGTAAAAGCGCTCGAGGCATCGTCATACTGGACGGCCGGCCATACGGAGCGTGTTACCAGTTATTCCCTCGGAATAGGCAGGGTCATGGGACTCGAAGCCGGGCTGATGGAAAAACTGAAGATCAGTGCGCTACTCCATGATATCGGTAAGATCGCCACACCGAAGGAGATTCTAAACAAGAACGGCATGCTCGGAAAGGAGGAGTGGTCCGAGATTAAGAGACATGCGGTTCTCGGGGCCGAAATACTCGTGGAACTGAAGCAGTTTGATGAGATAATCAAGAGCGTGAAATATCATCACGAGCACTGGGACGGGCAAGACGGCATCTTCGGGCTGCAAGGGGAGAAAATACCTCTTATGGCAAGGATCCTGTCCGTAGCGGACGCCTTTGATGCAATGACTTCAGACAGACCGTATAGGCAGATGAAGACAAAAGCGGAGGCTATCGAAGAAATTGAACGATGCTCCGGAACGCAGTTCGACCCTTTTGTGGTTCAGGCATTCCTCACCTGGGTAAAGGACTTTACCCCACCGCATCGAGTTTCCGTATTCTGAGCGTTACCCCGATCTGCCCAGCTAATTCCCTGCATTTTTCGAGGTCCACGCCTTCAACGTCGACTACGGTCGCCTGGACATCGGGTATAAGCTCCTTTGCCCTGCGTATAAACCCGATGACCTCGTGAAATGCATCTTTGTATGCCGGCTTGCAGAGCCTGTTATAGGTTATTTCGTCATGGGCATCGAGGCTTACCGAGATACGGTCGACAAGCCCTTTCAACTCGGGCAGGATGTCGCGTTTGTGGATCAAGTTGGCGTGTCCGTTCGTATTGATCCTGACCCTTCCGTTGTGCCTTTTTATCCATCGTGCGACATTCTTTACAATGTCAATTCTCTGGAGAGGCTCTCCGTAACCGCAAAAAACCACTTCGTGGTAGCGGGAGGGATCGCCGATGGCCTCTATTATCTCGTCCTCGGTGGGTTCATGACCGAGCCTCAATCTGTGTCCCTTCACGAAGTCCGACCTGAACTTAACGCAGAAGGAACAGGCGTTGGTACAACGGTTTGTTATGTTCAGGTAGAGGCTGTCCCTGATCTGATACGCGATCGCGGCTTCTTCAGAAATGGACCCTATACCAAAGAGCCGTTTAGCGTTAAGAGTAGTAATCCGCGCCAAGTCCTCGAAGCTTATTCCGCGCAGTTGTGCGACATATCCTGCAGTAAGACGCATATAATATGGTTCGTTCCTTTTGCCCCTGAAGGGCTCGGGCGCCAGGTAGGGGGCATCCGTTTCTACCAGGAGGTAGTCGTCAGGGATAATGCGGGCTATTTCCCTCAGCCCTGCTGATTTTTTGAAGGTCACTGGTCCGGCAATCGAAATGGCAAGGCCCATCGACATCGCCTGTTCTGCCATTTCCGAGTCCCCTGAAAAGCAGTGGAGGACCCCCCTGTCGATCCCGGATTCATTGAGGATGGCCATCGTGTCTTCTTCCGCCTCCCGGCTATGGACAATGACGGGAAGACCGGTCTCTTTAGAAAGCGCAAGGTGTCTTCTGAATACCCCCCTCTGGACGTCACGCGGCGAGTGATCGTAATGATAGTCGAGGCCCGTCTCGCCTATGGCGACGACCTTTTTGTTTTTTGTCATCTCCTTCAGATCTTCATAACTTCGTTGCGAGAAATCCTTTGCATCGTGGGGATGAACGCCGACCGAGGCATAGATGAAATCGTATTGTTCGGCGAGTTTTAAGGCCTTACACGTTCCTTCCAGGTCGGAGCCAACGGTTATCAATGCCTCGAACCCCGCTTTTTTTGCCCGACCGATCACCTCTTCACGGTCGCCGTCGAACTGAGGCATCTCGAGGTGGCAGTGTGTATCGATCAGGGGAACAATGACTTCAGGAAAACGGTTTCCTGAGTCTAAAGGTGCCTCTCTCTTTTGGTTATCATTTTTCACCAGTCTACGGTCCTCTGCATGACTTTCTATTAAGATATATTTTGTCCGTGCGACTTTTATGTTACGACAATCCGGGTTGCGTTGTCATGCAGCAGACCGGTATTACGCGCCGAACTTTTTCAATCTGCCGGCGTTGGCGAGGGCGAGGGGCATGAGGTTAACGGTCGGGAAGATACCGAGTTCCCCTTTTGTGCATTCCCTCTCGGAAAACCCTTTACAGAGCCCTCCGAGCACATATGGCGACTTAAGGAGTAAGGGGACAGGGTGCCAGCTATGGCCCTTCATAAGGGCCGGAGTGGAATGGTCGCCTGTGATGATGAGCACATCGGGATTAAGAGAAAGTATCTGAGGAAGGAGGGCGTCGAATTCCTCGATCCGTTTGCATTTTCCGGCGAAGTCGCCGTCTTCGCCGTAGGAGTCCACTTTTTTTACATGCAGGAAAAAGAAATCGTACTTATCGTAGTTAGCCTTGAGAAAATCGATCTCTTCCTGCACCCCTCCGGAAACTACCGGCGTGGCCATGCCGACAAGCTTTGCGAGTCCGCCGTACATGGGGTAGGTGGCGATTGCAACGGCATTCAGTCCGTATGCCTCTTTAAACGTAGTAAGATGGGGCATGACGGAGAACCCTCTGAGGAGCACATAGTTAGCCTTTTCTTCTCCCTTCAACACCTCCGAGACTTTCGTAATAAACTTCTCGGCAACCCGTGCTACGCGTTCCCCTGCAGGCGACGTTGCGACCGGGGGGATAGGTGCCTTACCTTCTTTCTGCGGGTCTGTGTCGTTTATGGAGTCGGCGCCGGGGGCGAGCGGCTCGGGGAACCTCATCAGCACCGCGAACCTGTGCTCCATGCCCGGCGCAAAATGTATCTCGGCGTCGTCTATTTTGGTTATCGCCGACTGCAGTTTCTCTGTAATCTTTCTGCTCTGCTCTGTCGGTATCCTGCCCGCCCGCCTGTCTTTCACTATGCCTTTTTCGATCGTAGCATAATTGCAGCGTAAGGCGATGTCGGTCCTTCTTACGTCCATGCCGAGACCGAGCGCTTCGAGGATCCCTCTGCCGATCTGATATTCGAGCGGATTATATCCGAAGAGAGAGAGGTGGCCCGGGCCGCTGCCCGGCGTGATGCCGCAAGCAACAGGGAGGTGAAGTCCGCACGCGGATGACTGTGCGAGCCCATCCATGTACGGGGCATTTGCCGTCTCCAGTTCGGTCTTGCCGTTTACAGGAAGCCCCCCGAGTCCGTCGAGGATGACAAGCACGATTTTGGTTGTGTTGGTTTGAATTAAGCCGCGAATCAATTTTTGCATGCGGAAATATTACTTTAAATCCATAAACATTGCAAGTAAAGTTGGGTCAGGTAGTGGATGCATTTCTTATATGCATTTTGTGACCCTCAAATTCTACGACCTGGCCAGCGTGTATTTTGCACCGCTTTCGCAGTTCTGCTTTACCATCGACTTTGACTTTGCCCTCCGCGATCACTGCCTTCGCCATCCCTCCGCTTTCGCATAATCCCGTGATCTTCAGGAGTTTGTTTAATTCGATGAATTCGCTGCCTTCTAATATAAAATCTTCCATGCCTGTTTTCATCTGAAAATATACCTGCGGAAAAACCACTGTTTGACCTGTTCGACGATCAACAGATAGAACAGGACCATCCCTGCCAACACCAGGAAGAATAGAGGCGGGAGCGGTTCAAAGCCGAGGTATCCGGCCAATGGGGTAAATGGAAGGGCGATCGCTATCGCCACGACCAGGAGTGAGCAGCCTGTCAGCCATGGATTTGGCCGGCTCTTGAACGGGTTCTTGTGGGTGCGAATGACAAATATGACCAGTACCTGCGTGGCAAGGGACTCTACGAACCAGCCGGTATGAAAGAGCGATTCCCCGGCGTGGAAAAGTTTAAGCATAACAAAAAAAGTAAGGAAATCGAAGAGGGAACTGACAGGGCCGACCGCCAGCATGAACTTGCGTACAAATCCGATGTCCCATTGCCGGGGGTGTGTGAGGTATTCCTCATCGACATTGTCCAGCGGGATGGGGACTTCGGAAAAATCATACAACATGTTGTTCAGCAATATCTGGGCAGGCAGCATCGGAATGAAGGGAAGAAAAAGCGATCCTCCTGCCATACTGAACATATTGCCGAAATTAGAACTGGTGCCCATCATTATGTACTTCATCACATTGCCGAAGGTGCGACGTCCCTCGCTTACCCCTTCATAGAGGACCCCGAGATCTTGCTCAAGCAGGATCATCTCCGCAGCATCCTTGGCAACGTCGACGGCGCCTTCAACGGAAATACCTATATCTGCAGAATGAAGCGACGGGGCATCATTGATACCGTCGCCCAGGTAGCCTACTGCATGTCCCCTTTTTTTTAGGGCGAGGATTATCCTGTTTTTTTGCGACGGGTTGACGCGGCAGAAGAGGTTTACGCTCTCGACCCGGGCTGAAAGCGCCTGATCGTCCATCTGCTGGATGTCCGTACCGGTCAAGATCCCGGAGATCGGCAGGCCTAACTCTCTGCAGACATGCTCCGTCACGAGCTCATTGTCGCCGGATACGATCTTGACGGCTATACCTGCGGCTGCAAGTTTGGTCAAGGCTTCTTTGGCGCTTTCTTTAGGAGGGTCAAGAAAGGCGGCGAAACCTGCAAAGACAAGTTCTGTTTCGTCATCCACAACGGCGTGGGGATGGTCGGGGTCCACCCGCCGCCAGGCAGCGCCGAGCACGCGAAACCCTTCCCGCCCCAGAGATTCAAAAATCGCCTGGACAGATGACCGCGATGTCTTGTCGAATGGTCGTAGGTCAATATCGCCGTCCCCCTCATATCTGGTTGAGAGCCTTAGGATATCCTCAGGCGCCCCTTTCACCACGAGCAGTCTTGTTTTGCCGTTGTCAACAAGGACAGAGACCCGGCGGCGTTCGAAATCGAAGGGACACTCATCTATCTTGCTCCATGAAGCCACGTCGACCTCGACATGTTCGAGGATGGCGTTGTCAAGAGGACTTTTCAACCCGGTTTCAAAAAAACTGTTAAGGTACGCAAGCTCGAGTACTCGACTGCTGTCGCGGCCAAAGCTGTCCACGTGACGTTCCAGTTTGATACGCGCCTCTGTAAGTGTCCCGGTTTTATCGGTGCAGAGGACGTCCATACTTCCGAGGTTCTGGATTGCGGCCAACCGTTTGACTATCACCTTCTTCGAAGCCATACGCTGGGCGCCTCGCGCAAGCGTCACGGAGACTACCATAGGGAGAAGCTCAGGGGTGAGTCCCACCGCAAGGGCTACGGCAAAGAGAAAGGACTGCAGCCATGGCCTGTGAAAGAACGCATTCATAAGAAGAACGAAGAGCACCAAAAGAACGGTCAGTCGCATAATGAGCATCCCGAATCGACGCGTGCCAAGTTCGAAGGCAGTGGGCGGCGCCGAGGCTACAAGGGTATCGGCAATCTCACCTAAAACCGTGTCTGAACCGGTGCGGCATATTAATACAGTTGCACAACCGCTGATTACCGAGGTCCCAAGAAGCACGGCGTTGTTTGCAGCGATGACCTCTGGGGCATCTTGCGCTTGCCCGGGATTCTTTTCGACTGGATAGGGCTCGCCGGTCAGAAGGGCCTGATTCACGAAGAAATCCTTCGCCTCGATAATACGTCCGTCCCCGGGGACCAGATCACCTGCGGACAAAAACATGACATCCCCCTGAACAAGTTCAGCAATTGGGATCTCCAGCGTCTTACTATCACGGAGGACATTCACGCGCACGGATACTGACTTGCGCAGACGTTCGGCCGCCTGGCCGGCCCTATGTTCCTGCACAAAGTCCAGAGTCACGCTTATCAGCACTATGATGGAAATAATGATGAAGCTGGTTATATCCCCGGTCAGCGCCAGTACAACACAGGCTGCCAGAAGAATAAGTACCAGCGGGTTGAGGAACTTCGCCAGAAACTGTAATACGATTACGCGTTTCTTTGCCGGATGCAAAAGATTAGGACCAAATTGTGTCAGACGGCGGGCCGCTTCGGTACTCGTGAGGCCCTTTGGTGTTGCTTCAAGGTGTTCAAATAACGCCGCAAAATCCTGCTGCCAGAATGTGAAATTTTTATTGGAAATTTCTTCAGTGGTCTTTTTCACTAAAAATAGAATCCTCCAGATACACGATCTTTGAAAAACAGATCAATAATACTGCTCATAACTTCCGGCATGATCTGCAACATTATATCAAGTTTGGCCTGGATTATTCATGAACGCTCATGTTTTCGATAAGCGCAATCCGGTTCCATTAATGCAATGGAGAATTTTCAGAGTGGCGAGCGGTATAATATATATATTAAAAATGAAGAGAGTGGGGTAAACATATATGGCATACGTAATCGCACTGGCAGGGAAGGGCGGCACAGGTAAGACGAGCATTGCCGCTCTGACCGTTAAGTATCTTATGGAAAAAAAGAAAAAACCCGTGCTTGCGGTCGATGCAGACAGCAATTCCTGTTTGAACGAAGCGTTGGGTGTGGATGTACACGCTACGATAGGCGGCCTAAGGGAGGAGTCGCTCCAGGCTATACGTAGCGGCGGCGACCGGCCGGGCGGCATGGCGATGGAGCAGCTCTTCGACTATCAGGTCCAGCAGTCTGTTGTGGAGGCGAAGGGGTTCGACCTGATGGTCATGGGAAGGCCTGAGGGCCCCGGATGTTACTGCGCGGCAAATAACATCATCAGAAAATATACCGACAAGCTGTCCGAAACATATTCATATGTGGTCATCGACAACGAGGCAGGAATGGAGCATTTAAGCAGGCGGACAACGCATAAGGTCGATCTTCTCCTCATCGTCAGCGACCCGACGGTCAGAGGTGTGCGCACCGCACAGAGGATAGACGGACTGGTAAAGGAGCTCGAACTCGACGTCGCCAAACACGCCCTGATCATTAACCGCGTTTCGGGTGACGAAGGGCAGGATCTCAGGAAACTCGCGGAGGAGATGGGGCTGACCGTTGCAGGGATTGTCCCACAGGACCATCAAATCTTCGAATACGACCTGCAGGGCAAAGGCATCGTAGAACTTCCCGCCGATTCAGTGGCGGTGACGGCATTTTACGGTATTCTGGACTCGTTTTCCATCCGATAGGCCTTGCCCCTCATCTGAGAAAGGGTCTCTGCCCCTTATACCCCGGGCGCTTTTCTGTGATGCGACAGAAAACCGCCGCAAAAGAACACACCCCAGCTAAAATTTCACTATCGTGACGGTCGGCTTTACTAAATTTTCGAACTCGCCCCAAAGTCGGGGCTCAAACATGCGAAAATTTTATACGCTTCAGCCAACCTAAATTTTAGAAGGGGCCCATTAATACAATACCTTTTTGAAAATGCCTCTAGGTCTATCAACCCCCTTCGAAACTTCCAGGTGAGTGCTGTCGCCCGCAGGGTGAAAGATTTTAGGCTGTCTGAGCCCGAAGGGCGAGTTCCTAAAATCTACCGAGGACGGCAGTGCGAACCGCCCGGGAAGGTTCGTCGGGGTGACCTTCTTACGGGTACGCTTCTTGGAGCAAGCAAGAAGGGTACCTGGGGTGTGGGGCAAAGCCCCACATGCACCAGGATAAAACCTATTATGTCCTGTATTCCGCGTTGATGCGGATGTAATCTTCTGTTAAGTCGCAGGTGAGGACGCTTGCAGAGGACTTGCCTGAATGGAGATCGATCGTAATCCCTATCTCTTTCGACTTCAAAACCTCGGTAGCCTCTTTATCCTTGTTGTTAGAGATGCCACCTCTGACCACCTGTGTCCCGTTGAAGAAAATATCTGTCTTATCCTCCCGGAAAGGTACTCCTGAATATCCCACCGCACACATGATCCTGCCCCAATTAGCGTCATTCCCGTATATCGCCGTTTTTACGAGATTTGAATTTGCGACCGCAAATGCGACTTTTTCGGCGTGAGCTTCATTCCCGGCCCCCTTCACAGTGACCTCGATCAGTTTTGTTGCACCTTCGCCGTCCCTGACTACGAGTCTGGCCAGTCCATAAGTCACTTTATCGAGAGCAGCCTTGAACGCCCTGACACATTTCGAATTCGCAGTGATCGGCTTGTTACCGAGCATGCTATTGGCCATCAGAAGTACCGTGTCGTTAGTCGACATATCACCATCAATGGTGATACGGTTAAAAGACCGCCCCACTGAATCCTTCAACAGCGCCTGAAGGGCCTTCCGTTCAACCGCGATGTCCGTGATAATAAAACAGAGCATCGTAGCCATGTGCGGCTGGATCATCCCTGAGCCCTTGCATATCCCTGCGATCACCCCTGTCTTCTCTCCGATGGTGACTTCCTGTGACGTTATCTTTGGAAAGGTATCAGTTGTCATGATGGCCTTCGCAACGTCGAGGAGAGAATGATCTCCGGCATTCTCCAGCAATATGCCGAGGGCAGGAGTGATCCTCTCCATAGGCAGCGGGACGCCTATGACGCCGGTGGAGCAGACATACGACAGAGATGGCTTTACTCCCAGGGAGTGCGAAATATGAGAGGCGATCTTCCCGGCATCCTTAAGCCCCTGTGCTCCGGTGCAGGCGTTGGCGTTGCCGCTGTTCACGACTATCGTCCTGCCGCGGCCGGACTTGATATTTTGCATGCAGAGCCTTACCGGCGCCGCCTTTACCGCATTTGTCGTAAAGGTACCCGCAATAGTCGCGTCCACTTCAGAGACGATCAGCGCGATGTCCTTACGGCCGGGTTTCTTGACGGCAGCCTCTGCAACGGAGAAGAGAAACCCCTGGGGGGTTTTTATGGCGTTATGTTCAGACATTTAGTTGTCGTTCCTGACAAAGACATTGCGCTCTGTCATTCCCGCTTGCCGGGAATCCTTCTTGAAAATGATCCCGGACAAGCCGGGATGACAAACAATTGTTCCGCATAATCCTGGAGATCACGGGAATAGGGCCAGATTGCCTAGGCCCCTCTCCTCTTCAATTCCCATCATGATGTTCATGTTATGGACCGCCTGGCCCGAAGCGCCCTTTACAAGATTGTCGATGGCAGACACGATAATGAGCGCGTTTGTCCTTGCATTGACTTTGACGCCGATTTCGCAAAAATTCGTGCCCCTCACATTCTTGATGTTCGGGAATATCCCTTCCGGAAGCACCTCAACGAAGGGCTCGCCGGCATATTTTTTCTTATATAGATTCAATACCGAGGCAGTGTCCGTCTTTTTTATAAGTCTTGCGTATGTCGTCGTCAATATGCCCCTGTCTATGGGCAGCAGATGGGGAGTGAAATTGACGATTATCTCCCTGCCTGAAAGAGCGGAAAGTTCCTGCTCTATCTCGGGTGTGTGCCTGTGTGTGCCGATCCCGTATGCCTTGAACCCCTCGTTCACCTCGCAAAAAGAGACCGCAAGGTCCGCCTTCCTTCCCGCTCCGCTCGTGCCGGATTTCGAGTCAATGACTATCGAGGACAGATCGACAAGCCCGGACTTGATCGCCGGCAGCAGGCCGAGGATCGCGCCCGTGGGGTAGCAGCCCGGATTGGCGATGAGCCCTGCCTTTCTTATCTTGTTGCGGTATATCTCGGGCAGACCGTAGACCGCTTTTTTCAGGGTCGGAACAAAGTCGTGAGGCAGCCCGTACCAGTCCTTGTACGTCTCAGGATCTCTCAGCCTGAAATCAGCAGAGAGGTCTATGACCTTCTTCCCGTTTCTGAAGAAGAAGTTTACCGCTTCCTGCGAGGCCCCATGCGGGAGCGCAAGGAAGAAGACATCCGCTTTAGCGAGAAGTTTTTCCTTGTTCAGGGGCTCATATACCAGGTCCCCGTATTTATGCAGATGGGGGAATAGCCCGGCCAGTCTCTTGCCTGCTGATTTCTCCGACGTTATCGCCGTTATTATCGCGTCCGGATGGCCCGACAGTATCCGCAGGAGTTCTATCCCTGTATAACCGCTGCCTCCGCAAATAGCAATTTTTATCATTGTGACTCCCTCATCTTCCAAGGTAAGTGTATGGTTTTTCCAATTCTACAAAAAGCAAGGGCCCGTTTCAAGAACGGGCCCTCACAAATCAAAAAAGACTTCAGAGCTTGCGCTCTTAGGATGCAATTATCTCTTGGAGAACTGGAAGCGTTTCCTGGCGCCCTTGAGTCCGTATTTCTTTCTTTCTTTCTCCCTGGGGTCTCTCGTCAGAAAGCCTTCTTTCTTCAGCCTGCCTCTCAGGTCCGCGTCCATTTTGAGGAGCGCACGCGAAATGCCGTGTCTGACCGCGCCCGCCTGTCCGGTCGGTCCACCGCCTTCAACCTTTATAGTGATGTCATGCTTGCCCGTAGCGCCCACAAGTTCGAGCGGCTGGCGGATGATCATGCGCAGGACCTCTCTCGGGAAATAGGTTTCAACCGGCTTCTTATTCACCGTTATCTTCCCGTTCCCAGTCATCATACTCACCTGTGCTATCGAGGTCTTCCTTCTTCCGGTTGCTGTATATTTTATCTCGGCCATGTAAACTCCTTTATTGCAGAATTTCCGGGGACTGCGCCCTGTGTGGATGCTCCGCTCCCCTGTATACTTTAAGTTTCTTGATCATCGTCCTTCCGAGCCTGTTCTTCGGAAGCATGCCCCATACAGCCTGCTCGATGATCTTTTCCGGATGATCTTCCAGCAAGTCTTTGGCGCTCTTCGCCTTGATGCCGCCGACGTAGCCGGAATGATGATAGTACATCTTGTCGGTCTGCTTATTTCCCGTCAGACGTACTTTCTCTGCATTGATCACGATGATAAAATCACCGGTGTCGACGTTCGGCGTAAAGACCGGTTTATTTTTGCCCCTGAGGTAAGTTGCGACTTTTACCGCAAGCCTCCCGAGCACCGCGTCTTTGGCGTCGACTACATACCACTTCCGGTCGAAATCACCTTTTTTTGCGAACTGAGTCTTCATTATCAAACCTCTTTACTTTCTTATGAAATATTTAAGAACTATATAACATACTAGAATCAAAGAGGAATTGTCAATATTTCTTGCGCAGCAATTTTTCAGCAATATATCACATGAAGCGGAAAGCGGACGTATATGCGCTATGCATCAACCTTTTTCCTTTTTTGACCGCTCAAGAAGGTCAACCACCTCCTCGTCCGAAACCTGGGTAAAGTCCCGGTAATAGTTGCCGACGGCAAGAAAATCGTCGTGGGTTTCGATGCAGACAAATTCATCCGACATCCCCCGCAGTTCTTCTGCCGTGTCGGCGGGGGAAACCGGGAGGGCAACGACGAGTTTCATGATCTTGGCCTCCCCCAAGGTTTCGACCGCGGCCTTCATCGTCGCCCCCGTGGCGGCGCCGTCGTCTATAAGGATGATGATCTTGTCCTCCAGGCCGGCGATGCCCTTTCCGTTGCGATAAAGTTCGATCCTTCTCGATATCTCCTCTTTCTGTCTCGAGACTTCTTTTTCCAGAAATTCCTTTGATATTTTGTAGCCCGACACTACGAGTTTGTTAATGACGAGGGCGCCTGTTTCTGAGAGGGCCCCGGCAGCGAATTCCGGCTGCCAGGGGACTCCTATTTTGCGGACGATCAGAACATCCATCTGCACCCGCAGCGCCCGCGCCGTCTCGTAGCCGGTCATTACTCCGCCACGGGGCAGCGCCAGGACAAGGACGTCTTTATTGTCCTTGTACTTGAGGAGTTTTGATGCCAGTTTGGCTCCTGCATCTCTTCTGTCCAGGAACATGGTTTACTCTTTCCTTTTTACTACCCTAAAAAAGACCTCATGCAAGTATACTGAAAATTACCGCCGATGCCCGGACTTGTCAAGGGGACTGTATTCAGATAATAATGGTAGTGACTGAGTCACTGCCATAATAATTCGTGAATGCCGTATATGCCGTTCTCCTGTATACTGTAAAAAAGTCAGGGCTCCGGTAGAAAGAGGAAAGGGTGGAATGATATGCGGGTAGATGCCTGTTACATCTCGAATATCGGCAAAGCCAGAGAAAAGAATGAAGATTCCCTCCTGGTAAACGACCTGCTTGTTTCGGGGGTCAGCATGGACAGAGCGGCGTGTGTGCAGTCCTCCGAAGCAGGGCAGATCTATGTTGTTGCAGACGGCATGGGTGGACATCATAGGGGAGAGGTCGCGAGCAGGACCGTCCTTCAGGTTTTTAAGAAACGATATCAGTACATTCAAAAGGCCGGTGATATCAGTGAGATCATGTTGTCTTCTAAGGAAACTCTGAACATGCTTGCCAGGGATGACGGAAATAACTATGGGATGGGCACTACAGTCTCCGGAATTTTTCTTGCGGATAAAGATGCATTTGTCTTTAATTGCGGCGACAGCAGGGTCTATCGTCTGCAAGGCGGCTCTCTCGAAAGGCTTACAAGAGATCATTCCGTCGTGCAGGAGCTTGCCGACTTCGGGACGATAACGGAGGACGAGATGAGGTCTCACCCGCAAAAGAATATTATTACTTCTGCGGCTATCGCCGACCTGCGGGGCAGCCTGCCGGAATTTGATGTTAAGACGGTGGGCATTTCCGGCGACAGCACTTTTCTTATCTGCACCGATGGTTTGTGGGAGAGCGTGAGACGCACAGAAATGGAGGAATGTTTTACAGATCAGGAAAGAACGGTGCAATGTCTCTTCGATAGGGCCATTTCTGCCAGGGGGATGGACAACATAAGTGTGATAGTGCTCAGGGTTGCAGGTTTGTGAAGTTCACGAAAGTTTAGAGAAGTCTGCGAACAATAAGGCCGTCGACCAGATCTCTTTCAGCAGTGCCAGCCTGTTTGATTTAATGTCCTCATCTTTGTCCATGACGAGGATCTTGTCGAAGAAGTTGTTGACGGCAGGCGTTATCTCGGACAATGCCATGAGTCCGCCCACATAATTCTCTTCCCCGAGAAGCGGAGAGATCCGTTCCCTCAACAGCATAAACGCGCCGTAGAGACTTTTTTCTTCTTCCTGGGCCAGGAGATCTTCGGACAGCTGCGGAAGGTCTGTTTTGGGCATGATGTTGTTGACCCTCTTTATCGCCAGGAGAAATTGAGGAAAGATTTCATCCTGCCTAAAGATCTGAAGGGCCTCGATCCGGGCCACAACGGTCTTCAGCGGTCGGCTTGATATCAAGGGAAGAAGGGACTTCACGAGGTCTTGAGCATGGCCTTTTGAGGAGAGTACGAATTCTACCCTCTGCCCCATAAAATCCAGTATGTCGCCTGACATGTCGCGTGCGGACCTTATCGGCACGCTCTGAAGCGCCTTCCTGAAAATCTCCTCGATGGTCACTGCGTAGCCCCGGTCGATCAGTAGCGACACAACTCCGATCGCCTGCCTTCTGAGCGCGAAGGGGTCCTCTGAGCCCGTCGGCATTAGTCCGATCGAGAAAAAAGAGGCTATATTGTCGATCTTGTCGGAAAGGCTGAGTAGAGCGCCGATGTCTGTTTCAGGCATCCGGCCTCCCAGAGACTTTGGAAAATACTGTTCTTCGAGCGACTCAGGTATCCCTTTGTCCTCGCCGTCATGCAAGGCATAATATTTTCCCATCACACCCTGAAGTTCAGGAAATTCTCTGACAACGCCGGTGATCAGATCGGTCTTTGAAAGACCCGCCGCCCTTACGACTTTGTCAAGCAGGGCCGGGAGAAGTTTCTCCGCCAGGAAGGTCCCCATCGATACGATCCTCTCTGTCTTGTCATGCAGACTGCCGAGTTGATCATGGAACGTGACACTCTTTAAATCGTCGACCCTGTCGATGAGTGGTCTTTTCATGTCTTCATAATAATAAAACTTGGCGTCGTCGAACCGCGCCTTGATGACTTTTTCGGCGCCGGTCCTGACGGTTTCGCTGTTTTCCGCAAGGGTATTGCTGATCACGATGAACTGATTAAGTAAATTACCTTCGTCGTCCTGGATCCCGAAGTACTTCTGATGGTCCTTCATCACGGTGATGAGGAGTTCTTTCGGAAGTTTTAGATATTCGCGGTCAAAGCCGCATAGGACAGACATAGGATATTCGACCAGATAATTCACGAGTCCAAGAAGGTCCTCGTCCATGACAGGCTGACCGCCGGACTGGGCCGCGAAGGCGGTAATCCCGGCACGTATCTTTTTTCGGCGCTCTTCCTGGTCGAGCAGAACGAAGTTGTTTTCGAGAAGATTCATGAAGGACGAAATCTCCTTTATCTGGAAAGAAGCGGGGGAGAGGAACCGGTGTCCGCGTGTCATGTTTCCGCTCTTGATGCCGTCTATGTCTATCTGTATTGTGTCGGGGCCATAAAGGGTGACCAGCCAGTGGATCGGCCTGACGAACAGGAGATCGCCGCTCCCCCACCGCATGGATTTCGGAAAACGCAGAGAGAGCACGATCTTTTTGAAGACTTCGGGCAGCACCCGCTTTGTTTCCATGCCTTTTTCATGTATGACGGCAGCCATGTATTCGCCCTTGCCCTTCATCTTTACAACGAGATCTGAGACATTAAGTCCGAGGGAGCCCGCGAATCCGGTAACCGCCTTTGTCGCATTTCCCTGCTCGTCGAAGGCGACTTTCCTGGAGGGACCGAAGACCTCTTTTACAATGTCGTCCTGCATGGGGGCCACGTCTTTCATTATGAGAACAAGCCTCCTCGGAGTTGCATACGACCGCGCCTCGCGGAAGGGTATGCGGTATTCTTCGAAGACCGCTGTTGCAATATTTTTCAGGTCCGCAATTGAAGTCGGAAGAAATCTCGCCGGTATCTCCTCGGTGCCTATCTCGAGCAGCAGGGGCCGGTCTGTCTGCGAGCCGACTGTTGTAGCTTCAGAATTAGTAGAATTCACTTTTTAGTCCTCAGCAATGGAAATCCCATCTCTTCCCTTTGTTTATAGAAAGCCTCGGCGGAGAGCTTGGCGAGGTTTCGGACCCTCGCTATATATTTGGTCCGCTCGGTCACCGATATCGCCCCTCTTGCGTCGAGGAGATTGAAGAGATGAGAACATTTGAGACAGAACTCGTAAGAAGGAATAACAAGACCAAGGGAGTTCATTCTGATCGACTCCCTTTCACAGTCCTCGAAATGGCGGACAAGCAGTTCGGCATTTGAATGGTCGAAATTGTATTTCGATCCCTCGACTTCGCTCATATGGTGTACGTCCCCGTACATCAGCTCTTTGTTCCATTTGAGGTGATAGACGTTGTCTACGCCCTGGAGGTACATCGCGATCCGTTCGAGCCCGTAGGTTATTTCAAGAGATACCGGCCTCAGGTCTATGCCTCCGACCTGCTGAAAATAGGTGAACTGGGTGACTTCCATGCCGTCCAGCCATACCTCCCAGCCGAGTCCCCAGGCCCCGAGAGTGGGCGATTCCCAATCGTCTTCGACGAACCTGATGTCGTGTTTCGTCGGGTCGATCCCGATCTCGGTGAGACTCTCGAGGTAAATCCCCTGACTGTCTGCAGGGGAAGGTTTTATGATTACCTGATATTGATAGTAATGCTGAAGCCTGTTAGGATTCTCGCCGTACCTGCCGTCGGTGGGCCTTCGGGAAGGCTGGACATAAGCCGTCTTCCAGGGTTCGGGACCGATGACCCTGAAGAAAGTCGCGGGATGGAAGGTGCCTGCTCCGACCTCGATATCATAAGGCTGAAGCAGCAAACAACCTTTTTTTGCCCAAAAATTCTGTAGTGATAGAATCAGTTCCTGAAAATACATTCAGTCTCCTCAAGTAAAACAAAATCTTAAATAAAGGACCGGGGGTTTGTCAATCGGAGTTCGTCAGATACCCGAAGAGCATTATAGCGGAATTCGATACCGCTGAAGCACTGGAGTCCCCAATCAGCAGTCCGGAATAGTATCGTTTTGTCTTTTTATCCCACACGCACGACGTTTATCCTCAACATATTGGATACGGGACTGATGTGCTATAATTAACCCAAAATTTGTTCGCGGTGCACAATAAATACTAGGACCAGGGATGAGAAAGAAATTATTCTTTATGAAGGGGAATGAGGCGGTCGCAGAGGCCGCGATACAGGCGGGATGCCGTTTTTACGCGGGCTATCCCATCACGCCGCAGAACGAGATCCCCGAGTATATGGCCAGGAGGATGCCTGAGGTCGGAGGGGTCTTCATCCAGGCCGAGAGCGAGATCGCCTCTATCAATATGGTATACGGGGCATCAGCAGCCGGCGTTCGGGCGATGACGTCTTCGAGCAGTCCCGGCATAAGTCTTATGCAGGAAGCGATCTCGTTCCTTGCAGGAGCCGAATTGCCGGCGGTAATCGTCAACATACAGAGGGGCGGGCCGGGGCTGGGCAATATCACTGCGAGCCAGGGCGATTATTATCAGGCCGTAAAGGGCGGAGGACATGGGGATTACCGTTGTATAGTATATTCTCCCTTTAGCGTTCAGGAGATGTGGGATCTTACGATAAGGGCGTTCGACAAGGCCGATGAATACAGAATTACCGCTATTATCCTCGGGGACGGAGTGATCGGACAGATGATGGAACCGTTTAAGCAGACAAGATATGTTCGGCCCCGCCTCCCGAAAAAAGACTGGGTCCTTAACGGGTGCAAAGACCGCGCTCCAAGGGTAATTCGTTCGCTTTGCATGGGGCAGGGGGAACTCGAAGAGAGAAACAACAAACTGTCTGATAAGTATGAGCTGATAAAAAAACGAGAGGTCATGTTCGATGAGTATGACGTAGAGGACGCCGAGTTGGTGGTCGTGGCCTTCGGTGTGGCCGCGCGGATCGCCCTTTCCTCCGTGCGGGACTTGAGGAAAGAGGGCAGGAAGGTCGGCCTTTTCAGACCTGTTACACTGTTCCCTTTTCCTGAAAAAAGGATCGCTGAAGTGTCGGGCGGGTTAAAAAGGCTTATGGTTGTAGAGATGAACGCCGGGCAGATGGCCGATGATGTAAGGCTGGCGGTAAATGGGAAATGCGAGGTGGTGTTTTATGGCAGGGCCGGAGGGGCAGTATTTACGCCCGAGGAGCTGTATAAGAAAATAAAGGCCGAGTTCATGCGTGCCGACAATAAAAGCATGAAATAGAGTCTAATACCCGTGTCGGCCGGTGGACGCTGACACTTGCCTGAAATAGATAATTCGTTATTTAAGCCTCCCGAATTCCTTCATGAAATGTCCCAGCGTGATGTCGTCGTATATGCAGAACTCAACAACGTCGAGATTGCACCCTTTATGTTCTTTAAGGAAAGATGCCGATTCGCCGACAAGAATGCGGGCACACCTGTCCTTAGGGAACCCGAATATGCCGGAACTTATCGCCGGAAGTGATATGCTTTTTAAGTTCTTTTCGTGGGCCAGCACGAGAGTGTTGCGGACTGCATTTTTGAGCTTGCTGTCTTCGTCCCCCTCACCCATCCTCGGTCCTACCGCGTGTATCACGAATTTTGAGGGAAGTCTGCCCGCACCTGTGATAACCGCCGTCCCTACCGGCGTAAATCCTATCCTGTCGCTTTCTTCCTGAATAATATTGCCGCCTTTCTTTACGATGGCGCCTGCAACGCCGCCACCGTGCTGAAGATGGGAATTGGCCGCGTTGACGATGGCGTCAACGTCTCTTTCCGTGATATCACCCTGCACGAGGCGGAGTGTCTTTCCGGCGATTTTATGTTCCAGTATGATCTTCATTTGTCCTCCCTTTGTTTAGAATGCCGAATATGCTTAAGCGGCAACTTATCTATGGTACAATGATATTAGGAAATAGAGAAAGTTTAAACTAATTTTTGGAGGAAGGGGAATACCGGTACTTTACGGAAAACTTACAGGTCTCAAAGGGAGTCAGATATACGCGCTCGAGAGGATCTACCGAAGACGTCTTCACGGCGAGCTGATAAGCACTGAACTTGGGAAATATCTGGCCCAGATATCCTCTGAAATAAACCGGCAAGTCGGGGTCATAATCTCGCGAAAGGGGAACGTGACCCACGTGGTCATAGGGGACGCGAAAGGCATTTTTATCCCTCCTCTTGCAGACTATCCCATCGGCAGGAAGGCGCTCAGGGGACTCAGGTTTATTCACACCCATCTGAGCAACGAACCTCTCAACCAGGACGATCTTACCGACCTTTCACTCCTCAGATTCGATATTATCGCCGCAGTTGGGGTAAAAGACGGCCAACCGGCCGGTATGTATGTAGCGCATCTTCTGCCGCAGGGTACGGGGGTTCCCTACGAAGTGCTGCCGGTCGAAGACTTTTACAGGCATACGGTCGATTTCAAACCCTTCATATCGGCCCTTGAGGAGGAGCTCGAAAGGGCGCGAGGGTTCGAGGTTCCAGGAAAGGGGTCGACCCGAAGCGAGAGAACAGGCCGTGAGAGGGCCATCCTCGTCACTGTTTCCCTGAAGCCTAAGTACGAACAGGAAGATTCTGCGGATGAACTGAGGGAGCTCGCAGAGTCGAGCGATGTCTTTGTGCTCGATTCGGTCGTACAGAGACCGAAGGAGATCAACCCGAAATATCTTATGGGTGAAGGCAAGATCAAGGAACTCGTGATCACCGCGATGAACAAGGGCGCCACACTGCTTATCTTCGATCAGGACCTCACGCCGTCACAGATCAAGTCGATAAGCGAGCTGACGGAACTGAAGGTCATCGACCGCTCCCAGCTGATCCTCGACATCTTCGCCCGCCGTGCTCACAGCAGGGACGGTAAGGTGCAGGTGGAGCTTGCACAACTAAAGTACAGACTGCCGCGACTCACCGGCAAAGGTACGGCTATGTCGCGGCTCATGGGGGGGATCGGCGGCAGGGGCCCCGGGGAGATGAAACTGGAGATAGACAGGCGGCGGGTGAGGGACAGGATAGGGCTCCTCGAAAAGGAGCTCAAGACCCTCAGCAAGGCGAGAAGCCAGAGAAAGTCACGGCGGGTGCAGGCAAAGATCCCTATAGTCTCTATTATAGGATACACTAATGCGGGAAAATCGACGCTTCTCAACGCGCTTACAAAAAGCCGGACCTTCGTGGAGGACAAGCTGTTTGCCACTCTCGACACCGCCAGCAGGAGGCTCAGGTTTCCGCGGGAACGTGAAGTCGTGATTACCGATACCGTCGGCTTCATTAGGGACCTTCCTAAGGACCTGATGACGGCCTTCAGGGCTACGCTCGAGGAGCTTGAGGACGCGGACCTTCTGCTGCATGTCGTCGACGCGTCGAGCCCGAGGTTCGAGCAGCACATCGCATCTGTAGAGCGGATCCTTTCCGATCTCAATCTTGGCGATAAAAAGCGTCTTCTCGTTTTTAATAAAACAGACAGACTGGGCAGGGGGGAGATCGATAGCCTCACAACGCGGTTCGGCGCGGTAGGCGTCTCCGCATTGGACACAAACACCTTCGGCACCCTGCTCAGCTTAATCGAGGGTATTCTCTTTGGTGAAAAATTAATTGAGGCAAAGGTATAATAGTGTCGGTAGGGTTCTTTATTATTTAAGCAAGGAGATAGCTAATGGAATTTTCACCCAAGTGGATTGCCTGGGAGATAACGAGGAGATGCAACCTCCGCTGTGTCCATTGCCGCTCATCCTCGGAGATGGAGGCGAAGGGCCACCCTGATTTTCCTACTTCCGAGGCATTCAGGGTAATAGATGATATTGTGAGCTATGCGAAACCTGTCGTCGTCCTTTCCGGGGGAGAGCCCCTTGTGAGAAAGGACGTTTTCGAGATTGCCCGATATGGAACGGACAAGGGCCTGAGGATGTGTCTTGCCACGAACGGTACGCTCGTCAACGACGAAACCTGCGAAAATATCAAGACCTCGGGTATCAGGATCGTTTCGCTCAGCCTTGACGGTTCCGAAGAGGGCGTTCATGACGATTTCAGGAGCCAGAAGGGGGCCTTTGCCGGAACGATCAATGCGGCGAGGCTCTTCAAGAGGCACGGGATAGAGTTTATCGTGAATTCCTCTTTTACCCGTAGAAACCAGGAGGAGATACCGAAGGTCTATCGTCTTGCGAAAGAACTCGGGGCTACGGCCTGGTACATGTTCATGATCGTGCCGACGGGCCGGGGTGAAGAGATCATGAACGAGCTCATCTCGAAGGAGGATTACGAGGAGATCCTCGACTGGCATTATCAGATGGAGAAGGACGAGGACATGATGCTTGTGAGGCCGACGTGCGCGCCGCATTATTACCGGGTGGTCTTGCAGCAGTCAAAGAAAGAAGGGGAAAAGTTCAAGAAGCGTACCCTTAAGTTTTCGACGGGCGGTTCCAAAGGCTGCATCGCGGGACAGCTCATATGCCTGATCGATGTAGACGGCAATGTGCTCCCATGCAGTTACTTCCCGAAGCCCGCGGGCAATGTTCGGGAGAGTTCATTCAAGGAGATCTGGGAGGGTTCGGCGCTTTTCAAGGACCTGAGGGATTTCAAAAAATACAAGGGGAAATGCGGTTCCTGCGAGTTTGTCAACGTCTGCGGCGGTTGCCGTGCCAGGGCGTATTCCGTGTACGGAGATTACCTCGAAGAAGAACCGTTCTGCAGTTATGTCCCCAGGAAAATCGGAAAGGTGGCAAAATGAACGATACTTTTTTGAGGGCCTGCAGGGGCGAGAAGGTGGATTACACTCCAGTATGGCTGATGAGGCAGGCAGGCCGGTACCTGAAGGAATATCAGGAAGTGCGCGCGAAGGTGGATTTTCTCACCCTCTGCAAAACTCCGGAGCTGGCCGCAAAGGTCACTCTCCAGCCGATCGATATACTCGGAGTCGACGCGGCTATACTCTTCTCCGACATCCTTATCCCTGTCGAGGCGATGGGGATGCATCTGGAGTTTTCCGACAAGAAAGGGCCTATCCTCGGCGAACCGGTCAGGAACAAGTCGGGTGTCGACAAGCTGATCATCCCGGACACCGAGGACAGTATGCCCTTTGTGCTCGAGACGATAAGGATCCTCAGGCGAGAGCTCTCAAACAGGGTCCCTCTGATCGGTTTTTCGGGCGCGCCTTTCACCCTTGCGACGTACATAATCGAAGGCGGAAGCTCCAAGAATTTTATCAATACAAAGAAGATGATGTACCAAAACCCCGGACTTTTTTCCGCATTGTTCGACAAGATCACGTCGACGGTCATAGATTACCTTTCCGCCCAGATAAGGGCGGGTGCTCAGGCGGTGCAGCTCTTTGATTCATGGGCCGGCATACTTTCGCCTTTTGATTACGAAAATGTGATATTCCCCTACGTGAAATCTGCGATAAAGGCGTTGAAAAAAAGTCATGATGTCCCGATCATCTATTTTGTAAACGATTGTGCGGGCGTCCTGGATATAGCAAAAAAATCAGGGGCCGACGTCATAGGCATAGACTGGCGCGTCGATATGGGCAGGGCGGTAAAGGGACTCGGCAAGAAGGTATCGGTCCAGGGGAACCTCGACCCCCTGGTGCTTTTCGGACCTAAGGAACATATCGAGGAAAGGGTGCAGGACATCCTGAACAAGGCCGAAACCGCACACGGACATATCTTTAATCTGGGGCATGGCATACTGCCTGAAACGCCGGTGGAGAATGCCGTCGCGATGGTCGAGGCGGTACACAGACTGAGCAGAGTGTAAATTGATGCAATTCAAGTGGCGAAAATAATCACCGCCGTAACTTGAAAAATACCCTCTTCCTCCCCCCGTGATGAGAGGGGAAGAAGAGGGAGTAGTCTTATTTCTGATTTTTCTTTTCGCTGTTTGCCTTCGGCCTGACTCCTCCGAATACCCGGTAATGCTCGTTGATGAGGAAACGGACCTCTTCCGGCGTATCGACCAGGGAGAAGAGGGAGAAGTCTTCCCGTGCGATCGTTCCGTTCCGGACGAGCGTGTTTTTCATCCAGTCGATAAGGCCCTTCCAGTGTTCGGAACCATAGAGGATGATCGGGAAGGACTGAATCCTTTTGGTTTGGGAAAGGGTCAATGCCTCGAACAGTTCATCCATGGTTCCGAAGCCCCCGGGGAAGATGATGAAGGCGATGGCGTATTTGATGAACATCAGCTTCCTTATGAAGAAATACCGGAAAGAGAGGCTGACGTCCTGATATCTATTGGGCACCTGCTCGCTCGGTATCTCTATGTTCAGGCCTACGGAATGTGCCTTTCCCTTTTTTGCACCTTTGTTGGCGCCTTCCATGATACCGGGGCCGCCTCCAGTGATGATCGCAAAACCGTCGTCAGCAAGCATCTTTGCCAGCGTAAAGGCATCATCATAATATCTGTTTTCCTGCGACAGTCTTGCACTTCCGAATATAGTAACGGCCGGACCGAGGTCGTGGAGGGTCTCGAAACCTTCTACCAGTTCGGACTGAATCCTGAACACCCGCCATGTTTCAGACGTCTTTAGGTCTTCCATAGATAAGGGCCCCCTGTGTGTGATTTACTACATAGAATAGGAGAATAGGGCAGGGCAATGCAAGGTTTGGCAAAAAAAGAGCCGTGCCACGAAACATCCTCTATCTTGATGGCGCGACTGCCCGCTATTTCCCGATTTTGAGTTCCTCCAGAAATCTGGCGAGATCGAACTCCTTTTCCATGATCTCCTTGGTCTTGGCAACCTTCTTCTGCCCCCTGACTGTGATTGAATCCAGGAGGGTGTCCCTGTGCAGTGCCGCACTAGGTAATGGGCTTTTCCTTAAAACTCATTTTTGGTTGAAATGAATAATAATTCTGTTGCAAGAGTTAATGTCATATAATAAGCGTAAAGGGTAATTTTAAAAAGGAGGTAGTAATCGTTATGTCGGATACCTTAAAAAATCTTCAGGATGCGTTTGCCGGTGAATCGCAGGCAAACAGAAAGTACCTCGCTTTTGCTGTAAAGGCTGAACAGGAGGGTTATACGCAGGTCGCCAAGTTGTTCAGGGCGGCAGCCGAGGCCGAAACCATTCATGCGCATAATCACCTTAAAGGGTTGAACGGGATAAAGAGCACAAGGGAAAATTTGGTGGCGGCAATAAGCGGGGAATCCTACGAATTTCAAAAAATGTACCCGAGAATGATCGAAGAAGCAAAGGCCGAGGGCCATGCCGCGGCCCTGAGGAGCTTTAGCCTTGCGAATGAAGTCGAAAAGGTACATGCCCGTCTCTACCAGGCTGCCCTCGAAAGCCTTGGCACGAACATTGAAGCTGACTACTACGTATGCCAGGTTTGCGGCTATACTGCCGAAGGCGAGGCACCTGATGAATGTCCTGTTTGCAAGGCAAAGAAGCAGGCATTCGGGAAAGTCGGCTGAAATACATCGGTTCTCTTATCCCGGCAGAGGCGATAAAATCGCTTAATATCAAGACCAAAGAAGGCTTAACATAGTATGATACTTGAATATTCCGGACTTTTCCTTTATTATTGAGAAGGTGGTGATCCAATGCTGAGGGCAAGAGTGGAAGAGATCCTAGATAAGGTGAGGGCAGGACTTAAGTCCGAAGGCGGAGATATAGAACTTGTAGACGTCAAGGGTACCGTCGTCTACGTAAAGTTGAAGGGCGCTTGCGGCACCTGTCCGATGTCTTCCTTGACCATGAAAAATTGGGTGGAATCGAGCATCAGGAAAGAGATACCGGAGATCACCTCCGTGCAGTCGGTATAATGGGAATAGCGAAAATAGGGAGAAGATTGGGCTAAATTGGGCGCGGTAGGGGCATACAGGCGAACCGTTTTGTTCCTGCTGGCGGCCTTCCTTTTTTTCCTTTCCCCTCACCTTTCAGAATCTCTCGAGATCGTTGATGTCACTGACATCAGTTTCTGGTCCTATCCTGATTATACAAGGGTAGTAGTAACACTTTCTGATAGGGCTGAATATTCCAAAAAACGCCTTGCTAATCCGGACCGGCTTTATTTCGATATAAAGGGCAGCACCATAAAGAAAGAGTTGAAGACGAATCTGCCTATAGGCAACGGCATGCTTAGATCCGTGCGTGCGGCCCAGTTCAACGAGAACACGGTGAGGGTCGTGCTTGATCTGGAGAAGATCAAGGACTATAAAATGATTACCCTCGAAGATCCGGTCAGGATAATAATCGATGTCTACGGGATATCGGCACAGCCGCTTGTCTCCTCGAGGAAGAGGATAGTCATTGATCCGGGCCACGGAGGCCATGACCCCGGCGCGATCGGACCGAAGAAACTTTGCGAGAAGGACGTTGTTCTCGATATTGCGCTCAAGGTAAAGACGATCCTATCCAAGAATCCAGGGTTCGAGGTGTTTCTGACGCGGGACAGGGATGTTTTTATCCCTCTTGTAGAGCGCACTGCGATAGCGAACAGCAAAAATGCAGACCTTTTTGTCTCCGTGCATGCGAATGCAAGTCCGAGGAGAGACGCTAAAGGCATAGAGACATATTTTCTCAACTGGTCCGACGACGTGGAATCGATGAAGGTGGCTGCAAGGGAGAACCAGATATCGCTTAAAAAAATGAAGGAGATGAAAAACGAGGCGGACTTTCTTGACGTGGAGCTGGCAAGCCTGAAAAGAGACCATAAGAGAGACGAATCTAATAAACTTGCAAATTATATCCAGATGGCGATGGTAAATGGGCTTTCCGATAAGTTTCCAGGTGTGGTGGACCTCAAGGTGAAATGGTCCATGTTTTACGTACTCTTCGGTGCACGCATGCCTTCGGTGCTTGCCGAGGTATCTTTTATAAGCAATCCGCTTGAAGAGAGACTCCTTTCAAAAGATTCATACAAAGAAGAGATTGCAAAATCCATCGCGACCGGGATAGCTAAATACATGTCCGTGTCGTCCGACACCCAGACGGTTGCAAATGTCAGGAAAACAGTTGACTCCAAAGACTAAACCGGAACTGAAGATCATTTCTTACTTTTTCTTTGTCGCGCTCCTTTTTGTTTTCGACAATCTGACCGTGTATCTGTTCGCCTGTGCGCTACTGGGCCTTTTTTTTCTGAAGATACCCGTAAGAGCCGTGAAGTCAGGATGGCTGCCGATAAGCGTGTTTCTCCTCTTTACTTTCATAAGTAATATTATCGGACGGCACGGCCGTGTACTGCTTTCGACGGGGTTGTTTCTGGTCACCGACGAGGGACTTCATATCGCCGCAGTCAGGACGTTGCGGGTTTTTCTTATGATAGGAGGGGCGAAGGTCCTGGTGGCTTCTGCGGAGGCGGAAGAGATGGTTGACGGTCTCGGAAGGCTATTCGGCCCGCTGGAGAGGGTGGGATTGCCGATAAGGGACTTCTTTCATACCATGGGGCTGACCATGAAGTGTTTCCCGGTTCTGAAGAATATGGCCTCCGCAGCTTACAGGGAAAACAAACAGACCTCCTCTGAACAGGGTTTCTGGGGTAGGGCCCGAAATGTGTCGGCATTCCTTATGCCCTTTTTTGTGAGAAGTCTTCAGTATCCGGAATCTTTCTTTGAGAAACAACAGCCTGCCCGGCCGGCGGGTGCCGAGAGAAATGTAGGGCCATAGATTTCACCCAATGGGCAAAACCTTTGATATCCTTATTAAGGGCGGACTTTTGTATGACGGAGGTCTTTCGGCCCCGTTTATTTCCGACATCGGGATAGCCGACGGCATGATACGGTTTATAGGACGGTCCGACGAAAAAAAAGCTGACAAGACCATAGACGCCAGGGGGTTTGCCGTGTGCCCGGGGTTCATCGATGCCCATTCGCATTCAGATTTTACTATTGTTGCCGACCCCCGCGCCGAGGGAAAGATATGCCAGGGGATAACTACCGAGATCAATGGAAATTGCGGAATGTCAGCAGCGCCTCTTTTTAAGAAGGCCTTAGAAAAACGCGAAGAAGACTTGAGGGAACTCGGCATCAGGGACAGGTGGAATACCTTCAGTGAGTATTTCGCTCTACTCGCAAAGAGCGGTTTTGCGGTCAATATGGCCTTTCTGGCCGGTCATGGCAACATCCGTGGCTCGGTGGTGGGATACGATGACAAAGAACCTTCTCGGGAAGAACTGGATGGTATGGCGGCGTTAATGGAAGAGGCGATAGGACAGGGTGCGATCGGTCTTTCGACAGGGCTGATATATCCCCCCGGCATTTACTCCGGCACTGAAGAGCTTATCCATATCGCAAGGGTACTCCTCAGCAGAGACCTTATTTACGCAAGTCACATGAGGAGTGAAGGCGCCCGTCTTACCCAGGCTGTGGAGGAAGTCATCAGGATAGGAGAGGAAAGCGGCGTAAAAGTCCATATATCGCATATCAAGACAGCGGGAGAGCGAAACTGGCAGAAGGCAGAGGACGTCCTTTCCCTGCTTAAAGAGGCCCGCAGCCGGGGTTTGAAGATAACCTGCGACCGTTATCCCTACATCGCGTCAAGCACCGACCTCGACGCGATATTGCCTTCCTGGGTTTTCGAGGGGGGTAACGAAGAGGAGCTGCGAAGGTTGCTGGACCGAAAGGAAAAAGACAAAATAGCGATGGAGATGCGGGAACAATCGGGATCGCATGGCTATTGGGAAAAAGTAATAGTCTCCTCTGTTGCATCTGAAAAAAACAGATGGATGGAAGGAAAGACTATCGCTGAAATCAGCCGCGTCAGGAGAAATGGCGGGATGGAGACGGTCTTTGAGATACTCCTGGAAGAAAAACTGAGGGTGGGGGCGATATTTCTTTCGATGAAAGAGGAAAATCTGAGAAAGTTCCTTTCTCTGCCTTATTGCATGATAGGCTCCGACAGTTCCGCGAGGAGCTTCGACGGGCCTACTAAGAAAGGGAAACCCCATCCCAGGACTTTCGGCACCTTTCCGAGATTTTTTGGCAATTATGTCCGAAAGGCGGGACTTCTTTCTCTTCCAGAGGCCATATATAAGGCGACCGGGCTGACGGCGCGGACTTTCGGACTCAGTAAAAGGGGCGGGCTGAAAGAAGGCTTCTACGCCGATATAGTGGTCTTCGATGCCGGGAGGATCATGGACAAATCGACCTATGCAGATCCGTTCCAGATGCCTGAAGGGGTCGCCTATGTCCTTGTGAACGGCACCCCTGCGGTTTGGGAGGGCGTACCGTCGGGAAAGTTGGCTGGTAAGGTGCTGAAGGGGAATAACAATTGATTTTTTGATGCTAATTCTGTACAATAGGTGCATATTCGTTTCGGAGTTTTGATTAAAGAGTGGGCAATCCCACTCTTTTGTTTTATATGGAAAATATCAAAGGGAAAATATCCGAGTTGGCCGGTTCGGTGGCTGCTGAGTACGGAGTGGATGTTGTTGACATCGAATTTGCCGGGAGTATGAGGAGGCTTACGGTGAGGATATTTATTGACAAGACGGGGGGTGTGACCCTTGATGACTGCGCTCTTTTCAGCCGGGCTGTTTCGGCTGTTTTGGACGTAGAAGACCCGATAAAGTCGTCATACGTACTCGAGGTCTCGTCTCCGGGACTTGACAGGCCGTTGAAGAGGTTGAGAGACTTTGAGATGAGTGTAGGTAAACTGGCCCGGATCATTATAAAGGAGAATATAGAAAGACAAAACTTTTTTGTCGGCCGGATTACTGAAGTGCGCGAGAATAGTATCAAATTGACCATGAAAGATAATGGAGTCATAGATATCCCATTTGAGAATGTCTCGAAGGCGAGATTGGAGATAGAGCTGAAATGACGAAGGAGTTGTGCCACGTCGTAGAGCAGATCAGCAGGGAAAAAGGAATATCGAAGGAGGTTTTGATAGAGGCCCTCGAATCTGCCCTTTTGTCTGCAATGCGCAAGAAATACGGCGGCAGGACGAACATCAACCTCATCATCGACCGGCAGAAATGCAATATAAGGGTCTTTGAAACCAAGACTATTGTTGCGGCTGTCAAGGACCCCCTTGAGGAAATATCTCTTGCGGACGCAAAGAAGATCGAGCCGGATAAGAACGAGGGTGAAACCGTCGATCTTCCTCTCGATCTCCATGACCTCGGACGGATTGCTGCCCAAACAGCCAAACAGGTTATATTCCAGAGGGTACGGGAGGCCGAAAGGGACGTTATCTACAACGAGTTTAAGGACAAGGCGGGTCAGATCATCACGGGAACCGTCATGAGGAAGGAAAAGGGGTTTTATTACATCAACCTTGGAAAGACCGAGGCGATCCTTCCCATCAAAGACACGCTGCCGACCGAGAACCTCAAGAGAGGCGATCCGGTAAAAGCGATCATTGAGGATGTGAGGATCACGACTAAGGGTCCGGCTATCCTTGTATCAAGGACTTCTCCGGACTTTGTGGCCGGGCTGTTCAAGATGGAGGTCCCGGAGATTAGCGAAGGGCTGGTCCTGATAAAGAATATCGTCAGAGAACCCGGGGAACGCACGAAGATCGCCGTGTATTCGAAGAACAGCGCCGTCGATCCCGTAGGTTCTTGCGTCGGCATGAAGGGGACAAGGGTTCAGACGATCGTGCGTGAACTCCGGGGTGAGCGGATCGATATCATCCCGTGGGCGGATGACCCGAGAATGCTTATTGCCAGAGCGCTCAGCCCGGCGGTGATCGACAAAATAGGCATTAACGAGGAAGGAAAGACAGCTATGGTCGTGGTGAACGACCAGCAGCTTTCTCTCGCGATCGGGAAGAAGGGCCAAAACGTGAGGCTCGCGATGAAACTTACCGGATGGGACATCGACATCATCAGCGATACGGAATATTCGAAGATCAGAATGGAAGAGACCGACAAGAACCTCGAAGAAACGTTAAAGAAGGAAGCACAGAAAAAAGATCAGCCATCTGCTGATGGATAGCAACCTATCAGAAGTACTCATACACTGTGCAAAGGGTGTAGGCCCCAAGAGGGCCAAATTGCTTGGTGAAATCGGCATCACTTCACTGAAAGACTCGTTCTATTATCTCCCCTACCGCTACGAAGACAGATCCGCAGCCGACAACATCCTTACTATAAAAGAGGGACGGCCCGAGACCGTTCGCGGGAAGGTCATTGCGGCCGGGGCAAAAGCGTCTCGCGGCAGCAGACCGGGCATATTCACGATTACCGTGAGCGACGGGACGGCTTCCGTGAAGGCGAGATGGTTTAACCAACCTTTTATGAAGAAGAATCTGCCGGATGGTTGTGAGGTCTTGCTGAGCGGAGAGGTGAAGAGGGACCGCGATGCCGGCTGGTTGTTTTTCGACAATCCTGAATATGAAATTGTCGGTGCAGAAGGAGATTCTCTGATTCATTCGGACAGGATAGTGCCTGTCTATCGTCTCACCGAGGGCATGAGCCAGAAGCAACTCAGAAAAATAATGTTCGGCATTGTTGAAAAGTATGCCGGAGATATCGTCGATCCCATGCCTGAAGATATTATCAGGAGACACAATCTGCCCCCACTCAGGGAAAGCATCAAACAGTTGCATTTTCCTGCCGACGGGTGCGACACGGACTCTCTCAACCGTCGGGAAAGTAAATATCATAAAAGACTGGCTTTCGATGAGTTTTTTACCTTCGAACTCGGCGTGGCGGCCATAAGGAAGAATAAAAAACGCGAAAAAGGAAGAGCGATCCGTTGTCAGGGCATGCTTCAACGAAGGCTTATAGAAAAACTACCTTATGCATTGACAGGCGACCAGAAGAGAGTGCTTGACGAGATAGTACGCGACATGGCGGCTGTATATCCGATGCAGAGACTTCTCCAGGGCGATGTCGGATGCGGCAAAACTATCGTGGCACTTATGGCGATGCTGCACGCAGTAGAATACGGCTGTCAGACCGCGTTTATGGCACCCACCGAGATACTTGCAGAGCAGCATTTCTATACACTCTGCAATGCAGTGGAAGATCTGGGTGTTAAGGCGGTACTTGCAGCAGGAGGGGCAAAGGAAATACCACTTGACATGATATCGTCGGGAGAGGCGGCTGTTGTCGTAGGCACGCATGCGCTTATCCAGGAAGGGGTTCGTTTTAAGGACCTCGGACTTGTCGTGATCGACGAGCAGCACAAGTTCGGCGTGACGCAAAGGGGAATCCTGAGAAAAAAGGGAAAGAGTCCGGATGTTCTTGTTATGACGGCTACTCCGATCCCCAGGTCTTTGGCCCTCACGCTATACGGAGATATGGATTATTCGATCATCAATGAAATGCCATCGGGGAGGAAACCGATATTGACGGAGGTTTTCTTGCCGTCCCGGAAGGCGGCGATTTACGGGATTATGGAGGGAGAGATACGGAAGGGGAGACAGGTATATGTGGTGTACCCGGTCATAGAGGAATCAGAAAAGGCGGACCTTAAGTCAGCGGTGGAAGGCTGCAAGGCATTCCGGAAAATATTCCCCGAATTTAGAATAGGTCTTCTTCACGGCAGAATGAGCCCTTCCGATAAACGGGCCGCGATGATGTCTTTTAAGAACGGGGAAACCCGCATTTTGATTTCTACGACTGTCGTTGAAGTCGGTGTGGATGTGCCGAACGCCACTGTCATGGTCATAGTCCATGCCGAGAGGTTTGGACTTGCCCAGCTCCATCAGCTGAGGGGCCGGGTAGGGCGCGGGGGCGAATTGTCTCATTGTCTCCTGATCGGGTACGAACCTCTCGGCGAAGATGCGAGGCGAAGACTTGATGTTATGGTCAGGACTTCGGACGGGTTCAAAATAGCTGAGGAAGACCTCGACATCAGGGGGCCTGGACAGTTCTTCGGCACAAGACAGGCGGGACTGCCTGACTTTAAGGCCGCTGATCCCGCCAGAGACCTGAGGTTGCTGGAAGCGGCGAGGAGGGAAGCTTTTGACCTGATCGATACTAAACAGGGTATTGATCAGTTTCCGCTGCTGAGAAAGTCCTTTGAGTCTTTCTGGCTCGGAAAGACAGATTGTTATCAGACAGTGTAAGGGGGAGAACAAATGCTTCAGAGACTGAGAGAAAATTTTAAAAAGGGTTTGAACAAGGTGAGGTGGTTTGCGGCCGTCTTATCCGAAAGGCTGAAGATAGAGATCGCGGTTATAGAGCTGCTTTATCAGTCGGATGAGATGGAAAAGAAAAAGGAAGAATTGCTTAAGACGATAGGACGACGTGTATATGAACTGAAGGGCAACCCTGACAAAAATATACTCAAGGACCGGATGGTCCTGGGCGCGCTTGAGGAGATAGATACAATAGAAAAAAATATCGATGAGCTGAAGCTGAAGGTCTCGGAGATGAGCAGTGTGAGAGTATAAAATGTCTGAATATACCGTGGCGGTCGTCTTTGGTCTTCTCATAGGCTCATTCCTGAACGTCTGCATATACCGGATACCCAGGAATCTCTCGATAGTGTTTCCCTCGTCGAGATGCACTGCCTGCAACAGTGAGATACGTGCATGGGACAATATTCCCGTTATCAGTTATCTCCTTTTAGGCGGGAGATGCAGGAACTGCAAGGCGAAGATATCGTTGAGATATCCCCTCGTGGAGGCTCTGAACGCTTTTTTGTACGCCGCAGTTGTCTGGAGGTATGGAATCGGATGGAATTCCGTTGTCTACGCCGTCCTCTGCTCGGCACTGGTCGTAATAACCTTTATCGATCTGGAATTCCAGATTATTCCTGACCGCATAACGCTCGCTGGTATTCCCTTAGGGCTGGTGACCGGGTCCTTTCTCCTGCCCGATCCCTTCATGCGGGCCGAACTACTCGGGTACAGGGCATCTCTCATCGGCGCCCTTGGCGGCTTTTTGCTTTTTTTCCTCGTTGCCGAATTGAGTTATCGGCTGCTGAAACAGGAGGGCATGGGCGGCGGGGATATTAAGATGATGGCTATGGTTGGCGCCCTGACGGGATGGAAATCGGTCCTCCTCACCACTTTTTTGGGAAGTCTTGCCGGATCTCTTATAGGTGTTTTTCTCATGATCTTAAAGGGCAGGGGAAGAAAGACGAAGATACCTTTTGGCCCGTTTCTGGCCTTGGGCGCCCTTATAACTCTTTTTTTTGGACAGGAAATACTGTTGTGGTATCTGCATTAAACGAGGTGCGCGGGCTTCGGGAGACCCATCGGGTCCTGGAAAACTCTTTTGAGCCGATCAGGATATGAACCTCTTAACCCTGATGCTGGTAACGCTTGCCCTTGCCGTCTTGCTCTTCATTTTCTTTTATATCGCCAGGATCATGGGCAGCAGCAGAAAGAGGCCTGACGCCGCCAACAAGGGCTCTACCGAGGTGGGCTTTGTCGTCGATACATTTCACGACCTTGTTTCAAAACTGAAAGAGAAGGAGAGGGAACTCGAGGTCCTTAAGAGGCAGGCCGAGGACAGGGCCTCTTCGGTCGAAATATACAACGAAGATATTCTCCAGAGCGTGCCGAGCGGGGTAGTGAGTCTGAACCGGGAACTCCGCATCACGAAGATGAATCAGTCGGCTGAAAAGATGCTCGAAATGAAGGAAATAGAGAGCGTAGGAAAAAAATATTCGGAGATATTCAGCGAGCCCGTCGCCGGGATTATTGAGAAAAATCAGATAGTGTCGAGGGCGGAGATCGGATACGTGACGAAAAGCGGCAAGAGGATATGGCTCGGGCTTAATATCTCTCTTTTGAAAGATAGTGCAAATAAGACCATCGGCAAGATCTTTGTCTTTACGGACCTTACTGAACTGAAGGCGTTCCAGTCTCAGATGGAACTCAGGGAGAGGCTGTCGACACTCGGCGAAATGTCCGCAGGGATTGCTCACGAACTCAGGAATCCGCTCGGCGTGATATCCGGGTATGCGAAACTGTTATCAAAAAAAGTGGATGGGGTTTTGTTCCCGACTGTCGAGGCGATCCTGAAGGAGGTGGCGGTAATGGACCGGATCATATCGGACTTCCTTTCGTTTGCCAAACAGACCGACCTAGTCTTGACAGAAATCGACCTGAAAAGCCTGCTGAAGGGCTGTATAACTGCGGTTGCGGATTCCGTGCAAAACGTGCGGATTGTGGAGCGCATCGAGTCGTTGCCCTTAATTAACGGTGATGAGGTGCTGTTGAGGCAGTCGGTCACGAATATTCTCCAGAACGCTGTGGAATCGATGCCTGAGGGAGGAGATGTGATTGTGTCGTGCTCCGTGGGTGATTGTCTGGATATCTCGGTCACGGATACCGGCCACGGCATACCGGAAAACATCAGGGACAAGATATTCCTCCCCTTTTATACGACCAAGGAAAGAGGTACCGGACTGGGGCTATCTATCGTTCATAAAGTTGTTGTATCTCACGGCGGGACTGTTCACCTTGAAAGCGGGGAGAAAGGCACGACATTTACGATAAGGCTGCCGAGGGACGTCATAGTCAGGCGATAAGTACTGGGACCAATTGCTTTCGCCTGCAGTTTTGTAGGGAGTTCCGCACCGTATTGGGCGTTCGCTGCGTGAGTAGTGAGTTCATCTTTTTTGGCCTCTAATGAAGGAGGCGCAAACTGCTTAACCATGTGATCGATTTTCGGGGATCACTGTTTATATTGGGGATAAAGCTTTCTCACACACTCAGGACAGATACCGTGACTGAACTCGGCCTCGGAATGTTCAGCTATATATCTTTCGATCTGGTTCCAGTAACCCTTGTCATCGCGGATTTTCTTGCAGGAAGAGCAGATAGGCAGGAGTCCGCTCAATCTCTTTATGTTATCGAGGGCATCCTGGAGCTTAGTAATCAGTTCATCCTTTTCTCTGGCTTGTTCCTGGATTTTTCTTTCGAGTATGATGGTTTCGGCACAATTCTCCAACGCCGAAAATAGGATTTCCACCTCAACCGGTTTTAAAATATATTTGTCGATCCCGGCGTCGATGGAACTCAGCAAGATAGTCGCATCACTGTGTGCGGTGGTAATTATTATCTTACTGTTGCCTTCCAGAGACTTGATCCTTCTTGACATCTCGATCCCGTCCATGACGGGCATTCTGACGTCGGATATTACTATATCGGGCCTGTGCATTTTAAACAGCTCCAGTCCTTCTTCGCCATTTTCGGCCTGATACAAGATCGATACTTTCCTCGCAAGAATCCTGGCAAATACGGCCCTTGTTAAAGGCTCATCTTCCACATAGAGGACTGATACCGCGAGACTTTCGTCTTTACCTTCGTCCATATATTACTATTTTACAATTCTATGTTCATAAAGCAAATAAAAAAAGTCTGCGAACTGGGAAATTACGCAAATGTAGCCGCACAAACCAAATGCCCCGGAGAATACGGACGACACATAACAGTCTTTGAAGATACCGCAAGCGTAAAAAAAGGGCGAAGAATAGCTTAGAAGAATGGGGAAACGGGACCGGATGTTAAGGGCATGCCCTTCCCTTCAGGTTGAATAGAAATGTAAGGCCCTTCCTCATGCGATCGGAAAATATTTTTTTTGAAAACAGTCCGGTCACAACTTTTTTATTGATTTCTCCGAGTGTGGGATATGGATGGACCGACGATGCGAGCGTTGCAAGTCTTACCCCGCCGTTCATGACCGCGACCCACTCGGACAGAAGATCTCCTGCATGCGGGCCGAGTATTTGCACGCCGAGCAGCCTTTCTTTCATATCCAGGATCATCTTTATCTTACCCTCTTTTTCGCCTTCTGCGAGGCTCCTGTCATTATCTATGAATTTTTCTACATAAACGCTGTATTCTATTCCGGCTTCAGCGGCCATTTTTTCGTTCATGCCGATGCAGGCGAGTTCAGGATCGGTGAATGTACACCACGGGAAAAAGGTGTAGTCCACTTTCTTCGGTATATGAAAGACGGCATTACCGAGGACCACACCCCCCTCGTATCCCGCCGCATGTGTGAACTGGTAGTCGCCGGTTACGTCTCCGGCTGCATAGATGTGCGGGTGGCTCGTCCTGAGTCTTCTGTCCAGTTTGAGCCTTCTCCTATCAAATTCGATCCCGATCTCCTCCAGTCCAAGACATTGCAGATTCGCGTCTCTTCCCGCGGCGATCAGTACCGCTTTTGCCCTGAGGTTTAGTGTTCCCTCGTCTTTCTTGACAACTATTTCCCTCTCGCTGCCAAGATCTCTTGCGGCGATGATCGAGGTGTTGAGATAGAAGACCACCCCTTCACCGGCCAGGTAGTTCATGATATCTTCAGAGATGTCGGCATCTTCCTTGCTCAGGACCTGTCTGCCTCGCTGGATAACGGAAACACGGCTCCCCAGACGGCAAAATGCCTGGGCCATCTCGATTCCGATAGGGCCACCGCCGATAATAATAAGTGAATCCGGAAGGGTGTCAAGAGAAAAAAGTTCCCTGTTCGTAAGATAGGGCATCTTGTCCAGACCGTCAATTACGGGAATGGAAGGGCTTGACCCTGTCGCGATTACCCACGTCCTGGCCGAATAAGTCTTTCCATTGAGATTTACGGCATGTTCGTCTTTAAAAAAAGAGTAACCGAATTCAACCCGGACCCCGAGTTTGCAGAACCTCTCCTTCGAATCATGCCTTTGGATTGCGCCTATGACCGACTGGATCCTCTGTGCGATATCCCCGAAATTGACCGGCTTGCCATCGAACGCCGGCAAGCCGAAATCCCCCGCTTTTTTCATGATATGATAAACGTTTGCTGTCCTTATGAGTGTTTTGCTCGGCACGCAGCCGAAATGGAGGCAATCCCCGCCAAGCTCTCTTTCTTTTTCGATTAAAAGTGTCCTTGCCCCGAGTTGCGAAGCACCCGCAGCGACTGTCAGGCCGCCGGCGCCGCCGCCTATAATCCCGATGTCGAAGTCATATTTGGGCATACTGCCTCCGGTGAGTAGTGAGATTATTTTGAGTATAACAATGGTGCGGGGACTTATCAACCAACAAGTGCGAAGGGATAAAGTAGATGAATCTGCGCCGCTGCGTGTAAGATTGTGGTGAATGGATAGTAATAAGATATCCCCATTCTGTATAATAAACTAATTTGCTGGACCATTATATCTAGCGCCTCGGTTGAAGGGATTATTGCCGGCAATCGAAGAAACAGAGAAGATAGTCGATGATCAGGAATACATTTAGCACACTCGATGGGATAGGTGAAAAGCTTGAAAGGAGGCTCTGGAGGGAAGGCGTCCTTACATGGGATGATTTTACCGGGGCTGATGAACTGCTTGGGTTCAGTGAGGAGAGAAAGAGTTTCTTTGACGACTGTCTCCTGCAGGATGCCAAGGAACTGCTCGCGGATAATGCTGCCTATTTTTCCCGCAGGATAAAGCGTAGAGAACATTGGCGTCTCTTTGATTTTTTTAAGGGGGACGCCGTTTGTCTCGACATCGAGACAAACGGGTTGCAACCAAACAGCGGCGGATTCGTGACGGTAATCGGGCTATACGACGGGTACGACTATAAGAGCCTTGTAAGGGGCGAAAACCTTACTGCGGAAAACCTGAGCAGGGAACTGGCGAGGTATAAATGTCTGGTCACATTTTACGGTGCTGCCTTCGATATCCCATTTATCCTGCGGTCATTCAGCGAAATCAAATTCGATCTGCCGCATTTCGACCTTTGTTTTGCGGCAAAGAGGCTTGGTATGAAGGGAGGACTAAAGCGGCTTGAACATGCGCTTGATATCATAAGGGACGAGTCTGTGCAGGGGCTTGACGGCTACGATGCCGTGAAGCTGTGGGAGCATGCAAAGAGAGGTTCCCGGGAAGCAATGGAGACCCTCGTAAGATACAACAGGGAAGATACGGTAAACCTTATGCCGATCGCGTCCATATTCTATGATCGGCTGCGGCAGTCGACGGGCATAGAGGAATATCTGTCCTGTGAGGTTGTTTGAGAATTTTTTCACATATCTGACTGTCGAAAAGGGCCTCGCCCGGAATACCGTCGCTTCCTACAATGCCGACCTCAAGAGATACGGGCTCTTTCTCGACGAAAGAAAAACCGCACCCGTATCTGCGACTACTGCCGATATCATCGATTTCCTCGAAGTACTGAGAAACAGGAGCTACTCCTCCGCCAGTATCTGCAGGTATATATCTTCAATAAAAGCTCTGTACAAATATATGCTTATGGAAAACGAAATAGACCACGATCCTTCTGAAAACATTCAGACCCCGAAGAAGTGGGACAGACTTCCGAAGGCGCTGAGTGTCTCGGATGTCAGGACACTCCTTGACACGGGTTCATCAGGCAAGACTGCGCTGAGGGATTCTGCAATGGTGGAACTTCTCTACTCATCGGGTCTGCGCGTCAGCGAACTTGTATCGATAAAGCTCGGGGATATCCATTTTGAGGCAGGCTTTATAAGGGTCCTCGGAAAGGGCTCGAAGGAGCGGGTAGTACCGGTCAACGCACGCGCCCTGGAAAAGGTAAAGAGGTATATCCGGGAAGAGAGGCCCTCTATACTGAAGAAGAGAGAGTCGCTTTATCTTTTCGTGACGAGGATAGGCGGACAGATGACAAGACAGAGGTTCTGGCAGACACTGAAAACCATCGGGGGAAGGGCGGGCGTCGTTCTTTCTCCCCACACGATAAGGCATTGCTTTGCAACACATCTCCTTGAAGGCGGTGCAGACCTTAGGTCCGTTCAGAAGATGCTCGGCCACTCCGATATATCGACCACACAGGTCTACACCAAAGTGACAACGGACAGGATAAAGAAAATCTTTAAGAAATACCATCCACGAGCTTGATAAATAAAAGAAAATAGCAGTTTATCTCTTCACAATAGCTTCGAACTGCCTTAAATTCCTTCTTTGTTTATGATGGTCAATTATGAGGTGATTATCATGTTCTAATTATAATTTTAAATATTCCTTGCATTAATAAATTGACTGCTACCTATGTTTTGATAAACTGTAAATAAAGGCTATGTGGTCAAAAGTATGTCCATAGTATGAACCGGAAAGAAAAGGGGGTAAGGTGATGGAGGAAACCACAAAAAAGAGGAAGGTTTTCCTTTATCTTGCCGTTATTGTAACAGGGGGGCTTGTAGCGTCTCTTTTTCTTATGCTGGGTCCGCCGAAATTGCTTGCCAAGTCAGAATCGCCCGATTTTTGTGCTCGGTGCCATGTGATGGAGAGTGAATATGAAGCGTGGATACATTCCGGCGCACACAGGAGAAAAAAATGTGTCGACTGCCATCTGCCGAATGAGAATATGGGAATGCATTACATCTGGAAATCTATTGATGGTCTTAAAGATGTGGCATTTTTTTATTCCGGCAGAGTGCCCGAACAGATCAAATTGACGTCTCATGGCGCAGAGGTGTTACAGGCAAACTGCATCAGATGTCATCAGAACACCGTCGAATTCATAAATCATGACAGAAGATGTTGGGAATGCCACAGGAGAATAGCACATAAACGCAGCGGAACGATAGAAACACTTTAAGTAAGGAGGTTAATAAATGAAAAAAGAAAAACATGTGACGTTCGTCACCGTGATTATTGCAGGCATAGCGTTATTATTTATGTATGGTTGCCCTCCGACCAAGACCGAACAGGTCAAACCGGTGAAAATCTCTGATGGTGAAGTTGATCCTGAGCAGTGGGGCAAGGCGTACCCGCCGGAATTTGAGTTATGGAAAAAAACGGAGCAACCGGAACCAGCCGGAAAAAGTAAATACAAAAGAGGGTTCGACGCCGACAGAATATCTTACGATAAGCTGTCGGAGTTCCCGTACATGGCCTTGCTATTTAGCGGCTGGGGGTTTGGCATCGAATATAATGAGCCGAAGGGGCACGCCAGGATGCTCCGCGATCAGCTTGAAGTGGATCCTTCGAGGGTGAAGGCAGGAGGTGTCTGCCTTTCATGCAAGACCCCCTTTGCGCCGAAACTCGAGAAAGAGATGGCGATTGATTACTACAAAAAACCTTACGACGAAGTCCTCTCTCATGTACCCGAAAAATTCAGAACACTTGGAGTTGCCTGCATTGACTGCCATGACAACAAGGATATGTCTCTTAAAATATCGAGGGGCTTCACCCTAATGGCGGCCCTTAAGGACATGGGTGTCGATTCTTCAAAACTTACCCGTCAGGAAATGAGGAGCGTTATCTGCGCCCAATGTCATGTAACCTACAGTATTCCCAAGGATGAGGAGATGCACTCAAAGGGCCTGTACTTCCCATGGCAGGGGAGCAAGTGGGGCAACATCACGATAGAAAATATTATTAAGAAACTCCGCAGCGATCCCTCCTATGGAGAATGGAAACAGACGGTAACCGGTTTTAAAATGGCCTTTATTCGTCATCCCGAATTCGAGCTCTTCTCCAACAACAGTGTCCACTGGAAGGCCGGTGCCGCCTGTGCGGACTGCCATATGCCGTACACAAAGGTCGGCGTCTATAAGGTATCTGACCACCGGGTTATGAGCCCTTTGAAAAACGACATGAGGGCATGCATGCAGTGCCATACAGAAAGCCCGGAATGGCTAAAGGACCAGGTCACCACAATCCAGGACAGAACAGTATCACTCATGCTGAGATCTGGGTATGCTACCGCATCAGTCGCTAAACTTTTCGAGATTGCGCACAAGGCGCAATCCGAAGGCAAAAATATCGATAAGGCGCTCTATGATAAGGCAAAGGACTTCTATGAAGAAGCATTCTACCGGGTCGTCTATGTCGGTGCTGAAAACTCCGTCGGGTTTCATAACCCTACTGAGGCCGGTAGGGTCTTGGGTGACGCTACAGCCTTTGCAGGCAAGGCAGAAGGGCTGTTGAGGCAGGCACTTGCCAAGGCAGGAGTGGATGTGCCGATTATGGTAAACCTCGAATTAAACAAATATCTTGATGAAAGGGGAAAGAAGAAACTTAAATTTAGTCCTGATGTTGAATTCAAGGACCCTTTTGGCGTTCAGGATAAGTTGTTGACAGTGAAACAAACCAAATAGTTCTTACAAGACAGGCCGGGTTATTAACCCGGCCTGTCTCTCCATTATGGCCTTTGTGATCGGCAGTGCCATGCGGCGTTCAGAAACTTACGTTCTGCCTTTCCATCAGGAGTTCCCCCAGAAAAGATCCGGGCTTGATCTCTGTGTTCGGTATGAGTTCCGCCCCTTCAAGCTCGTATGCCTTTACGCAGGATGCACAGACGTAGAATTTGACGCCAAAATCTTCGGTAAGTGTCTTCATCAGCTGGTATATAGGAGAGAAGGCGTTCTTCTTCTGTCCTGTTATCGTTTCTGCAAAGCCTTTTTTTGCGAGCATGACGCCTTCGTTGATCAGAAAGAAATCGAGCTCGACATCGAACGCCTTCATATTCGCCGCCAATTGCAGTGCGGCCGCCGCATGGTCCGGCTGATCGAAAGAGTGGTTAAGGATAAAAACGAATTTCTTGTTTTCCATAATGACCTCCTTGATCGTTTGGTAATGGTAGCATAGAATATAAGAGGTATGCAACAATGCAACACATTTTCGGAGATTATCGGCTATGCTTTCTTGCCGCGGATGGGTTAATATAATCGTATTCTTTTCGAGGAGGAGTGAATGGTAGTCGGCAGGCCTTTTTTGACCGTAGAACAGATACAAAGAAAGGTGAAGGAACTTGCGGATGTTATTTCTGATGACTACGAGGGAAAGAACCTGCTTGCCGTCGGGATACTGAAAGGGGCATTCGTTTTTTTCAGCGACCTCGTAAGAATGATCAGAACGCCGCTGATGGTCGATTTTCTGATAGCATCGAGTTATCTTAGGGGCGACTCAACGGGTGACGTAAAATTGCATTATGACATCAGGGAAGAGATCGCCGATAAGGACATACTTCTCGTGGAGGACATTGTAGACACCGGCATAACGCTGAATTGTATCAGGGAGCGGATACTCATGAAAGGTCCGAGGAGCCTCAGGATATGCACGTTCCTGGACAAGGCCGGAAGGAGGGAAGTCCAGATACCGCTCGATTACATCGGTTTCTCGATACCCAATGAATTTGTGGTGGGATACGGCCTCGACTACGACAACAAATTCAGAAACCTGCCCTATATATCCACTTTTAAAAAGACGACTTAGTCCGGAGGTACACGCATGTATGAATTATCCATAGAAGTTGGGTTTGCTGCCGCGCATCAGCTGCGGGGGTATAAAGGCAAGTGCGAAAATCTGCACGGCCATAATTGGCGGGTGCAGATCAGCGTTTTGGCCGAAAGGCTGAACGAGATAGATATTGCGATAGACTTTCACGATCTGAAGAAGATCGCGCAGGAGATTGTTGCGCCTCTGGACCACGCCTTCCTGAACGATGTCTTTCCTTTTACAGAAAAGAACCCCTCATCGGAGAATATCGCGAAATGGATATTCGACTCGCTGAAGAAGAAGATCAACAACGGGAACCTGCGGACCGCAGCAGTGACGGTATGGGAATCGGAAAACGCATCAGCGTCATATTATGAAGATTGACCGTGGTTTTGCCGAGGAAGTTGTCTCGAAAGCGATAAAAAGCGGCGCGGACCAGGCCGAGGTCTTTATGAGGTCTTCAAAAAGCCTGTCCGTCGAGATCAAGGAACAGGCGGTCGATTCTCTCAAATCTTCAGCGAGCATCGGGTATTCACTCCGTGTGATCAAGGACGGTCGTCTCGGCTTTTCCTATGCGACTGCTGCCGGCGACAGGGATTCCATCATCACGAAGGCCATCGATGCGGCACGATTTTCCGATCCCGATAATTTTCTCGATCTTCCGGAGGCCGGTCTGCCTGCTGCAGTGTCTGTCCTGGACCCGCAGTTGCAGGCAACGGACGAGGGAGAGGCCATCAAAGCGGTCATGCTCATGGAAAGGTCTGTGTACGGGGCGGACCGTCGTATCAAGAAGGTGAGAAAGGCTTCAGGCTCATTTACGTCTTCCGGGACGGTGATAGTGAACTCCAAAGGTGTGAAAGTGTACTATGAATCCACTGCCTGCAGCGCGCAGGTTATGGCGATTGCAGAGGAAAACGGGGAAAGTCAGGTCGGCTGGGATTATGATGCGGGCTGTTTTCTGAAAGACATTTCATTCGACGGTGTAGGGATGGGGGCCGCCCGGAGGGCTGCATTGCTGCTGGGTTCCAGAAAGATGGCGGGAACGAAGGGCAATGTGATAATAGACAACGCCGTGACGGCCGAATTTCTCGGAATATTTGCTTCGTCTCTTTCTGCTGAGGCGGTCCAGAAAGGCAAGTCTCTCCTAGCGGGCAGGCTCGGCAGTAGGGTCATCAGCGCCGGGATAAACCTGGTCGACAGCGGCCTTCTCAACGGGAGATTGGGGAGCAGCCCTGTGGATGATGAGGGGGTCCCCTCGCAGGAGAAGACTGTAATCCATGAAGGGGTCCTGAAGGCGTATCTCTACAACACGTATACCGCGCGCAAGGCCCGTGCGGTTTCAACGGGGAATGCGGCGAGGGGAGGGTTCTCGACACTGCCGTCTGTCGGCGTTTCGAATCTCTTTCTGGAACCGGTTTCGGGGACTTCTGTCGTTCCGAAGGAGAGGTTATTTGCCGAGATCGGCAGGGGTCTTTATGTGACCGATGCGATGGGCGTCCATACGGCAAATCCCATTTCGGGTGACTTCTCCGTTGGAGTAACCGGTCTGTGGATCGAAAGCGGAGAACTCGCATTCCCTGTGAAAGAGGCTGTCCTCTCGGGCAATATCCTCGAATTGTTCGGCAAGATAGAGGCTGTCGGAGACGACCTCAGGTTCTTCGGAAATATAGGCGCCCCGAGTCTTATAATCTGCGGTGCGGACATAAGCGCGTGAAAGGTCAATAAAGGGCCGATCATGAAGGTTGCAAGATACTATGGTGCCGGAGACATAAGGATCGAGGAGATACCTGTTCCTGACGCCGGCCCCGGTGAGATGGTCATCCGCATCAGGGCGAGCGGGATATGCGGAAGCGACGTGATGCACTGGTACAGGCAGGGCAGGGGTCCCGTTGTACTCGGCCACGAGATCGGGGGCGAGGTTGCCGCTGTGGGCGAGGGAGTGACTGTTTTTGAGGCGGGCGACAGGGTCAGCGCCTCCCATCACGTGCCCTGCAATACCTGTCATTACTGCCGGGAGGGGCACGAGACGGTCTGTGATACCCTGAGGAGCACGAATTTTTACCCGGGAGGTTTCAGTGAATATGTCAGGCTGCCGTCCATCAACGTGGACAGGGGAGTCTATAAGCTTCCGGAAGGTATGTCCTTTGAAGAGGCGACTTTTATAGAGCCATTGGCCTGCGTCTACCGCGGACAGAGGATTGCGGGAACGGGAAGCTATAAAAGTGTTCTGGTCATAGGGAGCGGTATCTCCGGACTTTTGCACGTCCAGCTCGCGCGGGCACTCGGGGCCTCGCTGGTCGTAGCGACGGACGTCAATAAGTACAGACTAAGTGCTGCCGGAAGATTCGGCGCCGATGAGGTGATCGATGCGGGAGGAGACGTGCCGGGGACTTTTAGAAGAATTAATAAGGGCAGACCTGCCGATATCGTCGTACTTACCACCGGTGCGGAAAAGGCAATTATCCAGGCATTTCAGTCCGTGGACAGGGGCGGCACAATCCTTTTTTTTGCGCCCGCCAATAAGGGGGTGTCGGTCCCCCTTCCGGTTAACGACCTCTTCTGGCGCAATGAAATAACGCTCACCTCGTCCTACGCCGCGAACTACAATGAGCATATGATATCTATGGAATTCATAAGGCAGGGAAAGGTGAACGTGCCCGATATGATAACGCACAGGCTTCCCCTCAACGGCACGGCCGAGGGGTTTCGTCTCGTCGAGACGGCAGGGGAATCTCTTAAGGTAATCATCACGCCATAGCGTGGAAAAAATATCAGGAGGTATATTATGGATTGGGGAATCAAGAACCGTCTTTCAAGAATAATCAAGCCCGACGGCAGGACAGTGATGCTTGCGGTCGACCATGGATATTTTCTTGGACCGACGTCGGGGCTCGAAGATGCGGCCAAAACGATCAAACCTCTTTTGCCTTACGCCGATGCGCTTATGCCCACAAGAGGGGTGCTCCGCACCTCGGTAGATGCATCTACTGAAACGCCGATCGTTCTGAGGGTCTCAGGCGGCAACAGTATCTTGGGCGAACTCTCAAACGAGGGGATAACAGTGGCGATGGATGATGCGGTCAGGCTTAATGTCTCTGCGGTGGCCCTGTCCATCTATGTGGGTTCGCCCAACGAAAAGCAGACGCTTCTCAATTTGACGAAGCTGATAGACGAAGGACATCGCTACGGTATCCCCGTTCTTGCGGTGACGGCGGTCGGCAAGGACATGGCGAGGGACGCCCGTTATCTTGCCCTCTGCTGTCGTATTGCTGCCGAACTCGGCGCCCACCTTGTAAAGACCTATTACTGCGAGGGCTTCGAAAAACTTGTAAGGACGTGTCCTGTCCCTCTCGTGATGGCCGGGGGCAAGAAACTTCCGGAGCTGGAAGCGCTGGAACTTTCACATAATGCAATCAAAAGGGGGGCGGCGGGTGTAGACATGGGAAGGAACATCTTCCAGGCCGATGACCCTGTTGCCATGATACAGGCTGTCCGGGCGGTTGTTCATGAGAACGCCTCGCCTCAGAAGGCCTTCGACCTTTACAAGACCTTAGGGAGGAAGAGAAAGGCCGCTAAGAAAGCGGGGCTGAAAGCAGTGACCGCATCGAAGGAGCAACTGAGCAGACATTAACTCCAAAAAATGCAATTATCAGCAGGAAGAAAGATTCTCGATGCGAGTCTTGGGTGAGAGTCGCTGCGAACGGGCAAGCCGGAATGACAACCCTTGAGAACAAGAGATTTTTTCTGTCATTCCCGCAAGCGAAACGCGCCTGCCTGCCGGCAGGTAGGTCGGGAACCCTTCTTACTGCTGCTTATTTTCATCCGTGACTGAAGCGATACGATGTCCTGATTCTTTCCTTCCAAAATATACGTTAATTCTGGTAGAATTATCAGTTGTTTGGCTATTGTATGATTCGGAACATCTTTATTTTGTTGGTCGAGCGAAACTCTGGAGGTAACGATGGATTATTTTTTCAACGAAGAACAGATTATGATAAGAGACCTTGCGCGGCAGATCGCCGAAGAGAAGATCGTGCCTGTCAGGGCCGAGCTCGATGAAACAGGGCAATTTCCCTGGGATGTTATGAAGACGTTGGCCCAATCCGACCTTTTCGGCCTTTTTATACCGGAGGAATTCGGCGGTTTGGGTAAGGGGTGCCTGGAGCTCTCGATCGCGGTCGAGGAATTATCGCGGGCATGCCTCGGGGTATCGACTACGTACGCAGCGAATGCCCTGGGAACATATCCCATCCTCCTATTCGGCAGCGATGGGCAGAAAAAGAAGTTTTTGCCGGACATAGCAGCCGGGAAGAGACTCGTCGCCTTCGGTCTGACGGAGGCGAACGCGGGAAGCGACGCAAGCGGAATACAGACGACCGCGCGTCCTGAAGGAAACGAATATGTCTTAAACGGCACTAAGCAGTGGATCACGAACGGCGGAGAGGCCGAGATATATACAATCATCGCGATAACAGACCGCTCGAAAGGGCCGCGGGGAGCATCTGCCTTTGTCGTGGAAAAAGGCACACCCGGCTTCTCATTCGGCAAGAAAGAGAACAAGATGGGAATAAGGGCCTCGAGCACTACGGAACTTATCTTCGATAATTGCCGCATACCGAAGGACAACCTCATCGGCAAGGAAGGCGCTGGTTTTGTCGTTGCGATGAAGACCCTCGATAATTCGAGGACCGGCGTGGGTGCGCAGGGAGTAGGTGTCGCTCAGGGCGCCTTCGAGGAGGCGGTCAAATTTGCGCGGCAGAGGATACAGTTCGGCCATCCGGTCATCACGTTCCAGGCGGTGCAGCATATGCTTGCCGACATGGCGACGTCGATCGAGGCCGCACGTGCGCTCGTGTACGCTGTCGCCAGGTTGGTTGACAGCGGCGCCAAGGACGTCTCCAAGGAGTCTGCAATGTCGAAGGTCTTTGCGACAGACGTGGCGATGAAAGTAACGGTCGACGCTGTCCAGGTGATGGGGGGGTCCGGTTATATGAAGGAATATCCTGTGGAGAAGATGATGAGGGACGCGAAGATCCTTCAGATCTACGAAGGGACTAACCAGATACAGAGGAATGTGATCGGGCAGGCGCTAATCAAAGAGGCCGCAAGAAACAAATAATTGACGGTTTTTAACAGTCGGTTTGTATGTATGCATCTGCCCATATGCTATTGCTAAGAGTTTGTTCCCGTCTGATATAATAGAGGCGTTTCAATAATTCTGGAGGAAAAATCCGTGAAGATAGTCGTATGTGTAAAACAGGTCCCTGACACCGCCGAGGTGAGGATCAACCCTGAAACGAACACGCTTATCAGGGACGGCGTGCAAAGCATAATAAACCCTTACGACATGCATGCGATAGAGGCAGGTCTTCAGATCAGGGAAAAGGTCGGGGGGACGGTGACGGTGGTCACGATGGGTCCGCCCCAGGCAGAGACCGCCCTTCGCGAGGCGATATCGATGGGTGTCGATAACGCGGTGCTTCTTACCGACAGGGCCTTTGCCGGGTCCGATACGTGGGCGACCGCCTATGCCCTTTCGAAGGCGATCGAATACCTCGGCGCCGATGTCATACTCTGCGGCAAACAGGCGATAGACGGAGATACGGCGCAGGTCGGGCCCGAGATCGCGGAATTCCTTGATATACCGCATGTCGCCTATATCAGGAAGATCGACGACGTACAGAGCGGCAGGATCGTTGTCCAGAGGCTGATGGATGACGGCTTCGACGTGATAGAATCCTCTCTTCCGGTGCTGCTCACGGTAGTGAGGGAGCTGAACGTGCCGAGGATGCCTTCGTTGAAGGGCAAGATGGCCGCCAAGAAGGCCGAGATAAAGAAATTGTCCGCTGCCGACATCAAGGCAGAAGAGGACAAGCTCGGACTGAAGGGGTCTCCGACACAGGTGAGGAACATCTTTGCGCCGGATGCAAAGAAAGACCGGAAGATGGTCGAGGGCACGGCCCAGGAAAAAATCGATTCGATCGTTAAGGAACTCGTGGGGCTGAAATGTTTATAGAGGTAACGAAAGATAAGTGTACGGGATGCGAGACGTGCATTTCCTCATGTCCCTATGACGCGATCGTCATAAAGGACGGAAAGGCCGGGATCACCGAACTCTGCCAGCTCTGCAGAGCTTGTTTGAGCGTATGTCCGGAAGGTGCGATCAAAGAGGTCGAAGACGAGTATGACAAAAAAGAGAAAAGCCAGGGGAGCGGTGTGTGGGTCTTCGCCGAACAGCGTGAAGGTGTCATCGCCGCGGTTTCTTTCGAACTCCTCGGCGCAGGCAGAAGGCTTGCCGGTATGCTCGGCACAAAGGTCTCCGCTGTCCTCTTCGGGCCCTCGGAAACCGGCCCGGATGAACTGATAAAGTGGGGCGCAGATCACGTATATTATTGCTCCGAAGAGATAGTGAAGAACTTCAATGACGAGCCTTATGCGGCATTGCTCTCCGATCTGATCATCCTGCATAAGCCTGAAATCGTGTTGGCGGGGGCCACCCCTATCGGCAGGTCTTTTGTCCCGCGGGTAGCGGCACGGCTGAGGACCGGTCTCACGGCTGATTGCACCGCTCTTGATATTGACAGGGAGACGAAAAACCTTCTCCAGGTGAGGCCCGCCTTCGGCGGCAATATCATGGCGACGATACTCTGCCCCCACACAAGGCCGCAGATGGCGACGGTCAGGCCGAGGGTGATGAAAAGGGGCGAGTACGACGCATCGAGAACGGGCGAGATCGTCACGGTAGGTGCCGGGGATATAAGATCGAGAACCAGGGTGATAGAGACGGTCAAGGAGGTATCCGAAGTAGCGGTGAACCTCCAGGAGGCGAATATCATCGTTGCCGGCGGCAGGGGGGCCGGCGGTGAGAAGGGATTTCAGATATTGTATGAACTTGCCGATGCCCTTGGAGGCTGTGTCGGGGCCTCGCGTGCCGCTGTCGACGAGGGATGGATCCCCTACAGGCACCAGATAGGCCAGACAGGAAAGACCGTCGGTCCGAAATTATATATAGCCTGCGGCATATCCGGCGCAGTACAGCACCTCGTAGGGATGCAGTCTTCCGACATCATCGTCGCGATAAACAAAAATCCCGAGGCTCCGATATTCACTGTGGCAAACTATGGGATCGTCGGAGACATCTTCGAGATCGTCCCTATGCTGACGAAAAAGATAAGAGAGATGAGGGGAGTATGAAAACGGCCTTCGTATTTCCGGGCCAGGGTTCCCAATATGTGGGTATGGGCAAAGACCTTTGGGAGAACTTCGATGAAGTAAAGGCGCTATATGAAGACGCCTCTGCCGCGCTCGGGTACGACCTGAAGTCAGTGAGTTTCGAGGGCCCGCAGGAGGAACTCAACAAGACCTTCCGGACCCAGCCTTGTCTTCTTACTGCGAGTGTTGCGGTCCATACGGTTTTGACCCTTAAAGGGGTTGTCCCTCAGGTTGTGGCTGGGCACAGCCTCGGGGAATATTCGGCGCTGGTCGCTGCGGGTGTCATCACTTTCAGGGAGGCCGTAAGGCTCACTGAGAAGAGAGGCATGTTTATGCAGGAAGCGGTGAAGGAAGGCGAGGGTCTTATGGCGGCGATAATAGGGCTCGGCAGAAACAAGCTGGACGAGATCTGTCTTTCGGTCGAATCGGGCTATGTTTCACCGGCCAATTATAATTGTCCCGGCCAGATCGTTATCGCCGGTGAGAAGAAGGCTGTTGAAGAAGCGATGAAACTCGCCAAGGAGGCCGGCGCAAAGCGTGCGCTGCCGCTTGCGGTGTCCGCCCCTTCGCACTGCACGCTCATGCTTGAGGCCTCCAACAGACTCGGGGAGCTGCTTAATACGATAGAACTCAGAGATGCGGTTGTCCCGGTTGTAAACAACGCCGATGCGATGTTTCTTATGAACGCAGAAAAAATTAAGGTGTCACTCATCAAGCAGCTGAACAGCCCGCTTTTGTGGGAAGACTCGATCAGGAATATCGTCAACAAGGGCATAGGCACTTTTATCGAAGCGGGTCCCGGCAAGGCACTCTCAGGACTTATCAAGAGGATAGAACCCGCGGCGAGAATATTCAACGTCGAGGACATGAAGAGTCTGGATAAGACGCTCGAACTATTGAAGGCTGAAGGCTGAGAGCGGTCAACCGGCCTTTGCGGACAAAACGGGGGGCAGGAAGAAAGCTTACTCTGTAAATCCCGCGTCTTTCAGGTAGAGCCAGTGGATGAACTTTTTGAGTTCCGTCCTGTCCTGCTCTGACATCTCGATGAACTCTATCCCGATGTTATGACGCAAACCTTTGTCGTCCTCCTCAGCAACGCAACAGGTGACCCGTCCGGTGAGTGAGATGCGGACATTCTCCGGCAGGGTCATCTCCATCTGCAGCTTGCTCTTCAGCTCAAGGTGATGGCCGCTCTCAATTCGCATACCGGCGAGACTGAGCATTATTACCCTGTAATCTTCGGCAGCAGCAGACTTTCCGGAGGCAGTCATCGCCGTTATGCGGATGTCCATCCTGTCCACGACAAATCTTCTGTGCCGTCTCGTATTCTTAAAGAACTTATTCAGCGGCTCATATTTTTCCATGCATTAAGTTTAACAAAAACCTCTTTCTCGAATATATCAATTACAACATAAAATCAGCAGTTCTGACAATGTCTCAAAGGCATGGAGCAAGAGGTTTTCAAAGAGCGATCGTCCGCCGCATTCGCCCCGCTATTCATTCCTCAAGATCAAAAGACTCAGCTTTTTTCAACTTGAACAGGCTGGCAATAATATTCGAAGGAAAGGATTGGATCTCGCCGTTGTAATCCATTACCAGCGCGTTATAAGAGCGCACGGCGTGCCGGATATTGTCCCGGAGTTCCCTGAGCGGTGCCTGACGCTGTTGAAAATCGGCGTCCGCCTTGGGCCCTTTGCCGGCCGCAAGATCATGACGTTCTTTGAGTTTGACATCGACGGCGGACCACGAAGATTTCACCGCGGCCCTTAGTCTCGCAAGTCTGGCGTATAAGGCGATGCCGGAGAGGACTACAAGCAGTCCAACGCCAAGAAGAACTATCACTGCAATTACGATAAATGCGGTCATATTTCCCTGCGGGGACTCATCTCGGAAGAATATCAAGAAGCATAAGGACTATGAAGACCTATTGCCTCTGCAGCATTGCCATATCTTCCAGCGCCTTTAATTTGGATATCTCGCCCAAGGCGATAAGTGTGTCACCGGCCTTTATCGCGGTCTTGTATGTGGGGTTGAACCTCATTTCTCCAGATCCCTCCTTGATCGCAACGACGATGATACCCAGTTCCCTGCCTATTCCGCTATCATCAAGCGTGCGACCGACAAGTCCGGAGTTTTCCTGAATGGCTATTTCCTCCATCTGAAGGTCGATATTTCCGCTCTTCGTCGCGAACTCGATGAAATCCACCACCGCGGGTTTCAAAACAGTGTGTGCGATCCGCAGGCCGCCGATATAGTAGGGCGAGACGACCCTGTCCGCACCGGCCCTGATAAGCTTCTGTTCAGAGCCTTCATCCCCGGCCCGCGCCACAATCGTCAGGCTGGGGTTGAGTCCCCTTGCGCTAAGGACTACGTAAAGGTTCTCGGCGTCGGTGGGAAGGACTGATATGAGGCCTTTCGCCCTTTCTATGCCCACCTCCTTCAGTATCTCGTCCCTGGTTGCGTCCCCCTCGACCAAAAGGACGTCCTGACCGTCGAGGAGTTTGTCCGGCATCTTTTCGACGACGACAAAGGAGATCTTCTTCTCCCTCAACTCCCTGCATATGATCCTGCCCATCCTGCCGTAACCGCAGACAATAAAGTGGTCCCTGAGTTCCTTGATCTTCTTTTCCAATCTCTTCCTCCCGAATATCTCTTCAAATTCTCCTTCCAGCATAAACTTAGCCGCTGTGCTCAGCGCGTAAAAGACCGTGCCGACGCCGCCTACGATCAGTGCTATGGTAAACATTTTCCCGACACGCGACAGTGGATGTACCTCGCCGAACCCTACCGTCGTAAGCGTTATGATCGTCATATAGAAAGAATCGAAAAAGTCCCATCCCTCCAGGAATACGTACCCAAGGGTACCGCCTGATATGATCAGGACTATCAGCACTGCCGAGAGTATGCACTTTGTTTTGAATGTGTCCGTCAATAATTTATCTCCGGGCATGAATTCAGTATCCCCCGAAAAGTCATCATTCCGGGGTACGACAGTAAAATGATACCACTTTTCTACTATTTGGTGGCACGAAAGTTGTGGCGGAAGATGCGTGGGAAGATCAGTCCTCGGCTGGCAGTTACGCAGGCCGCCTGCGGTGCCTGAGGAATTCGACTATGCCCGGCAGTATCGATATGAATATGATAGCGAAGATTACCAGTGTAAAGTTGCGTTTGACTACGGGTATGTTGCCGAAGTAATAACCGGCGAAGACGAATATGCCGACCCATGCGATGCCGGCCGCAATATTATAAAGGGAGAACCTCCAGTGTGTCATGGCGCCGATGCCTGCGACAAAGGGAGCGAATGTACGTATGATGGGGATAAAGCGGGCGATGACGATCGTCTTTCCTCCATGCTTTTCGTAGAAACGGTGGGTCCGGTCCAGATATTCCCTGTTGAGAAGTCGCACGTTTTGTTTATGGAATATCTTTGGACCGATGAGATGACCTATCCAGTAATTCGTGGTGTTGCCGGCGATTGCAGCGAAGCTCAGAAGTCCAAATAGGACGCCGACGTCCAGGGCACTCGTGGAGGCCAAGGCACCCGCCGCAAAGAGGAGCGAATCTCCGGGGAGTATGGGTGTTACTACCAGCCCGGTCTCACAAAAGATGATAAGGAAGAGGATAAGATAGGTCCAGACGCCGTAATTCTGGATGACGGCGCTGAGATGTTTGTCCAGGTGCATAAAGATATCGAAGAATGTCTTGACCAGTTCCATATCGGTGATAAATATTTTACACTAAGCGGGCGATTTTTTTGGGATGTCCCATCCACGGTACGTTTCGTGCCCATGTGAGGCTTGAGGCTCTTTGAATTATTGGGCGATATAAAGTAAAATATGTTTTTACTTTTGGTGCAGGAGGTAGATGCGCGTGGGTCATATAAAAGGTCTTAAGTGCAGAGAATGCGGCAGGGAATATCCCGTCGAACCCATATACGTCTGCGAGTTCTGTTTCGGTCCGCTGGAAGTGGCCTATGATTATAAAAGCATCGCCAGGGAGATAAACAGGAAAAAGATAGAGAAGAGGGGCAAAAACCTCTGGAGGTACCGGGAACTCCTCCCCATAGACGGCGAACCCCAGGTCGGTCTGGACTCGGGATTTACGCCGCTGGTGAAGGCCGACAACCTGGCTAAGGTCCTCGGCGTCGACAATCTCTATATCAAGGACGACACTGTGGTGCATCCCACGCTCTCCTTTAAGGACCGTGTTGTCGCGATCGCACTTACAAAGGCGAAGGAATTCGGGTTCGATACAGTGGCGTGCGCTTCGACCGGGAACCTCGCCCATTCTGTCTCTGCCCACGGCGCCAGGGCGGGATTCAAGCGGTTCATCTTCATCCCTGCTTCTCTCGAGGCATCGAAGATCACCGCCTCTCTCGTCTACGAGCCTAACCTTGTCGCTGTCGACGGCAATTACGACGATGTGAACAGGCTCTGCAGCGAGATCGCGAATAAATACCGGTGGGCCTTCGTGAATATAAACATAAGGCCTTTTTACGCAGAAGGCTCCAAGACACTCGGGTTCGAGGTGATAGAGCAGCTGGGCTGGAAGGCGCCTGACAATGTCGTTGTGCCCTGCGCGAGCGGATCGCTTCTTACAAAGGTCTGGAAGAGCTTCAAGGAGTTCAGGGACGTCGGCATCATCAAGGAACTCAATACAAAGGTCTTTGCGGCCCAGGCCACCGGCTGTTCCCCGATTACGACTGCGATCAAACAGGGCGTCGATGTCATACGGCCCGTAAAGCCCGACACCATAGCGAAATCCCTGGCGATCGGCAACCCTGCCGACGGTTATTACGCCTCACAGGTGGTCAAGGATACAGGCGGATACGGCGAGGACGTCTCCGATCAGGAGATCATCGACGCGATCAGGCTACTGGCGAGGACGGAGGGGATATTTGCCGAGACAGCAGGGGGCGTCACCCTCGCATCGACGAGGAAGCTGATCGAGGCGGGCAGGATCAAAAGGGACGAAGTGACGGTCATATGCATTACGGGTAACGGCCTTAAGACACAGGAGGCGCTGCACGGGCATACGACGGCCCTTCATCACATTAAGGCGAATCTCGCAGCTTTTGAAGAAGTCCTTGAAACGATCAACAAAGGTCTCTGACCGATAAGGAGGAAAAATAAATGGCAGTGAAGGTTAGGATCCCGACGCCGCTTCAGCGGCTGACCCAGGGAAAGGAAGAGGTCGAAGGAGCAGCGGGAAGTATTATCGAACTTGTGAACGATCTTGAGAAGAAGTTCCCGGGAATCGGAGAGAGGATATCCGAAAACGGCAAGATCCGGAGGTTTGTGAACATCTACGTAAACGACGAGGACATTCGCTTCCTCAAGGCCGAGGAGACAGCCGTAAAAGATGGAGACGAGGTATCGATAGTGCCCGCTATCGCCGGCGGCGCGTCATGTGTGCGGGAAAATATCCGCTGGGACAGGGTGGTGAGATGAAGAAGAGGGTCAAACTGACATTCCCGCAGCAGCTTATCAAGGAACCCGTGATCTTTACGATGGCGAAGCAGTTTAATGTAATGCCTAACATCAGAAGGGCCAGGGTCACAGAGACCGTCGGCGAGATGATACTTGAATTAGAGGGGACGGAAGAAGACCTTGAAAAAGGGATGCACTGGCTGAAGGGAAAAAGTATAGAGGTCGAACTTGTCGAGGGTGATGTCGTAGAATAGCTCCCTGATTTTTTTTCAGCATCAGCCGGGATAAAGCCGCTGATAATGCCAACTGAAGGGATTTTTAAGGAAATCTTATGAAATATATCGTGATAGTCGGAGACGGAATGGCGGACAGACCGCTTAAGGAGCTGGGCGGCAGGACGCCGCTTCAGAAGGCCTCTACGCCGAACATGGACAAGCTTGCCGTAAGAGGCATTCCCGGAAGGGTGAGGACCGTGCCCGCGGGCATGCATCCCGGTTCGGATGTCGCAAATCTGAGCATACTCGGATACGACCCGCATAAGTATTATTCCGGAAGGGCCCCTCTTGAGGCCGCAAGTATCGGCGTAAAACTCGGGAGAAGCGACGTTGCGTTCCGCTGCAACCTCGTCACGCTCAAGTACAACAGGAGCAGGACCAGGGCCATTATGGAGGATTACAGCAGCGGGCATATCACGACGAAAGAGGCCGCTGAGCTGATCAGGGAGATCGATGCCAAACTCGGCACAAGGCATATCAGGTTCTATCCCGGCGTGAGTTACCGCCACCTTATGGTCTGGTCCGGGGGTTCGGCAGATGTGGAATGCGTACCTCCCCATGACATCACCGGCAAGAGCATCCTGGATTATCTGCCTGTGGGAGAAGGCGATGAAGTGATCAGAAAGATAATGGCAGAGTCGGTGGATCTTTTGATAGACCACCCCATAAACAGGAAGAGGATCAAGAACGGCAAGAACCCAGGCAACGCCGTATGGCTGTGGGGACAGGGGAAAAAACCGGCCCTGCCGACATTCCGCAAGAAATATTCGATGGAAGGCGCCCTCATTTCGGCAGTGGACCTCACTAAAGGACTGGGCATATACGCAGGGTTCAGGATACTCGATGTCCCCGGCATCACAGGATATCTTGATACAAATTATAAAGGCAAGGCGGAGGCGGCGCTTAAGGCCCTGAAAGAAACGGACTTCGTCTATATCCATGTCGAGGCCCCTGATGAGGCGGGGCATTCGGGAAAGACCAGGGACAAGATCAAGGCTATCGAGGATTTCGACAGGCTTGTGGTCGGGACCGTACTCAGGGGGGCAAAGGCTCTCGGGGAATACAGGATACTCCTCCTTCCCGATCATCCGACACCTGTGGAATTGAGGACACATACCGGCGACCCTGTGCCTTTTGTGCTTTTTGACAGCCGTGATATAAGGAAGAACAAAGGGATGCAATTCGATGAGAAGATCGCGGACAGGGCCGATGCGCTGTCTTTCGAAGAAGGCCACAAACTGATGGACTTCTTTATCAAGGGAAGGTGATATGGCGGCATCAACCGTAAAGTCATATTCGAGTGGAGGAGAGAGTTGGCGCTGATAGTCCAGAAATACGGAGGCACCTCGGTAGGCACAACAGAGAGGATAAAGGCGGTCGCCGAACGGGTCGTTAAGACCTCGAAACAGGGCAACCAGGTCGTGGTGGTCGTATCTGCCATGTCGGGAGAGACGGACAAACTTATCGGGCTTGCCCAAAAGATATCCTCGTCGCCCGGCGAGAGGGAGATGGACATGCTCCTCTCTTCGGGTGAGCGTGTTACGTCCGCGCTGACCGCGATGGCGGTGGAGGCGCTCGGGCATAAGGCGAAGTCGATGACCGGAAGACAGGCCGGCATTATTACTGATACGGTGCATATGAAGGCGAGGATAGAGCGGATCACGGGCGAGAGGATCAGGAAGGCCCTGGGCGACGGCTTTATCGTGGTCATCGCCGGCTTTCAGGGAACAACCGAGGGAGAGACGGACGTGACGACACTAGGGCGGGGAGGGTCCGATCTTTCGGCGGTGGCGGTTGCCGCTGCGATCAAGGCCGACCTCTGCGAGATATACACGGATGTCGACGGCGTCTATACGACAGACCCGAATATAGTGCCCGGGGCCAGGAAACTCGATAAGATTTCCTACGAAGAGATGCTTGAACTGGCGAGTCTCGGCGCTAAAGTCTTGCAGGCCAGGTCTGTCGAATTTGCAATGAAGTACAATGTGCCTGTAGTCGTCAGGTCGAGCTTTAACGACAACCCGGGGACACTTGTTGTTCAGGAGGATAAAGACATGGAGAATGTAGTGGTATCAGGAGTAGCTTACGACAAAAACCAGGCAAAGATCACTATCGTTGACGTCCCCGACAAACCGGGTATCGCTGCCAGACTCTTCGACGTCATAGCTTCCTCGAATATAGTGGTCGACATGATAGTCCAGAACGTCAGCAGCGACGGCAAATCCGCGGACATCTCTTTTACGATACCCAAGACAGAATCGCGTCACGCGGTTGAGGTTACAGGGAAGATAGCAAAGGAACTCGGCGCGAAGAGGGTTGACCTGAGGGAAGACATAAGCAAGGTCTCGATCGTGGGCGTCGGCATGAGGACACACTCCGGTGTTGCCGCGAAGATGTTTCAGACCCTTGCCGGCCACGGTATAAACATCGTGATGATCAGCACCTCGGAGATAAAAGTTTCCTGCGTCATCGACCTCAAATTTACGGAGCTCGCCGTAAGGGTGCTACACGAGGCATTCGGTCTTGCGGAAGCTGCGAAGGTGTAGTGGCGCTCATGCGAAGAATTGAATTATACGATACGACCCTCAGGGACGGCGCACAGTCCGAGGATGTGGCCTTTTCAGTCGAAGACAAATTGAGGATCACCGAGAAGCTCGACGAGCTCGGCATACACTATATCGAGGGCGGGTATCCGGGCTCCAACCCCAGGGACATAGAATATTTCAAGAAGGTCTCCAGGCTCAAACTTGCAAATTCAAAGGTGGTCGCCTTCGGCAGTACGCACAGGCCGAAGAAAAAACCGGCGCACGATGAGACGATGAAGGCCCTTGTCGAGGCCGGCGCCCCGATAATTACGATATTCGGAAAGACGTGGGACTTCCATGTGAAAGAGGCGCTCCGTGTCCCGCTTGAAGAAAACCTCGACATAATCAGCGATTCGGTAGCCTTTCTGAAAAAGCATGCGGATAAGGTCTTTTTTGACGCGGAGCATTTCTTCGACGGGTATATCCATAACCCCAAGTATGCGCTCAAATGCCTGCAGGCCGCACAGGATGCGGGGGCCGACTGCCTTGTCCTTTGCGATACTAACGGCGGGACTATCACCTCGGTGCTTCAGGACATCGTGAAAAAGGCGGTAGAGGGATACAGCGCTCCGATCGGCGTCCATATCCACAATGACACTGAGTGTGCCGTTGCGAACTCCGTGGTGAGCGTCGAGATCGGCGCCTCCCATGTGCAGGGCACGATAAACGGCCTCGGCGAGAGGTGCGGCAACGCAAACCTCATTTCGATCATACCGAACATCCAGCTCAAGCTCGGCATCCAATGCATTACGCCCGACCAGATTAAGAAGTTGAGGGATGTGTCCCGTTTCGTGACGGAGATCGCCAACCTCAGGCATTTCAAACGTCAGCCCTACACCGGCGACAGCGCATTTGCCCATAAGGGCGGTATGCATGTCAGCGCGATTCAGAAGCGGCCCGAAACGTACGAACACATCAGGCCCGAGCTTGTCGGGAATTCGCAGAGGGTATTGATATCGGACCTGGCAGGAAGGAGCAACATCCTGAGAAAGGCCGAGGAGTTCGGCATTAGGCTGGCGAACGATTCCGTGCAGATACAGGACATCGTTACGAAACTGAAGGAGCTCGAAAACCAGGGCTTCCAGTTCGAGGGCGCCGAGGCTTCCTTCGAACTGCTTATGAAGAAGTCGCTCGGTCTGCACAAGAAGTTTTTCGAACTCATGGGGTTCAGACTTATCGTCGAGAAGCGGAAAGAGGGAGAAGACCCGATCAGCGAGGCTACGATCATGGTGAAAGTCGGAGGGCATATCGAACATACCGCTGCGACCGGCAAAGGCCCGGTGAACGCGCTGGACCACGCGCTGAGAAAGGCGCTCGAGAAGTTCTATCCCGGCCTGAAGGAAGTGAAACTGCATGACTATAAGGTCAGGGTCCTTACAGCCGGGAAAGGCACGAGCGCTAAGGTACGGGTCCTGATCGAATCGGGTGACAAAGAAAGCCGGTGGGGCACGGTCGGAGTTTCTGAGAACATCATCGAGGCGTCATACCAGGCTCTCGTCGACAGCGTCGATTACAAGCTTCTCAAAGAAGAAGAATAAATTCTCTCAATTCAGCTAGAAAGAGTTTGATTAAAGTTGCATAGGGTGAGGATTATTATATAAGGCCCATTTTCGTTTTTTTTATATGGCATTTGGTTCAGGGTAGTGCATGAGGGCAAGCGATTGGCATCGGGTATAGAGATTAAAGCCTGTGTATATACTTTTCTATCGTCGCCTTGGAGAGTGAATCGATGTCAATGAACTTTACCCCGTACTGATAGAGTTTTTGCTGCTTTTTTGTCACCCGCATAATCTCTCCCTCTGAGTTTACCTGATTCGGGCCGAGAAAGAAGTCGCAACGTATAAGGTCTCCCTTTTCAAGGACCGTGTCCGTTTCGAGGAGAATGCCCGATGCGCTTATATTTTTCGAGTGGGAGATGAACTCACCCGCGAACTTCCCTTTGACCTTTACCCTTATGAGAACTCGCATGTTCAATCTCGGGGAGATATTCAACAGCTCGCCCACTTTTTGAAATAGTTCCTGAGGGTTTATCGGTTTTCTTATATAGGCGTTTGCCCCGCAGGCTTTATATCTTCTGATATCGGATTCCCTGTCAGAACGTATCATTATTATTGAGACTTTTTTTAGTCCATAGTCTTCTCTTATCGTTGAGCAGAAGCCTTCGCCGGTCGTTCCAGGCATATCGATGTCTCTTATTATGAGGTCGACTTTCTCCTTGCGGTGAATTCTCATCGCTTCTTCCCCTGATATGGCAGTAAAGAATGTACAGTCGTATCCCGACAAGATGTTCTTCTTCGCTTCAGCCGATGCCTTCATGTTATCGAAGATGAGAATCTTCTTCATAAATTCAATACTACCATATCACGGATGACAACCGTCAATCCCGTGATGTATAATTTTTCTGAAATGAAAAGGCTTGTGGTGAAGATCGGGAGCAACATACTTGCGGATGAAAAAGAAGGGCTGAACACGAAGCGCATCTCTTCCATCGCCTCGGACGTCGCAGAGTTGAAGACTGAGGGATACGATGTCGTGATCGTGTCTTCAGGCGCGGTCGCTGCAGGCATGAAAAAGCTGGGGCTTAAACAGAAGCCAAGAGACATACAGCTCAAGCAGGCTGCCGCGGCCGTCGGACAGAGCAGTCTCATGTGGGCCTACGAAAAGAGTTTCAGCGAGTTTGATACAAAGGTGGCGCAGGTGCTCCTTACGCAGGAGGATTTTTCGGACAGGAAGCGGTATATCAACTCGAAAAATACGCTCCTTACCCTGCTTTCTTATGGCGTAGTGCCGATCGTGAACGAAAACGATACCGTTGCAACGGACGAGATCAAGTTCGGCGATAACGATAACCTGGCAGCGCTCGTTTCGGTGCTTACCGAGGCTGACAGGCTCGTGATCCTTTCGGATGTGGAAGGTCTCTACACGGCGGACCCGAGGTTCAATCCTGGGGCGGAACTGGTCTCATGCGTAGAGGAGATAACCGCGGAGATCGAAAAACGCTCCGGAGGCGCAGGAAGCGGTGTCGGGACCGGCGGCATGTATTCAAAGGTTCTCGCCGCGAAAAAGGCGGTCTCCCATTGCATCCCGGTGAATATCATAAGCGGAAAGAAAAAGGGCCTGATCAAGGCCGTACTGAACGGCAAACAGCACGGGACATATTTCAAACCCGGGCCGTGCAGGCTTTCTCACAGGAAGGGATGGATAGCCTACAGCAGCCGGACGAAGGGCATGCTCGTCCTCGACGACGGCGCGGTGAAGGCGGTCACAGATATGGGCAGGAGTCTTTTGCCTTCCGGCATCATCTCGGTCGATGGGGATTTCGAACTTGGAGATGCGGTGAATTGCGCGGACATCAAAGGCCGGCGCGTCGCAAAGGGTATTGTCAATTATTCGTCTTCGGACATCAGGAAAATCATGGGTAAGAAAACTTCCGAGATAGAGACGATACTGGGCTACAAGTATTCCGACGAGGCGATCCACCGGGACAACCTCGTAATAATCTAAATCTGGTAGTGTCCTCGGACACTCCCTATATCTTCCTTTTCTTTCCACCTGTCTCCTGTTTGTGGTATATTGTATAGCTAAGTTTTATTCCTGTTTTTATTCACTTTTTTTGAGGGAGCAGGCTATTTATACATGCTTTTAAACGGATAATAAATGTCGAAGCTTTATCTTGTCCTCGCATTTCATAACCACCAGCCGGTGGGCAATTTTGAGCATGTCATCGAGGAGTGCTACAGGAAGTCCTATCTGCCTTTTCTCGAAACACTCCTCGACCACCCGGGGCTAAAGGTCGTCCTTCATTACTCAGGCAACCTGCTCTTATGGATTCAGGAAAAACATCCTGAGGCATTCGACATCATAAAGACGCTTACAGACAGCGGTCGGGTCGAACTTCTTTCAGGAGGGCTTTACGAGCCTATCCTCTCGGTGTTGCCGGAGAGGGACAGGATACTCCAGGTGACTGAAATGTCTAAATTTATCAGGAAGAGCCTCGGGTATTCACCTAGGGGAATGTGGCTTGCCGAGAGGGTGTGGGAGCCACAGATGCCGAAGTCCATTGCGAAGGCGGGAATAGAGTATGTCCCGATCGACGACTACCACTTCAAGCTGACCGGGCTCGAAGATGACGATCTCCTCGGCTACTATGTAACGGAAGATGAAGGGAGCGAACTCTGCGTCTTCCCGGGCAGCGAGAAACTAAGATATATGATACCGTTCAGGACGGTCGACGAGATCATCTCCTACTTCAGGGAGATATATATGCGCGGCGGGCATCCGCTTTTGACTATGGCCGACGACGGGGAGAAATTCGGCGTCTGGCCGAATACCTATAAACATGTATATGAGGAACGGTGGCTCGATAAGTTCCTCTCCTCGATCGAGAGAAATTCAGAGTGGATCGAGACTACGACTTTCGGCGAGTACCGATCGAAATTCAGGCCCCTCGGCAGGACGTACCTCCCGACTGCTTCCTACAGAGAGATGGGAGAGTGGACACTGCCCGCGAAAGAAGGCCTTGAATACGAACGGGTCCTTGAAGAACTGCAGAGGACGATAGGGGACCGGGCAAAGCAACTCCTGAGGGGAGGCATTTGGCGGTCTTTCATGGTGAAATACCCCGAGGCCAACCACATCCACAAAAGGATGTTTATGATCAGCGGGAAGGTGCATGCGGCCTTTAAAGGGGACTCGAAGAAACGACGCGACGCCCGCACGGAACTCTGGAAGGGTCAGTGCAACGACGCGTATTGGCACGGCGTCTTCGGGGGCCTGTATCTGCCGCACCTCAGGTCAGCGCTCTATCGTCACCTCATCAGGGCCGAATCGGCGTCGGCGGGCATCCTTAAGGCCCGCACCACCGTCGTACGGAACGATTTTGACTGCGACGGTTTCGACGATCTCCTCGTCAATACCAGACACTACGCAATGGCGGTCACCGAAAAGGGAGGTAGCATCTCCGAACTGTCGCTTTACAAACAGGCGGTTAATATCTGCGATATTATTTCACGGCGCCCTGAGGCGTATCATGCAAAACTTTCCGATGCCTCACATTCCGGTCACGATGAGACGAGGACGATCCACGAAATGCTCTCGGTAAAGGAGGCGGGCCTGTCCGACCATCTTGTATATGATTCGTACAGGAGGGCTTCCCTGATAGACCGTTTTTTTTCCGTGGAGACGGCTGTCGGGGACATCGCGCGCTCTGCGCACGAGGAACTCGGCGATTTTGTCGGGGGTGTATATGCAATGCGCTCCTCGCAGAAGGGGGAGACTTTTTCTCTTTCCCTTTCAAGGCAGGGTATTGCCGGGCAGCGCAGGCTGGCGATAGAGAAGACCCTGACCGCGGCCGGGCCGAAGAAGATCAAAGTGGAGTATACGCTTACGGGGGCGTACTCGGGGCTATTTGCGGTGGAGATGAATTTATCACTGCTCGGTTCCCCTCACGCGCTGATCAGGCGGGGCGCAAAGATGTTGACTGTCCGCAGTACCGCGGTGCACGAGAACGTGAAGGATTTCAGCGTAAAAGACAAATATCTGGACCTCGTCATTGATTTTGCGTTCAACGAAGGCGTGGTCCTCTGGCATTATCCGGTCGAGACAGTCTCGCTCTCTGAAGACGGCGTCGAAAGGCTTTACCAGGGGACGTGTTTTCTCTTTATAAGGAATATAGATTTGCAGGGGAGGAAAAAAATGTGGTTTACGATGAGCTTCGGGGAGGACACGAAATGAAGCGTATTCTGGTCGTCCTGATATCTTTTCTTATTGCGGCTACGGCGTACGGGACAGAGCAAGACCCTATTACCAAACTGAAAGACGATACGATGGCCTATTTCAAACCCCAGTCGGGGAAGGTCGTGCGTCTGGAGGGCGGCAAGGTCTTTGTTTCCATCGGCGAAAAAGAAGGCCTCAAGCCGGGCATGAGGCTGAGGGTGTTGCGGGAGGGTGCCCCGTTTCTGCATCCGGTGACAAAAGAACTTCTCGGAAATGTCGAATCGACGGTCGGCAAGATCGAGATAAAGGACGTGCAGGCCGGGTCGTCATCAGGAAGTATAGTAGATGGGGAAGCGAGGGAGGGTGACAGCGTCAGACTCTCCGAGACCAAGATGAGGCTCTTTTTCTATCAGGACAAGAGCATAGACTGGTACCTCGCGGATGATTTTTACAGGAAACTGAAATCGACCGGCAGGGTGGAGATGGTTGATACGGCGCTCGATACGGACGACGAAACAAAGGTCCTGGCTGAAGCGAAAAAAGCCGGGGCCGAAGTGGCGATGATGGTTAGCGGGAAAGAAACCGACAAGACCACGCAGATGAGAGTAAGACTTTACTGGGTCGCAGACGGCGTGAAGTTCATCGATAACGGTACGACTGTCGACGCCGGTTATGCGAAGGAACTGAGGTTCGGCGAAGAGTTCTTTGCCCCGCATGCAGGTGCAGCGGTGACGACGTTCGACCTTCCCTTCGGGGCCAGGCTCATCGCCGCCGGCGATATTTACGGGGACGGGAAACAAGAGGTACTTCTCAGCACAGGCAGGGACATCAGGATATACCTCCCGGGGGCGGAACTCAAGGTCATGGGTGAGGTAAAGGGCTCCGGTAAAGACGACCATCTCTATCTCGACACGATGGACCTCAACAAGGACGGAAAGGACGAAATTATCGTGACCTCGATGCGGAATGATTCAGTCGTATCGTATGTCTATGGGCTGGAAGGTTCCGTCTTCAAGAAATTATGGGAAGGCAATTATTTCCTCCGCAGGTTGGGAGACGGACTTATCGCGCAGGCATATTCGGACGGTTTTTCGGGAGACATTTTTTATGTCAAGTGGGACGGAGCGTTTACCAAGGGAGACAAGATAAAAACGCCAAAGGGGGTCAATATCTACGATTTCGTGCCTATCGAAGGCGAGTCGAAGGAAAAGGTCCTCTTGGCCTATGACGACGACGGCTACCTGAACCTGTATGATGACAAGGGGACAAAGCTATGGAGGAGCAGTTCACCTAACGGCGGATTCATAACTACGTTCAAGAAACAGTCGCCGACTACCTATGCCCCCGAAAAGGTGTGGTCGGTGAAAGACAGGCTGGTGCAGACGCGCAGGGAGGTCCTTGCGGTGAAGAGGGTGCCGCTGGCTGAGATGGCGAAGGGCTTCGGTTATAAGAAGTCCGAGATAAGGAACTACTGGTGGAACGGTTTTTCGATGGAAGAGGGGGTCCTCATAGAGGGAGTGAGTGGAAGCATTCAGGACTACACGCTGGCGGGAGATCAGATCATGGTCCTTGCAAGCCCCTTCATGGGGGTTAAGTTCGGCAATATTCTAAAGGGCGAAAACCCGCTCGGAGTTGTATTATATATCTATTCCGTGAAAGGGAGGTAGAAGAGAGTGAGTCTGTCGGGAAATATACCGTCACATGTCGGAGTAATCATGGACGGAAACGGGAGGTGGGCACAGTTGAGGGGCCTTCCGAGAGCGGAGGGCCACAGGGTCGGGGCTGAACGCGCAAAGGAGATCATAGAGCTTTCAGCCGAGATCGGGATCAAATGTCTTACCCTCTATGCCTTTTCGACCGAAAACTGGCAGCGTCCGCCGTCCGAGGTGTCGATGCTGATGAGGCTGCTGGAGATCTATCTCAAGAAAGAATTATCAATACTCATGAAGCGTGGTATCGTGTTTAAAGTGATCGGCGAGATATGGAGACTTCCGGAAAACATACGTGCCCTCGTTCAGGAGACTGAAGAGAGGACGGCTGCGAACAAAGGTATGACCCTTGTGACCGCCCTCAGTTACAGCGGAAGGAACGAGATCGTGAGGGCAATGAAAAGGGTCGCTGCCTCGGGCTGCGATGTCGGGGAACTTACGGAAGATACATTTTCACGGTATCTGGACACGGAAGGTCTGCCTCCTCCTGACCTTATCATAAGAACGAGCGGGGAAAGGAGACTGTCCAATTTCCTCCTCTGGCAAAGCGCGTATGCGGAACTTTACTTTACCGACACGCTCTGGCCTGATTTCGACAGGGCGGAGATGATGCTTGCCATACAGGACTTTCAGGGGAGGGAACGCCGCTTTGGGGCCATTCCCGTGAGGTCGAATGCATCGTAAACGGCTGGTCGTCGCGTGTATACTCGTCCCCGTTTTTTATCTCTATATCATGTACCTGCCGGTCGAGTACCTGCTCTTTCTTCTCGTGCTTGTTTCTTCAGCGGCACTCATCGAATTTTACCGCATGTTCCGTCTCCATCCCGCGCTCAGGTATGCGGGTGTGGTCAGCGGGGCTGCGATGCTTGCGGTCTTTTTCGGCGCTCGGCATTTCTTTATCGATGTGCTGCTTCTCTGTGCGATGGCGGTTATGGGTATAAGACTTTTTCTAAAACGGGACCCCGCGCGGTCGCTTTCTGAAATTTCTGCGGTCATCCTCGGTCTTTTATACATACCGGGACTTCTCACGTTCCAGCTCAGTCTTGCAAAGGCAGGACCTGTCTGGATAGTCCTGCTCTATATATCTGTCTGGGTCTCGGACAGCATGGCCTATTATGTCGGAAAAGGTCTCGGCAAGAGAAAACTCTACCCGGAGGTCAGCCCGAACAAAACGGTCGCGGGCGCAGTGGGCTCGGTAGTCGGGGGGGCGGCAGGTGCCCTTTTTGTCAGGTCGGTCATGATGCGTCAGATATCGCTTTATCAAGCGGTACTCCTTGGTTTAGCCATAGGGCTGGCATGCATCGCAGGGGACCTCGTTGAGTCTATGTTCAAGCGTGACGCCGGGGTGAAGGATTCGAGCAATATCCTGCCGGGTCACGGCGGCATCCTCGACAAACTCGACAGTGTGACATTCGCAGGACCGGTTTTCTATTGGCTCTGTGCCGGCCTCGGCCTTATCGGTTAGGCCGGAATAAAAGAAAACAGAAGGGAACGTTTTAGTATAATTAATGACATGAAAAGATTGACGATACTCGGTTCGACCGGCTCTATAGGACGGAGCACGCTCGAGGTAGTTGCCAACAACAGGCAGAGTTTGAAGGTCGTCGCCCTTGCGGCCGGCAGAAACATAGACCTTCTCGAGAGCCAGATAAAGACCTTTAGTCCGGAGGTCGTGGCTGTTGCGGACGAGGGGACGGCGCTGGCCTTGAGCAAAAGGGTCAACGGGGTGAGTGTCCTAACCGGGGCGGAGGGTGTCAACAGTGTCGCTTCCTATGAGCAGTCCGATTTTGTGATCTCGTCGATCGTCGGTTCAGCCGGCCTGATGCCTACGATGGCTGCTATAAGGGCGGGAAAGACGGTCGGCCTCGCAAACAAAGAGGCCCTTGTCATGGCGGGGGAGATCGTGATGGCCGAGGCGAGAAAGAGGGGTGTCAGGATCATCCCGGTCGATAGCGAGCACAGCGCGGTTTTTCAGTGCATCGAGGGGCATAAGCGGACGGGTATCAGAAGGATAATCCTTACTGCCTCGGGCGGGCCCTTTGTCGGGAGAAAGAAAAAAGAACTGGAAGACATTACTGTGAAAGACGCGCTCAAACACCCCAACTGGAGTATGGGAAAAAAAATTTCGATCGATTCCGCCACACTCATGAATAAAGGGCTCGAGGTGATAGAGGCCTGCTGGCTTTTTGACATGCCGCCCGAGAAGGTGAGTGTCCTTATACATCCGCAGAGCATAGTGCATTCACTGGTCGAATTCATAGACAGGAGCTGTCTTGCGCAGATGTCGATGCCTGATATGAAAGGGCCGATATCCTACGCGCTCTCCTATCCGGACAGGATCGCTGACCCGATTCCCCCGCTCGAACTCGATATGATCGGGACCCTGACGTTCAGGATGCCCGACAGCGAGACTTTTCCCTGCCTGTCCTATGCATATGACGCGATAAGGGCAGGCGGGACAATGCCCTGCGTGCTGAACGCCTCGAACGAAGAGGCGGTCAACGCATTTTTGGACGGCAGGATAGGGTTCAACAAGATATCTTCGGTGATCAGGAAGACCGTCGACAGTCATAAGGCGAGAGCTGTTTCGAGCCTCGAAGATATTATGGATGCAGACAGATGGTCGCGGGAGAAAGCTGAAATATATATTAAGGAGTCAGGAAGATGACGATGATTTACGCGCTGGTCCTCCTCGGGATCCTCATATTCGTGCACGAGCTCGGGCACTTCATCTTTGCGAAGATGCTCGGCGTGAAGGTGCTCAAGTTCTCGCTGGGTTTTGGGCCGACGGTTGTGGGAAAGACCTATGGCGAGACCGAATATGTGATATCCGCAGTCCCCCTCGGCGGCTATGTGAAGATGCTCGGACAGGAGGATATTCCCAAGGAAGAAGAGGAGATACCTGAGGCGGAAAAACACCGGGCCTTTAATTTCCAGCCTGTATGGAAAAGGTTTATAATCGTCCTTGCAGGGCCGATCTTTAACCTCATCTTCGCCGCCGTTGTCTTTTTTCTGGTCTTTCTGGGCGGGGTCCCCTATCTGCTGCCTCAGGTCGGTGAGGTGACCGCCGACTCCCCGGCTTTCAGGGCCGGGCTGACAAAGGGGGACGATATAGTGGAGATAAACGGCGTCTCCTTAAAGAGGTGGGAAGACATGACATCGATGATCCATGAAAGTCCGGGGAAAGGGCTTAGAATGAAGATCAAGAGGGGCCAGTCCTCCTTCGATATCCTTATCACCCCTGAGAAGAAGGTCATAAAGGACATATTCGGGCAGAACCGGGAAGTAGGCCTGATAGGCATAACGCCTTCCGGCAAGACCGGCGTAAAACAGGAGTTTTTTCCCGGCGCCCTGAAACTTGCAGTGGCGAAGACATGGGAACTTTCGGCCCTCACGATAGTATTTATCGTTAAGCTGCTGCAGCACATTATCCCTGCGGATACGATCGGGGGACCGATAATGATATTCGACATGGCAGGCAAGCAGGCTGCCCAGGGAGCGATGAACTATTTTACCTTTATGGCGGTGATCAGCATCAATCTCGGGGTCATGAACATCCTTCCCATACCTATGCTGGACGGAGGCCATCTTATGTTTATGGGCATAGAGTGGGTGAGGGGAAAGCCGCTCAGCGAGAAGGCCATTATCATGGCACAGCGGGTGGGACTTGCCTTACTTGTCGCCCTCATGGTTTTTGCCCTGTACAATGATATCCTGCGGCTGGTGACCGGCAAGATGCTCCCGTAATGAAACATCTCCTGGAGGTAAAGATCTATTACGAGGATACCGACTGCGGGGGCGTCGTCTATTATGCGAATTACCTGAAATATTTCGAGCGGGCGAGGACCGGGCTGTTTGAATCACGGGGCATGAACCTGAAGAAACTTATGGACGACGGCGTCTTTTTTGTTGTCGTGGATGCATGTCTCAAATATCTGTCGCCCGGAAGATATGGCGATACGTTCTCTGTCGAGACGTCGGTGGACAAGATCGGGGCGGCGTCTATATCATTCGGCCATAGAGTCTTAAGGGAAGGAACAGGCGAGCCCCTTGTAGAGGGGACCGTGAAGATCGCCTGCGTGGACCGGAGCATGAAGCCGAAGAGGATAAGAAGTGATATAATTGAGTCGTTGAAGGATTATGCGTAAGCCGCTGATATGATGGACCGATAGGAAATGAAGCCCGCTTCTTTGAAACGTCAGACTTCCTCCGGAGGGGTCATATTCAGAAAAGCCCCGGGCGGTTTGGAAGTGGTGCTTGTCTCGGTGAAGGGCGGGAAATACTGGTGCCTCCCTAAGGGGATCATCGACAAGGGGGAGACGCCGGAGGTCACGGCCGTTCGGGAAGTGAGAGAGGAATCGGGGCTTTGGGGCAGGATCATCGATAAACTGGGAGAGATCACTTACTGGTATTACATACGCGGAGAAAACACGAAGTGCAGGAAGACGGTGCATTTTTACCTTATGGAATACGAAAGCGGCAATACCTCCCAGCATGATTTCGAGGTGGATGAGGCCGAGTGGTTTTCTTTTGAAACTGCTTTTCAGAAGATCAGTTTCAGCGGCGACAGGACGATCCTCGAGAAGGCGAGGGCGCGATTGCAGGAGATGGATGCCGGTAAATGAAAAAAATTGTCGACAGAAGTGAACTCAAAAAGATTTGCGGCCGGCTGGCAGGACAGGGAAGGAAGATAGTCTTTACAAACGGATGCTTCGACATACTACATAAAGGTCATGTGAGATATTTGAGGCAGGCAAGGAAACTGGGCGACGTGCTCGTCGTGGGCCTCAATTCCGACAGGTCGGTTTCGCTCATAAAGCCGGGAAGACCGATTAATTCCGAAAAAGACCGCGCGGAGGTCCTGGCCTCCTTATGCATGGTCGACTATGTTACGATCTTCGATGAGAAGACCCCCCATGGGCTGATCAAGTCTTTGAAACCCGATGTTCTGGTAAAGGGCGGAGACTGGAAGAAGGAAGAGATCGTAGGGTCTGATGTCGCCGGGGAAACATACAGCCTTCCCTATGTAAAGGGCATATCTACCACAGGAATCATAAAAAAAATTATCAAAGCAAATCTTTAAGGTTGGAACTTCTTTCCCTCATAAAAAAGGGTGTCCCTTCATCTTTTCCGGATGCATGCCGTATCTATAATCTGACGGGATCGTCGTCGGCTCTTTTACTCGCGCTTCAGGAGAAACCCTTTGTCGCCGTAGAAAAGGAGGAAGACGGGGCCCGCATCCTGAAAAAAGACATGCATTTTTACCGGGATCTACTGGGGTCGGGTGGGCCTTTACTCATTCTGTCGGATCCGGGGGGGCCGGAGGCGGCAGGGGCCAGGGCCGAGCTGTTATATAAATTGGAGGACCGGGATTCCCTGGTGACGTCCTCTGCGAACCTCACCTCGACATTGCATGACAACGATTCCCTTTTGGAAAACATACTGGACCTGAAGAAAGGGGCGATAGGGGAGAGGTCGGATTTCGAGGAGGCCCTTGTCAGATTGGGTTACGTGAGGGCCGCGATGGCGGCTGACAAGGGCGAGTACAGCAGGAGGGAGTGGATTTTCGATATCTTTCCCTCAACTACCGAGGACCCGATCAGGATCGAGTTCTTCGGAGATGAGATAGAGCAGATCAGGTTTTTCGATACAGAGACCCAGAGGTCGACGACGGATATCGACACATTCCTCTTATTCCCTGCGAAAGACCCTGACGAGGCAAGGTATTTGACCGACGTGGCGGCGGGGAAGAAGTTCTTTTGTCTCTATCCCGCCTCTTCGGAAGATGGGTTGCCTGATGACACGGTCTATCTGTCCCGGTACTCCTTTAACGCAGGCGGACCCTACTCTGATGATGACGGGGAGGACGATTCAATTTCTATCCCACAGATCGATGCGGGTGTTCTTTCAGTAAAGGGGCACGGTTTCCTCCCTGATGAAAGAAAAAGTCTGGAAGATCTGCCAAAGACTATAAAAGGTCTTTCCGGGAGCAACCAGGTTATTATCGTGGCTTCCTCTTCAGGACAGTCCGAGCGGATCAGAGACCTGTTCAGGGAGCAGGAGATGATAGTACCGGTAGTCGGAATAGGCGAGGTCCGGGATTACAAGGGCACCATCGCTATAGTAGTAGGCGGGTTGTCGTCCGGAATATTCTTGAAAGGGCTGCTTATTCTTACCGAAAAGGAGATTTTCGGCGAGAGGCCGGCGTTCAGATCGATAAGAAAATCGAAGGTGGCGAACCTTCTCCTCTCGCTCGACGATATAACCCCGGGCGATTTTGTCGTACACAGGGACCACGGCGTCGGGCGGTTTTCCGGGGTTGTCAGGCAGACGAGGGAGGACATTGAGCTTGAACTCATGCTCATCGAGTACGAAGACGGCCGCCTCTATATCCCGGTCCAGTCGATCCAGATAATATCAAAGTACCGCTCTGAAGAGGGAGTTCTTCCAAAAATTGACAGGCTCGGCGGCAAGACCTGGCAGAAAAAGAAAGAGCGTGTCAGGAAGAAAGTCCAGGAGATGGCGGCTAAGCTCCTTGCGCTTTATGCAGACAGGAGGGTGGCGAGGGGTTTTACATTCAGTCCCGGCACTGATCTTCACAGAGAGTTCGACAGTTTCTTCGCCTATGAGGAGACGCCGGACCAGCTTAAGGCGATAGAAGATCTCAAAAAGGACATGGAATCCGATCTCCCCATGGACAGGCTCCTCTGCGGCGACGTAGGCTATGGAAAGACCGAGGTTGCGATGCGCGCGGCATTTAAGGCGGTTTACGACAACAGGCAGGTGGCCGTCCTTGTCCCCACTACGATCCTTGCAGAGCAGCACTACAGGACCTTCAAGGAACGGTTCTCCGGCTTTCCGGTCACGATTGATTTCATGAGCAGGTTTAAATCGAGGAAGGAGATCGATCTGACATTGAGGGGCATCGCGAAGGGTGAGATAGATATAGTGATAGGCACGCATGGCCTCCTTTCGAAGAAGGTCGAGTTCAGCAGGCTCGGACTCCTGATAATAGACGAGGAGCACAGGTTCGGCGTCGGCCAGAAGGAAAAGATAAAAGAGATGAGCAAGAATATCGACGTCATGACGCTTACGGCAACTCCGATCCCGCGGACGCTGCATATGGCCCTCTCGGGGATCAGGAACATCAGCGTCATAGAGACGCCCCCGGAAGAGAGGCTTTCGGTAAAGAGCATCGTCACGGTCTTCAATGACAAGCTCGTGAAAGAAGTGATAACCTCCGAGCTGCAGAGGTCCGGGCAGGTCTTCTTCGTGCATAACAGGATATGGGACATCCACAAGATATCCCGGCGAATTCAGGAACTTGTCCCTCAGGCCGTGATCGGTGTCGCACACGGTCAGATGCCTGAGAAGGAACTGGAGGAGATGATGCACAGGTTCTTTGCGGGAGACGTCAATGTCCTCGTCTCAACCGCGATCATCGGTTCCGGCCTCGATATCCCGAGGGCGAATACGATCATCATACACATGGCCGACAAGATGGGGCTGGCAGACCTTTATCAGCTGAGGGGAAGGGTGGGAAGGTCGAGTGTCAAAGGGTACGCCTATTTTCTCGCTCCGCCCGAGCCGGTGCTTACCGAGGAGGCGAGAAAGAGGCTCCAGGCTGTGCAGGAGATGAGCTACCTGGGAGCAGGGTTCAGGCTTGCACTGAAGGACCTTGAGATAAGAGGCGCAGGAGAGATCTTCGGGGGGGAACAGTCAGGGCACATCAATGAGATAGGCTTCGACCTTTATATCGAGATGCTCGAAAAGGCCGTCGCGGAGTTGAAGGGCATGGAGATTAAGGATGAGCCTGAAGCTGTGATAGAGTTGAAGACTGCGGCCTTTATTCCCGACGAGTATATCGAAGACGTGACGTTAAGGCTCAGCTTTTATCGGAGGATAGCTGCTCTAAAGTCGGAGAACGAGGTTTTCGATTTCGAGGGTGAACTCAGAGACAGGTTCGGGAAACCCCCTGAAGAGGTGATAAACCTACTCAAGATCATGCGCGTAAAAATACTCGCGAAGGCGCTTTCGATCACAAAGATCCAGGAGGCAAGGGGGAGGGTGCGTGTTGTCTTTTCCCCTGATACGCCTGTACAGCTTGCGAATGTCTTCGATCTCCACAACAAGAAGAAGAGACCTGTCAAATTCCTCCCTGACGGGTTTGAACTCGATCTCAAGGGTGTGGAATGGGAGAAGATCTATGAGGCCGTGTACGGGGCGTTGGAAGAGCTTAGTGAAAAAATTGGTGCAGAGGCAGTAGCCTAAGGGGTTGCCACCGTGATGACTCAATGAACGGTTTAAAGCCGTTCTCTTCTGGAAAAAAAGTGCTGCAAAAAGAATAAATAAAGAATTATGTTTATTTATTTGTTGCTGATATGTTAGATTTAAACATCGTGAAGAAATGTAGTATTCGCATAGGGGTTCTCAGTATTGCTTTTTCTCTGATGTTTTTGGTTGTCCCATCCGGAACAAAGGCCGAGATGCAGGACGGAGCTAAAAAAGATCTCGTCTCAGTACTCCATTTTGAAGACGCCGGTTTTTTTTGGCTAAAGGGCTTTTCCGGGGAGAGAAAAGATCGCGATATCAATCCTCAGCGGACAATATCAGTCCCCTTGAAAGAGGGACTCAATGCCTTTCTTAATTTTACCTCGCCGCCTCATCAGGTCCTTACGTCAAGAGACAGCCGCACAGATTACCGGGCGGTCGTCGGTTTCCATTTCCGTCTCAGATAATCTCAGGATAGCAATATAGCTTTAACTACTCCACGGCATTTAGGGCGGCCCTATCGGGTCTTGACTTAAAAGCGCAGAAATCTATGCCGGCTTTCAGAGGGACAGGCCTTGCTTTATTGCAATTACACTCTCTAAGGTGAACAAAGGTGAGAAATCGTCTCATAACAGGTACCGAACTCATCCGTCTTTTCCACGTTTTTTTTATTATAATTCACAAAAAAGATTGCAGTGGTACCAAGAACATAGTAAAATAATTTTATATCTGACCATATATAAGAACGCTCGTCGATAGGAGTAATTGCTGCACTCTGCGTATGCCTTAGAGTTCCGTTATAGAACGCCCTTTGGGCGTGAATTCAAGAAAGCAAGGAGGCTGAACATGAAGATAGCGTTAGTCGTTTTCCTGGTATTTTTTGTAATGTTTGTTACGGCATTAGGAGCATTTGCACAACCCTGTGCGAAAGACGCAGCGAAGTTTTGTGCCAATATAAAGCCGGGTGAGGGACGGATAGCGCGCTGTTTGGAGGAGCATCAGGCAGAACTTTCGCCTGTTTGCAAGAGCCACCGCATAGAAGTGAAAGAGGCGCTCAAAGAAGCGGAGCAGGCATGTAAGGACGATATTCCGAAGTACTGTGGCGGCGTCCAGCCGGGACAGGGCCGGGTCGTTGAATGCCTGATCGCAAATACGTCTCATCTGTCACCCAAATGTAAGATGAAAGTGCTTGAGGCGGAAAGAAAGAGTAAGTAAAAGCAATTTCTACTGTCTTGCGGCGTTGAACGCGGTTGGGTAGCGGCTACCATGGAGGAGGCGGTAGGAGCAAGTACGGCAAGCTGGCTATATATTTTCTACGCAGGTTCGCAAAAGACGAAAACAGAACCACAGAGGCCCGGAAGTAGGCGCCTTAAGCGACGGAGACACCGGGAAGTCAGATGACGAAACAAAGGTTGGAGGATGAACTATAGATCAGTAATCATCTCCGCTCTTTCTCTGTGCCTCTTATGAACTTTATGTAAGTCTTTCTTCTACAGGCAGGGCAAAATAAAACTTGGCACCTTCTTTCGGCCTTCCCTCCGCCCATACTCTTCCCCCGTGCTTCTCTACAATCCTCTTAACGATTACAAGTCCAATACCTGTTCCCTCGAATTCCTCCTGACTATGTAAGCGCTGGAAAATAGTAAAGAGTTTATCCGCATTCTCCATATCAAATCCCACACCATTATCCTTTACATAGTAGATATTTTCATTTTCCTCTTTGATTCCGCCCACCTCAATGATTGCAATCTCTCTAGGTTTAGTGTATTTGATCGCATTCGACAAAAGGTTAGCAAAAACCTGACGCATCATCGACTCATCGCAATGGGCGGGCGGAAGCTCTTTTATTTCCAGCTGTACACGTCGATTACCGATAGTGGATTTAAATTCCGCACATACTTCTCTTGTTAATGCTGCAATACTTATTTCAGACTTTTGAATCTCTTTAGTACTGACACGGGAGAAGGCGAGTAGATCATTGATAAGCTGTTCCATTTTCTTAGCATTTTCCTGAATACTATTCAACAGTCGACCACCATCATCATCGAGTCTTTCTGCATAATCCTTCAACAGAATGCGGGAGAAGGCGTGAATTTTAATCAGTGGTGATCGAAGATCATGAGACGCCGAATAGCTGAAACTCTCCAAGTCCCTATAGGAAGCCTCAAGTTTTGCTGCATGGGTTTGCAGGTCCCGATTCAGTTTCTTTATGGAGTCTTCCGCCTCCTTGCGCTCGAATACTGCGAATCCCAACACCAAGATAAATGCCATGAGACGAAGCACATGCCACAACCACCAGGTCACGTCCCAGGGAGCGGAAAAAGGGAAGCTAAACTGGGCTATGCTAAACAGAATAGTCATAGAAGCAAATAGGAAAAGTTCCGGACTCTCCGAACGGTGAAAGTCAACGACAAATCTCACGGCTGAGACCGCAAATAAGACTCCTGCTATGAGATTGATTGAAATAGCGGGAGTGGTAAACTGACCCCCCTGCAACAGTACCGGCAATGTCCATCTGGCAGATATAGTCCATATACCAAACAATCCAGAACCACCGGCGACAATCCATGGAGCCAGGCTTTTCCAGCCCGCATCCTTTTTTGATGCGAGGCCGGGCAGCCACACAAGGGAGAAGCAAAAACCGCCTGCGAGGCCTGCCACGCTGCGGAGCAAAACGAATCCCTTATCGGGCGATGAAGCAGCATGAAAACCATCAAGGAGACCCATTCCGAGAAAGCCCATCGCCATCGGAAAGAGCTTTCCTCCATATACGTCCTTCTTCCCCCACAAAAGAACAATAGCCATGAAGACAGCGATCGCTGCCCCTATGGCCTCAGCAGTTGAATGTAGTGGCTCACTGATCAGCCTCAAATCTTTCCACAAAATAGTACCGGTCATGTGAACTGCAAAAGAACAGATAACTATTGCGGCAAGAAACAGATATGAATGTGTACGCTTAAATGTCCTCACCCAGGCTTGCCTCTTTCCCACATATGCAGCCCGCTTCTCCCCGGCTGGATAAACTCTAAGGTAATTTTATAAACAGACCCTACTTCGAAACCTCATCGAGGGCCTTCAGGATATTCTCTTCCGTGATGTCCTTCGAGCCGACCATCTGGATCCTCTTTTTTGTCTTCGCGTCGTTGACGACGACGGTCGGAGTGGACTTGACCCCGAACGCCTTGGCAGTCTCATCGAAGTACTTTGACCCCTTTGTTACGGTCAGGAAGGCCAGCGGTTTGTAGGTCACCCCAAGAGGAGCTATCGCCTTCTGCACGTCCTCGGGCCCGGGCTCTTTTGACGTGAGCGAGAGCGCACCGAGCGCCTTCCTCAACTCCAGGTATTTGCCCTTTTCGTTCAGGAGAAAGGAAAGGTTATAAGGCATGTAGTTAAAACTTTCGGGGTGGATAGGCATGTCGATAAAGATGACCTTTGCCCTTTTCCCTGCCGAGGATGCGGCCTTTTCGATCTCCGGCTCTGCCTTGCGGCAGGCCGGGCAGAACCAGTCGGTGAAGATGTAAAGCTCCTGAGCGCTGTTTTCTTTGCCCAGGAATATGTTAATGCCCTTGTCCTGGGCTTCGCTCTTTTGAGCGCCCTTGAATGCGAGCAAAAAACCTGCGATCACGACCAAAGTGATAAGCGATACCTTCTTAAAGAAAATCATATTTATCCCTCTCCTGTCTTTTGTGTTTACAATAACTTTTTTTGCTTCGGCATAATATGCCAGGAGCGCAAGCAGATATACCGTTGCCGCGACACCTACGCATAAGGGACACCAGTCTTTTATAACATATTTCTGGATCCAGAGGAACGCAACCTCTGCGCCGCTTGCTGCTGAGATCATAATAACAAAAAGAGTCGAGAATACCCCGCGGGTGCGTCCGAGTTCGAACGAGGCCCACGCTGCCGGGAAAAAAACAATTCCGAAAAACGTGAAAGGGAGCCCGAACAGGGCATACTTATGTGTTTCAGCGCATGCCGAGGTCCCGCACAAATCCAGCAGCGAGGCGAGAGAGAGGACAAACCCTGCCAGAAGGGCAGCCCTAATGATATAATTGCTTTTCAATTCTATTATTTTCTTCCTTTTGTTTCCATGTCAGCTCTGGAATACGGCTAATTAATTTTACCACATATGAGCAGCCCGGAATATTGGTGATGGCTGTGCGTATGCTGGGAAGTGCAGGCCGCGACATACAGTTATACCGCCGGGAGCGATTTATTAGAAATATCGAGGCCGACTTTAAGACTTATTAAGCAGGATTCATCATGGCTGCGGCCTTCTGGATACGGTCTACGTCTCCCATGACTATCAAAGTATGGTCGATCGTCAAGAAGGTTTTTCTGGAGGGGTTGAACGTATAGGAGTCGGCTGCCTTGTCTTTGAGGGCAACGAGGGACATACCTTCCATGTCGGGCAGCCCTGTCTCGGACAGCTCCTTCCCGACAAATGGCGACGATTTACCGACCACGATCTCTTCGACCCTTATCGTGCGGTCTTTCGACCTGAGCATGATGTCCAGAAAATTGACTACCGAAGGACGGACCATCTCGGACACCATCCTCAGACCCCCTATAAAATCAGGCATTACTACTCCGTCAGCTCCGACCATTCTGATTTTTTGTTCGGATTCTTCCTCCACCGCCTTTGCTATTACCCTCAACGAGGGGTTGAGGCGTTTTGCCGTGATCACCACAAAGAGGTTTTCGGCATCAGAATGGAGGGAGGTGATAAAACCTCTTGCCTTCTGTATCCCGGCCTTCAGAAGGACGGAGTCGTGAGTTGCATCGCCTTCTATACACAAAATCCCCCGTTTTTCGAGGTCCAGGATTGTTTCTGATTTTTTTTCTATGATGACAAAATCACGTTTTGTCCTGAGCAGTTCTTCGATGGCGTACTGACCCGTGCGGTCTGCGCCGCAGACTATGAAGTGGGCGTCAAGACGATCGATTCTCTTGTTCATCTTACTCCTCCTTATTACATCAGTGAGTTCCCCCTCCACAATAAACGCCGTAATAAGGGAGACCGCGTAAATCAAAATTCCCGAGCCGCAGAGTATGAGCAATACGGTAAATGTCCTTCCCGCGTCAGAAAGCGGACGGACTTCCATGAAACCCACGGAAGAAATGGTTATGACGGTCATGTAAAAGGCATCAAAGGGCCTCCATCCTTCAATGACGACATACCCTGAGACACCCGACGCGATGACTATCGCAAGGGCAACACATATGCCTATCAGTCTCTTACGCAGCATAGATCGCCAATAATGATAAAACATTGAAACCGTTCCCTACAAGAAAGACAGATGGGAGAATAGCTAGTGGAAAAAAAAAGAAGATGATCAGCGGGGGATCAGCCTGCAAAGAAGGCCGCATGGTATTCGGCATAGGGCGCAAGCAGAGTGTTCCCGTTAAGATTGAGCATTTCTACAAAAGACTCGACTACGTAAGGGTCGAATTGCGTGCCGGCGTTCGATTTGAGTTCATCTCTGATCGTCTGAAGCGACAAGGCCTTCCGGTAAGGTCTGTCGGTCATCATTGCGTCGAAGGTGTCGACGACAGAGAGGATCTTCGACTTCAGGGATATTTCGTCTCCCCGGAGGCCGTAAGGGTACCCATTTCCGTCATACCTCTCGTGGTGCTGGATGATTGTCTTTCTTACGTCTCCCAGCGTCTCGATCGGCCCCAGGATATCGTCGCCGATGAGAGGATGCATCTTAACCAGACTGTATTCCTTGGCAGTGAGCTTGCCCTGTTTCTGAAGGATAAAGTTGTCAATCCCTATTTTCCCGATGTCATGGAGAATGGCCGCATGTTCGAGGAGCTCGATCTCCTTGAAATCGAGGCCGATATACTTGCCCAGCTCGACGGAGAGAAGTCTTACCCTTTCCGAATGACCCTTCGTGAACCTGTCGCTCGCCTCGAGCGCATTAACGAGGGACTGTATTGTAGCGAAGTAGTTAATTTTGACGCTCTCATACAGCCAGGCGTTCTCTATGGCGACCATCGCCTGGTTCGAAAGAGTGATGAGAAGTTCGAGCTCTTCTTCGGTGAAGGCGGTCGGGGACAGGCTGTTTTCAAGTATCATGGCCCCTATTACTAGGCCCTTCATCTTGAGCGGCACGCCGATTTTTTGGCCTTTTGCGGGGAGGTCCGGGGAGTCTGTCGCCGCCTGGCCGGAAATAATGACAGGCCGCCCGTCCGCAAAAAGTTCCTTAAATTCGGAATTTACCTCGAAGGAGAAACTGGAGAGATGTTCGAGCCCGCCGCCCTTTTGGTATTGTAAGGTGAGTTCCGGCTTATGATAGCTCCTGAGATGGAGGGTCACTTTTTCGGCGTTCAACAGATCGGCAGTCGTCTGGATTATTATCTTCATCAGTTCCTGGGTCTCGATTATAGAGGAGAGAATCCTGCCGATCTCGTTGATCTTCTTGAGTTTCTCGACCGCATTTTCCAGTTCGATATTCTTACTTTTTACCTCTCTGGACAGGGATGTGATCGCCTTGTTGGCTGTTTCGAGCTCCCTGACCTTGAACTCGAGCTGGGAATTGAGGTCCTCGACCCTGGTCTTGTGTTCCAGTTCGACCCTTATCTTCTGGAGTTCCCTTTCTTTGGCTATGTTCTTGCTGTAGAGGCTGCTGATTTCCCGGATCATCTTATTGAATGATGAACCTATAACGCCCAGTTCGTCGTTGCTGCGTATGGTAACGGTCGCATACCAGTTGCCGGCCTCGATATTATTGATCGTAGAAAGCAGGTTCTTGAGCGGAGTCATCACCAGCCTTGTGAAGAGGATGCTGATGATTACAGAAACGAGAACCACTATAGCGACATTGGAAAAGATCAACAGCCTCTTAAGTGAAAGAAATGTCGTAAGGCTTCCCGATATGTCGTGCTTGATCTGGATCAGGCCTATAAGCGGATAACGCCGGTCATGACATCTATGGCATTCAGCCCTGTTCTCAATGGCGTGGAAGTAATTAATAGTTGTTTTGTCCAGAAGCTTCGGTTTTTGTCCCGGAGTGATAGTACCTTTACTGAATTCGGCCGACCTGGATCCTGTTTCTCCGCTGTTTGTGGATTTCACTATAGTGCCGTCCGGAGAGACTATCCTGAGACTGACTATTTCTCTATTCTTCCCTATGTTTTCGATAATTCTCGCGACCTCGGCAGAATTACCTTCCCTCATCGAGCTTTCTATCGTCCTTTCGATTATACCGGAAAGAAATACCGTCTCCTGAAACTTCGCATTGATCATCTTGTTGTTTTGCATCCTGATGAAGACGGCGGTGGTCGTGCCGACAGCCAGCATTACTGTGAGGGCTGTTATTGTTATAATCTTGGTCTTAATTCTCATTCTGAAAATAACCTTATATATGAGATAGCAATTTTTATGCCCCCGACATGGAACGCCCGGTATTTATTTGCCGTGAGCGATTATTTGTAACGTATTGATTATACGATTTTGCCGCTTTTATTGCAGAGAGTATAGTACCTCATATAAAATCGTGATAGGGGGATGGCATTATAATCACGGCTTTAGTGTGGTCATTTCGCGCATCTGCTGTTGAAATCACTTATTAGCGGTCATATCAGCGCAGAGATTATCGGCAGTGATTTTATAGTACAATAGTCCTATGTCAAAACCGGTAGTCGTAATAGTAGGAAGACCCAATGTAGGAAAGTCGACCCTTTTTAACCGAATGACGGGGACGCATTCCGCGATAGTGGAGGACATCCCTGGCGTCACGAGGGACAGGAACTATCTTGACGCAAAATGGGAGGACAAGGTCTTCATGGTGGTCGACACCGGCGGCTTTTATCCCAACCCCCCTGAAGACATTTTCGCCCAGGCCAAGGAGCAGGCGATCTTTGCGATAGAGGAGGGGGATATCATAATCCATCTCCTTGACGGAAAGGATGGTCTGACGCCCGCGGACATGGAACTGGCGCGGCTTCTTCGCGCATCCGGCAAGAAGATACTCTGGGCAGCCAATAAGATAGACGCTCCAACGAGGGAAGAAAGGCTTTATGATTTTTTCAGGCTGGGGACGGAAGATCTTTGGCCGGTTTCGGCCGCAACGGGACACGGGTACGAGGAATTCATGGACAGGCTCGACCAGTTGCTTCCCCAGTATCAGGAAGAGGCCGTCGAATATACCAAGATCGCGGTTGTGGGAAGGCCGAACGTAGGGAAGTCCACCCTTGTGAACGCGCTTCTGGGCAAGAAACGAATGCTCGTCAGCCCGGTGGCGGGAACTACGAGGGACTCCATAGACAGCATCTGTACGTACCACTCGAAGAAGTATCTGGTGATCGACACTGCGGGGTTGCGAAAAAAGGGGAAGGTGGGATATTCGATAGAGAGGTTTGCGCTGGTCAGGGCTGTCAGGAGCATAGAGAGATGCGATGTCGCGCTCGTCGTTCTCGACTCTTCAGAAGGTATCACGGAACAGGACATAAAGATAGCCGGCATTGTGAAAGAGTACGGGAAGGGCGCTATCTTCCTCCTGAACAAGTGGGACCTTATCGAAGGGGCCGAGGAAGTTTTTAAGCAGATCATACCCGAACTTGAAAGAAAGATGTGGTTCTCTCCCTATGCCCCGGTCATTACGATCTCTGGCCTGGTCAGGAAGCGGATCACTAAGGTTTTCCCGGTCATCGACCGCATCATAGACGAGAGGAAGAAGCGAATAACTACCGGCGCACTCAACAGGTTCTTCAGGGACTTTGTCGGGAAGATGAATCTTCCTATGTATCGGGGGAAGGAGCTGAAACTCTATTACATGACACAGGTAAGGGAAGAACCGCCGGGCTTCGTGATATTCTGCAATTATCCTGAGGCGGTCAAGGAGCAGTCCCTGCGCTTTATCGAGAAGGGGCTGAGGGAGAGTTTTTCGTTTGAGGGGACGCCTTTGAAGATTTACGTCAGGGCGCGGAAACAAGATAAAGCGTCGTGAGGTTTCTGCGGACCCTGGGAAGAAGTGCGGTCGACTTTTACAGAGACGACGGGTTGATGCTCGCCGGCTCTCTATCCTATTTTATCGTGACGGCCATTGTCCCTTTCTGCATGTTCCTGATGACCCTTCTTGGATATCTGCTCGGACATTACCCGGAATTCTACAAATTTGTCCTGAGCAAGCTGACGAACCTTTTCCCTTCGGTTACGGACGGTATAACTCAGGAGATTGTCAAACTCATCTCCTATAAGGGGCTCGGCAAGATAGGCATTCTCCTTTACGGCTTGATGTCCTATCAGGTCTTTGCCTCCCTTGAAAAATCCCTGAACGTGGTGTTCAAGGCGAAACAGAAGAGAAGCATCGCATGTTCGGTGCTTCTCTCAGTGACGGTGGTCACCTGCATCATCTTGCTTCTCATTGTCTCCTTCGGCGCTGCATCGGTGATCCCTCTGCTTAATGCCCTCAGGCCGTATCTGCCTGATATAAAGGTGGGGAAGGTGACCGCGTTTATTATACGGTTCATGCTGCCTTTTGTTCTTGTACTCTTTACGGTTACTCTTGTGTATAAACTGCTGCCAAAGGCAAAGGTGAGGCTTTCGGACGCTCTGAGAGGGGCCTTCTTTACCACTCTCTTTCTCGAATTCGCAAAACACGTTTTTACATGGTATGTGGTGTCGGTTACCCACCTCGGCAAGATTTACGGCTCTCTGACGGCCTTTATTTTTTTTCTGCTCTGGATGTTCTATTCTTCCTGCATCTTTCTGATGGGCGCGGAGATGGTCCATAACCTCGGCCGGCCGAGAAAAACTTAGGGGGGAAATGTTGGATCTGATTGGCAAGGTTGTTGAGGTGGGCACGGGGGAAACGATATACATCGGGACACTCGTTGAGGTCAATGAAGAAGAAGTATACCTTGAGGCCGAGTCCGGCTGGGTCGTTGTGCCGATCGAAAAGATAGCCTATATCAGGGAGTGTGAGGATTAATGATCGCGATTTCGCTTCAATCGGGCAGCAACGGCAACTGCATATATGTCGAATCATGCGGGGTTAGGCTGCTCTTCGACGCAGGCATCTCCGGTGTTGCGGCGGAACGAAGGCTTGCGGCCCATGGCCGCGGGATAAGGGACGTGGACGCAGTAATCATATCCCATGACCACGCAGACCACGCAAAGTTTGCCGGCGTATACCAACGCAAGTACGGCCTTCCGCTCTACGTGACGGAAAGGACGCTCTACGCAGCAGAGAGAAGGTGCGGACTAGGGCGTCTCGGCGATGTGAAGTATTTTCAGGCCGGGAAAACGGTTTCGTTCGGTCCTGTCTCTGTCTTGACGATGTCGACCCCCCATGACGGAGAAGACGGGGTAATCTTTATAGTCGAATCACGAGAAAAACGTCTCGGCATAATGACCGATCTGGGGCATGTTTTCGACGGTCTGGCCCGGGAAGTGGCCTCTCTCGATGCCGTATTCATGGAAAGCAATTATGACCCGTCGATGCTCGCCGCCAGCCCTTATCCAGTCTCTCTCAAACGCAGAATAAAGGGGCCGGGAGGGCATATCTCGAATATAGAGTCTGCGGAATTGCTCTGTTCCGGCACACAGCTGAGATGGGCGTGTCTTTCACACCTTTCGGAGCAGAATAATGATCCCGGCGTTGCGCTGCGGACCCATCAGGACATCCTGGGCAGAAGGTTGAGGCTTTATACCGCCGACCGGTATTCCGCTACCGGTCTCTTTCACGTCTGACCTTTTCAAATCTCGTCCGCCGCTTCTAAACTATGCAGCGTGGGACTTGTCTTTTCGCTCATTCTCGGTCGCTAGGGCGACCTGCGAGGGCAATTCCTCGACCCGCCAAGCAATACAGGACGGGTCAATACGAGTAATTGAATCCGCTCAAAAACAGCCCCGCGCTGCATTCGTGATTAATGTGTCTAATGTTCTGTCCGCATTTGCATCTACAGGATATAACGTCTCCCCCGTTAAGAAAATTTCATGGTCCCTTAATCTGCTTTTAATCTGCGGAGTATATGATTTGGACGCGGGGTGCAAACAGGACGCATAAATAAGGGAGGTGAACCGCCATGAAGGTCAGAGATAAAACAATAGAAGGACCGCCGGAACGCATCGGAAGCATTCGGGATTGTTTTATGGAAATCGACCGTCTGGAGACAAAGCAAAAAACCGCTGAACGTTGTTTCCCGGCCGAACAGGACTGGCATGAAATCTTCGATACGATAACGGACATGGTCACCATTCATGACAGTGACTTTACTATTATCCATGCGAATAAGGCCGCTGAAAAGATACTGGGCCTGCCTGTTCTGGCTTCGAAGGCGAAATGTTATGAATACTACCACGGAAGCGACAGTCCGCCCGTTGGGTGTCCGAGCTGCAAGTGTTTCGGTAGCGGGAAGACCAAGACCTTTGAGATGTTCGAACCGCATCTGAACATGCATATCGAGATACGGGCGATCCCGAGGCTTGATGATGACGGAAGGGTGATAGGTCTGATCCATATAGTCAGGGACATTACGAACCGCAAACTGGCAGAGGAGGAGCTGAATGTACACAGGAACCATCTGGAATGGCTCGTCCGTGAGCGTACCTCAGAAATTACCTCGATGAATGAACAGCTTCAAAAGGAGATAGCCGAGAGAAAGCGTACCGGAGCGGAAAAGGAGCGGCTGATAAAGGAGCTTCAGGAAGCCCTTTCGAATGTCAAGAAATTAAGCGGACTGCTCCCCATGTGCGCATGGTGCAAGAAGATCCGCGACGACCAGGGGTATTGGAAAAAGGTCGAGGCTTACGTGTGCGAACATTCCGATACGAAATTTACCCATGGTATATGCCCGGATTGCGCCGGAAAGCTCATAGAAGAAATAGGATAAGCAGGGTGGGGGCAAGTGAGTACCGGCCTACGGAGTAAACCCCTCGAAGTCAGTTATCGCCTGCAGCACGACCCAGCAGCCGCTATAGAGGTCCCGGAGAAAAATATGTTCGTCGCTTGAATGGACCTGCCTCATCCCGTTCGTGACATTGACCGCCTTTATTCCATGTGCATTAAATACGTTGGCGTCCGAGCCCCCGCCTGTTTCGATGAAGACCGGGTCTATGCCGCATTTGCTGATAACTCCGGCAAGATACGTGAGGAGCGGATCTCCCTTGTCAATAGTAAAAGCCCTGTATTCCTCTTCTTCAGAGATGATAATCTTCCCCCCGTTCTGCTCCGCTAAGACCAATGCTGTTTCAAAAATACGCCTCTTACTGCCTTGAAGTTCGGTAGCGTCACGGCTCCTCAACTCACCATGGATGACCGTTTCCCTGGGCACCACGTTAGTTGCCGTGCCCCCATGGATGATCCCGATGTTTGCGGTGGTTTCTCTGCTTATCCTTCCGTCGGGGACAGACGCAATGATCATGGATGCGATCCTTATCGCATTAATGCCTTTTTCCGGTTCTATGCCGGCATGTGCCGACTTGCCGATAATGCGCATTTCATATGTAAGATGGGTGGGTGCGGCGACGACAAGACACCCCACGTCTCCTGATGCGTCGAGCACTATGGCGTGCCTGCTTTTGAGCCGCGAGAAGTCGAGGTTTTTTGCGCCGCAGAGTCCCTTTTCCTCTGCCGAAGTGAAAACGATTTCGAGTCTTCCGTGAGGGATCATTTGTTCATGGAGAACAGTCAGGGCCTCCAATATCTGGGCTATGGCGCTCTTGTCGTCGGCACCTAAAACAGTCCTGCCCGTGGATCTTATCTCGACGTCGTCAACGCTGAATTCAATTCCCTCGGTAGGTTCTATCGTGTCCATATGGGCACTAACTATAAGTGCAGGCGCCCTGTTGAAACCCTCTTTTCTCGCTATGATATTGAAAGAGCCGTCATATCTCTGTATTTCGACTTCGCATCCCGCCTCCTCTAACTTTCTTGCCAGTACTTTACCCATCTCTCCTTCCTGAAACGAAGGGGAGTTGATTCGCAGGAGTTGCAAGAATGTGTCGACAAGGCGTTTCCGGTTAATATCGGGCGGTGGCATGCGGTGTTTTCTTGAGGGCCTTTCCTATTTCAGCGTCGACCAGAGGCAGTCTTGACCGAAGTCCTCTATCCCTGAGTAATCCGCGCACGCCTGAGGCCGGTTATCGTAAATGTCGCATCCCCCAGAAGTGAGATGGGGACAGGTGTGCTTGAAGGAAAGGATTATCGCGTCTTCTTCCAGCCTGTTCACATCGAACCCCCGGGCCTTGTAAAAATCGACTATTGTCCCGGCCGGGCAGCTGTACAGGACCGGATGGGTATAAATGAACAGTTCTTTGCAGCACTTCTGGCAGGAAATACATAACCTTTCTTTCTCTGTCAGGTCCTTGGTTTTCATGGACGTTATTATAACAGATAGGCGGACTCACATGCGTTTCCTCCGCCTCCTGTGTTTCTGTTCGGGTATAATAGAGCGAGCGGATGAAAGTGCATGATCATGGAATGTCTGAATATATCAGTCAAGGGTAAGGTCCAGGGGGTCGGCTTCAGGCCCTTTGTCTATAATCTTGCAAGGGAACTTGAGGTCAAGGGGTTTATCGCGAACACCGCTGAAGGTGTTTTTATTACTGCCGAGGGCGGGGACCTCAGTACCTTCCTGGAGAGACTTAGGAAAGACAGTCCGCCGCTTTCGAAGATTCTAAACGTGGATATCGCGCCGTGCGAGTTCACCGGTTACAACGAGTTCTCTATCAAAGGAAGCCTCGGGACAGGCAGCTTTACGCTCGTATCGCCGGATGCATCGGTCTGTGCAGATTGCATTCATGAACTGTTCGACCCAGGGGACAGGCGTTTTCTCTACCCCTTTATCAATTGCACGAATTGCGGGCCGAGGTATTCGATCACGAAGTCCGTGCCTTACGACCGCGGACATACGACTATGGATGTCTTTCGGATGTGTCCTGAGTGCGAGGCTGAATACGGCGATCCCGGGAACAGGCGTTTCCATGCCCAGCCTAATGCGTGCCCCAGATGCGGCCCCGGGGTCGAACTGAAGGTCTTTAAGCAGGGCTTAGTTGTCGATGAGAAAGAAGACCCCTTCAAAGAGACGATCAGACTGCTCAAGGAAGGATACATCATCGCCATCAAAGGGCTCGGAGGCTTTCATATCGCCTGCGATGCCTCAAACGAAGAGGCCGTCTCGACGCTCCGACAAAGGAAGAGAAAAAACAATAAACCCTTTGCCGTAATGGCTCCCGACATCGGCGCGGTGCGTGGGTTCTGTCATGTTTCCGATAAAGAAGAATCCCTGCTGGTTTCTGAAAAAAGGCCGGTCCTGCTTCTCGCTAAAAAGAATAATGCATGTCTTGCAGGTGATGTCTCTCCACACAACAGATATACAGGTTTTATGCTCCCGTATACACCGCTTCACTATCTGCTTTTTTACCGCCCTTTCGCCTTTCCTCACCGGGGAGTGGATGGCGGAGGTCCCCACTTCAATGCGCTCGTTATGACCAGCGGAAATATCTCCGAAGAACCGATTGTGATCGACAACGACGAGGCGGTCGCAAAGCTTTCAGGCATCGCCGATGCCTTCCTGCTCCATGACCGGGGGATATTCATGAGGGTCGACGACTCCGTGGTGAAGGTCAGTGAAAACAGGGCGGAGGCAGGGTTGGGCCGGGGGGAGTGGTCTCAAGGGGAAATGCCGGTTTTTTTTATCAGGAGGTCGCGCGGGTATGTTCCCGATCCCATTCCGTTACATGAGGAGGGGCCGGAGGTCCTGGGATGCGGCGCGGATTTGAAGAACACCTTCACCCTCACGAAGGGCAGGTATGCGGTACCGAGTCAGCATATAGGTGATATGGAGAATTATGAGACCCTCCGCTTTTTTCAAGAGACCCTGAAGAACCTCAAGGCGGTTTACAGGGCTGCGCCGGAGGCGATCGCCTACGACCCTCATCCGGCGTACCTCTCATCACGGTGGGCATTGAGTCAGGAAGGGATCAAGAAATATCCGGTCCAGCATCATTACGCCCATATCGCGTCCGTAATGGCGGAGAGGGGGATAAAGGAGAAGGTCATAGGAGTTTCATTCGACGGCACAGGCTATGGAGATGACGGAGCGCTCTGGGGGGGAGAGTTTCTGATCGCAGACACAACGGGGTTCAAACGGGTGGGACACCTTGACTACATACCTCTGCCGGGCGGCGAAATGGCGGTGAAGGAGCCCTGGAGGATATCTCTGGCGTATCTGTTGGAGGCGGTCGGGGAACAGGTCTGGGAGTATATCGGACAGACCGGCTTTGTCGAAAAATACGGCAGGGAAAGGATCGAAAACATCATAAAGATTGCGGGAATGAGGGATTTCTCTCCCCTCTCTTCCGGAGCGGGAAGGCTTTTCGACGCAGTGTCTGCGCTGATGGGAGTCTGCGACGTAAATACCTTCGAGGGCGAGGCGGCCATGGCCCTGGAATCGCTTGTGCTGGACGGGCTGGACGATGATTATCCCGTAGATATAAGATTTAAGGAAGTGATTGGGATAGACTTCAGTGCTGCGATATTGGGTATACTGAAGGACCTCGGGAACCAAGCTGACAAGAGGGTGACGGCGACGAAATTCCATAATACTGTCGCGACGGCGGTCTTAAGGACTGCAGTCAAACTATCGGCGTCGCACAACATCAAGAAGGCAGTTCTGAGCGGCGGCGTGTTCCAGAATTCATATCTCCTCAGAAGGATAGTATACTATTTGAGGGCCGAGGGAATAGAGGTGTACGTAAATGAACTCGTTCCCAGTAACGATGCAGGCATCTCTCTCGGGCAGGCTTATATACTGAGGGAGAGGCTCAAAGATGGGGTGAAAGAATAACACATGAATATGGGTGATACCCTCAAGCGGCTTATGGATTCTATTGGAAGGCCCGTGAGGCTGATGGAGGTCTGCGGGACCCACACAGTGGCTATCTTTAGACTGGGCATAAGAGACCTTCTTCCTGAAGGAATTACGCTTCTCAGCGGGCCCGGCTGTCCGGTCTGTGTTACGGCGATAAAAGATGTCGATGCGGCTATAGCTATATCGATGAGAAAAGGGGTTGCCCTTGCAACCTTCGGGGACATGATGAGGGTCCCAGGCAGTAATAAATCCCTCTTTAATGCCAAGGCCGAAGGGGGCGACGTCAGGGTGGTCTACTCTCCCCTCGATGCGCTTAAGATCGCGGAAGACAACAGCGACAAAAAGGTCGTTTTCTTTGCCACGGGCTTTGAAACCACATCTCCTTCCGTTGCCGGGACCATACTCGAGGCAGAGAGACGAGGGGTGAGCAATTTTTATATCTATTCCGTCCATAAGACCGTTCCCCCTGCCCTGAAGGCACTCCTCGATTCAGGCGAAGTGAGGGTGGACGGTTTTATTTTGCCGGGACATGTAAGCACGGTGATCGGGAGCGTGCCTTATGGGTTTATGGCGTCGGACTACAAGAAGTCTTCCGTCATCACCGGCTTTGACGCCGGGGATATCCTTTCCGGAATACAGATGATCCTTGAGCAGCTCGCGTCGGGAAGGGCCGAAGTGGAGATCCAGTACAAAAGAGTCGTAAGAATGGAGGGGAACCCAAAAGCGGTCGCCGTATTGAATAAATGTTTTGAACCTGACGATGCGAATTGGAGGGGGATCGGCGCCATCCCGATGAGCGGCCTGAGATTGAGAGAAGAATTCAGGCATAGGGACATTAGGTCTGTCTTCTCACTTGACGTTCCTGAGGCAGAGGACCATGCTACGGCGTGTTCGTGCGGAGAGGTCCTCAAGGGGGTCAAGGTCCCGACTGACTGCAAACTCTTCGGAAAGGCGTGCACGCCCGACAGGCCTGTGGGGCCGTGCATGGTGAGTTCCGAGGGGAGCTGCGCGGCCTATTTTAAATACAAAGCAGTAGGGAAAATAAAGATATGAGACATTCATGGAGCTGATACAACTGGCGCACGGAAGCGGCGGCCGAATGATGCATCAGCTGATAAATGACTATTTCGTCCCGGCATTCGACCTGAAAAACCTGAGTGATTCGGCGGTCATTGAAACTGCGTTATCAGGCAGGATAGCGATCACGACCGATTCGTATGTGGTATCGCCTCTTTTCTTTCCCGGCGGCGACATCGGCAGACTTTCCGTCTGCGGTACTGTAAACGACCTCGCTGTCTCGGGCGCGATCCCGATGTATATGACTGCGGGTTTTATCATTGAGGAAGGCTTTCCGTTCTATGATCTGGGACGGGTCCTGGATTCTATGAAGGCCGCGGCAGAGGAGGCGGGAATAAAGATAGTTGCCGGCGATACTAAGGTTGTTGACAGGGGGAAGGCCGACGGCCTCTTCATTAATACAGCCGGATTTGGGGTTGTTGAAGATGGGCTCGATCTGTCTCCGATGAAGGTGAGACCGGGGGACAGAGTGATCCTGAGCGGAAGCATAGGGAATCACGGCGTCGCGGTCATGGCAGAGCGAAACGGTATATCCTTCGACCCTCCTCTTCTGAGCGATGTGGCGCCGCTGAACCGACTTGTGAGGCGTATGGCGGGCATGACGAAAGAAATCCACATGATGAGAGACCCGACCCGGGGAGGCGTGGCGACTACCCTCAAGGAGATAGCGTCGCAGTCGGGACATTGCATTATGGTCCAAGAGTCTTCGATTAAGGTAAGACCAGGGGTCAGGGGCGCTTGCGAACTCCTGGGTCTCGACCCTCTCTATATTGCGAACGAAGGTATTCTTATCGCCATCGTTGATCCGGGCGTTGCAGACAGGCTGGCAGAAGAAATGAGGCAAACAACGGAAGGGGCAGAGACGGTCGTTATCGGCGAAGTCGCGGAGGCCCCGAGGGAGGCTGTGTTGTTGAAAACAAATGCCGGTGGTATTAGAATAATTGACATGCTTTCCGGGGACCAGTTACCCAGGATATGTTGAGGAAACAGTCATACTGAAATTTGAGTAACAAGGGAGTAATGTATGGGGAAAAAAAAAGGCGCTCAGGAAAGGTCGGTAGTAAGATTCAACGACGGAAGCATACTGAAGGGGTATCTGAGAGTTTTTTCACCCGACATAGATGAGGTTGTTCTGAGGGAGGTGAAGACGGACGAGGTCCGCACGCTGAGGGTAGACGATATGAAGGCGGTTTTTTTTGTAAAGTCCTTCGAAGGTGACTTTGACTACAGGGAGAAAAAGTCATATGGCATAAGGAAGCCGACGGGCAACAGGGTCTTTGTGAAGTTCAAAGACGGGGAACGGCTTGTGGGGTTTCTCGACGGCAAGGTGCCGTGGGAGAAAGGTTTCTTCCTGTCGAGGAAGGAAAATGACGGGAAGGGCTTTTTTTTGCTGCCCGTGGATGAAGATACCAATAATATAAAAGTCTTCGTCATCTCTTCGTCGGTTGACGATGTTACCGTGGTACCGTAGACAAAAAAAAATTGAATGGAGACCGGATGATTCTAGGGGTGAACGTTGATCATGTGGCGACGCTGAGACAGGCGAGACTTGGCAAAGAACCTGATCCGGTAATGGCAGCGACGCTGGCGGTGCTTGGCGGAGCAGACGGGATTACCGTGCATCTTCGTGAGGACAGAAGACATATCTGCGACAGGGACCTTGAACTGTTGAGGAAATTCGTTCCGGTCGAACTCAATCTCGAGATGGCTGCTACTAAGGAGATACTGAAAATAGCGGTCAAGACAGTTCCCGATCTTGTGACCCTCGTCCCTGAAAAAAGGCAGGAACTCACTACAGAGGGAGGTCTCGACGTCAGGAGAGGCAGGTCTGCCATAAGGCAGGCGGTAAAGGTCCTGCATGACAACGGCATCAGCGTCAGCCTCTTTATTAATCCAGATCCCGAAGATGTCGGGACCTCGAAGGAGATCGGGGCCGACATGGTCGAAATACATACGGGCGGCTACTCTGACGAGAGAGGTAAAAGGCAGGAAAAAGAACTCGCAAGGGTCATCGGAGCCGTGCAGAAGGCGATGGACATAGGCCTTAAGGTGAACGCGGGCCACGGCCTTAATTATTACAACGTTTCCAGGATTGCGGAGCTGGAAGGTCTCAGGGGGCTGTATATCGGGCACAGCATTATTTCGAGGGCCGTGCTTGTGGGCCTCGAAAGGGCCGTGAGGGAGATGAAGGAATTGATGAACAGGGCCGAGGCAAAAGGCAAGAAGTGAGGACTTATCCCTAACGCTGCAAACAAGATGGAGTCGGACATGCTGAAAAACGCCACAGAATCGGCAGATTATTATTCTGATTCACGTAAACGCATACATAACCTTCTGTGTAATCCGGCACGGTTTGTCGCACGTCTTCGGCGACTCTGCGGAGCCTCGACTATGGCTGTTTTCCATCACGCCCCACTCCATTGTTATAATATGTTTGCAATTGCAAGATTATGATATACGGAATAGGTATAGACATGGTGAAGATCGACAGGATGAAGGGCGCTGTCGAGCGCTGGGGGGACAGATTTCTCCGCAGGGTCTTTACCGAAAATGAAATCGCCTATTCCTATGAAAAGAAAGAACCTTTCCTTTCTCTGTCTGTAAGGTTTGCAGCGAAGGAGGCGTTCATTAAGGCGATCGGCTCCGAAATTCCCGTGGCGCTGACCGATATAGAGGTGATGAATTATGGAAGCGGCCGCCCGTTCATCGAGGTCAAAGGCGGGCTCGGGACTTTTTTTGAAGAGAGGTCCATTAGATGCGTCCATCTGAGTCTGAGCCATGAACGTGAATACGGAGTCGCCTGCGTCGTGGTTGAACAATAATCCGTTTATTCGGGGGGGGGAAATCATGAAGGTCGTAACTGCCGACGAGATGCGCTCTATTGACAGAAGGACCATCGATGAATGCGGGGTGTCTTCCGCCGCCTTGATGGAAAGGGCCGGGCTTGCAGTGGCGGAGAGGATACGGGGGCTTTTCGAAAAAAGAAAGGTGATCGTCATCGCCGGAGGCGGCAATAACGGGGGTGACGGGATCGTCGCGGCGAGGAACCTTTTCAACTGGGGCTGGAACGTCAAAGTCCTCCTCCTTTCCCGTGAGAATAAGCTGAGCCCGGACTGCCTGGTACAATACAGGACGGCAAAAAAAATAAAGGTCCCTATGGAATTCAGGACGGGCATAAGCGGGGCGGACCTTCATAGTGCCCTGGTTGTCGACGCGATCTTCGGCACAGGCATCAACAAAGAGGTGAAGCCGCCTGTTTCTGATATCATCTCTTTTCTCAACAGATCCGAAGCTACGGTGCTGTCTGTAGACATACCTTCCGGCATCTCTGCGGACAATGGCCGGGTAATTGGCGAGGCGGTGCGGGCCGACCATACCGTGACATTCGGCCTGCCGAAGCTCGGACATCTTCTCCATCCCGGGGCTGAATATACAGGGAGATTATTTATCGAGGACATCGGGTTCCCTAAAGTGCTTCTCAACTCGGAGTCCTTGCATATTCAGACGGTCGAAAAGGATGACGCGGCATTGCTTGTACCCGCGAGACCTTCTGATTCGCATAAGGGCGATTACGGGCACGTGCTGATTATCGCAGGATCCAGGGGAAGGACCGGCGCGGCGCTTATGACTGCGAAGGCCTGTCTGAGGTCGGGTGCGGGACTGGTTACGATAGGGGTTCCCGAGACCCTCGCCGGCGTATTTCAGACGAGGGCCACTGAAGAGATGGTCCTTCCTCTTCCTGATAATGGGGACGGGAGTTTATCGTTTGGGGCCGCAGGAGAGATTCTGAGGTTTGTTTACGAGAGGGCGGATGTCCTGGCAATAGGTCCGGGCATTGGTATTTCCGACGATACCAGGCGGATCATGCGGGAACTGATCACAAACTCTGCTGCACCGATGGTGATCGATGCCGACGGGATAAACTCGATAAAAGGCGATGCCGGGGTTTTGAGAAAGGCAAAGTCACCAGTGATTCTCACTCCTCATGTGGGTGAGATGGCAAGGCTGTTGAAAGCGTATGGTGCGGACGAGTCGGCCGAGCGGACCGCAATAGAAAAGGAGAGGGTTTCTCTTTCGCTGTCTTTTTCTGAAAAAAGCGGTGTGTATCTTGTTTTGAAGGGGGCCCCGACGGTCATCGCTGAACCAGGGGGAAGGGCCTTTATTAATACCACCGGAAATCCCGGCATGGCGACGGCTGGCGCGGGCGACGTGCTGACCGGCATTATCGCCGCATTACTCGGCCAACAATCGAATCCCCTCGATGCGTGCGTCCTGGGCACGTATCTCCATGGTCTCGCCGGCGACATCGCGGCCTCCGGGAGGGGCATGCATTCGATGATCGCAACGGACATCATAGAGCACCTGCCCGGAGCGTTTACCGCGCTGAAGAGAGAATAATTTTTGCGCAGACTTATATTCCCTGGGATATTTAAGGGCGGAGTTACGGCATTTTTTACGGGCAAAGACCCGGGGGCTGACCTGGGTGAGGTGGCCGGAATAATCGGGATCAAGAAAGAGAGTATCTATCTGCCCGTCCAAAAACATACCGATAAGATCGTCTTTCTCGAGTCCTCGCGGGAGGCGAGGATCGCCGACGCCGTTGTTACAAAAGAAGCCGGCGTATTGATCGGGGTCCAGGTGGCCGACTGTGTGCCTGTCCTGATTTATCAAGCAGAAAAGGGGATTATCAGTGCGGTGCATGCCGGATGGAGGGGGACCGCAGCCGGCATCCTGAAGAAAGTGCTCTTGATGATCATGGAGAGATATGTCTGCGGCCCGGATGGCTTTCAAGTTGCCGTTGGCCCGAGTATAAAGGGCTGCAGCTACTCTGTTGATCACGAGGTCAACGATGCAGTAAAAAGGGCGACGGGTGAGGGCAATTATTATTCGAAGAAAGGCGAGAAATATCTTCTCGATCTTTCTTCCGCTAATAAATATCAGGCATTGTCTCTCGGAATTCCAGAACCGAACATATGGGTTTCGGATGAATGCACTTACTGCAATCCCGATAAATTCTATTCCTACCGCTACGCTATGGGTTCCACCGGGAGACAGGCCGCATTCATCGGGAAGCTGAAATAGGAGTCCAAGTCTTAATAAGAATGCGGCTGATGCAAAGACATGCTCCAAAAAACTTTATAATGTCGCAATTTGCATGTTTAGGTAATCTGCCCTTTTACTTAAAGGATCTGCCTTTATCAGTAACAATGCTCTTACAAAGGTGGCGCAGATAAAGTTTTTTTCCGCATATCTTCGCATCTGTCTTAGAGCAAAAAAAAAGCAATGGATCGTGCATAAGGAGGGGACCGTCTTTGAGCGGCTTCAATTTCTCGTATCTTCGAGAAATTGCCTCGGAGCAGAGCGAGAATGAGCGAAAAGATGGTTCCCTCCTTCATATGCACATTTTTTTGGTTAACTTGACATCGATTCTTTCATAGTGGTAATTTGTACGTTATGGCCAAAGATTATAAAGACACGTTGAACCTTCCGCAGACTGATTTTCCGATGAAGGCGAACCTCGCTCAGAGGGAGCCCGAGATGCTGAAATATTGGGAGGAAGTGAAGATATACGGGAAGATGCAGGAGGGCAACAAAGAAAAATCCGACAAAAAGTACATCCTCCACGACGGGCCTCCTTATGCAAACGGCCATATCCATATGGGCCATGCCCTGAACAAGATACTGAAGGACATCATCGTCAAATACAATTCCATGAAGGGCTTTTACGCCCCTTATGTACCGGGGTGGGACTGCCACGGCCTTCCCATCGAACTGCAGGTGGACAAGAACCTGGGGGATAAAAAGGACAAGATAGACATCATCGAAAAGAGAGAGCTTTGCAGGGAGTATGCCGCCAAGTTCGTCGATATACAGAGGGACGAATTCAGGAGGTTGGGCGTATTCGGTGACTGGGAGAAACCCTATCTCACCATGACGTATGATTACGAAAGCTCTATAGTGAGGGAGTTTTTTAAGTTCGTAAGGAATAAATCCGTATACAAGGGAAAGAAACCGGTCCATTGGTGTCCCTCCTGTGTGACTGCCCTGGCCGAGGCCGAGGTTGAGTATGCCGATAAGGAGTCGCCCTCGGTCTATGTGAAGTTCGGGGTCGACGAAGACAATCTCTCCAAATACCTTCCATCGCTGAAAGGGAAAAAAGTATCTGTTATTATCTGGACCACCACTCCGTGGACGCTTCCGGCTAACCTGGCGATAGCCTTTCATCCGGATTATGAGTATGCTGCCGTGGCCCAGGACGAAGAGGTGTACATTGTCGCCGAAGGCAGGATCGAAGCGCTCAGGGAGAAGATAGGCATAGGCGCGAAGGTTCTTGCGAAGGTGACCGGGAAAGACCTCGAAGGTATGCTTGCCGACCATCCCTTCATCGCAAGAAAATCGAAGGCGGTCCTGGCAGATTTTGTCTCCCTCGAGGACGGGACTGGCGTTGTCCATATCGCGCCCGGCCACGGCGAAGACGATTACAAAGTGGGACTGAAATACGGCCTCGATATCTATGCGCCTGTTGATGACAGGGGGAAGTTTACGAAGCAGGCAGGGGACCTCGAAGGGCAGTTTGTTTTCAAGGCGAATGCATTGATCATAGATACTCTGAAGAACAGGAACGCACTCATAGGGGAAGAGAAGATCACCCATTCATACCCGCACTGCTGGAGGTGCAAGAAGGCGGTCATATTCCGCGCCACGGAGCAGTGGTTCATTTCGGTCGAGTTTAATGATCTCCGTAAGAGATGTCTCGATGAAATAGACAAAGTGGCATGGGTTCCCAAGTGGGGCAGGGAGAGGATTTACGGGATGTTGCTCAGCAGGCCGGATTGGTGTATTTCGAGGCAGCGGAGCTGGGGCGTGCCGATCACTATGATACGCTGCGCAGGCTGCGGCGGCTTTGTCGAAGACGAAGACGTCCTCGACGGTATCACCTCCCTTATCGAAAAACACGGTTCGGATGTGTGGTTCATAAAAGATGCGGCGGAATTCCTGCCGAAGGGATATGCGTGCAATAAATGCGGCGGGAAAGATTTCACGAAGGAGATGGACATCCTCGACGTATGGTTCGACTCCGGCGTGAGCCATGCGGCCGTGGTTGAGAGGGACGAACGGCTCTCCTGGCCTGCCGATATGTACCTTGAAGGGAGCGACCAGCACAGGGGATGGTTTCAGAGTTCCCTGCTCACTTCTGTCGGTGCCCGGGGCAGTGCGCCCTACCGTACCGTCCTTACACACGGGTTTGTCGTCGATGGCGCCGGCAAGAAGATGTCTAAGTCCCTCGGTAACGTCATCGCACCCCAGGAGATCATCAAGGGCTTCGGCGCCGAGATCCTGCGCATCTGGGTGTCCGCGGAGGACTACAAAGACGATATCAGGATTTCGAAGGAGATACTGAACAGACTGACAGAGGCGTACAGGAAGATCCGGAACACCTGCAGGTTCCTTCTCGGGAACCTCCATGATTTCGATCATCAGGATTATAGCGGCAACCTTCAGGAGATCGACAGATGGGCGATGAGCAGGCTTCAGAACCTCGTGGGGAGAGTGACCCGTGCGTATGAGAATTTTGATTTTCACGAGGTATTCCATTCGCTACATAATTTCTGCGTTGTGGACATGAGTTCCTTCTATCTCGATGTGCTGAAAGACCGGCTCTATACCGCAAAGACAGACTCGACCGAAAGGAGGGCCAGCCAGTGGGTCCTGTCAGAGATACTCTCGACGCTGACGGGAATCATGGCCCCTGTCCTTTCCTTTACCGCCGAAGAGGTCTGGGGATATATCAGTAGGGGCGGGGTGACCCCGCCCGTACAAAAAGGGGTGATCCCGCCCCTACGGGGTGGAGAGTCGGTATTTCTTTCCAATTTCCCGGTCGTAAGAGAGGAATTCCTGGACAACGAGCTGGAAGAAAAATGGAAAGACCTTCTCGATATTCGAAACGAGATCAACAAGGCGCTCGAGATCAAGAGGGCCGAGAAGTTCATAGGCAACCCGCTCGAGGCGAAGGTGAAGATATATCTGCCTGAAAAATACAGGGACCTGGTCTCTTCCTACCTGGATTTTTTCCCTGCGTTGCTTCTCGTTTCCGCTTCGGAGATCAGCGCAGAGAAATTACCGGGGGCCTATGAAAGCGCAAATATCGAAGGCATGCAGGTTTTAGTCGAAAGGGCGCCGGGAGAAAAATGCCAGAGGTGCTGGAACTGGTCCACAAAGGTGGGCAGTTTTACCGACGAGCCCGAACTCTGCGAACGGTGCTATCCGGTAGTGAAAGGGTAGGGGCACGGCGCGCCGTGCCTTCTTTTAATTTGTAGCCCGTCATTCCGGCTTGTCTGGAATCTTTCTTCAAAAACAGGGCGACCCACCGGGTCGCCCCTACTTTTTTGGCTTTAATGTCCTTAATCTTGCGATCTCTTCGTGATATCCGTAGATATGCGCGCCTGCGCTGTAGACGAACATCGGGCCGTTTTTCAACCCCGTTTCACCTGCTACGTAGGCTTTAAGCAATTCGATCCCACCGAGGTTCGTCGGAAAGCCCGCCCATAGGTCCCACGAACGGAAGTAGCATGTGACTGTAAGCGCAAGATAATCGCCGGAAGGGACAGCCTTGAAATCGAGCAGACGGAGGCAGGGCGGATCGAGTTTGCCGTCGTTCCCAATGCATACGTCATGGTCTTCCGGTGAACCGATCTCGACTATCGCCTGGTTCGTAAGAGGGGTCTCCTTGAGCATCTGCATCACCCGTTCCAGCTGCGTTCCCCCCTTCGGCATCGGATAATGTATCCGGCTTGCATATTTGTATGTCTCGTTTTCAGCGAGCTGGGGGTCCATCAAATAATTGGCGAAATAATCTTCTATATACTCTTTTGTCGTAGGCGCCGGGATTGTCGAGCCGGGAGGCATTACGGGGACCATGTCTTCGTCCGGATGTTCGATAAACACGGCGATGCCGGGATACTGGAGGCGGTACTGCTCCTTTTCGAAGGAGCCTTTTTGTATCTTTTGTTCGTAAGAATTGTCGAATATGTTGTAAATAAGTTGAAACCATGCATCGGATATGGTTTTGGCCTGAAGGAAAAAAGGAAGCATAGCGTTCTCCTCAACTTTTCGGTTATTGTAACATCTCGTTGCGTGAGATGAAAAGCAGCAGGAAGCGCATAGGCAGGATATGTTTGCAAAAATTCTGTGGTATAGTAATTGTACGGATGCGGCATGGACATAACGGACCTCTCAGGAAATTTTCTTATCGCCGTCCCCCGGATGGAAGACCCTAATTTCAAACGGGCGGTGGTCCTCATGTGCGAGCACACAAAAGAAGGGGCGTTTGGGCTTATTATCAACAAGATACTTATGAACAGCTTTAAGCCGCTCCTTCCCGCCTTTGAAATCAAAAAGACTTGTGTGGACATTCCCATATACTATGGCGGCCCAGTCAGGCCTGAGCAGGGATATGTCATTTATTCCCCCTTTGACGGAAAATATGGGGCTATCAAGATCACGGAGTCCCTTGCAGTCACCGCCTCCAAAGATATATTGCATGATATAGCAAAAGGAAGGGGTCCTGAACGCTATATGCTTGCGCTCGGCTTTTCCGGCTGGGCCCCTAACCAGCTCGAGGAAGAGTTGATGATGGAGGGCTGGCTCGTGGCCCCCCTTAATTTTGACATTGTTTTCGAAATGCCGTCTGCAGACCGGTGGAAGGAAGCTGCGGCCCTGATAGGGGTGGATTTCGAGAGGTTCTTCTGTTCGAGCGGCAGCGCGTAAGTTTTTCTCAGATAACCGCCCGGCCTGTTAAAGGTGTAATTGTTCGAAAAGGCTCACGAGCACTGAGTTCGACAGTACAATCCCATTTCTTGTGAGTCTCAACCGGCCACTCACGATCTCCAGATATCCCCGGTCAATGAGGTCGCCCGCCGAAGATGCCATGTCGGTCTCAGCGATCTCACATTCTTTCAGGTTGATCCCTTCTCTTTTCCTCAGGCCGAGGAACATGAACTCTCTCATTCCTTCCTTGTGTGTAACCCGGCCGGATTCTATAACCGGCGGCATTCCCCCTTCCAGACGCTCTATATATGCCCGGACATCGGACGTATTTTTCGCCCGAACACCCCGCAGAAAGGAATGCGCCCCCGCGCCTACGGCGATATATTCCCCTCTGTCCCAGTAATTTATATTGTGCCGGCATTTGAGGCCGGGCCGGGCGAAATTCGATATCTCGTAATGCTCGTAGCCGTTTAAAGAAAGAAAGTCTATCACAGAGTCATACATTTCGAGAACAAGTCCTTCGTCGGGTAGTATGAGCTTGCCGGTCTTCAATAGACCGGATAATGGAGTTTTTTCCTCAGGCGTCAGTTCATAAGCAGAGATATGAGAAGGGGCGAGGTCTGCAGTCTTCTTAAGGGTATCGCCCCAGCTCTCCAGAGTCTGACCCGGGATGCCATACATAAGATCAAGGGAGATATTGTCTAATCCCTGATCTTTCACGGTCATGACCGATCGCTCCGCCTCCGCGGACGTATGGACCCTCCCCAGCGTCCTGAGTTCTTCGTCATGCAGAGACTGCACTCCGATGCTGACCCTGTTTACTCCAAGGGAAAGAAGGGTCTTGATCTTTGAGCTGCTTATCGTACCCGGATTGGCTTCTATGGTGATCTCGGCAGAAGGTGAAATAGTGAAGACATCTCCGATTCGGCAGAAGAGCTTTTCGAAAAAATCTTCCTGCATGAGAGATGGCGTCCCGCCGCCGATATAGACGGTCTTAAGTTCCCCTGCAATATTTTTATAAAGACGAAGCTCGGCACAGAGCGCATCGCCATATCTTTCTACCAGCGCCGGATCGTAGGGGATGGATGTGAAATCGCAATAAATGCACTTCCTTATACAGAAGGGGATATGGATATAAAGAAAATCAGCCATATTTTATTTTACCCTATTGTTCCATAACGCGGGGAAAGCATCCCTCAAATCCTTTAGAGGCGATAAGATTTGATCATGGCATTATTTGTTGTCTATCCAAGCCTTCACGGGTGATTTTATCCATTTTTAGTGGTTTTTGCCTGGCTTCCGATGCCGCTAGGTATCGCTACAAAGGCTTTTCGAGCTGTTTTCCCCGCCTCTGACTTCCTTGCCTGTATCTCCTTTACAGTGGTGTGGGACTGTATTTGAGCGGCTTCAATTTCTCGTCTTGACCCTCCGCAGGTGGGTCGAGAAATTGCCTCGGAGCGTAGCGAGAATGAGCGAAAATAGAGTCTCATATTGCACACTTGAACAACCCCGGTTAGAATCCTGTTGTTTGACAATCGTTATCCACCGACTTATCATAAATCCCTATGGATCTGAATGAACTCATAGCGATAATGTCCGCACTCCGCGGAGAAAATGGCTGTCCCTGGGACAAGGAACAGACGAGGGAATCCCTGAAGCCGTTTCTTGTTGAGGAGGCATATGAAGTGCTTGAGGCGATCGATGAAAAAAAACCGGAGGCGATCAAGGAAGAGCTTGGCGACCTCCTTTTCCAGGTAGTATTTCAGTGTCAGATCGCCAAGGAAAGGGAAGAGTTCGATATGGCTGCCGTCATCGATACTATAGGCAAAAAGATGGTCGCACGGCACCCTCATGTCTTCGGTGATGCTGATTACAAGACCTCTGCGGAGGTGCTTGTCCATTGGGAGGAACAGAAAAAGAGGGAGGGTAAACAACGTGAATCCGTCCTCGACGGAATCCCGAAGGAGCTTCCCTCGCTGCTGCGTGCCCACAGGCTTCAGGACAGGGCGTCGCGGGTCGGATTCGACTGGGAGAGGGTTGATGATGTCCTTCCGAAGCTCGACGAGGAACTCACCGAGTTCAGGGAGGCGCTGAAACGACAAAGAACAGAGGAGATAGAGGATGAACTTGGGGATATATTTTTTGTGCTCGTCAACATAGCGAGGTTCGTAGGCATCAACCCGGAAGACGCGCTGAGGAAAACGATAAGCAAGTTCATCTCACGCTTCAGATATATCGAGATGGCGGCAGCGGACCGTGGAAAAACCCTTTCTGATATGACCCTGGCGGAGATGGACGCGCTCTGGGACGAGGCGAAGAAGAAATAATATGAGCAATCAGCATTCGGCGCTCAGCTTTCAGCTTGAAGAATGAGGGTTATCTTTTGTCTTTTGCGGATGGCTGACAGCTAATAGCGGATCGCTGAGTTAAGATGAGGCGGATACTTCACATCGACATGGATGCATTTTTTGCTGCGGTCGAGCAGAATAGACATCCGGAGTTAAAGGGGAGGCCGGTCGTGATCGGAGGCGAAGGGGACCCCACGCAAAGGGGAGTGGTTTCCACGGCCTCCTATGAGGCGCGGAAGTTCGGGATACACTCGGCGATGCCTTTAAGGACCGCCTACAAGCTCTGTCCGCACGCGGTCTTCCTGTCCGTCGACTATGAGGAATATTCCCGCGTATCCGAGATCATAAAAAATGCCCTCAGGCAATTTACTCCCCTTGTTGAAGATGTCGGGATAGATGAGGCATTTCTCGATATTTCCGATGTCGAAGGGTCTTCTTCGGATATCTCCGGAGAGATAAAAAAAAGGATATTCAATGAGACGGGACTTACCTGTTCAATAGGCATCGGCCCCAATAAACTGATTGCCAAGATAGCTTCGGACATGCAGAAGCCCGACGGTCTCACGATAATTGCCGGGGACGATATTGAAGCGCGGATATGGCCTTTGTCGGCGAGAAAACTCTGGGGCGTGGGTCCGAAGACCGATGCCCATCTCAGGGACATGGGCATCGACACGATCGGCGATATCGCTGGTATGCCGCTCGAAACACTCGTCGAGACCTTCGGCAACTCATATGGAAGATTTCTTTATGAATCCTCGCGGGGCATCGACGAAAGTCCGCTTGTAACCCATTGGGAGCCGAAATCGTCCAGCCGGGAGACCACCTTTCAGAGGGACACTGACAATTGGCAGGAGCTCGCAAGGAATCTCGCCGAATTGACGAAGGCAGTTGTGGCTGATTTAAAGAGGTCCGGCTACAGGGGAAGGAATGTAACCGTAAAGGTCAGGTTCAGCGATTTTAAGACCGTTACCAGGGCGAAGACGCTTCAGGAGACAACTGATTCCCTGGAGGAGATAAGAAGGGCGGCCTTTGAATGTCTGGGGAGGATTGAGATCAAGAAGAGGGTGCGGCTTGTAGGCGTGAGGGTGGGGAGACTTGAAAAGATTAATGAAGAAGGCAGGGAATAATAATCTCTCTCATTCTCGGTCGCGTTGCGACCTGCGAGGGCAATTTCTCGATCCGCCTGCGACGGGTCAATACGAGAAATTGAAGCCGCTCGATTATCATCCCCTGCCTTCGTGATCGTGGAGATGTTAATGGAATGGTGAAGATATGAAGGCACTGTTGCAGAGGGTCACTGCAGCTTCTGTTGTCGTGGACGAGGAGGTGATCGCAGAGATAGGAAAGGGACTGCTCGTCTTTCTGGGCGTTGAAAAAGGCGACGCTTCAGGGGACCTCGATTACCTTGCAGGAAAGATCCGCAACCTGAGGATCTTCGAGGACGAAGCAGGGAAGATGAACCTGTCGGTAATTGATGTTGCCGGAGAGGCACTTGTAGTTTCCCAGTTTACCCTCGCCGCAGATTGCAGGAAAGGAAACAGACCTTCTTTTGATAAGGCTGAAGGGCCCGTGAAGGCCGAAGAGATGTACCGGGAAATGGTAAGAAAACTGATGACAGACGGCATCCGTGTCTCCGAAGGCAGGTTCGGCGCCGATATGAAAATTCATCTCATAAACGACGGTCCTGTGACGATATTGCTCGATTCAGTGAAAGGCTGAAGAGGCCCTGCCGGATAATATGTCTGCTTCGGATAAACGCACGTGATTGTGTTATAATTAATGGTTAATTAAGGGAATTTGCGTTAGAGGGGGTAAAATGCCAGATAATATAAAGAAGGCGATATTCCCGGCGGCTGGTCTCGGGACGCGTTTTTTGCCTGCCACGAAGGCATCTCCGAAGGAGATGATGCCGATCGTTGACAAACCTATGATACAGTATGGGGTTGAGGAGGCGATTTCATGCGGGCTCAAGGAGATCGTTATCATTACCGGCAAGCATAAGCGGAGCATTGAAGACCACTTCGATTATGCCTTCGAGCTCGAAGAGAAACTCAGGAAGAGCGGGAAAAAGAAGCTCATCGCGGAGCTCAACAGGCTGAGTAAGATCAAGATAGGATATATAAGACAGGGATATGCGCTGGGCCTGGGGCATGCTATCTCCTGCGCCAGACCTTTTGTCAATGATGAGCCCTTTGCGGTCATTCTCAGTGACGACATCATCGATCCCGAAGATACGCTGCTAAAAGATATGGTGGAGCTCTATAAGAAACTGAAAAGTCCGATCCTCGCACTTGAGAAGGTGCCTGTTTCTGAAATTCAGAGGTACGGGGTGATCGGAGGAGTGAAGGAAAGGGACGGCGTTTACAGACTAAACACTCTGGTTGAAAAGCCTTCGGCCGAATCCGCACCATCTGACCTTGCCATCATCGGGAGGTATATACTGACGCCGGACATTTTTGGAATACTCGAAAAGTCAAAGCCGGGTAAGGGGGGGGAGATACAGCTCACCGATGCGATCGCGAAACTTCTCAAAAAAAGGCCGGTATATGGATACCTGTTTAAAGGAAAAAGGTACGACGCAGGAGATAAATTCGGATATCTGAAGGCGACCGTCGATTTTGCCCTCAAGAACCCCGAGCTTTCGGGTCAGTTTAAATCGTACATACTCGAAGTGGCCAGGAAACTGAAGCATTGACACTGCCCGGTCCATATTGCTATGTTCATGGATTTGTGATTAAATCTTACTAAGACGAGACCGTAAGACGGTGGACCACCAGGAAGAACAAGGAGATGGAATGGCTGAGCTTGACAAGAACAACGAAAATAAAGATAAGGACGTAGAGATTCCTGAAACACTGCCGGTGCTTCCGGTAAGGGATATTGTTGTCTTCCCCTATATGATTATCCCTCTCTTCGTGGGGAGGGACATATCCATCAAGGCAATCGACACGGCCTTGAGCTCGAACAGAATGATCCTGCTCTTGACCCAGAAGGACCTGAGCATCGAGAACCCTGCAACAACCGATCTGTATTCCATCGGCACCGTCGGCATGATCATGAGGATGCTGAAGCTGCCTGACGGACGGGTGAAGATCCTTGTTCAGGGGCTTTCCAAGGCGAGGGTGAAGAAGATTACGCAGTCCGGCGCGTTCTTCACGGCTGCAATCGAGAAGATCGAAGAGGTGAAGCCTGAAAGCCTTTCCGTGGAGGAGGAGGCCGAGATTAGGTCGGTCAAGGAGCAGCTCGACAAGGCTGTTTCATACGGCAAAACGGTCCTGCCCGATATCATGGTGGTCATCGAAAACCTCGATGATCCGGGAAGACTTGCCGACCTTGTGGCATCGAACCTCGGACTCAAGGCGGAGCAGGCCCAAGAGGTCATGGAAATATTCGACCCCATACAGAGGTTGCGGCGCGTCAGCGAGATGCTGAGCCGCGAGATAGAGCTTCTCATCGTGCAGCAGAAGATCCAGTCCGAAGCCAGAGGAGAGATAGATAAGACGCAGCGCGAGTATTTTCTGAGGGAACAGTTGAAGGCGATACAGAAGGAGCTCGGGGACATTGACGAACGGGCTGAAGAAGTAAGGGAGTTCAAAAAGAAGATAGAAGATGCGAAGATGCCCGAGAAAGTCTTCAAGGAGGCCGAGAAGCAGCTAAAGAGACTTGAAAAGATGCACCCGGACAGCGCCGAGGCGGCCACGATAAGGACGTATCTCGACTGGCTTGTGGAACTCCCGTGGGCCAAGAGCACAAAGGACAATCTCGATATCAAGATAGCCGAGAAGGTGCTGAACGACGACCATTACGACCTCGAAAAGGTGAAGGAAAGGATACTTGAATACCTGAGCGTCCGGAAACTGAAGGAAAAGATGAAGGGCCCGATCATCTGCTTTATAGGTCCTCCGGGTGTGGGAAAGACCTCACTCGGCAGGTCCATCGCGAGGGCGCTCGGCAGGGAATTCGTGCGGATGTCTCTCGGCGGAGTCAGGGACGAGGCCGAAATAAGGGGCCATAGACGTACCTATGTCGGTGCGCTGCCGGGCAGGATCATCCAGGGGATCAAGCAGGCCGGGAGGAACAACCCTGTTTTTATGCTGGACGAGATAGACAAGATCGGCACGGACTTCAGGGGCGACCCTTCTTCAGCTTTGCTCGAGGTGCTCGATCCCGAGCAGAATTTTTCCTTCGCAGACCACTACCTGTCGGTGCCCTTCGACCTGTCCAACGTCATGTTCATTACGACGGGAAACCTGGCAGACACCATCCCGGGACCGCTTCGGGACAGGATGGAGATAATTTATTTATCGGGCTATACCTCCGAGGAAAAGCTCGGGATAGCCAAGAAATATCTCCTTCCAAAACAGCTTGACGAGCACGGTCTTACGAAGAAGGTCCTTTCGATTACGGATTCGGCCCTGATGCTTCTGATATCTCAATATACGAGAGAGGCCGGCGTGAGGAACCTCGAACGGGAGATAGCAAACCTTTGCAGAAAGGTCGCCAAGAAGATCGCGGAGGGCAGTCAAAGGAAATTCAATGTCGTCACAGGCAACCTTCAGAGTTTCCTGGGCGTGCCGAAATTCCTGCCCGAGGAAGAGATGGAGGAGGACGAGGTCGGAGTCTCTACCGGTCTGGCCTGGACCGAGGCCGGCGGCGACATCATCTATATCGAGGCCACGACGATGATGGGGAAAGGACACCTGACGCTTACAGGACAGCTCGGCGATGTCATGAAGGAATCGGCACAGGCTGCGCTGAGCTATATCCGTTCGAGGGCGAAGACGCTCGGCATCAAGGAGGACGTCTTTTCAAAGGTCGACATCCATATACATGTGCCTGCGGGCGCTATACCGAAAGACGGCCCGTCTGCCGGGATCACAATAGCCACAGCGTTGGCATCGGTCCTTACCGGCAGGCCCGTGAACAAGAATGTCGCAATGACAGGCGAAGTGACATTGAGGGGCAGGGTGCTTCCTATCGGCGGGCTGAAGGAAAAGGCGCTGGCTGCAAAGCGGATGGGAATAAAGAAAGTAATCGTTCCGAAGAGGAACAAGAAGGACCTCGAGGAGATACCGAAATATATCAAGAGAGACATGGAATTTGTGTTCGCCGACACCATGGACCAGGTGTTGAAGGTCGCGCTTCGGCCCGAGAAAAAATCTGCAGCAAAAAAGAAGAAATAGTGGCGGGGCCGGACTGCGGCCGTCAGTGAGGCTTTGCGAGGAGGGTGAACTCTCCCTTCTGGATCTTCTCAGAAAAAGGTTCGGTAAGAGGGCGCCTGGCCTTGTACTCGGCATTGGTGATGATTCGGCGGTAATAAGGCCCCGGTCTAAAAACATGCTCCTTACGACGGATATGATGGTCGAGGGAGTGCACTTCGACCTAAGTTGGATTACCCCCTTTCAGCTGGGCTTTAAACTGGTTTCGGTCAACGTTAGTGATATCTACGCGATGGGAGGCAGACCGGAATTTATGTTGCTTGATTTTGCAGCCCCCGGCGATTTCGAAAAGCGGCAATTCGATTCACTCTTGGACGGTATAGCAGCGGCCCTTAAAACCTATAAACTTTCTCTTATCGGCGGCGATGTCTCGGCCGCGGGCCTGGTTGTACTGTCGGCGACCGTCTCGGGTTCAGCGACGAAATTTGTTGGCCGGGGTGGGGCGAAGGCCGGTGATCTCATTTACGTATCGGGGCACCTGGGGGATTCCGCATGCGGCCTCCAGGTGATGAAGAGGATCGGCAGGACCGTCCGGATAGAAAAAAATGAAAAGGTCGATTTCGGGCCGGGATGGAAGACGGTCGGCCCTCTCGTCAGAAGGCATCTGATGCCTCTCGCAACGGAGCCGGATAGGTTTTGCGGCAAGGCCACGGCGATGATGGACATCAGCGACGGGCTTTTTATTGATCTTTCCAGACTCTGCAAAGAAAGCCGCGTGGGTGCAAGAATATATGAGGAAAAGATACCCATGTCCCGGGAACTAAGGAAGACAGCAGAATATCTCGGCGCGGACCCCATTGACTTTGCTGCAGGCGGCGGGGAGGATTATGAACTCCTTTTTACTGCGCCCCCTCGTGTAAAGGTCGACGCCTTTTTGGTCGGCGAGATCACTAAAAAGGGACTGAAGATGGTCGACCGCGAGGGCAATATCCGGAAGGTATCGACAAAGGGGTATCGGCACTTTGCACTTTAAAGACAGAATGAGACAGGTCTTGTCGGTCAATGAGCCCCCGAAGAAGGTGGCCGAGGCTTTTGCATTGGGCATTTTTATAGGCATGTCGCCTCTTCTTGGCCTGCACACCATACTGGGGATTGTCCTGGCGTGGCAGTTGAGGCTGAACAAGCTTGTGACTTTGATAGGTGTGTATGTTACGAACCCATGGACAATCGTGCCGATCTATACGTTCGGTACCTGGCTTGGGGCAAAAATCCTGGGTGTCGGCAATATTATCCCCCCCATGGACTGGTCGCATATGACGTGTAAGGTCTTGTTTAATGAATTCAAACATCTCCTTATGCCGTTTATAGTGGGCAACACATTGATGGGATGCTTCTCGGCAATACTCGGCTATATCCTCATCTACAGGGCGGTTAAGCATAATCGTGGCTAAAGTATTTCTTCTGAGCCTTGGTTGTCCCAAGAACCTTGTCGATTCCGAAAACCTTTTGAAGAAGCTGGGCGACAGGGGGATTGCGTATTCGACGACTCCCGAAGACTCGGATATTCTCGTGGTGAACACATGTGGTTTTATCGAAGAGGCAAAGAGGGAATCGATCGAGGAGATATTGAGGATTGCCGGGGTGAAGAATACCGGGAGGAAGAAAAAACTCCTTGTCTATGGATGTCTCGCAAAAAGGTTCGGCGGAGAACTGAGGGATGAGATTCCCGAGATCGATGCGCTCTGGGGAGTAGGAGAGGACGACGAGATCGTCAGGTATTGTGAAACCGTTACGGGGCCGCGGGCTGACGCTGAACAAAGGCCTTCGATGCTGAGACAGTTCAGCGATAAGCCGTACGCATACCTGAAGATCGCGGAAGGCTGCGACAGGGGTTGTTCATACTGCGTAATTCCGAAGATCAGAGGAGCGTTTAAGAGCAGGGATGCAGGAGATATCGTGCGCGAGGCGGAAGACATTTTGCGCTCGGGGGTGAAGGAGTTGATACTGGTCGCCCAGGACATTACGTCGTACGGGAAAGAAAAAGGGGGACGGGGTCTCAGCAGACTGATAAGGAAGATAGCTTCCCTGAAGGGTGAATTCTGGATACGGCTTCTTTACCTCTATCCCACATCTATAGACGACGATCTCCTTGAGACGATAGCCTCGGAGAAAAAGGTCTGCAAATATATCGATATGCCACTCCAGCATTCTGAAGACAGGATACTGAAACTGATGGGCAGGGGAGGGAGCAGAGATTACTATGAAAAACTCATCAAGAGGATCAGGGCCGTTGTTCCGGGAGTCTGCCTGCGCACGACCTTTATCGTCGGCTTTCCCCAGGAGAGCGAGGGGGAGAGTGAAGAACTCATCTCATTCGTACGCAAGATGAAATTCGACAGGCTCGGTGCTTTTACCTACTCGAAGGAAGAGGATACACGGGCCTTCAGTCTGAAAGGGCAGGTGCCTGAACGGACCAGGCAGGAAAGGTATGAGAGGCTTATGGAAGCTCAAGCGGCAATCTCTCTGTCAAAAAATAAGGGTCTCGTGGGAAAGACCTTCAAGGCCCTGGTGGATGAAGTCGATGACGGTGTCGCAATCGCAAGGCTTTATTCCCAGGCCCCGGAGATCGACGGCGTGGTTTTTATCGAGGAAGAGGGGATCGAAAAAGGGACCTTCGTCAAAGTGAAGATAACGACCGCGTTCGATTATGACCTGAAGGGAGAGGTCCTGAAATGAGAAAGTTCCCCTATCTCCACGTGTTCCTCTTTCTGCTTACGTTTCTTTCGACACTTGCGGTCGGTGCCCTAAACGAAGGGGTCGACATATTTAAGGAACCAATCAAAATTTATCTTGGTCTTCCTTTTTCTGCGACCCTTCTCTGCATACTCCTGGCGCACGAGTTCTCTCATTATCTTGCGTCAAGAAAGCACGGCGTACAGGCAACACTTCCGTATTTCATTCCGGCACCGACACTCTTCGGGACGCTCGGCGCCTTTATAAAAATGAAGTCGCCGATACACTCAAAAAATGCACTCATGGATATAGGGGCCTCTGGCCCTATTGCGGGCTTCATTGTCGCTTTCATCGCCACGATAATCGGCCTTTTTCTTTCGAAGATCGTTCCGGTGCATAAGGTAGAGGGCATGATTACACTCGGTGATTCGCTGCTTTTTAAGGGGCTGACGAGACTGATTGTCGGCAGCGTGCCGGACGGTCATGATGTTATTCTCCATCCGGTGGCCTTTGCGGGGTGGATCGGGTTTTTTGTTACGGCGCTGAATCTAATCCCGATCGGCCAGCTTGACGGCGGGCATATCTTATACGCCCTGATCGGGGAGCGACACAGCAAGGTGTCGAAGGTGCTGATCGGGGCGATGGTCGGTCTCGGTCTTCTCCTATGGGAGGGATGGCTGGTATGGGCGGTCCTCTTGATTATTCTGGGCTCAAAACACCCGCCGATTATTTATTCCGAAGAACCGCTTGACCAAACGAGAAAGAGGATAGGATGGTTTGCGGTGTTCATTTTTATCCTCACTTTCATACCTGTGCCGATCACGATTGCGTGAATGGTTTGCGTAATGCTTTTCCTACCCGCAGAGCTTTATATCTTATTGAGACAGGGCGCAGGTGTCATGAAATATGTTTCAGAGAATAACCCGGGATAATATCAAAAAACAATACGCTCAGGCATTCCTGGATCTGCGCAATGCTGGAAATGCCCTGTTGGTTGCAGTGATTATCTTCCTTGCCGGCATTTTGATCGGATTGAACAACCCTTCCTGGGGCGATGATCTTATTTCCGCGATCAAAGGGATAGCCCGGCAGATATCCGGTGAGGGAACACTGCTCATAATAATTTCGATATTTGTGAGAAACAGCCTCTCCGCCGCGATCTCGGTCATATCGGGCCCGCTACTTGGAATCATCCCTGTGTTTGGAGCTGTTACGAATGGTCTCTTACTCGGGGCCGTCTTCTCGCATCTCACCGCAGCTGAGAGAATAAATGCAATGTTGTTATTGGTCCCTCACGGGATTTTCGAATTGCCGGCGATATCCGCAGCCTGGGGTCTCGGTATTTGGCAGGGCATATGGTATTTCGAAAGAGGCCCTAAACAGACGTTCCGTGAGAGAAGGGGAAAGGCCTTTAGTATCTTCTTTACCATCATCCTGCCCCTTTTGCTCATTGCTGCAACCATAGAAGGCATAAGCATCGCTATCATGAAGATGTGATAAAAAGGAATGCAAGGGAGTGTGTTCCACTCCCTTGCATGTCTGGGTTAAGTTAGAACCTCCAGGTAAATCCGAATTCGAGGCTGTCTTCGCTTAGAGTCGAGGAAAGGGTCGTAGAAGCCGGAGAAGTGGGCGACGTCCCGCTTTCACTGATCGTCTCTTTGAAGGCATGGGTGAAGCCCGCGTTGAGGGCGAACTTGCTCGAGATATCATAACCGATTCCGAAGGTAACATGCTGTTTTGCTACCGCCGGGAACCCTATGATCCTGAACGTTTCATAATAGTAGGTGGGAAAAGGTATGCCCTGAACATTTGTGACGGGCGGCTGAAAGGGGTTCGCGGGGTTGAACCCGGCAAAATTGTCATGTTCTCTCACCGGGTTATTGGCCCAGTTGTAACCGGCGCGAAGGGCAAGTTGCTTGCTCGGCTTGAATTGAACGCCGAGGCCCAGTACCCACTGGTCTTTCCAGTCAAAATCCTTGTATCCTGTCGCGCCTGACCAGTTGATCCATTGTCCGTCGACCTCGATCAGAAGGGTGTTTTTTATAGGTTCAACCGCAATACCAACACCAACATGCTGTGGCGACTCGAGTTTCAGGTCGAATTGTCCTAGGGGAGGAAAGTTTATTACGTCTCTATGCTTGACCTCCTGAGGGGATACATACGTAGCGCCCAATGTGATCTGGTCTGATGCCTTGAATATCGCACCGAGCTGTGCGCCGATGCCGTAATTGGCGGAAGATCCGTTTCTTAAATCGAGGTTCGCATAGTCTATATGAACACCTAATCCGAGGGAGAGATTGTTATTGACCTGATAGGAGAGCGAGGGGGAAAATTTCATGATCATCAGCTGGGTGTATGCTCCCTGTGCCAGCGGAAATGTGCCGCCGCTGCCGGGTAAAGGAGAAGTATCAATGGCGCTGCCTCTATAGTCTACGCCGAGGCCGGATACGCCGTAGGCAGCAAGACCGAACCTCCAATTGTTTGTGATAGGCACCGACAGACCTATCGCGGGTATTGCATATACCTTCTTGTCACTCCCTGCACTGATGACACTGCCGTCGGAGGCGACTATTGATGCGTCTATCTTCGGCATAAAAAGCGTGCCGCCGAAGTTTACCTCAGTCCCGGGACAATATGGACCGAAACACATCGCAGCCGGGTTTGCGAAGACCGCGCTGATGGCGTCCTGGGGCGCCGCGATTCCCACACCGCCCATCGAACGGGCAATAGGACCGATAGCCATGAGATTATCGCCGTTTGTGGCAAAGGAAAGACTGCTGAGGGAAAGCACGAACAAAACGACCAATACCAGAAATACGAAACGTTTCATCGAAAAACCTCCTTTAGATTTTTTTAGGAAAAGCCGGTATGTCTCACCTCCTTACGGATTAGCGGTCTTGTGGCACTTATCTTGCGACGAAAAAAGTATCTCAAAAAAGGATATAGTATCTGCCTCATGACGTCAAGCATTAATGAAGTGACGTCTTTATATGAACAAACTTATATTCGCATCGAGAGCAAAGTCCAGGAACTCTGCGGCTCCGGCAACGACTACGCCCTCGACGAGGTCTTCCTTCTTGACCCCGGTCATTTCAAGGGTGGGGGTGCAGGCTATAAGCTTCACGTCCATCTCCTTGCAGGCATCGACGAGTTCAGGGATAGAAGGCCAGTTGATCTTCTTGATCATCCCGCCCATCATCATCGTGGCCAGAGAGGTCATCCCGGGGAGCATCCCCAGTATGTTTGGGAAGGGTATAGGAGAAGGCAT